>NZ_ATUJ01000009.1 GCF_000420145.1 Paracoccus zeaxanthinifaciens ATCC 21588
TTACGATAGATGCCCAAAGGTCTTCCTCTCCGCCGTCGCTCTCGCTGCCACCGTCATGTTCTGGCTGTGACCATCAATGAGTCTGGAGCCTAGAGCTCCGGCGCCTTTGTGGTTATCTTTGCCGAAAAGCCTGCGAAAGCGGGCCGTTTTTCGTCAGCAGAACTGACGCGCAGACAGATATTTGCTACGAGGCTGCAAAGCCTTTGATCGGCGGTCATTGATGATCATTGTAGTTATGGTGTAAATCGCTACCTTCGGGACAAACTATGCTCGAAGCCACAATCCGCCCGCCCAGCAGACGCAGACCATGATGGCCGCCCCCTTGGGCGGTCGTTCCAATTGACGGATTACGCCGATGACCATCCAATATCTCGTGACCCATAACGGCGGCTTCCACGCGGACGAGCTTCTGTCCTCGGTCGTGCTGACACGCCTGCATCCCGATGCCGAATTGAAGCGCACCCGCGCGTCGGAATGGATCACCCCGGCCGAGGGGCGCGTGATCTACGATGTCGGGCGCGACTATGACGCCGGGCGGGGGATCTTCGATCACCACCAGAAGGATGCGCCGCTGCGTGACGACGGGCAGCCGTTCAGCTCGTTCGGGCTGGTCTGGCGGCATTTCGGACGCGACTACCTGCGGGCGCTGGACGTGCCCGATGCCGATATCGAGGATATCCACCGCGCCTTCGACCAGGACTTCGTGCTGCCCATCGACCTTCTGGACAATGGCGCGGTCAGCCCTGCCGTGGCGGGGCCGCTGTCGGGCCTTACGCTGCCGATGCTGCTCGAGAGCCTGAAACCGGTCTTCGACGACCCGGCGCCCGGTGCCGACGATCGCGCCTTCGATCGGGCGCTGGTCATCGCCCGCGCCTTCGTCGAGGCCGCGATCGCGCGCAAGGCGTCGCGCCGGCGTGCTGACGGCGTCGTGCGGCAGGCGATCGCGCAGGCGGGGCAGGGGCGCGTGCTGGAACTGCCGATGGGCATGCCCTACCGCTCGGCCATCGTGGCGTCGGGGGCGGATCACCTGCTGTTCGTCGTCCATCCCCGCGACGGCGGCGACTGGGCGCTGACGGGCATCCGCGTCGACGATGACGGCTTCGGACTGCGTGCCGATCTGCCCGCCGAATGGGCTGGCCTGACCGACGAGGCGCTGGAGCAAGCTTCGGGCGTGAAGGGCGCGCGGTTCTGCCACAATGCGCGCTTCATCGCGGTGGCCTCGGACCGGGATGCGATCCTGCAGATGGCGCGGATCGCGGTCGACAAGGCCGCATGAGAAGGGGCCCCGCAGGGCCCCGTGATCGGCGTGTGACGCGGTGGCTCAGGCGGCCTTCTGCGCGTCGAATTCGCTGACGACCTTGCGCGATTCGTCCTCGCGCGTGAAATAGCCGTACATCTGGTCCAGCACTGCGTCGGCTTCCAGGCTGCGCTTGCGTGCGGCGATGCTGGTGGTCTTGTCGTCTTTCGACATCTTCAATCTCCGGGTTCGGGTCCATCCCTCCCACGGCGGGGCATATATTGACCCGCCGATCAAAGATAAACCGCCCCGACGCTACGTCAGGGCGGTTGCATGGCAGCCTTGCGTCTGGCTCAGGCCAGTTTCAGCATCCGGTGCTTCTTCTTCCCGACCGAGATCTTGATCCCCGCCGCCATCGCATCGCGCGACAGCGCCAGCTGCGGATCGGTCACGGCCTCGTTGTCGGCGCGCAGCCCGCCTTCGGCGATCAGGCGCTTGGCCTCCTTGCCGCTGCCGACGATGCCCGACTGGACCAGCGCCTGCACGATGCTCAGCCCGTCCTGCGTGTCGGCGGGCAGGGTCGCGACCTGCAGGTCGCCGCCCGCGCCGCCTTCCTCGAAGACCTTGCGCGCGGTCTCCATGGCCGAGGCGGCGGCATCCGCGCCGTGCAGCAGGGTGGTCACCTCGTTGGCCAGCAGGACCTTGGCCTCGTTGATCTCGGACCCTTCCAGCTTGCCCAGACGCTCGCACTCGTCGACCGGCAGCTCGGTATAGAGCTTGAGGAACCGCCCCACATCGGCATCGGTCGTGTTGCGCCAGAACTGCCAGAACTCATAGGGCGACAGCATGTCCGAGGACAGCCAGACCGCGCCGCCCGCCGACTTGCCCATCTTGCGCCCGTCCGAGGTGGACAGCAGCGGCGAGGTCAGCCCCCAGATGGTACGGTCGTCCACGCGGCGGGTCAGGTCGATCCCGTTCACGATGTTGCCCCACTGGTCCGAGCCGCCCATCTGCAGCTGGCAGCCATAGCGGCGGTTCAGCTCCAGGAAGTCGTAGGCCTGCAGGATCATGTAGTTGAATTCGAGGAAGCTCAGCGACTGTTCGCGGTCCAGGCGCGATTTCACCGATTCGAAGGACAGCATGCGGTTCACGCTGAAATGCCGGCCGATATCACGCAGGAAGGTCAGATAGTTCAGACCGTCCAGCCATTCGGCATTGTTCAGCATCAGCGCGCCGTCATCGCCGTAATGCAGGTACTGCGCGAAGACGGTCTGCAGGCGGTCGATATTCGACTGGATCGCGGCATCGTCCAGCAGGGGACGTTCCTCGGACCGGAAGGACGGATCGCCGACCTTCGTGGTGCCGCCGCCCATCAGGGTGATCGGCTTGTTGCCGGTCTTCTGGAACCAGCGCAGCATCATGATGTTCAGCAGGTGGCCGACATGCAGGCTGGCCGCCGTCGCGTCATAGCCGATATAGGCCGTGACCGGTCCCTGGAGCAAAGCCTTGTCCAACGCCTCGTAATCCGTGCAGTCGGCCAGATAGCCGCGCTCGGACATGATGCGCAGGAAGTCGGATTTGGGCAGGTAGGTCATGGGCTTCATCCTTCTATTGCGGGGCGATATACAGGTGCGGCGATAAAAGGGGAAGGCGCGATGATCACGGCCCTTGGAATGATGTCGGGAACCTCGCTCGACGGGGTGGACGCGGCGCTGATCCGCACGGATGGCCGCCGGATCGAGGGCTTTGGCCGCAGCGGGTTCCGCGCCTATGGCGACAACGAATCCGGCCTGCTGCATTCGCTTCTGGGCAAGTGGCATGGCGATGAGGGCGTGGCCGAAGGCGCGGCCCTGTCCGAGGCGGCGCATGCGGAACTTGCCGCCGATTTCCCCGAGGCGCAGCTTCTGGGCTATCACGGGCAGACCTTCGCGCATGATCCGGGCGGGCGCGGCACGCATCAGGCGGGGTCCGGCGCGCGGCTTGCGCAGATGACAGGTCGCCCCGTCGTCTGGGATTTCCGCACCGAGGACGTGCGCCGCGGCGGCGAGGGTGCGCCGCTGGTGCCGTTCTTCCACTGGGCCTGCGCGGATTGGGCCGTCGGGCAGGGGCTGCTGGAACGCGGGCCGGTCGCCTTCCTGAACCTCGGCGGGGTCGGCAATATCAGCTGGGTCGATACGCGGCTGCCCGCCCCCGAGGCCGAGGGGGCCTGCCTTGCCTTCGACACGGGCCCTGCCAATGCGCCGATCAACGACCTTCTGCGCGCGCGCCTGCGCATGTCGCGGGACGAGGGCGGCGCGCTGGCGCTGTCCGGTCGCGTGAATGAGGCCATCGTCCGTGACTTTCTGGCCGATCCGTTCTTCCGGCGGCCGCCGCCGAAATCGCTTGACCGCGACCGCTTTACCGCGCTGTCGTATGCGGTCGCGCCGCTGTCCGATGCCGATGCCGCCGCGACGCTGGTCGATGCGCTGGCAAGCGCCGTCCGGGCGGGGATGGAATGGCTGCCCGAAGCGCCAGGCTCGGTGCTGGTCTGCGGGGGCGGGCGGCACAATCGCGCGATCATGCAGGCGCTGTCCGCCAAGCTTGCGCCCGATGTGATGCCGGTCGAGGCTGTCGGCCTGGACGGCGACATGCTCGAGGCGCAGGCCTTCGGGTGGCTGGCGGTGCGCGTGCTAAAGGGGTTGCCGATCTCGGGGCCGATGACGACCAATGTTCCCGAACCGGTCTGCGGCGGGCGCATCAGCCATCCGAGCGGGCATGGGAACAAAGCCGCGCCAAGGGGGTTGTGACCCGTCACCAGCTTTGGCGCCCCCATCGGAAGGACCACGTGATGACCGTTCGACCCATTTTTGTCGCCCTGACCGCAATCCTGCCCGCAGGCATCGGTTTCGCCCAGCAGGCCCCGTTCGAGAACGCCCCCGCAACGCTTGTCGCCACGTCCGAGGTGAACTCTGTCGCGCTGCGCCAGGACAACGTGCTCGTGGATCTGAGCGCGGCGATGGCCGCAGGGATCGAGGGGATGGCCGTCATCTCGGCCGATGATGTCGAGGTGGGGCATGTCGAGCGGCTGAACCCCTCGGAGGGGACGGCGACCATCGGGTTTGGCGGTTTCCTGGGGCTTGGCGAACGCAAGGCGGTGCTGCCCCTGTCGAAGCTTGCATTCCAGCAGCAGCCCGATGGCCAGGTTCGCGCATTCATCGCGCAACCCTCGGACCGGCTGGCCGAGATCCCTGAATCCCCGCAGGCCGATATGTCGTAACCCCCTGCGATTGCTGGGTTTCGAAAGCCGATTTGAAAGTTTCTGCGTTTTCTTCTCAAAAATGTCGCATGGGCTATTGACGGCGACGATGGCTGTGCGTAAACCCCGCCTCACCCCAGCAGGCGAACGGCTGGGGGATGAGTTGGGCGGTTGTAGCTCAGTTGGTTAGAGTACCGGCCTGTCACGCCGGGGGTCGCGGGTTCGAGCCCCGTCAACCGCGCCACAACTCATCAGTCGCCATGGATTGCGCGGTTGTAGCTCAGTTGGTTAGAGTACCGGCCTGTCACGCCGGGGGTCGCGGGTTCGAGCCCCGTCAACCGCGCCATTCCATCCCTTCCCTCCAGTGGAAATGACCCTCGCATCGTCCGAAGGACGACGCTAGAAGGGTGCCCGACCGGGCCGACCGGTCGATCTTGCAACTGGGGAATGACGATGACCACATCCGACGCGCAGCAATTGATCGTGACCTTGGGCGAAGCGGCCCGCATGGCCGCAATCGAGCTTGCGCAGGCCCCAGCACCGCAGAAGACGAAGGCGCTGAACGCCGCCGCCGACGCGCTGGTCGCGGGCAAGGCGGATGTCATCACCGCAAACGAACAGGACCTTGAATTCGCCCGCCGGAAGGGGCTCAGCGATGCGATGCTGGACCGCCTGCGGCTGGACGATGCGCGGATCGACGCGATCGCCGCATCGCTGCGCGAGGTTGCGGCCCAGGACGATCCGGTGGGGCAGGTCATCGCGGAATGGGACCGCCCGAACGGTCTGCATATCCAGCGCGTGCGCACGCCCATCGGAGTCATCGGCGTGATCTATGAAAGCCGTCCGAACGTCACCGCGGACGCGGCGGCGCTGGCGCTGAAATCCGGCAACGCCGTGATCCTGCGCGGCGGCAGCGAGAGCCTGCACAGCAGTGCGGCGATCCACGCGTGCATGGTTCAGGGCCTCCGCGCTGCCGGCCTGCCCGAGGCGTCCGTGCAGATGGTGCCGACCCGCGACCGCGCTGCGGTTTCGGCGATGCTGGGCGCGCAGGGGCTGATCGACGTGATCATTCCGCGCGGCGGCAAGGGGCTGGTCGGGCTGGTCCAGGCCGAAGCCCGCGTGCCGGTCTTCGCGCATCTGGAAGGGATCTGCCACATCTATGTCGATGCCGCCGCCGATCCGGAGAAGGCGCGGCGCGTGGTCGTGAACGCCAAGACGCGGCGCACGGGCATCTGCGGCGCGGCCGAGTGCCTGCTGATCGACCGTGCCTTCCTTGCCGCGCATGGCGATGCGATCCTGCGCGACCTGATCGAGGCAGGGGTCGAGGTGCGGGCAGCCGACGAGCTCGCCGAGACCCCCGGCACGGTCGCCGCAGGGGACGAGGATTTCGGCAAGGAATTCCTCGACATGATCATCGCCGCCAAGCCGGTGGACGGCGTGGATCAGGCCATCGCGCATATCCGGCGCTTCGGCAGCCAGCACACCGAATCCATCCTGACCGAGGATGACGCCACCGCCGCCCGCTTCTTCGCGGGTCTCGACAGCGCGATCCTGATGCGCAACGCCTCGACCCAGTTCGCGGATGGGGGCGAGTTCGGGATGGGCGCCGAGATCGGGATCGCGACGGGCAAGATGCATGCCCGCGGCCCCGTTGGTGCCGAGCAGCTGACCAGCTTCAAGTACCTGGTCACCGGCGACGGCACCATCCGGACGTGACAGCGCGGGGGCGGGTCAGAACGCGATCTCGCCCCCGGTTTCGTCGAACTCGGCCGTCAGGTCGCGACCGCGCAGCGCATCGGCCAGCAGCGGGAACTGCACCTCGGACGGGGCGGCCTCGCGGCCCTTGCCCTGCGACAGCCACGCCCACAGATCGCCGTCCAGCCGCGCCCGTTCGCATTCCGCGACAAGCCGCCAGCCCGGCGCGTTGCGGATGACCAGCACGCGCCCGCCCCACGGCATCGTCGTCTCAAGGCACAGAAGGGCCAGCATCACCAGCCGGACCTGCGTGCGGGGGAAATCGCCCTCGGCCTCCAGCTGGATCTTCATGCGGCCATGCGCCGACATGCCGTCCACCAGCTTCTGCAGTTCGGGCCGCGAGACGCGTTGATCGTCCTGCGCGGTGCCGAAGGCCATGCGGAAGGCTTGGATCCGCGAACGGGCGGATGCGACGGCCTCGGCGATGAGCTGGATCTCGGGTGCCTTGGCGATGCCCGGAAAGTCGGGCGACATCTCCAGCAGCTCCACCCCGTTCCCGATGGCGCCAAGCGGAGATACGAGGTCGTGGCACAGCCGCGATCCGAGAAGTGCGGCAAGATCGCCCCCCCGGGGCGGCGTTGTCACCTGGGACATGTTCGATTAACCTCTGCTGAACCAAGCGGAGCGGTTGCCTTGAACGAGATCCTCGAACCCGGAATGATCGTACGTCACCCCGACGCACCCGAATGGGGCGAGGGGCAGGTACAGTCCCGCATCGGGGACCGCATCACGGTGAATTTCACCGAGGCAGGCAAGCGCGTCCTGGACGGCCGTCATGTGGCATTGGAAATCCTGCGCTTCGACGGCGCGTAAGTTGCTGTTATCATTGATGCAGATTGCAACCCCAGGTTGCACATGGCAAGCAAAACTTTGTTAACGCGCATCGCCCGGACCTGCGATGTTGCAATGATGACGCCCCGCACCTAGACAGTGCCCAACCCAGACCGACTGCCCGAGGCCCCGTGAACCGCGTCGATACCAGCTTCTTCCAGATCCGCATCGCCAAGGACCCGCAGGACCTGATGGCCGCGCAAAGGCTGCGCTATCAGGTGTTCATAGAAGAACTTGGCGGCACCGGTCCCCTGGTCGATCACGACGCCCGTCTGGAAAAGGACGAGTTCGACGATGTCGTCGATCATCTTTGCCTGATCGACACACGCCGCGACGCCGAGGCGCTGGACCACGTGGTCGGCGTCTATCGCCTGCTGCCGGGCGATCGTGCCGCGGGCTTCGGGCGCTTCTATTGCGACGGCGAATACGATCTGCAGCCCCTGCGCGATTGCGGGCGGCCCCTGCTGGAACTGGGCCGGTCCTGCGTCCATCCCGAGTATCGCGGCGGATCGGGCATGTTCATCATGTGGAACGCGCTGGCCGATTACGTGCTGGACCACGGGATCGAGATCCTGTTCGGCGTTGCCAGCTTTCACGGCACCGATGCGCAGATGCTTGCGCCCTCGCTCAGCTGGCTGCACCACAAGCACCTTGCCCCCGAGGATCTGCGCCCGCGCGCCCGCGATGCCGGCTTCCAGCGGATGGACCTGATCGCGCCCGAGGACATCGACCGCCGCGAGGCGATGGTCGCGATGCCCGCGCTCATCAAGGCGTATCTGCGGCTTGGCGGTCAGGTGGGCGAGGGGGCCTTCATCGACCACGAGTTCAACACGACCGACGTGTTCCTGCTGATGGACACGGCGGCCATGTCGGCCAAGCACCGCCAGTTCTACGAAAGCCGCTGGCAGCAGGCGACATGACACCCGTGACCTGGCGCGAGGCCGAGCCGATCGCGCTGCGCCGTCCGCGCGGCCCGCGCGACTGGCTGCGCGTTCTGCGGCGCGGGGTTCCCGCCATCCTGATGCTGCTGATCGGCGTCCTGCTGATCCTGCCCCTGCGCTTGGTCGAGCGGCTGTTCCACGGCCCCCGCCGTCCATGGACCGGACCGCATGTGCAGATCGTCTGCCGCCTGGTCCTGTGGGTCATGGGCATCGGCTGGCAGCGCGAGGGCGTGCCCATGCAGGGCCCCGGGGCGGTCGTGGCGAACCATTCCAGCTGGCTCGACATCCTCGTCTTCAACGCGGCGATGCCGGTCTTCTTCGTCAGCAAGTCCGAGGTCGCGGGCTGGCCGGGCATCAACATCCTGACCCGCGTGACGAACACGCATTTCGTGACCCGCGATCCCAGGCTTGCGCGCCAGCAGGCCGAGGAATTCGCCGCGCGCATCCGGGCCGGCCACCGGCTTCTGTTCTTCCCCGAGGGCACCTCGACCGACGGGCGGCGGGTGCTGCCCTTCAAGCCGACGCTGTTCCAGGGCTTCCTCGATCCGGGGCTGCCGCAGGGTCTGGCGATCCAGCCGATCAGCGCGACCTATCACGCGCCCGCGGGGCAGGATCCCCGATTCTATGGCTGGTGGGCGGATATGGAGCTTGGCTCGCATCTTCTGGCGGTGCTGTCGGTGCGCCATCAGGGCCGCGTGACCGTGCGCCTGCACGCGCCTCTGCCGATCCGCGCCGAGACGCGAAAAACTTTGGCAGCAAAATCAGAAGCGGCGATCAGGAAGGGCTTGACCGAAGCGCTCGGGCGGTGCTGACCTAGCGCGATCCGACATACTGCATATCGTGTTTTCCGTCCCTGCTGCCACAAAGGAACGTCCGATGACCCGTTTTGCCGCCCCAATCGCCGAACAGATCTGGGATATGAAATACCGGATGAAGGATGCCGAGGGGCAGCCTGTCGATGCGGGGGTCGAGGACAGCTGGCGGCGCGTGGCCCGCGACCTTGCGCGGGTCGAAGCCGACCCCGCCGCGTGGGAGGAGAAGTTCTACGGCGCGCTTGCGGATTTCAAGTTCCTGCCCGCCGGTCGCATCCTTGCGGGGGCTGGCACCGGGCGCACGGTGACCTTGTTCAACTGCTTCGTCATGGGCACCATTCCCGACAGCATGGGCGGCATCTTCGACATGCTGAAGGAGGCCGCGCTGACCATGCAGCAGGGCGGGGGCATCGGCTACGACTTCTCGACGATCCGGCCGCGCGGGGCGCTGGTCAAGGGCGTGGCGGCGGATGCCTCGGGGCCGCTGTCCTTCATGGATGTCTGGGATGCGATGTGCCGCACGATCATGTCGGCGGGCAGCAGGCGCGGCGCGATGATGGCCACGATGCGCTGCGACCACCCCGATATCGAAAGCTTCATCGAGGCCAAGCAGGACAGCGCCCGCCTGCGCATGTTCAACCTGTCCGTGCTGGTGACCGACGACTTCATGGAGGCGGTGAAGTCCGGCGGCAACTGGGATCTGAAGTTCGAGGGTCAGACCTTCCGCAGCGTGAAGGCGCGCGACCTGTGGAACCGGATCATGCGGGCGACCTATGATTACGCGGAACCCGGCGTGATCTTCATCGACCGGATCAACAAGGCCAACAACCTGCATTATGCCGAAACCATCGCGGCCACCAATCCCTGCGGCGAACAGCCCCTGCCGCCCTATGGCGCCTGCCTGCTGGGGTCGGTGAACCTTGCGCGGCTGGTGCGCGATCCCTTCACCGATGCCGCGCGGCTGGACCCCGAGGCACTGGACGACCTGGTGCGGACGGCGGTGCGGATGATGGACAACGTGGTTGATGCCTCGCGCTTTCCGCTGGACAGCCAGGCGGCCGAGGCGCAGGCCAAGCGCCGCATCGGGCTGGGCGTCACGGGCCTTGCCGATGCGCTGCTGATGCTGGGCCTGCGTTACGGCGCCGAGGATGCGGTCGCGCAGACGCGGGTGTGGATGAAGGCCATCGCGCGGTCGGCCTATCTGGCCTCGGTCGATCTGGCCAAGGAGAAGGGCGCGTTTCCGCTGTTCGACGCGGATGCCTATCTGCAATCGGGCTTCATGTCCCGGATGGATCCCGACGTTCGCGGCGCCATCGCCACGCATGGCATCCGCAACGCGCTTCTGACCAGCATCGCGCCCACGGGCACGATCAGCCTCTATGCCGGGAATGTCAGCTCGGGGATCGAGCCGGTCTTCGCCTATGCCTACAAGCGCAAGGTCCTGCAGAAGGACGGCACCCGGACCGAGGAGGAGGTCGTCGATTACGCCGTCCAGATGTGGCGCGACCTGAAGGGCGACGCGCCCCTGCCGGACTACTTCGTGAACGCCCAGACGCTGGCCCCGCGCGATCATGTTGCCATGCAGGCAGCCGCGCAGGAATGGGTGGACAGCAGCATTTCCAAGACGATCAACTGCCCCAAGGATATCGATTTCGAGGCGTTCAAGGACGTCTATCTTGCCGCCTGGGATCTGGGCTGCAAGGGCTGCACCACCTATCGTCCGAACGATGTCACCGGCAGCGTCCTGTCGGTCAGCGAGACGACCGAGGCCGCCCCCGAGGCCGATCAGGGTGCCGATGTCGTCTATCTGACCGAGCCGCTGGACCGTCCCGCCGCGCTGGAAGGGTCGACCTACAAGCTGAAATGGCCGGATTCGGCGCATGCGATCTACATCACGGTCAACGACATCGTGCAGGGCGGCCACCGCCGCCCGTTCGAGGTGTTCATCAATTCCAAGAACATGGAGCATTACGCCTGGACCGTCGCGCTGACGCGCATGATCTCGGCGGTGTTCCGGCGCGGGGGCGATGTCAGCTTCGTCGTCGAGGAGCTGAAGGCCGTCTTCGATCCGCGCGGCGGCGCGTGGATGAAGGGACGCTATGTCCCCTCGATCTTGGCCGCGATCGGCGGCGTGATCGAACAGCACATGATCGCCACGGGGTTCCTTGCGGGCGAGGGGCTGGGCCTCAAATCCGACCCGCAATCCGAGGTGATGGCCGTGGGCGAGGCACCGCGCGGTCCCGCATGCCCGGCCTGCGGAGAGTTCGGCATGCGCATGGTCGAGGGCTGCATGACCTGCCCGTCCTGCGGCCACTCGAAATGCGGATGACGGAGATCAGGCGAAGACCGAGTCCGTGATTTCTTGCGCCAGCGCGTCATCGACGGGCTGGCCGTTCAGCAGACGGTACCAGAACGCGCCGTGGATGAATTCGGACATCAGGCGGGGGGACCGGCCTTCGGGCAGCTCGCCCCGCTCGCGTGCGCGGCTCAGGATCTCGGTCACCATCTCCTCTCGCGGTTGGACGAAGCGGGTGCGGAAGGCCTCGCCGAACGAGGCGTCCTGCTGGGCAGCGGCGATCAGGGCGCGCAGGGTGTCGCCGTCGCGACCCAGATGCGCGAAGACGCCGGTCAGGAAGACCCGCAGCTGATCGGCGGCGGGTGCCTGCGGATCGGGGGCCGGTCTGTCGGCGTATCTTGCCGTCTCCTCGAAGACGGCTTCCAGGACGAGGTCGGCCTTGGTGGCCCAACGGTTGTACAGCGTCTGACGCGCCACCCCCGCAGCCGTCGCGATGGCCGAGATGGACACGCCGTCATAACCCTGTTCCCTGATCAGC
Source organism: Paracoccus zeaxanthinifaciens ATCC 21588 (assembly GCF_000420145.1). Taxonomy (GTDB): domain Bacteria; phylum Pseudomonadota; class Alphaproteobacteria; order Rhodobacterales; family Rhodobacteraceae; genus Paracoccus; species Paracoccus zeaxanthinifaciens. Next base: position 11,646 of record NZ_ATUJ01000009.1, read on the forward strand.
CGCAGCGCGGCAGCCTTCAGCGCCTCGCCCGCCTCGGCATTGGGCGGGCGGCCCGTTCTGCGAGTCTTTTCGGTCATCCTGTCCTCCTGCCTTGGCCCTTCTTGATATATGGACTGCCGTCCACTAATTGCAAATGGACTGAAGTCCACTATGCGAGACAAGGAACGCCACATGCCTCAAATCCAACTCTCCTCGAAACATGCGGCGGCGATAACCGCAACCCTGGGGCTGCTGTCGCTGTTTCCGCCACTGGCGACGGACATGTACCTGTCGGCCATCGGAGATCTGGCGGATTCGATGGCGACCGACCATGCGGGGGCCGAGCTGTCGCTGTCGATCTTCTTCCTTGGCCTGTGCGTCGGACAGTTGCTGATCGGACCGCTGGCGGACGGGTTCGGGCGCAGGCTTCCGCTGCTGGCGGGGACGGTACTGTTCCTTGCGACCTCGGTCCTGCTGCCGATGATGGACGATATCGCCAGCTTCAACGCGTTGCGCTTCCTTCAGGCGATCGGGGCCAGCGCGGGCATGGTCGTGGGTCGCGCGGTGGTCAAGGATCTGTACAGCGGCCAGCAGGCGGCCCAGGTGATGACGGTTCTGGTCATGCTGCTGACGGTCGGTCCGATCGTGTCGCCGACCCTTGGCAGCCTGCTGCTTCAGGCATTCGGCTGGCGCTCGATCTTCGTTGCGATGGCGGCGGTCAGTGCCGTCGCGCTGGTCCTGACGCTGCTGGTCCTGCCCGAGACGCTGCCCGCGCCCGGGCGTCAGCGCCGCCCGTTCCGTGACGGTGCCGTCAGCGCGGCACGCCTGCTGGCGCGGGGGTCGTTCCTGTCGATGACGCTGGTCGCGGGCTTCGTGCAGGGCGGGATGTTCGCCTTCATCACCGGATCCTCGGGCGTCTTCCAGGGCCGGTTCGGACAGGACACGCTGTCCTTCGGCCTGATCTTCGCGCTGATCGCCGCCGCGCTTGTCGTGTTCGGTCGCGTGAACACGATCCTGCTGCGCAGGCATTCGCCCGCGCGCATCCTGTCGCGGGGCCTGCCGGTCTTCGTCGCGGCGTCTGCCGTGCTGGTCGCGATGTCGGGAACGTCGCAGATGTGGCTGTTCGTGGTGCCGCTGTGGATCGCGATCGGGATGGTCGGGCTGCTGTCGGCGAATGCCATGTCCATGGCGATGGAGGTCGCACATGACCGTGCGGGGATCGGCTCGGCCCTGCTGGGCGCGATCCAGTTCGCCATCGCGTTTGCCGTGTCGTTGCTGGTGGCGCTTGGGGGCAGCGGGTCTGCCATGCCGATGGCGATGGGACTGCTGGTGCCGTCGCTGGCGGCCTCCGGGCTGTTCTTCGGCAGCCGCGCGATGCGCCCGACCGCTGCCGCGACGGGCCAATAAGGATGCGCCCTGCCGGTTCGGAACCGGCAGGGCGCGCGTTCGTCAGACCTCGTTCCGGCCCGAGGCCAGGATGCAGATCAACGAGATCACGGCCGCCACGAGGACGTAGTAGCCGACATAGGCCATCCCGTAGGTCGCCTGCAGCCAGGTCGCGATATAGGGCGCCAGCGATGCGCCGACGATGCCCGCAAAGTTGAATGCCAGCGACGAGCCGGTATAGCGCACATGCGTCGGGAAGGGCGCGGCCAGCGCGGCGCCGATCACGCCATAGGTGACGCCCATCAGCGCCATGCCGATGGTGACGAAGGTGAAGACGCCCGCCCGGCTGCCCGACAGCAGCGGGTCCAGCGCGAACGAGAACGCGCCGATCAGGATCGTGACCAGGATCAGCAGGTTCCTCCGGCTCCAGCGGTCGGCGATCTTGCCTGCGAAGGGGATCAGCGCGCCGAAGACCACGGCACCCCAGACCTGCACCTCCAGCGCCTCGGGCAGGGTCATCTCCAGCACCTTGACGTTGTAGGACAGCAGATAGGCCGAGCCGATATAGAACAGCACGAAGGTGGCAAGCGCGACGAAGGTGCCCAGGAACAGGCTGCGCTTGTGGTTGCGGAACACCTCGACGAAGGGCACGGACACGCGGTCATGGCTGTCGATGGCCTTCTGGAAGGCCTTGGTTTCGGCCAGCGACAGGCGGACCCACAGGCCGACCGCGATCAGCACGATCGAGAACAGGAACGGCACGCGCCAGCCCCATGCCAGCAGATCCTCGCGCGACATGAAAGTCAGCAGCAGCAGGAACATCCCCGAGGACAGGAACAGCCCGACAGGCGCGCCCAGCTGCGGGAACATGCCGTACCAGCTGCGCTTGCCCGGAGGGGCGTTCTCGGTCGCGATCAGCACCGCGCCGCCCCATTCGCCGCCAAGGCCGAAGCCCTGACCGAAACGGCACAGCGCCAGCAGCAGCGGCGCCAGCACGCCGATCTGGCTGTAGGTCGGCAGAAGGCCGATGATCACGGTCGAAATGCCCATGGTCAGCAGCGCCGCCACCAGCGTCGCCTTGCGGCCCACGCGGTCGCCGAAATGGCCGAAGACCACCGCGCCCAGGGGGCGCGCGAAGAACGCGATCGAGAAGGTGGCGAAGGAGGCCAGCAGCGCGGTCGTCGGATCCTCGCCCGGGAAGAACAGCGCGGGGAAGACCAGCACGGCCGCGGTGGCATAGACGTAGAAATCGAAGAACTCGATCGTCGTGCCGATCAGGCTGGCCAGCAGGACCCTGCTCGGCTTGTTCAATGGGGTCGGGGCTGCCGAAGGCTCGGCCATGCCCCCGGTCGAGGAAGCGTCGGTCATGTCATTCGTCCAAGTTGTAGCCGCGGGAAGGCTCCCGCAAATCGGACCCACGCCCTAGCGGAACAAAACTGCGCCAGAAACCGCATCCGCGAAATTTTTGGCGCTTGCATGGCAGGGTTTCGTCAGATGCATGACTTGGCGGCGGTTTCAGGACCAGTAGGCGGCGACCGTCATGTCCTTCTTTTCATGCCCGCGCGATTGCAGGTGCTTGCGCGCGGCGCGGGCCTCGTCGGCGCTGGCGGCGAACCAGACGAACTCGGTTGGCGCGATTGCGGTGGCGGACAGGGCTGCGGTCAGGTCGTCCGAAACGGTCACCCGCGGATCGCTGGCCGTGTCGCCCAGATCGGCGCTGGTGCATCGGATGGTCGCGGTGACCTGGCCTGGTGCCTCGGACAGGATGCGGCGGATGGCGGGCAGGGCGGTCTGGTCCCCGAACAGATGGACACGCGCGGCGGTGGGGATGCCGCCTCCGCCGGGGCCGATGATGGCGACGGTCTGTCCGGTCGGATCGCCGTTCACCCAGTCGCAGGTCGGGCTGCAATCATGGCGGAAGATGTCGAAATCCAGCCAGCCCGGTCCGTGATCCGCCACGGTATAGACCGCGCGGTGCAGGCTGTCGGGACCTTCGGGCCATCCGACGCGCCCGGTCGGCTGGACGCGGGGCCACACGGGCTCTCGCCCCTTTGGAGGCAGCAGCAGGCGGAAATGCATCGAGCCCTCGGTAAAGCGCGCGGCATCCGGCGCGGCGATGCGGACCCGGACGAAGCCGGGGCTGGGCCGCGTCACGCGCAGCACGCGCATCAGCGACAGGCCGGGCGCCAGCGCGCCCGCATCGACGTGATCCCAGGAGATGCCCAGCCCGACCTCGGCGAAGATCTCGGTTGCGCTGTCACGCAGGTTTCCGATCAGCCTTTCCTCGGGGGCGGACAGGTCGACAGACATGCCGTCCACATGCGGCACGAGGCGCAGTTCGCAGCCCCAGACCGACATGGTCAGTTCGTCATGCGTCTCGGTCAGCGGCACCTCCCACGCGGCGGCGCGGGCCTTCAATGCGGCGATCGCGGCACCCGATGATTGCGCGATCAGGCCCGTGCTGCGGTAAGTGCGAAGATGTGCCATGGCTGCCCCTGTCTCTTTCGGCAGCTATAGCATAGTCTTTCAGTCGGACAATTGACAATTCCGATAGATTCGATCAGTTATCCGGCACCAATCAGCCCCGAGGGCAGCCAGAACCCCACCCGCGAACAGCGCTTCGCGGGGCGGTTGCGCCTGTCTTCCGGCAAGCCCCGCACCGAAGGATGGCCCCATGAAACGACCCCTGATCGCATTCCTGCTGGCGAATTGCGCCGCGATCGCCGCATCGGCGCAGGACGCCCCCTACATGCTGGACGGCATCACGCTTCAGGCCGAAAGCAACACCACGCTGGTCCAGGACGGCTATGTCGCGATCAGCAGCCGGCAGGCGACCCGCCTCGATACGCCCGTTGCCCGCATCCCGCAGGCCGTGTCGATCATCACGCAGGACCAGGTCGAGGATCAGGCCCCGCGTTTCCTGAACGAGGCGCTGAGCTATACCGCCGGGGCGAACCCGAACAATTACGGCTTCGACAACCGCTTCGACGCGTTCTTCCTCCGGGGCTTCCCGACCAGCTATAACGGGTTCTTCCGCGACGGGCTGCAGCAGGTGAACTCTCCGACGGCGTGGTTCAAGACGGAGCCCTACGGGCTGGAAGGCGTGGCGGTGCTGAAGGGGCCGAACTCGTCGCTCTATGGTGTCAGCGGTCCGGGCGGGATCGTGAACCTCGTGACCAAGCGCCCCAAGGACGAAACCTATCGCGAGATCCGCGCGACGACCGGCGCGAACGACCGCGCCGAGATCGCGGCGGACTGGTCGGGCCCGGTATCCGAGGGCAGCGACTTCAGCTATCGCCTGACGGGGCTGCATCGCGACGCCAACAGCGATCTGGCGGGCTACAAGGACGACAAGACCTATTTTGCACCCGCGCTCAGCTGGGATAACGGCTTTACCCGCGCGACGATCCTGGCCGAGTATTCGACCTCGACCACGGGCGGCACGGCGGCCTTCTACAACCCGTCCTATGGCGTGGCGTCGCGGATCTACAACGGGGATCCCGACTATAACGATTTCGACCAGGACCAGTGGCGCATCGGCTACGAGGTCGAACACGACCTGACGCCCGACCTGACCCTGCGCCAGAGCTTCCGCGCGGCCCGCGTCGCGGCGGACCTAGAATACAGCGGCTACTATGCCTCGGGCGATGCGCTGGCGCGGTATTGGGGCCATTACCGCGAAGAGGTCGAGACCCAGACCCTGGACAGCGGCATCCGCTGGAGCGTCGCGACCGGCGGCGTCGATCACGAGGTGCTGGCGGGCATCGACATCAGCCGCACGGATTACGACAGCGCGGCGACGCTCGGCTATGTGTCGGCTGCGGAAACTGCGGCGGCTTCGCTGGTCTTCGACGGGTCGCAGGTGACCGAGCAGGCGGGCATCTATGTCCATGACCAGCTGAGCTGGAACAGCTGGCAGGCATTCGTCAGCGCACGCTTCGACCGGGTCGAAAGCAGCTCGACCGCCGATGATGGCACCGTGACCGACAGCACCGACAACGGCCGCTCGGGTCGGGCCGCGCTCAGCTATGACTTCGGGAACGGGGTGATGGCCTATGGCAGCGTCTCGACCTCGTTCTCGCCCAATACGGGCTTCGTCTATGCCGTGGGCGACGACGAGAACGGCACCCCCGCCGAGGCCACGCAGGCCACCCAACGCGAGATCGGCGTGAAATACGCCCCCGAGGGCACGAACCTGCTGATCTCGGCGGCGATGTTCGACATCGACCAGCGCGACGGCGTGGTTCTTGATGCCTCGACCGGCGTGAACCGCAAGCGCCAGCTGGACCTGAACAGCCGCGGCTTCGAGGTCGAGGCGCAGGCCAGCTGGTCGAACGGCTGGTCGCTTCTGGCAAGCTATGCCCACCAGAAGGTCACGATCGAGAAAGGTGCCACCGGAACCGACGGGAACGAGCTGTCCGCCAGCCCCAACGACACCCTGTCGGTCTGGGCGAAATACGACGTGCAGGCGGGGCCGATGCAGGGCCTTGGCCTGGGCGCGGGGCTGCGCCATGTCGGCAGCAGCTACGGCGATGACGAGAACAGCTTCGAGAATGACGACCGCACCTTCGTCGATTTGGCCGTCAGCTACGAGATGCCGCAGGCCGAGGGCGTCGAGATGCAGCTGAACGTCAAGAACCTGTTCGACCAGGACAAGCAGACCTGTACCGCAGGCTATTGCTATCGCGACGAGGGGCGCACCTGGACCGCCAGCATCAGCCGCCGCTTCTGATGCGTCCGGGCGACGGAACGAGGGTCCTGTCGGGCCTCTGGGCGGCCTATGCCGCCCAGAGCGTCATCGGCGGGCTGACATGGGGCGGCCTGCCGGCCGTCCTGCGCGACCAGGGGCTGCCGCTTGACCGGATCGGCCTGCTGTCGCTGCTGATCGCGCCCTGGGCGCTGAAGTTCCTCTGGGCCCCGCGGGTCGAGCGTCTGCGGATCAGGCCGGGCCTTGCCCCGCGCACCCCGCAGGTGGTGCTGGCGACCGGGACCATTGCCGTCGCGGGGCTGATCCTGACCGGTTGGCTGGGCCTGGTGCCGCTGCTGCCGGTGCTGGCCTGCCTGATGCTGGTCGCCATCGCGACGGCCACGGCGGATATCGCGGTAGACGGCCACGCGGTCGGCACGCTGGCGCGCCATCAGCAGGGATGGGGCAACGCGGCGCAGGTCGGGGGGGCCTATGTCGGGTCCGCGATCGGTGGCGGGCTGGTCCTGGTGCTGGTGGCGGCGACGGGCTGGCGGAACTCGGTCTGGCTGCTGGCGGCGCTGGTGGCGCTGCTGCTGGGCTGGTTCGCGCTGACCGCCCGGAACGCACCCCCGGCACCCGAGGCCGCCCCGGCCCCCAGCCTGCGCCGCGCCTTCGCCCGCCCCGAGATCCGCAAGGGCCTGCCGCTGGCCGCAAGCTTCGTGCTGGCGCAGAAATTCGCCATGGGGATGTATGGCCCGTTCCTGATCGACCTGGGGCTGCCGCTGACGACAATCGGCATCCTCAGCGGTTTCGGCAGCCTGGTTCTGGGCCTGCTGGGCGCGCTGGTCGGCGGGGCCTCGGTCCGGCGCAACGGGATCCGCGCGACGCTTCTGACGGCGCTTGCGGGGCAGGGCGCGCTGATGGCGGTCCTTGCATGGGCGCCGCTGCCTGTGATGGCGCTGGCGGGCGTCTGCCTTCTGTCCGGATCGGCGATGCTGTCCTTCGGGTTCACCGCGCTTTACGCCCAGTTCATGCGTTGGTCGGACAAGGCGCAGGGCGGGGTGGATTTCACCCTGTTCCAATGCATGGACGGCATGCTGGGGATGGGCATGGGAACGGTCGCGGGCGTGGTCGCGCAGCAGGCGGGTTTCGGCACGCTGTTTGCGGTCTCGGTCGGGCTGGCGGGCCTGTCCGCGGTCGCGATTTCGGTCAGCAAATCCTGACCCGCGCGTCACCGGGCCTGACCTTTTGGACAGGGGCCCTAGCCCCATGCTCGCTGCAAGCCGGGGGGCTTTGGCGGTATGTTGGACAGCATATCCACCAACATCGCCGGAGCCCCTTGCATGTCACCCCGTACCGAAGTCATCGCCGCCGCATTCCTTGCGACCATGGCAATGCCCGCCATGGCCCAGGACGTGCTTCTGACGGTCACTGCCGGAGGAAGCACCCATCACTACGACCTGGAGGCCCTGCAAGAGCTTCCCGTGACCGAATTCACCACCTCGACCAACTGGACCGAGGGCGAGGTGACCTTCACGGGCGTCGCGCTTGCAACCCTGTTGGCCGAGGCGGGGGTCGAGGATGGCAGCGTCATGGCGACCGCGATCAACGACTATGCCGTCGAGATCCCCGTCGCCGAGGTGACCGAGGACGCCCCCATCATCGCCTACATGCAGGACGGCGAGATCCTGTCGCCGCGCGACAAGGGGCCGCTCTGGGTCGTCTATCCCTTCGACAGCGATCCCGAATACCAGACCGAGATCGCCTATTCGCGCAGCATCTGGCAGCTGGACCGGATCACGGGCGCCGAATAGGAAGTCCTTGAAACCACAGGTTGTGCTTGGCGTGAAAGTGATTACCCTGAACCCGTAACGAGGTCGTGATGAGGTATTGGATGCCGATCAGCACACCGATGCAGGGGGAAGAGGTTCACGGCTGGCTTGTGGTCGTGGCCGATGACGATGCGTTCCAGCGCAGCTATGCCTCGGCCATATTGCGCAAGCTGGGGTTCATCCCGATCGAGGCCGCGGACGGCGTCGAGGCGCTGGCGCTGGTGCGCAATGCCGGCGCGCAGCTGCTGATCTGCGACCTGGACATGCCGGGCCTCGACGGCCACGAGGTCGTCCGGCAGATCCGCGCCGATCGGTCCGAGGCCTATGTCCACATCCTGATGGTGACCGGCAGCGGGCAGCGGGGCGAACGGGACCGCGCGCTCGAGGCCGGGGTCGACGATTTCATGGCCAAGCCGCTGGATGCCGCCAGCCTGACCGCGCGCGTCCGCAGCGTGACCCGCCTTCTGGCGCATGAGAAGCTGCTGGCCGAACGCAACCGCACCATCGCCGAGGCCAAGCAGCGGATCGAGGACGACATCCGCATCGCCGCCCGCGCGCAGAAGCGGCTGCTGCCCGCGCCCCATGCGGAACTGGGCGACACGCAGTTCCACTCCGCCTTCCAGCCGTCGAACATCCTGTCGGGGGACATGTTCGCCTATTACGATCTGGGCGACGGGATGATCGGCTTCTATGCGATCGACGTGGCGGGGCACGGGGTGAACGCATCCCTTCTGTCGGTCTCGCTCGGGCATCTGCTGACCAGCGACTATTTCCGCAGCCAGGTGGCCACGCAGCCCGGATCGCCCGATCCTGCGGCCCTTGTGGCCCGGCTGAACGAACGTTTTTTCGATGCGGACGGGCAGGATTATTTCACCATGTTCTGCGGCGTGATCTGCCGCGCGACGGACCGGCTGCACTATTGCCAGGCGGGCTATCCCCCGGCGCTGCTGGTGTCGGACGACGGCGCGATCACGCCCGTGGGCGAAGGGGGCTTTCCCGTCGCGCTGATCGGGCAGATGGATTTCCAGAACGCATCGGTCGCCTTCCCGCAGGGTTCCTCGCTGGTGCTGCTGTCGGATGGCGCGCACGAGGCCGAGGACGCGGCGGGCACCGCCTTCGACGACAGCCGCATTGCCGAGGTCGTCGGCGCATCGGCCACAACCCCTGCGAATATTCCCGCGAAAATGCTCGCGGCATTGACAGAATGGCGCAACGGCATCCCACTTGACGATGACCTGAGCGTGCTGGTCTGCGAGAGGAGAAGCAAGCCATGATCAAGGCGTTGCCCGGACACGAGAATGGAATCTGCGTCGTCGACCCCGGCCTGGAACGGCTGACGGCGGCGAATGCGACGGCGTTCAGGGACGAGCTGATCGCGCTGCTGGGCAATGGCGAGGATCGCCTGCTGGTCGACATGTCCGCCGTCGAATTCGTCGATTCCTCGGGGGTGGGCGCGATGGTGGGCGTGCTGAAGAAGATCGGCAACCGGGGCGAGATCGCGATCTGCAGCCTGACGGGCAACGTGGACAAGATGTTCCGCATCACGCGCATGGACAAGGTCTTCGCGATCTATCCCAGCCGCGCGGCAGCCCTTGCCGCCATGAGCGAGCGTCCCTGATGGCCTGGGTCGAGGATATCCGCCCCGACGAGGCCGAGGTGGACCGCGTGCTGCCCGATCTGTGCCGGGCGCTGGCCGATCTGCTGACCCCCGACAAGCTGACCGCGCTGGAGATTGCCGTGGCCGAGGCGCTGACCAATGCCATCCGTCACGCCCGCGCCAGCGGCACCCCCGAGACGATCCGCATCGCCGCATCGGTCGAACCCGCGCGCGTCCGGATCGAGATCGTCGATGCGGGCGACCAGAGCCCTGCCGACCTGTTCGAGGATGTGGCGGATCTGGATCAGATCGATCCGCTGGCCGAAGGCGGCCGCGGTCTGTCGCTGATCTCTCATTGCGCCGACGGGGTCGAGTTCGTTCCCGCACAGGGCCGCAACCTGCTGCGGCTGGCCTTCGACAGGCAGGAGGGGGCATGATCTGGGTCCTTCTGGCAGCGGCGACCGCGTTGGCGCTTGGGGCGGCGATCATGCTGCGCCGCAGGCCCGTCGCCACGCCCGAGCCGGTGGAACGCCGCTTTGCCCACCCCGAGGAACTGCAATCCCGAATCGAGGAGCTGAGCGGCGAGGTCGGCCCCATGGTCGTCCCGCAACTGCTGCGCGCCGCATCGGACGATATCGGACGCAACCTGGCCCTTCTCGAGGCCCCTGCGACCGAAGAGGAGACGCGCCGCGGGCTGCATTCGCTGATCGGCATCCTGGACACGATCGGCTGCGTCACGCTGGCCGACAGCTATCGCGCCCTGCAGGACGATTTCCGTACCGGGGGCATGGACGAGGGGCGGCGCAACGAGGCGCTGACCGAAACGCGGCTGCTGCGCGCAGAACTGGACGCGCTGACCCGCCCGGAAGGTGAAACGGCAGGAGGATAGGTCATGCGGCGTTTCGGTCTTGCAGTGGTGGCAGCCCTGATCGGGGGCGCACTGGTGATCGACCAAGGGGCGGACCCCGCCCGCTCGCAAGAGGCGTCGGCGCCGGTGACCGCGCCGCTCTTTCCGGGCGACACGCCGGTGGGCGATCTGCTGCCGCCCGCGCTGCGCGATCCGAACCGCCAGTCGCGCACCGATTTCCTGATGTCCCGCCCCGCCCAGGAAGGCGAGTTCTTCGGCCGCCACGGTGCCCTGACCGAGCGCGAGATGGCGATGGCCCGCACCGCCTGGCAATATTTCGTGAACAGCTACCAGGAGGATACGGGCCTCGTGAACGCGGTCGGGTCCTATCCCTCGACGACGCTGTGGGACACTGCCTCGTATATCAGCGGCCTCGTGGCGGCACACGAGCTGGGGATCATCGACAAGCGCGAATTCGACCGCCGCGCGACCAAGCTGATCGGCACGCTGCGCAATCTCGACCTCTATCGCGGCGAGGCGCCGAACAAGGTCTACAACACCCAGACCGGCGAGAAGGTGAACTATGCCAACCAGCCCGGCGAGGTCGGGTTCTCGGTGCTGGACATGGGGCGGATGCTGGTCTGGCTGCGCATCCTCAAGGAACGCTATCCCTATCTGGCGAACGGCGTGGACAACGTGCCCATGCGCTGGAACTATTGCAACATCGTGGCCGATGACGGGCGGCTGTTCGGGTCCATCGTGGGCGGCGACAACCAGACGCGCTATGTCCAGGAAGGGCGGCTGGGATACGAGGAATACGCCGCCAAGGGCTTTGCGCTGTGGGGCTTCGACGTCACCGGCGCGCTGGACCCGCATCCGCTGAAATACACCAACATCTATGACGTGGACGTGCCCTATGACGGCCGCGATCCGCGGGTGTTCCACAACCAGAACTACGTCCTGACCGAAAGCTATCTCCTGGACGGGCTGGAGATGGGCTGGGATCTGCCGGTGCCCGATCCCGACGGGCCGGGCGTCGCCTCGCAGGGCTGGCGCGCGGAATTCGCCCATCGCATCTTCCTGGTCCAGCAGCGCCGCTTCGAGGCGACGGGCATCATCACCGCCCGATCCGAACACCAGGTCGAGGGCAAGCCCTATTTCGTCTACGATTCGATCTTCGCGGACGGGTATCCCTGGAACACGCTGGACCCGAGCGACGTCTATCAGCCCGACCGCGCGGCCGTGGCATCCAAGGCTGCACTGGGGATGTGGGCGCTGTGGGACGTGCCCTATACCGACCTGCTGTTCGATACGGTGGCGGATCTGTCCGACCCCGAGGGCGGCTTCTACGAGGGGCTCTACGAGAACGGCAACGGCTACATCCCGCTGCGGACCGCGAACAACAACGGCATCATCCTGGCCGCGCTTCTTTACAAGGCGCAGGGGCCGATCATGCGGTTCCAGAACGACAATACCAGCTACTGGGACACGGCCTATGCGGGGACCGACATCCGCGCGAACAAGTGCCTGCCCGACAAGATGGTGGTCGAGGCCACCTGCTGCGCCTGCGCGGCGGGCGCGGATATCCAGCCGACCGTTCCGTGGGACGAGTTCAAGTACTGCCGCCCGCTGGACCGCGAGAACGGCATCGCCGCGACCGAGTGCCGCCCCGAGGAACAGGCTTTCGCCAAGCCAGAACCGCGCGTCGTCCTGCCTGCCGCCTGCCGCGCGGAATGGGCCGCACCATGAGCGCAAGGGGCCGGATGGTCTGGTTCGATGCCAACCGCGTCTGGGCCGCGGTGGGCGTCGTCCTGATCCACAGCACGACCGACTTCTCGGGGCGACCCTTCCCGGATGCAAGCGTGGGCGAACGGGTGGTCCCGATCTTCCTCCGCTCGCTCGGCGAGTTTTCGGGCTCGGAGATGTTCTTCTTCTTCTCGCTGTTCCTGATGGCGCTGCGGATCGACCGGCACAGGCCGACCTATCGCGAGGCGATCGGCACGCAGGCGTCGCGGCTGCTGGTGCCCTTCGCCTTCTGGACGCTGTTCTACGGGCTGTTCCGCCTGGTCAAGGCATATGCCTTCGGTTACGCCCCCGGCTATCTGGACCAGATATCCGAGGTGAAGACCTGGGTCGCCTATTTCCTGCTGGGCAAGTCGCAGTACCACATGCACTTCCTGCCCACGCTGTTCGCGATCTTCCTGTTCTATCCGGTGATGCGTCTGGCGATGCGATACCCGATCCTGGGGGTGGGGCTGTTCGCGACGCTCGGCGCGATGGATCACGTGCAGACCTTCCTCTACTCGCTGGATCTTGCGCCGCTGACGCGCGACTATCTTGTCCGGATCACCAAGGTCTGGGGCTATGTCGGCTATGGGTTCGCGGCCTTCGCGCTGTATTCGCTGTGGCAGGACGGGCTGCCGCGCGGTGAATCGAAGCTGGTCGGGCGGGGGGCGCTGTATTTCGCCTCGATGGCCTATATCGCGACCTTCCCCTTCTTCGGCTCGGCCCTGCTGACGGGGCAGTGGGGCGTGCGCACGGGCTGGGATTACTACGGTCACTTCCTGATGCCGCTGTTCATGTTCAGCCTGTTCCTGGGGCGGCAATATGCCGACTGGTCCCCCGGCTGGTCGCGCATGGCGAAATACACCTTCGGCATCTACCTGGTGCATCCGATGGTCATCGACATCTTCGACATCGTCGTGGTCAAGACCGGGCTGGCGGGCGTCCTGTCGCCCGCGCTGCTGGTGGTGCTGCGCTTTGCCTGCGTCCTGCCGGCGGCTTATGGCGTCTCGCGCCTGATCGAGCGGACGGACGCGCTGGCCTGGACGATCGGGCTGGGGCCGGTGCCCTGGAAACGGCAAGGGAAGGCGTGATGGACGACTACTTCCGCGAATTTGAGGATCGCCGCCCGCCCGATCCGCTGCCCTATTCCGCGGCACGGGAAATGCTGTGGCAGTTCCTTGCGACGCTGACGCTGGTCGTCGGCGCGTGGTACGTGATCTGGCGGTGGGGGCATTCGCTGAACCCCGACGCGCTGTGGTTCGCGATCCCGCTGGTCGTGGCCGAGACCTGCGCCTATCTGGGCCTCGTGCTGTTCGTTTACAACCTGTGGCGCGACCAGCCGGTGCGGGTTCCCGAAGCGCCCGCGACCGTGCGCGACATCGACCCCGACAACCCCGATCCCGACCGTCCGATCACGGTCGACGTGCTGTTCGCGACCTATAACGAGGAACCCGAGCTGGTGCGGCTGGGCATCGTCGATGCCAAGGCGATTGACTATCCCCATCCCATCGACATCCGCATCCACGTGCTGGACGACGGCAAGCGCCCCGAGATGGAAGCCGTGGCCCAGCAGGAGGGCGTCGGCTATATCACGCGCGAGGGGAACGAGGGCTTCAAGGCCGGCAACCTGCGCAACGCGATGGAGCGGACCTCGGGCGATCTGATCGTGATCTGCGATGCCGACACGCGCCCCTTTCCGACGATCCTGTCGCGGACCCTGGGCTATTTCCGCGATCCCAAGATGGCGTGGGTCCAGACGCCGCAATGGTTCTACGACCTGCCCGAAGGCCGCAAGCTGCCCGGTCGGCTGGGCCGCATCTTCGGGCGGATGCGCGTCGGCACCGATCCCTTCGTGAACGACCCGCAGATGTTTTATGACGTGATCCAGCGCCGCCGGAACCGCGTCAACGCCGCCTTCTGTTGCGGGGCGGGGTCGATCCACCGCCGAGAGGCCGTGATGGAGGCCGCGCTGCGCAGCTTCGGCGAGGCGGTCGAGCGCCGCGTCATCGCCGCCGAGGAGGAGATCACGCTTGAGAGCCGCGAGCGCCGCGTCTCGCCCGAGCTGCTCGAGGCGATCCGCACCGAGGCCGTCACCGCCGAGGTTCTGACGCCGTACCGGTTCCACGTCTCCGAGGACATCTATACCTCGATCGTGCTGCATTCTGACCGCGAACGCGGCTGGAAGTCCTGGCAGCACCCCTATGTCGAGAGCCGCATGCTGTCGCCCCAGGACCTGCTGACCTGGACCATCCAGAGGTACAAGTACGCAGGCGGCAGCCTGGACATCATGTTCAACGACAATTCGCTGTTCCGGCGCGGCCTGACCCTGCCGCAGCGCATGATGTACGGCGCGACCTTCTACAGCTATCTCGGCGCGATCTGGAACGTGGTCTTCCTGTTCGCGCCCGCGATCTACCTGTTCACGGGGATCGCGCCGGTCTCGGCCTATTCCAACGATTTCTTCGCGCATGTGATCCCCTTCATGATCTTGCTGGAACTGAGCATGATGGTCGGTACCTGGGGCATCGCGGGATATGCGGCCAAGGCCAGCTATCTCGCGTTCTTTCCCGTGGGGCTGCGGGCGATCTGGGCCGTCGCGCGCGGGCAGAAGATCTCGTTTCCCGTCACGCCCAAGGACCGCCAGTCGGGGCGGTTCCTGCATCTGGTCCGGCCGCAGCTTGCGGTGCTGGTGCTGACCGGCGCGGGCGTGCTGTGGGGGTTGGGCGCGCTGGCCGTCGGCGGGACACCCCACACGCTGACCGGCGTCGTGACCAATGCCCTGTGGGGGCTGAACAACTGCGTGGCGATGGCCGGGATCGTGGCCGCCGCGCTCTGGCAACCGCCTGCCACCAAGGAGGCCGCAGCATGAGCTTTCGTGAAAATCTCGCTCGGGCACGGGGGCATATCGTGATGATCCTTGCGCTTATCCTGGGGCTGGTGCTTGTCCTGTGGCTGGAGACATTGGGCGAGCCGCAGCCCGACGCGAGTGCGGGACCGGACATGATGCAACCCTTCGACGACCTCGACCCGCTGCCGCTGGCGATCCGTGGCGAAAGCTCGGATCGTGACATGGAGCATGCGCGGATCGCCTGGACCTATTTCCAGAACAACGTGGACGAGGGGACGGGGCTTGCGAATTCGGTCCATGCCTATCCCTCGACCACGATGTGGGAAACGGGGTCCTATGTCGTGGCGATCCTGTCGGCGGAACGGCTGGGCCTGATCGACCGGCCCGAGGCGCATGACCGGCTGGACCGCGCCATCGCCAGCCTGTCCGACCTGCGGCTGTTCCAGGACGTGCTGCCCAACAAGGCCTATCACACGCGCACGCTGCAACTGGTCGATTACGGCAACCAGCCGGTCGAGCTGGGGCTGGGCTGGTCGGCGCTGGACGTGGCGCGGATCGTGGGCACGATGGGGCTGGTGCAGCGCAACCACCCCGAGCTGGCCCCGGCGGTCGAAGCGCTGCTGAACGGCTGGCAGCTGGACCAGATGGTCGATGGAGGAGAGCTGATCGGCACCAATGTCAGCGACGGCAACATCCGCCGCAACCAGGAAGGCCGCGTCGGCTACGAGCAATATGCCGCGAAGGCGATGATGCTGTTCGGCTTCGACGTGTTCCGGGCCTATGACGTGTCGGGCGACCTGATGGTCCAGCGGGTCGAGGGGCAGCCCATTCCCGTCGACACGCGCCTGCACCGCGCCACGACCCCGGCCTTCGTCGTCAGCGAGCCTTACCTGTTCGACGGGCTGGAATTCGGCTTCGACGACCGTTCCCACCGCTTCGCGACCGCCATCTATCGCGCGCAAGAAGGGCGCTTTGCCGAAACGGGCAAATTGACCGCCGTGACCGAGAGCCACCTGCACGAGGCGCCCTATTTCGCCTATTCGACCGTCTGGGGCGGGGGTGCACCCTGGGCCGTGATGACCTTCCAGGGCGAACGGATCGACAGCCGCCGGACGCTGGCGACCAAGGCCGCCTTCGGCTGGGACGCGCTGTTCGGCACCGACTACACCGCCCGTCTTGTCGACGCGGTCGAGCAGTTCGCCGACCCCGCCAAGGGCTGGCCCGAGGGGATATACGAGGAAACCGGTGCGGTGAACGGATCGACCACCGCCAACACCAACGCCGTCGTCCTGGCCGCGCTGGCCTTCAAGGCGCATGGTCCCCTGGTCCGGGTCGCGCCATGAGACGGGCGGCCGCCATCCTGCTGGTCTGGGCGGGACCCGCGCTGTCCGAGCCCTGCGTCGGCGCGAATTTCGACCGCCCCCTGCCAGGCGCCAGCAGCGTGGAACGTCGCAGCTCGGACGTGCCGACCGCCCGCTATCCCGGCATCTGGCAAGAGGGGCGCGTGGCGGGCTTCGCCTATCAGCTGGCAAGCGATCTTTCGGCGGTGCTGTCCGACAGCCTGGACGCGCCGAGCTGGCAGATCGCCATCGAATGCGGGAACGATGGGGGCTGCACCCGCAGCGGCGACGAAGCGCCCGACGCCGCGATCCCGGTCGCGGATGCCCTTCAGCGCTGCCTGCTGGGGCAGGAGGTCGAGGCCGCCGATTTCGCGATCCCGACTGCGCGCGGGATCGCGGGTCTGCCCGAGGATGCGGGCGTGACCGACCCCGACCGCGCCATCGACTCCGTCGCGGGCATCGCCACCGCCGCCGGTATCGAAAGCGCGGCCAATGCGCCGTCGCCCTCGGTCCCCGCACCGAACGACGACCCCGAACGCCCCGCCGCGGTGCGCGACGTTCCCGCGCCCGTGGCGCAGCCCGACCCGGCGCTGGTCGATCTGGGCCCCTCGGTCCAGCCGGATCGCGAATGCGGGTTGCAGTTGATCACGCCCGGCACTTCGACCGTGCAGACGCTTCAGCGCCTGCTGATCGAGGCGGGGCAGGACCCCGGCCCGGACGACGGGGTGATGGGGCAGCGGACGCGGACGGCGCTGGTGCAGGCGCTGGACCCCGATGCCGCGGACCTGTCGATCGAAGGTGCGATCCGCGCCCTGAACGCCAAGCTGTGTCAGGAGTGATGGCATGGTCGGGCGCGGATACCGGGCGGGCAGGGCGCTTCTGGCGCTGATCGTCACGGCCGCGCCGGCCTTCGCCCAGGACTATCCCCTTGTCTGGCCGTCCGAGCTGCGCCCCGCCACGCTGCCCGCCTGGCAGCAGGCCACACCCGGCCCCCGCAGCGTGGACACGTCGGAGAATGTCGTGCCCGGCGCGACCGAGGTGCTGAAGGACGTGCCCAACGTCTTCAGCTGGTCGCGCTTCCAGTCGGGACGCATCGGCGGGTTCGATTACCGGCTGTTCCCGGATGGGTCCGCCATCGTCATCGCGGCCGAGGGCAGGCCCTTCGCGCAATACATGCTGAGCTGCCGCAAGGGCGATGCCTGCGAGATCGCGAACGATGCGGGCGTCATCCTGATCGTGCCTGCCATCGGCGCGCCGAAGCCGCCTTTGCCGCCCGATGACGTGGACGGCCTTGGCGTGGCGCAATACCTAGCGCGGTGGATCCTTGCCGGGACGGGCACGCCGCCACCTCCGCCGCCGCAGCCCGAACCCGCGCCCGAACCGCAGGGGCCGCCCTTGCCGGACGTCCTGCCGGTGACAGAGCCCGAGCCCGAAGCGGTCGTCCCGCCCGAACCCGCGCAGAACAACCTTCTGCCGACCGATGCGGATTGCCTGGAACCCGACCCGTTCTATCCCGATGCTTGCGAGCCTGTCGCGCCGGAACCTGCGCCCCCCGCGCCGCAGCCTGTCGCCGCGCGCGCCATCGACATTCCGGCACCCGTCGCGCCCGTGCAGCCTGCGCCCGAACCCGCCCCGATGACGCTGGCCGAGAGGTATCGCCTGTCATGCTCGCTCTCGACCGGGGCGGGGCTGAAATATACCGACCATGTCGATTTCGACGACGCATTCGGCAAGCTGCGGGTCACCCTGGGCTGCAATGCCCGGCTGAACGACCGCGTGTCCCTCTCGCTGGCGCTGGTCCGGTTCCCGCTCTCGGGGCAGCAGGCGCCCTGGGACCCCGATTTCACCTATGCCGTCAACATGCGGGTGACCGAGAAGCTCGGCCTCAGCTATTCGAACTATGGCGCGCGGTTTTCCGGCGGGGGCAACGATCTGGTCTCGTCGCTGCTGAAGGGCAGTCTGCGCGCGTCCTACAAGCTGCCCACGCTGCACCTGCCCTTCCAGAAAGAGGCCGCCTGTTCCGTCAGCATCGGTTTGTCGAATCCCGGCAACGATTCCGGATCGCTCAGCTGCGGGATGTCGGTGACCGACAAGCTGCGCGTTGGGCTGACGCTCTATGCCTATCCGGCGAACCGGCAGAAGCCGTGGAACCCCGATTATAGCTATACCGCCAGCTACAGGCTGAACGACCGCGTGACGCTGAACTATTCGAACTACAGCGCGAACCGATGGCCGTGGAATCGCGGCCCAAGCCCGGGGCCTGGCCTTCTGGGCGGGTCGGTCAGCCTGTCCTACAAGCTGATGTTCTGACCGAGGAGATCCGACGATGCTGCGTTTCCTGACCCTGTGCTTCGGGCTGCTGCTGTCTTCGGCTGCGGGCGCCGAGGTGCGGATGCAGAACGTCATCGGCAGCGAGGTTCTGGGCCGCCCGGTCGGATATTCGCTGTATCTTCCGCCCGGATACGGGACGGACAAGCGCGATTACCCGGTCGTCTGGCTGCTGCATGGCGGCGGGACCGGGCAGCCGTCCGACTGGTTCACGCTGGCGGGGATCGACCAGATGCTGGACGCGCTGATCGCCAGCGGCACCATAAGGCCGCTGATCGCCATCGCGCCGGACGGGCGCCGCGACGAGGCGAACGAGATCGCGACCTATTTCCTCGACGATGCCGACGGGCAGGTCCGTTGGCAGACGATGTTCCTGACCGAGATGATCCCGGTGATCGAGGCACGCTATCCCGCGATCGGGACGGGCGAGGCGCGGGCGATCCTGGGCATCTCGATGGGCGGGCTTGCAGGGATCGTGCATCACCTGCAAAACCCGGGCATGTTCGCGGGTGTCGCGGCGCTCAGCCCGGCGTTTCGCACCGATGCGCAGCTGCTGTCGCTGAGCGACGATGCCTATCGCACGCGATATGCGGGGGTGCTGGGCGCGGATCTGGCCGCGGATGCCCGCCTGACCAAGACGTGGGGCGACCTTGCGCCCGGTGCCCTGATCGCGACCGCGTCGCCAAGCCGCGTTCCGCGTATCCTGATCGATCTGGGCGCGGACGATCCTTTCCTCGAGGGCGCGACCGAGATGCATCTGGCGTCGCGAAACGCGGGCCTGCCCGGCATCTTTCGCGTGCGCACCGGCGGCCATGACTGGCCGTTCTGGCGCGAGGCCTTGCCCGATGCGCTGATCCATCTGGATGCGCTACTGACGCGCGGATATGGCGAGTGATCGCCCTGCGTAACGTGCTCGATTTTTGGGATAAGCTTACCACGAGAAAGTGGCGGAGAGGGTGGGATTCGAACCCACGGAACCCGTGAAGGCTCAACGGTTTTCGAGACCGCCCCGTTCGACCACTCCGGCACCTCTCCGCGCTTTCTGGTGTGGTGAAGCGGCGTTTAAAGTTACGGGGGTTGAAGCACAAGGGGGTATCGGCGAAAAAAACGCAGGACGATGAATTTTTTCTCGAAAGGCGTTGTGGATGCTCAGACTTCTCGTGCTGGCGGCCTTGCTGCCCGGCGCCGCCATCGCCGAACGCGTGCCCGTTCAGGCGCAGGTCCAGGCCCCCGAACGGCAGGTCGCGGACCAGCTGTGGCAGGTCATGCGCATGGACCAGCTGATGGAGATCATCCGCGACGAGGCCGTGGCAGAGGCGACGCGATTGCAGGACGAAGGCGTGATCGCCGGGGCAGGGCAGCCCTGGCCGCAGATCGTCCACCGCATCCACGACCCCGAGGAACTGGAGGCCGCCTTCCGCGAGGGGCTGTCAGGGGCGCTTGAACGCCTCGATGCGGCGCAGGTCGAGGCTGGGCTGCGGTTCTATCGCTCGGCCCTTGGGCGCAGGCTCTTGGACCTCGAAGCCTCGGCGCGGCGGGCCATGCTGACCGAGGGGATCGAGGATCAGGGCCGCGAGGCGTTCATGCGCGACCTGACGCGCGGCGGCGCGCGCTCGGCCGCGATCCGGCGCATCATCCACGATGCCGATCTTGTCACACCAAACGTCGAAAGCGGGTTGAACGCGACGGTCGCCTTCTCGCAGGGCTTCGCCGAGGGGGGCGGTTACGACATGCCGCCCGACGAGGGGCAGATGCTGGCCGATGCGTGGGCGCAGCAGCCCCAGATCGAGGCCGAGGCGGCCGCATGGCTGGAAGGGTTCTTCATGATCGCCTATGCCCCCGTCGAGGACGAGGATCTTGACGCCTATGGCGAATTCGCCGTGTCCGATCGCGGTCGTGCGCTGGCCCGCGCGATGTTCGCGGGCTTCGACAGGATATTCAGCCAGACATCCTATCGGATGGGGCTGGCGGCTGCGCTGCGCAGCGGAGGGAGAGAGCTTTGACGATGATTCTGCTGGGCGACCTTGCTGCGCCCGAAATGCTGGCGGCGTTTGGCCTTCGGGGCGTGGACGCGACCCTTCCGGGGCATCTGGTCTCGCAGGGCCGCGCGGGCATCGACGCCGATGCCTGGCCGGTCCTTGCCGATGGGGGCGAGGTTCAGGGGACCGAGGTCGCGCCGAATGCGGCGCTGGAACGCTATGCCCTGGTGATGGGGCTTCAGCCGATCAAAGTGGCGGGCCGCCGGGTCATGGGCATCGCCGGAACGGGCAACCCCGATCCGGCCCCCGCGCAGGCCGATCCTGCGCTTGCGGCGCAGATCGCGATGCAGATCCTTGCCGCGCCGGACCATGTCGATGCCGCGACCTTGCGCTGGCGCCTGCCGATGATGGCGATCTGGGGCAGCAGTCGCCTGCGCGCACAGGCCACTGCGCCGACCGGCCAGGGCGTCGTGCCGGAACGGGGCACCGATGCGGTCACCGTGATCACGCGCGACCAGCCCTATGTCGGCTTCTTCGTCGGCGAGCGCCAGCAGATCACCCACCGCCTGCATGACGGCGGGCAAAGCGCCCCCATGACCCGAGAGGCGTTCCTGATGGGGGACGCGGTCGTCATGCTGCCCTGGGACCCGGTGCGCGACCGCGTTCTGGTGATCGAGCAGTTCCGCTTTGCCCCCGCGCTGCGCGGCGATCCGCAGCCCTGGCTGCTGGAACCCATCGCGGGTCGCGTCGATGGTGGCGAAACGGTCGAGGCCGCGATCCTGCGCGAGGCGCGGGAAGAGGCCGCGCTGGACGTGCAGCGGCTGTTTCCCGCCTTCAGCTACTATCCCAGCCCAGGCGCGGTCTGCGAATACCTGTATCAATATGTCGGGATCGCCGACCTTCACGACGGCGTGGCTGGGGTCCATGGCCTGGAAACCGAATCCGAGGATATCCGCGGGCACCTGATGCCGCGCGCGCAGCTGTCGGACATGGTGGATCGCGGGCAGATCAGCAATGGTCCGCTGACGACCCTGTCCCTGTGGCTCGATGCCCGCGTGGACAGGCTACGGCGGGAACTGGCCGCCGGTTGATCCGTTCGGTCCCGGGGGGCTGGCGACCTTGCCCCTTGGGGCTGCGCATGTTTAGGAACGAAATGTCGAACAATCACGAAGGGATGCCGTATCGCCATGCGTATCTGCTCTGACCTCGCCGACGCCATCGGCAACACCCCGTTGATCCGCCTGCGACGCGCCAGCGAGGAAACCGGTTGCGAAATCCTCGGCAAGGCCGAGTTCATGAATCCCGGCCAGTCGGTCAAGGACCGTGCCGCGCTGTTCATCATCAAGGATGCCATCGCGCGCGGCCAGCTGCGCCCGGGCGGCACCATCGTCGAAGGGACGGCGGGCAATACCGGCATCGGGCTGGCGCTTGTCGGCGCCTCGATGGGCTTTCGCAGCGTCATCGTGATCCCCGAAACCCAGAGCCAGGAGAAGAAGGACATGCTGCGGCTGGCCGGTGCGACCTTGGTCGAAGTTCCGGCGGCACCTTACCGCAACCCGAACAACTATGTCCGCTACTCGGGTCGCCTGGCCGAGGAACTGGCAAGGACCGAGCCGAACGGCGCGATCTGGGCGAACCAGTTCGACAATGTCGCCAACCGGCAGGCTCATGTCGAAACGACCGGCCCCGAGATCTGGGAACAGACCGAGGGCAAGGTCGACGGCTTCGTCTGCGCGGTCGGTTCCGGCGGCACGCTGGCGGGCATCGCCGAGGCGTTGCAGCCCAAGGGCGTCAAGATCGGCCTTGCCGACCCCGAGGGCGCGGCACTGCATTCCTTCTATACCACGGGCGAGTTCGACAGCCCCGGCAGCTCGATTACCGAGGGGATCGGGCAGGGGCGCATCACCGCGAACCTCGAAGGGTTCACCCCCGATTACAGCTGGCGCATCCCCGACGCCGAGGCGCTGCCCGTCGTCTTCGACCTGCTCAAGGACGAGGGGCTGTGCCTTGGCGGCTCGTCGGGGATCAACGTCGCGGGTGCGATCCGCATGGCACGGGAAATGGGTCCGGGCCACCGGATCGTCACCATCCTTTGCGATTACGGCACGCGTTACCAGACGAAGCTGTTCAACCCGGAATTCCTGCGCTCCAAGAACCTGCCGGTCCCCGATTGGCTGGAACGTGGTGCGCCCGATCTTCCGCAAGTATTCGAAGGCTGAAGGACCACATGCGACATTTCTTGGCCACGATCCTACTGGCCATCATGACTGTCTGCGCTGTCCCGGCGTTTGCCCAGCAAGGGCAGGCGCCGGATTACGAACAGTGGAACGAAACCGCAGAAAAGGCCGAACAGGTCGTATCGGACCCGCAGGCGACCAATGCCGAGCTGGGCAAGCTGCGCGATGAACTGGTCGATTGGCGCGAGCAGTTGCACCGCGCCGAGGACGTAAATGGCGACCGGATCTCGATGATCCGCAACCAGATCGACGCGCTTGGCGCGGAACCCGCCGAGGGCGAGACCGAGGATGCCAGCGTCGCCGACCGTCGCGAACAGCTGAACGAACAGCTGTCCGAGGCGCAGGCACCGCGCATCGCCGCCAACGAGGCCGCATCCCGCGCCAGCGCGATCATCGCCCGCATCGACGAGATCACGCGCGAACGCGCCGCGCTGGAGCTGACGAAGCAGTCGCCCTCGCCCCTGCTGCCCACCAGCTGGGCGGATGCGGCGACCGACGGGGTCGCCCTGATCGAGGGTGTCGGCGGCGAGGTCTCGGGCAGTGATGCCTCGGACGAAGTGTGGGAGGACCTGCGCCCGAACCTGCCGAAGGTGCTGCTGTATCTTGTCGCGGCGGCCCTGATCCTGACGCTTGGGCGCAACTGGATCGAGAGCCTGCCGTCCCGCCTGTCGGCACGGGCCTCGGACTATTCGCGTGCGGTTCTGGCATTCGTCGTCTCGCTCGGGCAGATCGCGCTGCCGATGCTGGGCATCTATCTGGGGATCAGCGCGATCAAGGCGACCGGGCTGCCCGGACCCTGGACGACGCCCTTCCTGAACGCGCTTCCGGTCGCGGCAGTCATCCTGTTCGGCGGCATCTGGCTGTCGCGCGCGATGTTCCCGCGTCAGGCCATCGCCTATACCTCGTTGCAGATGACCGAGAACGCGCGCCTTGGCGCGGGCCGTTGGGTCAATGCGCTGGCGGGGCTGATGGCGCTGCACTTCATCCTGTCCCGCGCGGTGCTGCCGCTGTCGGGCCTGTATGAGCAGGGCGAGGTTCAGGTGGGCCGCGTTCCCGTCGCCTTCAGCGAAGGCGCGGCGGGTGTCTGGCACCTGGTCGTGGTGACGATCACGGCGCTGGTGATGTTCCGCCTTGGCAACATCCTGCGTCGCATCCCGCGCGATTCCGGCAGCCAGGATCTCAGCTATCGCCACTATATCGTGGCGTGGGCGGGGTCGCTGACGCGTATCGTCGCGCCGCTTGCGGTCGTGGCCATCGCGGCTGGCTTCGTGAACTTCGGCAACCTGATGGTCTGGCCCTGGCTGTATTCGCTGGCGCTGATCGCGCTGCTGATCCTGCTGCAGGACTTCATCGCGGACCTGTTCAACATGCTGCAGCGCGGGGCCGAGGGTGCGCGCGACGGGCTTGCTCCGCTGCTGATCGGCTTTGCGCTGGTCATCCTGTCGGTGCCGGTCTTCCTGATGATCTGGGGCGCCTCGGGCGAAGAACTGGCCGAGTATTGGGTCGCCTTCCGCGAGGGGATCTCGCTTGGCGGGATCACGCTGTCGCCGGGTTCGATCCTGACCTTCCTGATCGTCTTCGCCATCGGCTATGTCGTCACGCGGGGGATCCAGGGCGCATTCCGCAACTCGATCCTGCCCAAGACCAAGCTGGATGCGGGCGGTCAGAACGCCCTGGTGTCGGGGCTGGGCTATGTCGGCATCGTGCTGGCGGCGATCATGGCCATCACCTCGGCAGGGATCGACCTGTCGTCGCTGGCCATCGTCGCAGGTGCGCTGTCGGTCGGTATCGGTTTCGGTCTGCAGAACATCGTGTCGAACTTCGTGTCCGGCATCATCCTGCTGATCGAACGTCCGGTCAGCGTGGGCGACTGGATCAGCGCGGGTGGCCAGCAGGGCATCGTCAAGCGCATCTCGGTCCGGTCGACCCAGGTCGAGACCTTCGACAAGACCGAGGTCATCGTCCCGAACAGCGATCTGATCAGCCAGCCGGTCACCAACTGGACCCGCCACAACAAGGTCGGCCGGATCATCGTGCCGGTCGGCGTCGCCTATGGCACCGACACCCGCAAGGTCGAGAACATCCTGCGCGAGGTGGTCGAGGATCACCCGCTGGTCAGCATCGACCCGCCCCCCGCGGTCCTGTTCCGGGGCCTTGGCGCGGATTCGCTGGACTTCGAGATCCGCGCGATCCTTGCGGATGTGGGCACGGGCCTTGGCGTGACCTCGGACCTGCTGCACGAGGTGGTGCGCCGCTTCGCCGAGGCCGGAATCGAGATCCCGTTCGCGCAGCGCGACATCTGGCTGCGCAACCCCGAAGCGCTGCAGGGCGAACAGAAGCCCGCCGCCGCCACGACCCCGCCCGCCAAGAGCGAGGCGCTGTCCGAGGTCGCGCGGTCGTTGCCCGACAGCGACGACATGGATGGCGACGGACGCTAGGTTCCAGGTCCGGGAAACGAAGAAGGGCGCCCATATCGGGCGCCCTTTTTTTCATGCCTTGGCGAGGGTCGCTTCCTCGTCCCCGCTGCCGTCGTCGGGCAGCCCCTCGCGTGACAACAGCACCGCGACCGTGCGCAGCCAGGGGATATGGGCGCAGACGATCATCAGCGCCACCATGATCGGAACCGCCAGGAACATCCCCGGCACGCCCCAGACCGCGCCCCAGAAGGCCAGCGACAGGATGATCCCGAAGCTGGACAGCCGCAGCGTCTGGCCCAGCAGCATCGGGTCCAGCACGTTGCCGATCAGGAATTGCGTGGCCGAGCACAGGACGGCGATGGCCAGCGTCACGGTGGTGTCGCCCGACAGCACGAAGGCCAGGATGATCGCGATGACCGTGGCGACGATCGACCCGACCGAGGGGATGAAGTTCAGGATGAAGGTCAGGATCGCCACCGCCGTCGCCAGCTCCAGCCCCATCGTGCGGAAGATCAGCCAGACGATGCCCGCGGTGACCGCGCTGACGCCGGTCTTGACCACCAGGTAGCGGTTCACCCGATGCATGATCGAGGCGATGATGCGGCGTGCCTGCACGGCCTTGACGCTGTCGCCGGTCAGACGCTCCATCTTGACGGGGAACCAGACCTGTTCGGCGAACATGAAGCCCACAAACAGGATCACGAGGACGCTGCCCGACAGGATGCCCGATGCCTGTCCCGCCAGCGACCGGATCCAGCCCGTGATATTGAAATTCGTCAGCGCCGTCATGATCCGCTCCTGCGCCTCGGGGCCCAGACGCTCGGTCAGGGCGGGCAGGGCGGCCTGCGCCTGTTCGGCATAGGTGATCGCGATGAAGACGATCTCGTTGACCTGCGCCACGATGGTGGTCGATATCCACAGAAGCCCGAGCGCGATCCCGATCAGCGCCAGCGTCGTGGCCAGCCATTTCGCGACCTTCAGCCGGGTCGAGATCGCGTGGATCGCGTCCGATGTCAGCGAGAAGAGGATGATCGCGATGGCAAGCGAGATCAGGATGAACCGCGCCTGCACCAGCATGATCAGCAGCAGCGAAAAGGCGATGAGGCCAAGAAAACCCGTCTGCAGGCGTTCGCGCAGGACGGTTTCGTTAGAATGCTCCAATGCGGCCCTCGTTCATTGAAAAACCCGATCCCGGTGTTCGGGATCGGGTGATTGTATCAGTCCTCGGTCTCGTCGGCCTCGTCGACAAGGGGATCGGTGACGCCCTGTTCCGCGATCCGCGCGACCGAGACGACATATTCGCCCTGCGCGGTGTTGAAGACCCGCACCCCGCCCGCGCTGCGCGAGCGGAAGCTGATGCCATCCACCGGAACGCGGATCGACTGCCCGGTCGAGGTCGCAAGCATGATCTGGTCGTCGGGATCGACGGGGAAGCTGGCGACCAGCGCGCCGCCGCGCATGGCCTTGTCCATCCCCATGACGCCCTGACCGCCGCGACCGCGCACGGGATAGTCGTGGCTGCTGCTGATCTTGCCCGCGCCCTTGGCGGTGATGGTCAGGATCATGTCCTCGGCGGCCGACATCTCGGCATAGCGTTCCTGGCTGATCTGGCCCTCGGGGGCGGCGTCCTCGTCCTCGTCGGGTTCGGCGCCGTCATCCAGCGCACCCGCGACCGCGCGGCGCATCTTCAGATAGGCGGCGCGTTCCGAGGGCTCGGCCGCGAAGTGGCGGATGACCGACATGCTGACGACCTCGTCGCCCTCGGCCAGGCGGATGCCGCGGACCCCGGTGCTGTCGCGGCCCTTGAAGACGCGGACGGCGGTGGTGGGGAAGCGGATGGCGCGCCCTGCGGCGGTCATCAGCATCACGTCGTCCTCTTCGGTGGCCATGCGGACACCGATCAGGCTGACGTCCTCGGGCAGCTTCATCGCGATCTTGCCGTTGGATTTCACGTTGGTGAAATCCGACAGCGCGTTGCGGCGGACATCGCCTTCGGAGGTGGCGAAGACGGCCTGGTAATTCTCCCACTCGGTCTCGGGGGCGTCGACGGGCATCAGTGCCGCGATGCTGACACCGCCGTCGATCGGCAGGATGTTCACGATGGCCTTGCCGCGCGCGGTCCGCCCGCCAAGCGGCAGGCGCCAGGTCTTGAGGCGATAGACCATGCCGTCGGTCGTGAAGAACAGCAGTTCGGTGTGCGTGTTGGCGACGAACAGCGTCGTGACGACGTCGTCCTCCTTGGTGGCCATGCTGGACAGGCCCTTGCCGCCGCGCCGCTGCGCGCGAAACTCGGCCAGCGCCGTCCGCTTGATATAGCCGCCCGAGGTGATGGTGACGACCATGTCCTCGCGCTCGATCAGGTCCTCGTCCATCATGTCGCCGGACCATTCGGTGATCTCGGTGCGGCGCGGAACGGCGAACAGCTCCTTCACCTCGCGCAGCTCGTCGCAGATGATGCCCATGATCCGGTCGCGCGAGGCGAGGATCGCAAGATATTCGCGGATCGCCTCGGCCAGGGATTGTAGCTCGTCGGTGACTTCCTTGACGCCGATCTGGGTCAGGCGCTGCAGGCGCAGTTCCAGGATGGCGCGGGCCTGCGTTTCCGACAGGTTGTAGGTGCCGTCATCGTTGACCGGGTGCAGCGGGTCGTCGATCAGGCGCAGGTATTCCGCGATTTCGTGGGCCGGCCAGCGACGTTCCATCAGCCGGGTGCGGGCCTCGGCGGCATCGGCACTGCTGCGGATGGTGGCCACGACCTCGTCGACATTGCTGACGGCGACGGCCAGGCCGCACAGGACATGGCTGCGCTCGCGCGCCTTGCGCAGCTCGAACGCGGTGCGGCGGGCGACGACTTCCTCGCGGAAGCTGATGAAGTGGGTCAGGAACTCGCGCAGCTTCAGCTGTTCGGGGCGACCGCCGTTCAGCGCCAGCATGTTGCAGCCGAAGCTGGTCTGCATCTGCGTGAAGCGGAACAGCTGGTTCAGCACGACATCGGGCGTCGCGTCGCGCTTCAGCTCGATCACGACGCGGATGCCCGTGCGGTCGGATTCGTCCTGGACCGAGGAGATGCCCTCGACCTTCTTCTCCTTCGCAAGCTCGGCGATCTTCTCGATCAGGCTGGCCTTGTTCACCTGATAGGGGATCTCGTCCAGCACGATGGCGAAGCGGTCCTTGCGCGGCTCCTCGATATGGTGCTTGGCGCGGACCATGACGCTGCCGCGGCCCTCCAGATAGGCCTTGCGCGCGCCCGAACGGCCCAGGATCAGGCCGCCGGTCGGGAAGTCCGGCCCGGGGATGATCTCGAGGATGCGCTCGGTCGGCAGGTCGGGATCGGCGATCAGTTCCAGCGTGGCGTCCACGACCTCGCCCAGGTTGTGGGGCGGGATGTTCGTGGCCATGCCGACCGCGATGCCGCCCGCGCCGTTGACCAGCATGTTTGGGAAGCGCGCGGGCAGGACGGTCGGTTCGCGGTCCTTGCCGTCATAATTGTCCTGGAAATCGACGGTTTCCTTGTCGATGTCCATCAGCAGGAAGTTCGCGGGCTTGTCCATGCGCACCTCGGTGTAGCGCATGGCGGCGGGGGGATCGCCGTCCATCGAACCGAAGTTGCCCTGGCCGTCCAGCAGCGGCAGCGACATCGAGAAGTCCTGCGCCATGCGGACCAGCGCGTCATAGATCGCGCTGTCGCCGTGGGGGTGGTACTTGCCCATGACGTCGCCCACCGGGCGGGCCGACTTGCGATAGGCCTTGTCGGCCGTGTTGCCGGTCTCGTTCATGGCATAGAGGATGCGGCGATGCACCGGCTTCAGGCCGTCGCGCAGATCGGGGATCGCGCGGCTGACGATGACCGACATCGCATAGTCCAGATAGGACGTGCGCATCTCGGACGAGATGTCGATCATGGGGCCGTCGTGATGCATCACGAGGCGGGTCTCGGTCCCGCCTTCCTCGCCGTTCTCAGGGGTTTCGGGCAGATCGTCTTCTGGGGTGTCGGCCACGGGTCTTCCTCAAGATCTAGTCGAAGTTCCGTATAGCCGAGCACGACGCGCGGGGCAATCGCGCGTGCGGAATCAGGGGCTTCTCAGCGCCCCCGACCGCCGCGCATCGCAGCCGTTGCCCAGATCGCGGCCAGCCCTGCCGACAGGATCGCGTTCCATCCGGCCATCGAGATGCCGAGGAAGCTCCAGGAAACCTCGTCGCAGCGGGTGACGGGGGCGGATTGCAGCCGCTCCATCAGGTCGCTGGTGGACATGCGGGCGAAATCGCCCACGCTGCCCGAGCAGTGCTGCGGCCCGTCCCAGAGCTGCATCTCGACGCCGACATGAAAGATGGCGAACCCCATCGCGGCACCGGCAGCGATCATGCCCAGCACGGCCAGCGCGCGCACGCGGCCCGTCAGCCACACGAGGACCGCGACCGCCACCGCCGCGACATGCGGCCAGCGCTGCAGGATGCACAATTCGCACGGGGCATAGCCGGCGGCCTGGAAACCAAGCGCCGCGATCAGCAGAAGCGCCGATCCGGCGCCCGCAAGGATGGAGAGTCGATATCCGGTCACATGAACCTCAGAGCTGCGAAGCCGCCGATCAGGCAGAGCATGAAGATGGTGAAGACAAGGCCCAGCCGCCGCTCGATGAAGTCGCGGATCGGCGGGCCGAAGCGATAGAGAAGCCCCGCCACGATGAAGAAGCGCCCCGCGCGCCCCAGGATCGAGGTCAGGATGAACAGCGGCAACGAGAAGCCGACCGCCCCCGAGAAGATCGTGATGACCTTGAACGGGAAGGGCGTCAGCGCCGCGAACAGGACCGCCCAGCCGCCATGCGCCGCGAACTGCGCCGCCAGCGTGTCATAGGCATGCTGCTTGCCATAGAGGTTCAGCACCCACTGGCCGATGCTGTCCATCAGCAGCGCCCCGATCCAGTAGCCCAGCAGCGCCCCCAGGACCGAGCCCAGGGTCGCGATCCCGGCGATGATCCATGCGCGTGCGCGCTTGGCCAGCACCATCGGGATCATCAGCACGTCCGGCGGGATCGGAAAGACCGAGCTTTCGATGAAGCTGACCGAGAACAGCGCCGTATCGGCGTGCCTGTGGGCGGCAAGACCCATCGTCCAGTCGTAAAGCCTGCGCAGCATGAACAATCCCTCGTAACTTTTGGTCCTGCATCCGGTCTGGGCCTTCGAAGGTCAAGCATCTTGCGCCCATGTCGCAAGGCTGTGATGGTGCGTTGATCGGATTTATGCAGGGCGCAGCGATGAAGTGGCGTGGCAGACGCGGCAGCGGCAATATCGAGGATCGGCGCGGCTCGCGCGGGGCGCGGGCGGGCAGCCTGGGTCTTGGCGGCATGCTGGTCGTCCTTGCGGTCGGGTATTTCTTCGGGATCGACGTCAGCCCGATCGTGGGCGGCGGCGGCGGTGGTGCGCCCCTGGACCGGCAGGATCAGGAATGGGGCGAGTTCGTCTCGGTCGTGCTGGCCGATACCGAGGAGATCTGGGCCTCCACGCTGCCCGAACAGGCCGGGATGGCCTATGCCGATCCGACGCTGGTGCTGTTCAGCGGCGTCGTGCAGTCGGCATGCGGCGGGGCGTCATCGGCGATGGGTCCGTTCTATTGCCCCGGCGATCGCAAGATCTATCTCGATACCGATTTCTTCGACCTGATGCGCGAGCGGATGAACGCGGGCGGCGATTTCGCCGCTGCCTATGTCGTCGCCCACGAGGTCGGGCACCATGTCCAGAACCTGACGGGCGTGCTGTCCGCCGTGAACCGCGCCCGCTCCGAGGGGTCCGAGACACGCGCCAACCAGATCTCGGTCCGTGCGGAACTGCAGGCCGACTGCTATGCCGGGCTGTGGGCGCGCCGGGCGCAGGACCGCTTCGGCACGCTGGAGCAGGGCGATATCCAGGAGGCATTGGGCGCGGCCCATGCGGTGGGCGACGACGTGATCCAGTCCAGTGCCGGAACCACACCGATGCCCGACAGTTTTACCCACGGAACGGCCGAGCAGCGCCAGACATGGTTCCTTCAGGGCTTCCGCTCGGGCGATATGAGACAATGTGACACATTCTCGGTCAGGACGCCGTAACCAAGTCTGACAGAGGAACAGGAGAGCGACATGACGACGATCCTCGGCCTTCTCGGCCTGCTGACCGCCTTCGGCATCACCGCCCATCTGGGGCTGCCGCGCCGCGAACCCGTCCGCGTGAAGGCCCGTCGCTGATCAGCGCGGGATGCGGGGGCGCTTCGTGTCCATCGTGGCCCATTCGGGCCACCATCCCAGCTTTTCCAGAAGCAGCAGTGCCACCCCGGCTGCGATGATGCCGAAGACCAGCTTGACCATTCTTGCGCTTGGCGGCCTGCGAACCCACTTCGCCGCGCGCAGAAGCCAGATCATGTTGTTCATCGCGGCCCCTGCCTGCTAAGTGCTTCCGGAAACGAACCAGAGCCTGCCTCGAAACTCAAGAGCCTCGCCCGTGCCGCATACCGAAGACAGCCGCAACCTTCCCTATACCGCCCAGCAGATGTTCGATCTGGTGGCCGATATCGAAAGCTATCCGCAGTTCCTGCCCTGGAACAGCGCGGCGCGCATCCGGTCGCGTCACGAACGCCCCGACGGCGCGACCGAGATCGCGGCCGATCTGGTCATCAGCTTCAAGGTGTTCCGCGAACGCTTCGGCAGCCGCGTCGTCCTGTGGCCACGCAATCAGGACGGCATGCTGAAGATCGACACCGAGTATCTGGACGGCCCGTTCAAGTACATGCGCAGCGGCTGGACCTTCGTGGACCGCCCGGACGGGGGCTGCCATGTCGAGTTCTTCGTCGATTTCGAGTTCAAGAACATGATCCTGCAGCGGCTGATCGGCGTGGTCTTCACCGAGGCCATGTCGCGCATCGTCCGCGCGTTCGAGGATCGCGCCAAGAAGCTGTACGGCTGAACAGAAAAGGCCGCCCCGAGGGGCGGCCTTTCGGTATCAGGTGGTCGCGGCCTTCAGTGCCTCGGCCTTGTCGGTGCGTTCCCAGCTGAACGCGGTCCCGCCGTTCAGCGCATAGGGATCGCGCCCGAAATGGCCATAGCTGGCGGTCGGGCGATAGATCGGATGCAGCAGGTCCAGTTCGCGGATGATCGCGAAGGGGCGCAGGTCGAACACCTCACGCACGGCCGCGACGATCTTGTCGACCGGGACGGTCTCAGTGCCGAAGCAGTTGAGGCTGATCGAGGTCGGTTCCGCCACGCCGATGGCATAGCTGACCTGGATCTCGCAGCGGCTGGCAAGGCCCGCAGCCACGATGTTCTTGGCAACCCAACGACCGGCATAGGCGGCGCTGCGATCGACCTTGGACGGATCCTTGCCCGAGAACGCTCCGCCGCCGTGACGGGCCATGCCGCCATAGCTGTCGACGATGATCTTGCGCCCGGTCAGGCCGCAATCGCCGACCGGACCGCCGATGACGAACTTGCCGGTGGGGTTGATGAAGTACTTCGTATCCGCCGACAGCCATTCCGAGGGCAGGACCGGCTTGATGATCTCCTCGATCACCGCCTCGCGCAGGTCGTTCAGGCCGATATCGGGATTGTGCTGCGTGGACAGCACGACCGCGTCGATCCCCTCGGGGCGGCCATCCGCGCCATAGCGCAGCGTGACCTGCGATTTCGCATCCGGGCGCAGCCAGGACAGCGTGCCGTCGCGGCGCATCTTGGACTGGCGTTCCACTAGGCGGTGCGCATAGGTGATCGGCGCCGGCATCAGCACGTCGGTCTCATCCGAGGCATAGCCGAACATCAGGCCCTGATCGCCCGCGCCCTGTTCCTCGAGGCTTTCGCGGTCCACGCCGATATTGATCTCGGGGGACTGCTTGCCGATGATGTTGATGACCGAGCAGGTGGCGCCGTCGAAGCCGACATCGCTGCTGGTATAGCCGATATCGTTGATGACGCCGCGCACGATCGATTCCAGATCGACCCATGCGCTGGTCGTGATCTCGCCCGAGATGATCGCCACCCCGGTCTTGACCATGGTCTCGCAGGCGACGCGGGCGCGCGCATCCTCGGCCAGGATGGCGTCGAGGATGGCGTCGCTGATCTGGTCTGCGATCTTGTCGGGATGGCCCTCGGTCACGGATTCCGAGGTGAAGAGCGAATATTCGGTCATATGTATCAGTACCGGTAATGATCTGATTTGAACGGGCCTTCGGGCGTAACGCCGATATAGTCGGCCTGTTCCTTCGAAAGCTTCGACAGCTTCGCGCCGACCTTTTCCAGGTGCAGCATCGCGACCTTCTCGTCCAGATGCTTGGGCAGGATGTAGACGCCGGGCTTGTAGTCGTCGCCCTTGGTCCACAGCTCGATCTGCGCCAGAACCTGGTTGGTGAAGCTTGCCGACATCACGAAGGACGGGTGCCCCGTCGCGTTCCCGAGGTTCAGCAGGCGGCCCTGGCTCAGCAGGATGATGCGATTGCCCGAGGGCATCTCGATCATGTCCACCTGGTCCTTGACGTTGGTCCATTTGTGGTTGCGTAGGCTGGCGACCTGGATCTCGTTGTCGAAATGGCCGATATTGCCGACGATCGCCATGTCCTTCATCTCGCGCATATGCTCGATGCGGATGACGTCGCGGTTGCCGGTGGTGGTGACGAAGATGTCGGCGGTGCCCGCGACCTCTTCCAGGGTCACGACCTCGAACCCGTCCATCGCGGCCTGCAGGGCGCAGATCGGATCGACCTCGGTCACCTTCACGCGGGCGCCGGCGCCCTGAAGGCTGGCGGCGCTGCCCTTGCCGACATCGCCATAGCCGCAGACGACGGCGACCTTGCCGGCCATCATCACGTCGGTCGCGCGGCGGATGCCGTCGACCAGCGATTCCTTGCAGCCGTACTTGTTGTCGAATTTCGACTTGGTGACGCTGTCGTTGACGTTGATCGCGGGGAAGGGCAGCTGGCCGTTCTTCTGCAGATCGTACAGGCGGTGCACGCCGGTCGTCGTTTCCTCGGACACGCCCAGGATCTGGTCGCGGGTCTTGGTGAACCAGCCGGGCGACTGCGCCATGCGCTTGAGGATCTGCGCCTTGACGACTTCCTCTTCCTCGGATTCCGGGACGGGGATGATGTCCTCGCCCGCCTCGGCGCGTGCGCCCAGCAGCACGTACAGCGTGGCGTCGCCGCCATCGTCGAGGATCAGGTTCGGGCCGTCCTCGAACTGGAACGAGCGATCCAGATAGTCCCAATGCTCGGCCAGGGACTGGCCCTTGATCGCAAAGACCGGCACGCCCGAGGCCGCGATGGCCGCCGCCGCATGGTCCTGCGTCGAATAGATGTTGCACGAGGCCCAACGCACATCCGCGCCCAGATCGACCAGCGTCTCGATCAGAACGGCGGTCTGGATGGTCATGTGCAGGCTGCCCACGATGCGGGCGCCCTTCAGCGGTTTCTCGTTGCCGTATTCGGCACGCAGCGCCATCAGGCCCGGCATCTCGGTTTCCGCGATGTCCAGTTCCTTGCGGCCGTAATCGGCCAGCGCGATATCCTTGATGATGTAATCGGTCACGGCTTCGCCTTCATCAGTTTCGCCCTCGTCCAACGTGTTTGGTCAAGGGGATACCTCAAGCGTAGCGTGTCCGAAAGGGCCTAATCCCTAGACTGACTGCGGCACGCTGCTTCTGGCCATGCGGCGGACGAAGTCGCGCGTCAGGGCCTTGGCGATGTCCAGCGGATCATGCCCCGGTGCCCATTCCTGCATCCGCCCGTCCACGATCATCCGCGCCATGCCATAGGCGAAGCAGCGCGAGGACAGGACCATCATGTCGATATCTTCCTTGGGATGCAGCTGTCCGTTGTCGCGCGCGCGCTTCAGCAGGCGCTTCATCAACTCGGCCAGCGCATCCAGATAGCGGCGCAGGCGCGGCTCCTTCAGGACCGCCATCAGCCTTTCGTCGGACATCAGGCGGAATTGCGCGCGATGGGCGTCGGCCCATGCCAGGTAGGCGTCGCCGATCGCGGTGAACTGCGCGACCGGATCATTGGGATCGACTCGCACCGTCGATTTCGTGCATGCGTCGATCAACAGGATCAGCGCCTGTTCGACCGCCGCGATCAGCAGCCCGTTATCCGACCCGAAAAGGTTGCGCAGACGAGCCTCGTCGCAATCCAGCGTCTCGGCCACGTCGGAGATGCCCGGCGTGATCGACTGCATGTTGTCGAGCAGATCGAGGGCAGCCTCGATCGCGCGTTCATGCAGCCCCAGGGGGGACTTGGAGGAATTCAGGACGTCCATCGCATCAAGACCTTGTTGACGGGGTCATATTTTCGACTGGTCGAACAGGGAACGCGTAAAAACAGTAGGCTTCGATATGTGTGCAAACCTTGGGAAAGTTCAACCGACGGTTGCGCAATTATCAATAATTAATTCTCGGAACAGCGGGTCCCGAATAATAAAGTATAACGAATGCGTGAGAATGTGCGATCTGTCCAAATGGACAGATCAGGAATTGCGGCCCGATAATGATCGGGCCGCAATTTTTATCGCGTGATCAGGCGTCGCTGCGTGCCTGGCGCTTGCGCTCGTGCGGGTCCAGGAACCGCTTGCGCAGGCGGATGTTCTTGGGGGTCACCTCGACCAGTTCGTCGTCATTGATATAGGCGATGGCCTCTTCCAGCGACATGCGGACCGGCGGCGTCAGGCGGACGGCCTCGTCGGTGCCCGAGGCGCGGACGTTGGTCAGCTTCTTGCCCTTCAGCGGGTTCACTTCTAGGTCGTTGTCGCGCGAGTGCTCGCCGATGATCATACCCTGATACACCTGCTCCTGCGAGCCGATGAACATCTTGCCGCGATCTTCCAGGTTCCACAGCGCATAGGCGACGGACACGCCGTCCTCCATGCTGATCAGGACGCCCTGGCGACGGCCTTGGATCGCGCCCTTAAAGGGGGTCCAGCCGTGGAAGATGCGGTTCAGCACGCCGTTGCCGCGCGTGTCGGTCATGAATTCGCCGTGATAGCCGATCAGGCCGCGCGAGGGCACATGGGCAACGATGCGGGTCTTGCCGACGCCTGCGGGGCGCATGTCGACCATCTCGCCCTTGCGGTCGCCGGTCAGCTTCTCGATCACGACACCGGTATAGTCGTCATCGACGTCGATGATGACCTCCTCGACCGGTTCGATACGCTCACCGTTCTCTTCGCCGAAGATCACGCGCGGACGGCTGATCGACAGCTCGAAGCCCTCGCGGCGCATGTTCTCGATCAGGACGCCCATCTGCAGTTCGCCGCGACCCGAGACGACGAAGGCCTCGCCGCCGGGCGTGTCCTCGATCTTGATGGCGACGTTCGATTCGGCCTCTTTCATCAGACGCTCGCGGATGACGCGCGACTGGACCTTGCTGCCGTCGCGACCGGCCAGCGGGCTGTCGTTGATGCCGAAGGTGACGCTGATGGTGGGCGGATCGATCGGCTGCGAGGGGATCGCGGCCTCGACCTCGGGGGCGCAGATGGTGTCGGCGACGGTCGCCTTGGCCATGCCGGCCAGCGTGACGATGTCACCGGCGACGGCTTCGTCGATGGGCTGCTGGGTCAGGCCGCGGAAGGCCAGGACCTTGCTGATGCGGAACTGTTCGATCCGCTGGCCGTCGCGCGACAGCGCCTTGACGGTGTCGCCGGCCTTGGCGCGGCCGGCCTCGACACGACCGGTCAGCAGGCGGCCGAGGAAGTTGTCGGCGCCAAGCGTGGTCGCCAGCATCTGGAACGGCTCGTCGGCCTTCTCGACCTGCTTCGGCGGTTCGACATGCTTCAGGATCAGGTCGAACAGGGCCGACATGTCCTGGCGCGGACCTTCCAGGCTGTCATCGCACCACCCGCCGATGCCCGAGGCATAGAGATGGGGGAAGTCCAGCTGCTCGTCGCTGGCGCCGAGGTTGGCGAACAGGTCGAACACGTCGTTCAGCGCCTCTTCGGGTTCGGCGGCGGGCTTGTCGACCTTGTTCAGCACCACGATGGGACGCAGGCCAAGCGCCAGCGCCTTCGAGGTCACGAATTTCGTCTGGGGCATCGGGCCTTCGGCGGCATCGACCAGCAGGCAGACGCCATCGACCATCGACAGGATGCGCTCGACCTCGCCGCCGAAATCGGCGTGGCCCGGCGTGTCGACGATGTTGATGCGCGTGCCTTTCCATTCGACCGAGGTCGCCTTGGCGAGAATGGTGATCCCACGCTCGCGCTCGATGTCGTTGCTGTCCATGGCGCGTTCTGCCACGGCCTGGTTCTCGCGGAACGCCCCGGATTGCTTCAACAGCTGGTCGACCAGGGTGGTCTTGCCGTGGTCGACGTGGGCGATGATTGCGATGTTGCGGATATCCATAAGGGGCCTTCCTTGCGCTTCGCGGCTGGCCCTAGCCGATAAGAGGCCCCATTACCAGTACGCAAATGAAATGCCGCCACGTGTTGCGGAAAACGTCACAAATGCGAACGGGCGCCACCGGGGCGCCCGTATTCTGTGCAGTGCCGTCTGAAGGGTCGTCGTTCAGCGAAGGCCCAGGAAGGACAGGATGAACAGGACGATCACGACGAGGCCGACGATATAGATGATGGAATTCATAAGCTTGGCTCCTGCTGGTTCTTCGGGGTCGCCGCCCTCTGCGGCATTCTGACATCTGCTGGCGAAACGACGCAGGATCGCGCGGGGTTCCCGCATCCGGTGCAGATCAGCCCCCGTTCAGCCACCCAAGACCCGCTTCGGTGTTGCGTTCCGGCACGTATTCCGCGCTGACCCACCCCTTGTAGCCGTGCTCGTCCAGCGCCTCGAAGAAGGCGGGGTGGTCGAAATCGCCGCCCACCGGTTCGTGGCGGTCGCCCGAACGCCCGATCTGCACATGACGGACATAGGGCGCGAGCCTACGCCACGCGGCCAACCCGTCGCCCGTGATCCGCTGCGCGTGATAGCTGTCGAACTGCAGGCCCAGATTGGGCGCTCCGATCCGGTCCAGAACCTCGATCGCGGTGTCGAAATCGTGCAGGAAATAGCCGGGGTTGTCCTGCAGGTTCATCGGCTCGATCGTCAGGCTGGCATGGGGCGCACGCTCGGCCGCCCAGGACAGGTTCGCGACGAAGGTCTCCATCGCGTCGTCGCCCTCGGCCTTGCCGGCCATGATGTGGATGTGCCGCGCCTGCAGCGCCCGCGCGACGCGCAGGCTGCGTTCGAAGTCGCGGCGGAAACGTTCTTCGAGGCCGGGGATCGCCGCGAAGCCGCGCGGTCCTCCGGCCCAGTTCGGGGGCGGCGCGTTCAGCAGCACGAAATCCAGCCCCGCGGCCTTGCAGGCGCGTGCCAGTTCTGGCGCGGCGGTGTCATAGGGGAATAGCACCTCGGCACCCTTGAAGCCCGCCTCGGCCGCGGCGGCAAAGCGGGCGGGCAGGGGCATCTCGGTGAAGAGCATCGTCAGGTTCGCGGCGAAACGCGGCATCACGTCTCCAACGGGAAGAACGCGCCGCCCGAATGCAGGCCCAGCCTGCCATCCGGCCCCGGCTGCGCCGCCGCGGCAAGGCGGTAGAACGTCTTGCGGTCGATCAGCGCCTCGAGGCCGCGGCGCACATGCACATAGGGGCGAGGTTCGTGATCGGTGCCGCGCAGGATGATCGGGTTTTCGGCATCCGTGACGACGCTGTCGCCGATATTGGTCGTGAACTCGATCCGGTCGGGCGCGAT
The DNA here is from genome assembly GCF_000420145.1 of Paracoccus zeaxanthinifaciens ATCC 21588. Taxonomy (GTDB): domain Bacteria; phylum Pseudomonadota; class Alphaproteobacteria; order Rhodobacterales; family Rhodobacteraceae; genus Paracoccus; species Paracoccus zeaxanthinifaciens. The sequence goes on from NZ_ATUJ01000009.1 coordinate 50,591, forward strand.
CTCGGCATCGACGGCGATGAAGGGCGCGTCCTGGACGGTGATGCCGACCTTCTCGACCGGGGTGACCAGGAAGAAGCGGTCATCCTCTTTTTTCAGGATCGAGGCGAACAGCCGGACCAGCGCGGGGCGGCCGATGGGCGTGCCCTCGTGCCACCATGTCCCGTCGGCGCGGATCTGCATGTCCATCTCGCCGCAATAGGGCGGGTTCCACAGATGCACCGGCGGCAGCCCGCCCTTCGACGCCTTGCTGGCAGCCGCGGCAAGGCCCTCGGCACTCACGCTTTTGTCACCGTTATCGGGCATTCGATCTGGTCGCCCCCCTTCTGGTTCCCTATGCTCTTCCTAAAGCAGCGGAAGGACCTTGTCATGATGTCGGACGATATTCTGGTGCAGGAAGTCAAGTCTTTGACCGATAAAATGGTTTCGGCCCGCACCAGCGTCGAGCGTCGCTTCGTCGGCCAGCACGACGTGGTCGAGCAGGTGCTGGCCGCGATCCTGTCCGGGGGGCATGCACTGCTGGTCGGGCAGCCCGGCCTGGGCAAGACGATGCTGGTCGACACGCTGGCGACGGTGATGGGGCTGGACAGCCAGCGCATCCAGTTCACGCCGGACCTGATGCCCGCCGACATCCTGGGGTCCGAGGTGCTGGACACGATGCCCGACGGCAGCCGCGCCTTCCGCTTCATTGAGGGGCCGGTCTTCACCCAGCTTCTGATGGCCGACGAGATCAACCGCGCCAGCCCCCGTACGCAATCCGCGCTGCTTCAGGCGATGCAGGAACGCGAGGTGACGGTCAGCGGCCAGCACCGCGCGCTCGGGCGGCCGTTCCACGTGCTGGCCACCCAGAACCCGATCGAGCAGGAGGGCACCTATCCCTTGCCCGAGGCCCAGCTGGACCGGTTCCTGCTGCAGGTCGATGTCGGATACCCGGATCGCGACACGGAACGAGAGATCCTGCTGGCCACCACCGGCGTCGAGCAAGGCGCGGCCCATGCGGCCTTCACCCCCGACGAGCTGATCGCGGCGCAGCGCCTGATCCGCCAGATGCCCGTGGGCGAAACCGTGGTCGAGGCGATCCTGGACCTGGTGCGGCTGTGCCGTCCCGAGGCCCCCGAGGCCGCGGGCTTCGTGCGCGATGCGCTGCTGTGGGGTCCGGGGCCGCGCGCCGCGCAGGCGCTGATGCTGGTGACGCGGGCGCGCGCGGTGCTGAACGGGCGCTTTGCCCCGACGGTCGACGACGTGGCCGCAATGGCGGCGCCGGTCCTGCGGCATCGCATGGCGCTCAGCTTTGCGGCGCGGGCGCGGGGCGACAGCGTGGACGGCATCATCGCGCAGCTGGTCGATGACCGCTTCGGGGGCCGTCACGCGGCATGAGGCAACCGACCGTCCAGGATGCACCGCAGCTGCGGGCCGAGGCCGAGGCCGCCTCGGGCCATCTGCCCGCGCTGATCCTTGCGGCTGAAAGGCTGGCCGCGATGGTCGCGCCCGGTGCCCATGGCCTGCGCCGCGCCGGTCCGGGCGAGGATTTCTGGCAATATCGCCCCGCCTCTTCGGGCGACGGGCTGCGCGCCATCGACTGGCGCCGCTCGGCCCGCTCGGACGCGGAATTCGTGCGCGACCGCGAGGCCCAGACGGCCCAGAGCGCGGCGATCTGGATCTCGGGCGGGCAGGGGATGCACTATGCCGGCGACGGGCGCGACAGCAAGCTGCAGCGCGCGCGGCTGATCGCGCTGGCGCTGTCGATGCTGCTTCTGCGCGGAGGAGAGAAGGTCGCCCTGCTGGGGCAACCCGCGCGGGCCGGGCGGCTTCAGGCCGACCGCATGGCCGAGGCGCTTCTGGCCGATACCCAAAGCGATGCGGCGCAGGCATCGGCGCTGCGCCCGCAGGGGCGGGTCATCCTCATCTCGGACTTCCTGACCGATCCGGACTGGCTGCCTGAGTTTCTGGACCATGCAGCGGGGATGGGGGTGCGCGGGATCGCCCTGCAGATCCTCGACCCCGACGAGGCGCATTTCCCCTTCGACGGCGCGGTCGATTTCCGTGACATGGCCGGCGGGCAGCGTCACCTGTCGCGCGATGCGGGGTCCCTGCGCGAGGCGTATCTTGCGCGCCTGAACGAGCGCCGCGAATGGCTGGCCGACCAGACGGCCCGCCGCGGTTGGCAGAGCGGTTGCCACGTCACCGACGAAGATCCGGCCACGCGGCTTGCCGCATTGTGGTCCGCGCTTGGCGGAGGGCGCTGATGCTGCTTCTGGGGCCGCTCGGCTTTGCCGCGCCATGGGTTCTGACCGCGCTGATCGGGCTGCCCGTGCTGTGGGTGATCCTGCGCGCGACGCCGCCCGCCCCGCGCCGCGTCGTCTTTCCGGGCGTGGCGCTGCTGCAGGGCCTGCGCGACCGCTCGCCCGTCGCGCGGCGCACGCCGTGGTGGCTGCTGCTGATGCGCCTTGCCGCGATCGCGGCGCTGATCCTGGCCTTTGCCGCGCCCATCTGGCGCCCTGCCGCGACCGTTCGCGGCGATGCGCCGCTGCTGGTCGTCATGGATGCGGGCTGGCAGGCGGCACCCGACTGGTCGGGGCGGCAGGCGCGGGCCGAACGCGCATTGGCGGATGCCGCGGCCGAGGGTCGGCCCGCAGCCCTTCTGATGGCCGATGGCCGGGACGAACCCCTGACCCTGCAACCAGCCGACAGCCTTCTTTCGGCACTGCGCGCTGCGCGTCCCGCCTCGTGGCCGACCGCGCTGCCGGGTGATCCCGCGCCCATCCTGTCCGGCCTGGACCGCGTCCAGACGCTGTGGATCACCGATGGCGCGGATCACGCGACCCGCGCCGATTGGCTGCGTGCCCTTGCGGATCGCGGTCCGGTGACGGTCGTGCCGCCCGCGGGGCTGCCGCCCAGCCTGACGCTCGGGGCGGATGGCGGTCCCTCGCTGCTCTTGCACAATTCGGATGCCGAAGTTCTGGCCATCGGCCCCGATCCGCAGGGCCTGCAACGCGAGCTGGCACGCCTGACGCCGGGCGATGCCTTGCCCGACGGTGCCCGCAGCGTCCCCATCGACCTGCAGCCCGAACTGCGCAACCGCATCACGCGCTATGTCATCGACGGCCAGTCCCATGCCGGTGCCATCGTGCTGACCGACGACCGCCTGCGCCGGCGCAAGGTCGCGCTGGTCGGCCAGCCCGATGCCCAGGCCGAGGCGCAGGAACTGCTGTCCCAGATGCACTATATCCGCGAGGCTCTGGCCCCCGACGCCGATCTGGTCGAGGGCGCCTTGGGCGACGTGCTGGACGCCGCACCCGATGTGGTCATCCTGGCCGATCAGGTCCAGCTGGCCGAGATAGGAGAGCTTGCCGAATGGGTCGATGCGGGCGGGCTGCTGATCCGTTTCGCGGGGCCGCGCATGGCCGCCTTCGACGGTCTTGCGCAGGAGCCGCTGCTGCCGGTGACGATGCGGCAGGGCGGTCGCGACATCGGCGGCGCCCTCAGCTGGGGAGAGCCGCGCGCCATCGCGGCCTTTCCGCCCGACGGTCCCTTCGCGGGCCTGACGCCGCCATCCGAGGTGACGGTCCGTGCGCAGCTGATGGCCCAGCCCGCCCCCGACCTGGCCGAGCATGTGCTCGCGCAGCTGGACGATGCGACGCCGCTGGTGACGCGCAGCCGGCTGGGGCAGGGGCAGGTCGTGCTGTTCCACGTCACCGCCAATCCCGATTGGTCGAACCTGCCGCTCTCGGGTCTCTTTCCGCAGATGCTGGGGCGGCTGGTCGATACGGCACGTGCGCAACCCTCGCAGCTCGATACCACCGCCGAGAGGCCCAGCTTCTGGTCCGCAGCCTCGGTCATCGACGGGTTCGGCGTGGCTGACGACCCCGAGGGCATCGCGCCCGTCGCGGATCGCGCGATGTCCGAGGGACCGGCCTTCGGGCGCCCTGCGGGCATCTATGCCGCCGGAGAGCGCAGGCAGGCGCTGAACGCCGGTCGCGCGCTGGTGGCCGCCCAATGGCCTGGCGCGACGGTCGAGGCGGCGGATCGGGGGCAGGGCCGTCCGCTGGCCGCGTTCCTGATCGCCCTCTCCGCGCTGCTGATGGCGCTGGATGCGGCAGGCTCGGCCTGGATCTCGCGGGGTGGCAAGGTCGCCGCACTGGTGCTGGCGGCATTCCTGACCGCGCCGGATGCCCATGCGCAGGACCTCAACCCCGAGATCGTCCGCGCCGCGCAGGAGGTTGCACTCGCCTATGTTCAGACCGGCGATGACGGGATCGACACGGCCTCTCTCCAAGGGCTGCGCGGCCTGACGGCGGCCCTGCGGCAGCGTAGCTCGGTCGAGCCCGGAGAGCCTGTCGCGGTGGATCTGGACCGCGACGACCTTGCGCCGCTGGTCTTCCTCTATTGGCCGGTCACGGCGGATCAGCCCGCACCGTCGCCGCAGGCGTATCTGCGGCTGAACGCGTTCCTGCGTTCGGGCGGGATGATCCTCTTCGATACGCGCGACGGCGATCTGTCGGGTGTCGGCGGCCCCGACATGTCGGACGCGCTGCAGCGGCTGGCCGCACCGCTGGACATTCCGCCCCTGGCGCAGATCCCCGATGACCACGTGCTGACGCGCACATTCTATCTTCTGGACGAATTCCCGGGCCGCTGGCAGGGCGGCACCCTGTGGGTCGAGGCCGCGCCCACCGTGCAGGATGCGGGGGATGCGCCCTTCCGCAGGCTGAACGACGGGGTGACGCCCGTGGTGATCGGCGGCAATTCCTGGGCCGAAGCCTGGGCTATCGACGATGACGGCTATCCGGTGTTCCCCATCGGTCAGGGCTGGCAGGGCGAGGAACAGCGCGAGACCGCCCTGCGCTTCGGGATCAACCTGATGATGTATGTCCTGACCGGAAATTATAAGTCCGATCAGGTGCATGTGCCCGCATTGCTTGAAAGATTGCGGGCCGAGGAGGTGGGTCGATGACCGAACTGCGCTTCGATCCGGCACTGCCTTGGTGGATTATCGCCGCGCTGGCGGGGCTGGCGGCCGTCGTGGCCGGCTTCGCGCTGTGGCGCGGGCTGCGCGGCTGGGCGTGGCGCGGGCTTGCGGGCCTTGCCGCCGCGCTGGCCATCGCCGGACCGGCCATCGAGGTCGGCACGCGGGCGGGACTATCCGATATCGTGATCCTGATCGAGGACCGCTCGGCCAGCCAGCGCCTGCCGAGGCGGCGGCAGCAGACGGATGACGCGGCCGAGGCCGTCGCTGCGGGCATCGCGGCCCTTCCGGGGACCGAGCTGCGCCGCGTCACGCTTGGCGACGATCCGGACGGCACGATGCTGGGCCAGTCCATCGCCCGCGCCGTCGCCGCCGAACCCGAGTCGCGGCTGGCCGGTGTCATCGCGATCACGGATGGCCGCCTGCACGATCCGTCGATGCTGCCCTCGGACCTGCCCGCGCCCGCGCATGTGCTGCTGACCGGACAGCCCGACGACTGGGACCGCCGCCTGGTGATCGAGGAATCCCCCGGCTTCGGACTGATCGACGAAGAGGTCCGCATCAGCCTGCGGATCGAGGATCAGGGCCGCGTCCCGGTCGACATGCAGCAGGGCAGCGTGCCCCTGCGAATCTCGGTCGACGGAGAGACCGAGCAGGTCTTTGCCGTGCCGCTGGACAGCAGCCTGCAACTGCCCGTCACGCTGCGCCACGCGGGCCAGAACGTGATCCGCCTTGCCATCGACGCCGTCGATGGCGAACTGACCGACCGCAACAACGCGGCGGCCATCAGCATCAACGGGGTGCGCGACCGCCTTCGCGTGCTGCTGGTCTCCGGTGAACCGCATGCCGGTGAAAGAACCTGGCGCAACCTGTTGAAATCGGACGCTTCCGTCGATCTGATCCATTTCACGATCCTGCGCCCGCCCGACAAGTTCGACGGGGCCGCGGTGACCGAGCTTTCGCTGATCGCCTTCCCGACACGAGAGCTGTTCCTCGAACGGATCGACGATTTCGACCTGATCATCTTCGACCGATACCGCGTCCGGGGGATCCTGCCGCAGCAGTATTTCGACAACATCGCCCGCTATGTCGAGGATGGCGGCGCGATCCTCGTGGCGGCGGGCCCCGAGATGGCCTCGGTCGAGAGCCTGAACCTCTCGCCCCTCGGGCGGATCCTTCCGGCCGAGCCGACGGGCCGGATCATCGACACGCCCTTCCAGCCGCGCCTGACAGACGAAGGCTTGCGCCATCCGGTGACCGCCGATCTGCCGCAGGGCGGGGCCGATCCCGACTGGGGCCGCTGGCTGCGCATGGCCGAAATGACACCCGATCCCGACGCTCAGGTCGTCATGACCGGAACCGAGGATCGCCCCCTTCTGGTCATGGACCGCGTGGGCGAGGGGCGCGTCGCGATGCTGGGGTCCGACCAGGTCTGGCTGTGGGGGCGCGGCTTCGACGGCGGCGGGCCGCAGCAGGAATTGCTGCGCCGGATCGCGCATTGGTCGATGAAGGAACCCGAGCTGGAGGAAGAGACCCTTCTGGCCGAAATCGACGGCCTCGACATGCGGATCATCCGTCGCAGCCTGTCCGAGGGTGTCGGCCCCGTCACGCTGACGCTGCCCGACGGATCGGAGCAGCAGCTGACGCTGACACCCGACGGGCCGGGCCGCTTCGTCGCGGATTGGCGGGCGGATGAACCCGGCCTCTATCTGCTGCAAGAGGGCGATCTGCGCCGCGTCGTGGCGCTTGGTCCCGCCGCGCCGAAGGAATTCGAGGAAACGGTCGCCGACGCGCCCCTGATGGCCCCGCTGATCGAGGCGTCCGGCGGCAGCGTCACGCGCCTGTCGGACGGCATCCCTGACCTGCGGCAGGTGCGACCCGGTCGCAATGCCTCGGGGCAGTCGCTTGGGGGGCCGTGGATCGGGATCACCCCGCGCGATGCCGCAACCGTGACCGGCCTCGAACGGCGTCCGCTTCTGCCGGGCTGGGCGTGGCTTCTGCTGATTTCCGGCCTGATCCTGACGGGTTGGCTGGCCGAAGGACGACGCGGGCGAATGGCGTAAAGCTTGCCATCCGCCCCCCCGATTGGTAACCGGATCGAAACCGCCCGAAGGAATGCAAATGGCTGACGACACGCCCAATCCCGCCCCGACGACCCATGCGGACCTGTCGCTGATCAAGCGGATCATTCCGCACCGCTATCCTTTCCTGTTCATCGACAAGGTCCGCGACATCGTCGCCCATGAAAGCGGCGTGGGCATCAAGATGGTCACCAACAACGAGCCGCACTTCCAGGGCCACTTCCCGGACGAGCCGATCATGCCGGGCGTCACCATCATCGAGGCGATGGCCCAGACCTCGGCGGTGATCGTCGGCGTCAGCATGAACATCATCGACAAGCCGCTGGCGACCTATTTCATGGGCATCGACAAGTGCAAGTTCCGCCGCATGGTGGTTCCGGGCGACGTGCTGGAACTGCATTGCCGCGCGCTGCGCGGTGGCGGCAAGATCTGGAAGTTCGAGGGCAAGGCGATGGTCGACGGCCAGCTCTGCGCCTCGGCGGAATTCACGGCCATGATGGCGTTGAAGGCCGATGGCTGATCTGATCCATCCAAGCGCGGTGGTCGATCCGGCCGCCCGCATCGGGCAGGGGGTCGAGATCGGCCCGTTCTGCGTGGTCGGCCCCGAGGTCAGCCTGGCAGACGGCGTCGTGCTGAAATCGCATGTCGTCGTCACCGGCAACACCTCGATCGACGAGGAGACCATCGTCTTTCCCTTCGCCTCGATCGGGGAGGTGCCGCAGGACCTCAAGTTCAAGGGCGAGCGCACGCGGCTGGAGATCGGCAAGCGCAACCGCATCCGCGAGCATGTGACCATGAACCCCGGCACCGAAGGCGGTGGCGGCGTCACCGTGATCGGCGATGACGGGCTGTTCATGGCGGGCAGCCATGTCGCCCATGACTGCCATATCGGCGACCGCGTGATCCTTGTGAACCACGCATCGGTCGCGGGGCATTGCGTGCTGGGCGACGACGTGATCGTCGGCGGGCTGTCGGGTGTCCACCAATGGGTGCGCATCGGTCGGGGCGCGATGATCGGGGCGGTGACGATGGTGACCGCCGACGTGATCCCCTTCGGCCTGGTGCAGGGGCCGCGCGGCCACCTGGACGGCTTGAACCTGGTCGGGCTCAAGCGCCGCGGCGCGACGCGGGCGGATATCTCGGCATTGCGGGACATGCTGTCCACGCTGTCGCAGGGTTCGTTCCGCGAAACCGCGCGTGCCCGTGCTGATCAGGACATGGGCGCGATGGAGCGTGAGGTCCTCGACTTCATCCTCGGCCCCTCGGATCGCAGCTTCCTGACACCGGCACGCCCCGCATGAGCAGGACGGCCATCATCGCGGGCCGGGGGGCGCTTCCGGCGATCCTTGCCCGCGCGATCGACGATCCGCAGGTCTATGCACTGGAGGGGTTCGAGCCCGATGGCATCCAGGCGACGCCGTTCCGGCTGGAACGGCTGGTCCCCTTCCTGGATCACCTGCATCAGGAACGGATCGAGCGCGTGGTCTTTGCAGGCGCGATCCAGCGTCCGCGCCTCGATCCCGAAAGCTTCGATCAGCGCACGGCGATGCTGGTGCCGCGCATCCTGACGGCGATGCAATCTGGCGATGATGCAGCCTTGCGCGCGGTCCTTGACATCTTCGAGGAAAATGATCTAAGCATCTCTTCTGCAAGTGATATTGCGCCCGATCTGACGCCTGCCGAGGGTGTGATCGTGGGCGAGGTCGGCACCTTCGACCGCCGCGACGCGTCGCTTGCCGCCCGGATCGTCGAGACCCTCGGGCCGCTGGATGTAGGCCAGGGCGCGGTCGTCGCGCAGGGCCTTTGCCTTGCGATCGAGAGCCTTCCGGGAACGCGGGCGATGCTGGAATTCGCAGGGCAGCACGCGCATCTGCGCCCCCGCGCCGACGGAGCAAGGGGCGTGCTGTGGAAGGCACCCAAGCCCGGGCAGGACCTGCGCATCGACATGCCGACCATCGGTCCCGACACCGTGGACCAGGCGGCGGATGCCGGTCTTGGCGGGATCGCGTGGCAGGCGGGCAAGGTGATCCTTCTGGATCGCGACGAATCCGTGCGCCGTGCCGAAGCCGCAGGCATCTTCCTGTGGTCGGCCGGTCCCTTTGACGGCCATCAGGGCTGAGGGGCTGGCCCGGGTCCGCCGGGCTGGTCCATTCATGAAGGCGAAGGCAGCAGGGCGGACGAGATGCGTTACTTTCTGATCGCGGGCGAGGCCTCGGGCGACCAGCTGGGCGAGGCGCTGATGGAGGGGCTGGCACAGCTGGACCCGGACGCGCAGTTCATCGGCATCGGCGGGCAGGGCATGACCGCCCGCGGCATCGACAGCATCTTCCCCATGGACGAGCTGAGCCTGATGGGCATCTGGGAGGTCCTGCCGAAATACCGTCACCTCCGGCGGCGGATCTCGGAGACGGCGCAGGCCGTTCTGGACAGCGGCGCGGATGTGCTGATCACCATCGACAGCCCCGATTTCTGTCTGCGCGTGGCGCGGCTGGTCAAGGAGGCGCGTCCGGACATGCGCGTCGTCCATTACGTCGCGCCCTCGGTCTGGGCATGGCGCGCGGGCCGCGCGGCCAAGATGGCCAAGGTCGTGGACCACGTTCTGGCCATCCTGCCGTTCGAACCCCCGCTGATGCAGGCTGCCGGCATGACCTGCGATTTCGTGGGCCATCCGGTCGCCACCTGGAATGTCGCTGGCCCCGACGATGCGCAGCTGTTCCGCAGCCGCCACGGGATCGCACCCGACGCGCCGGTGGTGCTGTGCCTGCCAGGCTCTCGCAGGTCCGAGGTCACGCGCCTGGGCGCCCGCTTTGACGAGGCGCTGATGCGCCTCCGCGACCGTGTCCCCGAGATCCGCGTGGTGCTGCCGACCGTGCCCGGTGTCGCCGGCATGGTGCGCGACATGACCCGCCGCTGGCCGACCGCCCCCATCGTCATCGAGGAGCGGCAGGAGAAGCGCGCGGCCTTCGCGGCGGCCGACCTGGCGCTTGCGGCGTCGGGAACGGTCAGCCTGGAGCTGGCCGCGCACCGGGTGCCGATGGTGATCGGCTATGACATGGCGCCGCTGTCGCGCCTGATCGTGGGGATGCTGCTGCGCACGGATACGGTGACCCTGGTGAACCTAGTCAGCGAAACCCGCGTGGTGCCGGAATTCCTTGGGGGGCGGTGTCAGCCCGGACCTCTGGCCGAGGCGCTTCAGGCCGCGCTCGAGGATCCGAAGGCCCGCAATGCCCAGCTGGACGCGATGGATCTGACCATGGACCGTTTGGGCAAGGGGGGTGAGGCGCCGGGCCTTCGCGCGGCGCACTCGGTCATTCAGGCGATCACAGGACCGCGGTGACGATGATCTCGACCTTGTAGTCGGGGGTCGCCAGCGCCGATTCGCCGGTCGCGCGCGCGGGTGCGTGACCCTGCGGGACCCACGCGTCCCAGACGGCGTTCATTTCCGCGAAATCGGACATGTCGGCCACCCAGATCTGGGCCGAGACGATCTTGGTCTTGTCGGTGCCTGCATTCGCCAGCAGCTCGTCGATCTGCGACAGGATCGCCTTGGTCTGATCGGTCACCGAGGTGCCGGGTTCGCCGACCTGGCCCGCAAGAAAGACGAAGCCGTTGGCCACGACCGCCTGGCTCATGCGCTGGCCGGTCTCGAAACGCTGGATGTCGGTCATCCTGTTCTCCTGATAGTAGGCCGGGCACGTCCCGGCGGGCGGACGCTAGCCGTGGCGGGGGATCGCCGCAAGGCGGGTTGCGGGCGTTGCCGGTTTGTTCTAGGGTTTCTGCATGCAGATTGACCAGACGATGCCCGCGATGCCGGGGCAGCGGCTTGCCCGCGGGACGGGCCGCCTGCTGCGCAGCCTGGACCACGCCGTCCTGACCGAGTTCGCGCCCGTTCGCGGGCTGCGCGTCGACGTGATCAGCCTCGGCCCCAAGGGCGAATTGTGGATCGTCGAATGCAAGAGCGGACGCGCCGATTTCCGGTCCGACCGCAAGTGGCAGGGCTATCTCGACTGGTGCGACCGCTATTTCTGGGCGGTGGATCGCGATTTCCCGACCGAGCTGCTGCCCGAGGATACCGGCCTGATCATGGCCGACGGATTCGGCGCCGAGATCATCCGCATGGCGCCCGAGGCGAAGCTGGCGCCCGCGCGCCGCACCAAGGTGCAGCGCGATTTCGCACGCGCCGCGGCGCTGCGCCTTCAGGGGCTGACCGATCCCGAGGGGATCAGCGCTTCGGTTTCTTAGCGCCCTTGCCGCTCATCAGCTGGGCGGCCTCGACGGCGGCCATCAGTTCCTCGGCGATCTCGGTCGCTTCCTCGGGGTCGAAATCCATCGGAAGGTCGATTCCGTCGCCCTGGATGTAGATGCGGACCATCCCCTGATCCGTCGGGCCGACCTGCAGATTGGTCGAAACTTCGCTTTCGCTGTTGATACCCATGGCCTGTCCTTTCGCTTGGAAGAACTTTCTGTATCCGAACGTCATTTTCCGGGCAAGGAGGGCTTGCAACCATCTCGTGACAGGGCTAAAGACCCGCGCAGTGCCGCCTTAGCTCAGTTGGTTAGAGCGCTAGATTGTGGATCTAGAGGTCCCCCGTTCGAGCCGGGGAGGCGGTACCATCTTCCCCCAGATGCCCGGTTCATGTCCATCGCCGATGGATCACCCGCCACGCTTGTCGCATGGCGGGCGTTCTCGCGTCAGGCGGCCTCTCCGCGGGCGCGCGCGATCTCGGCCTCGGTCAGGGGGCCGGGGAAGTGGCAGGCGGTCGCGTGGTCGTTGCCCATCAGCGCGGGCACCTCGGCGGCGCAGCGATCCGTGGCGCGCGGGCAGCGCGTGCGGAAGACGCAGCCCGAGGGCGGCGCCATGGGCGAGGGCAGGTCGCCCGTCAGCGGCACGATCGTCCTTGCGGTCTGGACCTTCGGATCGGGAACCGGCACCGCCGACAGCAGCGCCTGCGTATAGGGGTGCTGCGGATCGTCATAGAGCGCGGCGACGGGGCCCGTCTCCATCACCTTGCCAAGATACAGGACCATCACCCGGTCGCTGATATGTTTGACCACCGACAGGTCGTGGGCGATGAAGACCAGCGCCAGACCCAGTTCCTTCTGCAGGCGGATCAGCAGGTTGATGACCTGCGCCTGGATCGACACGTCCAGCGCGCTGACCGGCTCGTCGCAGATGATCAGCTTCGGCTCCACGATCAGGGCGCGGGCGATGCCGATGCGCTGGCACTGCCCGCCGCTGAATTCGTGGGGATAGCGGTTGATCTGGTTCGGCAGCAGGCCGACCTTCTCCATCATCGCCTTGACGCGTTCCTTGACCTCGAAGGCGCGCAGGCCGGGGCGATGCGTGCGCAGGGGTTCCGCGATGATCTGGCCCACGGTCATGCGCGGGTTGAGGCTGGCCAGCGGGTCCTGGAACACCATCTGGATGTCGCTGCGATAGCGCATCATCTGGCGCGGCGTCATGGCCAGCAGGTCCTTGCCGTCGATCCATTCGGCCCGTCCCGTCGCGGGCGCAAGCCCGATCAGCGCGCGCGCCAGCGTGGACTTGCCGCAACCCGATTCGCCCACTACACCAAGCGTCTCACCGGGTTTCAGGGTGAAATCGACGCCCGACACGGCGTGCAGTTCGCGCGGCTTGGCCCAGGGCATGTCGCCTTCGCGGCGGATCTGGAAGGTGACGCGCAGATCGCGCACGTTCAGAAGATCGCTCATGCGAGGGTCTCCTTCTGTTGGGTGGTGGCGATGCGGCGGTCCAGAACCTCGGGGACGGGCGCAAGGCAGGCCCGCATGCGGTCGGGGGCGAACCCTTCCAGCGGCGGGTCGACGACATCGCAATCGGGCCGCCGATAGGGGCAGCGCGGCGCGAAGGCGCAGCCCTTGGGCGGGCGGCTCATGTTGGGGGGCTGGCCGGGGATGGCGCGCAGCTCGTCCTCGTCCTGATCGACGCGGGGGATCGCGTCCAGCAGCCCCTGGGTATAGGGATGCGCCGCCTCGGCGAACAGCGGGCCCACGGGCCCCGTCTCGCGGATGCGGCCGCCATACATGACGGCGACACGCTCGCACGATCCCGCCACGACGCCCAGGTCATGGGTGATCAGGATCATCGCCATGCCGAATTCGCGCTGCAGATCGGCCAGCAGCGTCATGATCTGCGCCTGCACCGTCACGTCCAGCGCGGTCGTCGGCTCGTCCGCGATCAGCAGGCTGGGCCTGCACAGCAGCGCCATGGCGATCATCACCCGCTGGCGCATCCCCCCGCTGAACTCGTGCGGATAGAGCCGCACGCGCCCCTTCGCATCGGGGATCTTGACCGCGTCCAGCATCGCCACGGCCTCGGCCACGGCCTGACGCTTGGACATGCCCTTGTGCAGGGTCAGCACCTCGGCCATCTGGTCGGACACCCGCATATAGGGGTTCAGCGAGGTCATCGGATCCTGGAAGATCATGGCGATCTTCTCGGCCCGGATGCGGTTCAGCACCTTGGGCGGGGCATTCAGGATTTCCTGCCCGTCGAAGGTCACGCTGCCGGTCGCGCGACCGTTCTTGGCCAGCAGCCCCATCAGCGCGAAGGACAGCTGCGACTTGCCGCTGCCGGATTCCCCGACGATGCCCAGGGTCTCGCCCGGGGCGACATCCAGGTTGACGTCGTTGACCGCGCGCACCTCGGCGTCGTTGGTCTGGAAGCGGACCGAAAGGTCACGGATTTTCAGAAGGCTCATCTCAGCGGTCCTTCGGATCGAGTGCGTCGCGCAGGCCGTCGCCCACGAAGAAGAAGCCGAACAGCGTGACGACGAAGAAGAACAGCGGGAAGGCAAGCTGCCACAGCGTCCCGTAGTTCATCGTCCCTGCGCCTTCGGAAATCAGCGCGCCCCAGCTGGTCAGCGGCTCCTGCACGCCCAGCCCGAGGAAGCTGATGAAGCTTTCGGTCAGGATCATCAGCGGCACCAGCAGCGTCGCATAGACCGCGACGACGCCCAGCAGGTTCGGCACGATATGGCGGATGATGATCTTCCAGCCCGGCACGCCGGTGGCGCGGGCGGCCTCGATGAACTCTCGGTTCTTCAGGCTCAGCGTCTGGCCGCGGACGATGCGGCTCATGTCCAGCCAGGAAATCAGGCCGATGCCCAGGAACAGCATCGACATCGACCGCCCGAACATCACCAGCAGCAGGATCAGCACGAACATGTAGGGGATCGACATCAGGATATCGACCGTCCGCATCATCAGCTGGTCGGTGCGTCCGCCCACATAGCCCGCCGTCGCACCATAGAGCGTGCCGACGATCACCGCGATGGCCGCGCCCACGACGCCCACCATCAGGCTGACCTGCGTGCCCTGCACGACGCGGGCATAGAGATCGCGCCCCAGGTTGTCCGTGCCGAAGTAATGCCCGCTGGCGATCGAGGGCTGCCCCGCCTGCGCCACCTGGCCCATGACGGCAAAGTCCAGCTCTTCGTTCGACCATTGGGCGAACTGGCCGCCGATGGCCGCGAAGATCGCCACCAGTACCAGGATCGTCAGGCCCAGCATCGCGGCCTTGTTGCGCAGGAACCGCTTGCGGGCATCGGCCCAGGGGCTGCGGCCCTTCACCTCGTGCTCGACCATGCGGTCGGACAGGGATTGCATCTTGTGTTGATCGATGACCATGGCGTCAGTACCTGATCTTCGGGTCGATCCATGCATAAAGCACGTCGACGATGAGATTGAAGAGAATGGTCAGCGAGCCCACCAGGATCGTCACGCCCATCATGACCGCATAGTCGCGGTTCAGCGCGGAATCCACGAAGGCCTTCCCGATCCCCCCGGTCGAGAAATAGATGTCGATCACGACCGACCCGGTGATCATCGACACGAAGACCGGCCCCAGGTAGCTGATGACGGGCAGCAGCGCGGGCTTCAGCGCGTGGCGCAGGATGACGCGGTGTTCGGGCATCCCCTTGGCGCGTGCGGTGCGGATGTGGTTCGAGCCCAGCACCTCCAGCATGGCGGATCGCGTGATCCGCGCGATGGACGCCATGTAGCTGGTCGCCAGCGCGATCACCGGCATGATCCAGAAGCTGGGATCGCTGAAGGACCAGCCCCCGCCCGGCAGCAGCCCGTACCAGAGCGTCAGGACCAGCACCAGAAGCGGCGCCATGACGAAGTTCGGCAGCACCTGCGCCCCGATCGAGATGCCGACCGCAAGATAGTCCACCCAGCTGTTCTGGCGGATGGCCGCGACCGCGCCCAAGGATACGCCCACGACGACGGCGGCCACGAAGGACAGCGCGCCATAGGTCAGCGTCACGGGAAAGCCCGCGGCGATCAGCTGGTTCACCGTGCGGTCGGGATAGACGAAGCTGGGTCCGAAGTCGAAATGGACCACGATGCCATAGAGATAGTTCCAGATCTGCTTCCACAGCGGATCGTTCAGACCGTACTTGGCCTCGAGATTTGCAAGCACCTGCGGCGGCAGCGCGCGTTCGGCGGTGAAGGGGCCGCCCGGTGCCAGGTGCATCAGGGCGAAGGAGAAGACGATAAGCAGAAGCAACGTGGGTATTGCCACCGCCAGGCGTCGCAAGACGAATGCGATCATCGCAAGGGGGCCTTTCCTGCGGCATTAAATCCGAAGGGGCCGGGGCAGGTCATTACCCGCCCCGGCCCCGCAACAAGGGTCAGGCGTGGCTTATTCGGCCGCGCGATACAGATCCTTGGCATACCAGGTGTTCAGAAGGTTCTCGCGCGGGAGACCCTTGATCGCCGGGTTGATCATGTCGACCTTGGCATAGTGATAGACGAAGACGGCGGGCGCCTCCTCGGCCAGGATCTCCTCGGCGCGCTGGTACAGCGGCGTGGTGTCCTCGGCGGTGCGGGCCTCGGCCAGAAGCTGGTCGTATTCCTCGTTCGACCACTTGCCGCTGTTGTAGCCGTCGGTGCGGAACCAGTCGAGGAAGGTCGACGCCTCGTTGTAGTCGGCACACCACGCATAGCGGGCGAGTTCGAAGTCCTGGCTCTGCAGGCGGTCGGTGTGGACCTTCCACTCGACGTTGTTCAGCTCGATCTCGATGCCCAGGGGGCGCCAGAACTGCTGGGCGGCGATGGCCAGCAGGCGGTGGCTGTCATCGGTATTGTACTGCAGCGACAGCTTCAGCGGGTTGTCGGGACCGTAACCGGCCTCGGCCAGCAGCTCCTTGGCCTTCTCCTGGCGTTCGGGCATGGGCATGTCCTTCATGCCGCCCTCGGGTGCCGCGAAGCCGTTGATCGCCCAGTGCGTCCAGCTGTAGCTGGGTTCCTGGCCGCCCTGCAGCACCTGGTCCACGATGACCTCGCGGTTCAGGCCCAGTGCCAGCGCCTGGCGCACGCGGACGTCCTTCAGCGCCTCGGGGCCCTTGTCGGACACGTTCATCACATAGGCATAGGAGCAGCCATAGGGGACCGAGACCGCCTGTTCGGGGAACTCTTCCTTCAGGCGCGGGAACTGGCCTGCGGGGATCTGGACGCGGTCCAGCTCGCCCGCCTGGTAACGGGTCAGCGCGACGTTGTTGTCGTTGACGGTGACGCCGCGGACGGTCTCCATCACGACGTTGTCGGCATCCCAGTATTCGGGGTTCTTGTTCAGGACGATATCGACGCCCAGGTTGTGGCTGGCCAGCGTGAAGGCGCCGTTGCCTACCAGGTTCGCGGGCTGGGTCCAGGCGTCGCCATGTTCCTCGACCACGGCCTGCGGCACCGGATAGGTGGTGGCATGCGACAGCGTGTTCAGGAAATAGGGGGTCGGCGTGGTCAGCTTCACTTCCAGCGTCTTGTCGTCGATCGCGCGGACGCCCAGCTGGTCGGGGGTGGCATCACCCGCGATGATCTGCGTCGCGTTCTCGATGTTCATCAGCTCGATATACCAGGCGTATTCCGAGGCCGTCTCCGGGTTCACCACGCGCTGCCAGGCATAGACGAAATCGCCCGCCGTCACCGGATCGCCGTTCGACCAGTTCGCGTCGCGCAGCGTGAAGGTGTAGGTCAGCTGATCCTCGCTGATCTCGTGGCTTTCGGCGACGCCGGGGATCATGTTGCCCGCGGCATCCTCGTTCATCAGCCCCTCGAACAGCGAACGCAGCACGTCCGAGCCCTCGACATCGGTGTTCTTGGCCGGGTCCAGCGACTTGATCGCGTCCAGCAGCCAGTAGGTATAGGTCTGGTTCTCGGCCAGGGTGTCGCCCTCGGCGACCTCGACGGCATAGGCGGGAAGCGACAGCGCCGCCAGCAGGGCGGTCGTCGTGAAAAGCTTGGTCATCCCATCTCCTCCAAGTTGAAGTTCGGCGTCTGATGCGCCGGAATGGCGCGAAGTTACCGATAGTGCAAAAACTGGCAAGCGGCTTTGACGCTTCCCAAGCGGGCGCGGCTGTGGAATGGATGCCTGTCATGAGCGGAAACGGATTCATCACGCTGGTCACCGGCGGCGCGCGGTCGGGGAAATCGGCACTGGCCGAACGGCTGGTCGCACGCCATGCGGGGCCGCCCGTCTATATCGCCACGGCCGAGGCCCGCGACGGCGAGATGACCGAAAGAATAGTTCAACATCAATCACGTCGCGGTGACGGCTGGTCGCTGCACGAGGAACCGCGCGACCTTGCGGGCGCGCTGCGGGCGACGGACGGGCAGGGGCCGCGTCTGATCGATTGCCTGACCCTGTGGCTGGCCAACTGCGAAGGATCGGCGGATTTCAGCGCGCTGCTGGCGACGTTACGTCAGCAATGCTGTCCTGTCGTCATCGTGACCAACGAACTGGGGCAGGGCATCGTGCCCGGGAACGCGTTGGCGCGTCGTTTCCGCGACGATCACGGGCGGATGAACCAGCTTGTCGCCGAGATCGCGGACGAGGTCTGGATGTCCGTCAGCGGCCAGCCTCTGCGACTGAAACCGGGAAGGGATCTGCCGGATGAACCTCTTTGACGACAGCGCCGCGAAGGCCGCCCGCGACCGGCAGGATCAGCTGACCAAGCCGCAGGGATCGCTTGGCCGGCTGGAGGATCTGGCCGTGTTCATGGCGGGCTGGCAGGGCCGCGGGCGACCCCGGATCGACAGGGCGCAGGCGCTGGTCTTCGCGGGCAACCACGGCGTGGTGGCTCAGGGGATCACGCCCTTCCCGCCCGAGGTGACGGCCGCGATGGTCGCGAATTTCGAGGCGGGCGGCGCGGCGGTCAATCAGCTTTGCCGCGCGGCGGGGGCCGATCTGTCGGTCGTCGCGCTGGATCTGGACCGGCCGACGGCGGATTTCACCCAAGGTCCCGCCATGACCGCCCCCGAGGTTTCGGACGCGATGGCCCGCGGCGTGGATGCGGTCGATGCGGATGCCGACATCCTGATCCTGGGCGAGATGGGGATCGGCAACTCGACCATAGCCGCCGCGCTGGCCGCCACCTGCTTCGGGGGCCGGGCCGAGGATTGGGTCGGACCGGGCACCGGATCGGTCGGCGATCAGCTGGCTGCGAAGATGCGCGTCGTGACCGAGGGGCTTGCCCTCCACGCGCCCACCGACACGGCGGGCACGCTTGCGGCATTCGGCGGGCGTGAACAGGCCGCCATCTGCGGGGCGATCCGGCGGGCGCGCGACCTGCGCATCCCGGTGATCCTCGACGGGTTCATCTGCTGCGCCGCAGCCTCGGTCCTGCTGCGCGACGACCCCGATGCGCTGGCCCATTGCCTGATCGGACACGAGAGCGCCGAGCCCGGCCACCGCCGCCTGATCGCGGCGCTTGGCATGCCGCCGATCCTGTCGCTGGACATGCGTCTCGGCGAAGGCTCGGGGGCGGCGCTGGCGCTGAACATCCTGCGCGCGGCGCTGGCCTGCCATGACGGCATGGCGACCTTTGCCGAGGCCGGCATTGGCTAGGCTGCGGCAATTGCTGCTGGCGGTGGCGTTCCTGACCCGCCTGCCGGTCGGTTGGCTGCTGCCTGCGCAGGTCCTGCCGCTTGGCAGCGCGCTGTGGGCCTTTCCGCTGGTGGGGATGCTGATCGGCGCGATCGCGGGGCTGCCGATCCTGATCTTCGGGTCGGGGATGCTGCAGGCGGCGCTGGCGGTCGGGCTGGCCGCATGGCTGACCGGCGCGCTGCACGAGGACGCGCTGGCCGATTTCGCCGATGCCGCCGGTGGCCGCGACCGCGAAACCCGCCTTGCGATCATGCGCGACAGCCGGATCGGCAGCTTCGGGACGATGGCGCTGATCTGCGTGACCGCGATCCGCATCGCGGCGCTGGCCCATCTGCCCTTCGCGGCGCTGGTCGGCGCGGCCGGGGTCGCGCGGCTGATGCCGGTCCTGATGCTGCGCCTGATGCACCCCGCGCGGGCCGACGGCCTGGGGCACGGCACCGACCGGCCGCAGGTGCCCGACCTGCTGGCGGCGATCCTGCTGGGCTGTGTCGCGCTGCTGGTCGCGCCCGCGCCGCTGATGGCCGGTGCCGCGGCGCTGATCGCCACCCTGGTCGTCGCGCGCCGCGCCATCCGCATGGTCGGCGGACACACGGGCGACGTGCTGGGCGCCGCCGCGATTCTTGCGGAAACTGCAGCAATTTGCGCGATGGCACTGATTTCACTTCCCTGACGCAGGGGAATCTTGACCGCGACATATC
The DNA here is from genome assembly GCF_000420145.1 of Paracoccus zeaxanthinifaciens ATCC 21588. GTDB lineage: Bacteria > Pseudomonadota > Alphaproteobacteria > Rhodobacterales > Rhodobacteraceae > Paracoccus > Paracoccus zeaxanthinifaciens. Next base: position 70,238 of record NZ_ATUJ01000009.1, read on the forward strand.
GCTTGCAGCATACCGAACCCCACGGAGACAAAACCCGGCGGGAACCGGGGAGGGGCGCCTGATGCCCCGCCGTGAGGGAGGGTAAAATCATGGGCGGCCTACTGGCCATTTCGCGCGGCATCGACCGCATGACGACCGCGATCGGGCGCAGCGTGGCGTGGTTGATCCTGCTGGCGATCCTCGTCAGCGCGATCAACGCGATCGTGCGCAAGATCTTCAGCATCTCGTCCAACGCCTGGCTAGAGCTTCAGTGGTACCTGTTCGGGGCGGCCTTCATGCTGGCCTCGGCCTATACGCTGCTGCAGAACGAACATATCCGCATCGACGTGATCTATGGCCGCTGGTCGCGGCGGGCGCAGCACTGGATCGACCTGATCGGGACGCTGCTGTTCCTGCTGCCCTTCACGGCGCTGATGATCTGGGTCGTCACCCCCAAGCTGATCGAGAACATCGTCGAGAACGAGATCTCGATGAACGCGGGCGGCCTGCTGATCTGGCCCGCGCGGGCGATCCTGCTGGCGGGCTTCGTGCTGCTGTTCATCCAGGGCCTGTCCGAGATCGTGAAGAAGGTCGCCGTCATGCGCGGCCTGATCGACGACCCCCATCCCCACACCTCGCCCCATGACAGCGCGCTGCACGAGGCCGAGCTGATGGCCAAGGGCTTCGACGACCTGCCGGAGGACCGCAAGTGATCGACCTCATCGCGCATAATCTTGCGCCCATCATGTTCTTCTCGATGGTCGTGTTCCTGCTGTTCGGATACCCCATCGCCTTCGCGCTGGCGGCGAACGGCCTGCTGTTCTTCTTCTTCGGGGTGTTCCTGACGCCGCTGTCGGACCAGGTGAACCTGGGCTGGAACCTGCTGGGCGCGCTAGGCGACCGGGTCTTCGGCGTCATGCGGAACGACACGCTGCTGGCCATTCCGTTCTTCACCTTCATGGGGATCGTGCTCGAACGCTCTCGCATGGCCGAGGAGCTTCTGGACACGATCGGCCAGCTGTTCGGGCCGGTCCGCGGTGGCCTTGCCTATGCGGTGATCCTGGTCGGCGCGCTTCTGGCCGCCACGACCGGCGTGGTCGCGGCATCGGTCATCTCGATGGGGCTGATCTCTCTGCCGATCATGATGCGCTATGGCTATGACAAGCGCGTGGCGACGGGTGTCATCACGGCATCCGGGACGCTGGCGCAGATCATCCCGCCCAGCCTGGTGCTGATCGTGCTGGCCGACCAGCTGGGCCGCTCGGTCGGCGACATGTATCGCGCGGCCATGCTGCCCGCGCTGGCGCTGGTCGCGATCTACATGATCTACGTCCTGGTGCTGACCATCCTGCGTCCGAAGGCCATGCCCGCGCTGCCCCCCGAGGCACGCCAGCTTGGCTCCGGCGGCTGGTCGCTGCTTGGCGCGATCCTTGCCTCGGTCGGGATCTACTGGGTGACGCAGCGGTTCATGGGCCCCGGCCTTGGCGATGACAGCCAGATCTGGGCCGCGGCGCTGACCGTCGTCGTGATGCTGCTGATCGCGCTGGCCGACGAACGCCTGCGCACGGGGCTGCTGTCGCCCATGACGCGGCAGGTCATCATCGTGATGATCCCGCCGCTGGCGCTGGTCTTCCTGGTGCTCGGCACGATCTTCCTGGGCATCGCCACCCCGACCGAGGGCGGCGCGATGGGTGCGACCGGCGCGCTGATCCTGGCGGCGCTGAAGGGGCGGCTGTCCTTCAAGGTGGTCGATCAGGCGCTGATGTCGACGGTCAAGCTGTCGGCCTTCGTCATGTTCATCCTGATCGGGGCAACGGTCTTCTCGCTGACCTACTATTCGATCAACGGCCATATCTGGGTGCGCGACCTGCTGACGGCGCTGCCGGGGGGCGAATACGGCTTCCTCATCGCCGTCTGCGCGATCATCTTCTTCCTGGCCTTCTTCCTCGACTTCTTCGAACTGGCCTTCGTGATCGTGCCCCTGCTGATCCCCGCCGCCAACGCGCTGGAGATCGACCTGGTGTGGTTTGGCGTCATCCTTGCGGTGACGATGCAGACCTCGTTCCTGACGCCGCCGGTGGGCTTCGCGCTGTTCTATCTGCGATCGGTCGCGCCGCGCGAGCCCTATCAGGATCACGTCACGGGGCGGACCATGTCGGCGGTGACGACGCTGGACATCTATCGCGGGGCGGTGCCCTTCGTGCTGCTGCAGATCCTGATGATCGCCGCGGTGATCGCCTTCCCGGCGATGGTCATGCACTACAAGGGGCCGGTCGTGGACGTGTCCGATGTCAAGATCGAGATCCCGATGGGCGGTGGCTTCGGCGGCGGTCTTGGTGGCGGACTTGGCGATGGGCAGTCGGGCGGCTTCGGTTCGCTTGGCGGGTTGGGGGGCGGTTCGCCCTTCGACAGCGCGCCCGCCGAGACGCCGGAACCCGCGCAGCCCCAGTCGGGCGGCATTGGCCTCGGGTTCGGGGGTCCGCCCCCGGGCCTTTCGGGGAACTGAGCAAAAGAAGAAGGGCCGGCGATCCGCCGGCCCTTCGCATTTCCACCGATATGGCTTCGATCAGCCTTCGCTGGCCAGTGCGCCGTTGCGCTGCTGGATCATCATGAAGGTGTCGAAGGTGTATTCGGTCGTCTGCTGGTACAGGTACCATTCGTCGCGATAGCCGAGCATCGCCTCGTACTGGGTCTTGAAGGACTCGTTCTCGGCCGAGATCTCGGCATAGACCTCTTGTGCGGCGTTGAACGCGGCGGTCAGAACCTCTTCGTTGAAGGAACGCAGCTGCGCGCCGGTGGCGACCAGCTCCTTCAGGGCGGCGGGGTTCTTCATGTCGTACTTCGCCAGCATGTTCTGGTCCGTCGCCTGGCAGGCCGTGCGGAACAGCGACTTGTAGCTGTCGGGAAGCTCGTCCCACTTGCCCTTGTTGACGAAGAAGCTGACCGTCGGGCCACCTTCCCAGAAACCGGGATAGTAGTAGTAGGGCGCGACCTTCTGGAAGCCCAGCTTGCTGTCGTCATAGGGGCCGACCCATTCCGCCGCGTCGATCGTCCCGCGTTCGAGCGAGGGATAGATGTCGCCGCCCGCGATCTGCTGCGGCACGACGCCCATCTTCTCCATCACACGGCCCGCAAGGCCCGAGATGCGCATCTTCAGGCCCTGCATGTCTGCCAGCCCGTTGATTTCCTTGCGGTACCAGCCACCCATCTGCGCGCCGGTGTTCCCGCCCGGATAGGCCACGAGGTTGTGCTGTTCGAGGAAGGTGTTGTACTGCTCGATCCCGCCGCCGTGATAGTTGTAGGCCGCCTTGGCGCGTGCCGACAGCGTGAAGGGCAGGTCGGCACCGCAGGCGAATGCCGGGTCCTTGCCCCAGTTGTAGTAGCCCACCGAATGAGAGCATTCGACCGTGCCGTCGGTCGTCGCGTTGATCGCGTCCAGCCCCGGAACGATCTCGCCGGCCGAGAAGACCTGGATGTTGAACTTGCCGTCAGTCGCCTCGTTCAGGCGCGTCGACAGATCCTCGGCCCCGCCATAGATCGTGTCCAGCGACTTGGGGAAGGACGATGCCAGGCGCCAGGTCACCTGAGGTGCCTCCTGCGCGATGGCGGGCGCTGCAAGCACGCTGCCCGCCGCCGCGGTGGCACCGCCGACCGATGCGGTCGTCAGGAAGGACCGGCGGTCCAGCTTCTTCTGATCTTTCATGTGTTTTCCTCCTCTGCGGGCGTGGCCCTTCGCGGCCTGTTTTCCGCCCCTCCGTGCCCGCAGTTTAGTCCGCCTTGCCGCCCTGTCGAGGGTGAATGACGCAGCGGCGTACGAATATTCCGCCGTTATCGCATGGGTTTGTCGCATATTGCGTGGCGGTTTCGATTGTGCCGGTCAGGCTGTCGCATTACTGTCGTTCGGGCACTGATCAAAGGATAGGCAAGGGCATGCGCATCGAGGACTGGGACCCCGACCTTTCGCGTCATCCGGGCCCCAAGTTCAGGGCCCTTGCGAATGCGCTGCGCGAGGCCGCACGCTCGGGCGAGCTGGCCCCCGGAACGCGGCTGCCGCCCATGCGCGACCTCGCTTGGCGGCTGAAGGTCACCACCGGAACCGTCGCGCGCGCCTATCAGCTGGCCGCGACCGAGGGCGTGGTCGAAAGCCATGTCGGCCGTGGCAGCTTCATCGCGGCGCCGCCTTCCGACCGGCCCGCGCCGCAGCCGCTGCTGTACGAGGCCGTCGATCAGGGCGAACGCGGGGCCGAGATCGCGGATCTGCGTGTGCCCCGGCTGCCCGACATGGGCCAGCCCGAGGTCATCAGCCGCATCATGTGCGAGGCTGTCGCCGGGCTGGACGAGGATATCCTGGACTATACCCAGCTGACGCGCGATCTGGCCTGCCGCGAGGTTCTGGTCGACTGGCTGGCGCAGCGCCCGGTGGGCAGCATCACGGCAGACGACCTGGTGCTGACGAATGGCGGGCAGCACGCGATCACGCTGGTGATGTCGATCGCGCTGACCGACCGCCCCGCCAAGGTGATGGTGGAATCCCTGACCTATCCGGGGATCGTCCACGCCGCGCGCCTGATGCGGACCGAGACGCTGCCCGTCGCGATGGACGATCAGGGCATGATCCCCGCGGACCTTGAACGGGTCGCGCGTGAAACAGGTGCGCGGCTGGTCTGCCTGACACCCTCGGCCCAGAACCCGACGCTGGCCGCGATGGGCCATGAACGGCGCGCGCAGATCGTCGCCATCGCCCGCCGTCACGACCTGCAGATCGTCGAGGACGAGTGCTACGCCCCCAGCAGCCCGAACGACGCGCTGCCGACGCTGCGGATGCTGGCCCCGGAACGCGTCTGGCACGTCGCAAGCCTGTCCAAGGTGATCGCCGCCGGCCTGCGTTTCGGCATGATGATCTGCCCCGAGGGCATGGGCGCGACCAGCCGCATCGCCGCCCAGCACAGCCATATGGGGATCGCCCTGCCGATCATGTCGCTGGTCCATCGCCTGATCGAGGGCGGAGAGGCCGCGCGCATGGCCCATCAGGTGCTGGTCGAGGTCGAGGATCGGCGCTGGCTGGCACTGGACATGCTGGGCGCCCTGGGCGCGGTGTCGCAGCCGGGCGTGCCCATCCTGTGGCTGCCGCTGCCGGAACGCTGGAAGGCGGACGATTTCGTCGCGCGTGCGGCCGCATCGGGCGTGATCGTTCGCCCGGCATCCGATTTCCGCGTCGGTCGCGGCGACGCCCCCGAAGCGGTGCGGATCTCGCTCAATTGTCGTCAGGAACGTGCGCGCCTGGCCGAGGCGCTGGCGACGATCGCGCAGCTGGCGATCGGAGGGCCCGATATCGGCCCGGAATGAGGACGGCCCCCGGAGGGGCCGCCCGTCATCTCAGCGAAGGATCGAACGACCCGCGTATTTCGCGGTCGCACCCAGCATTTCCTCGATGCGGATCAGCTGGTTGTATTTCGCCAGCCGGTCCGAACGCGCCAGCGAGCCGGTCTTGATCTGACCGCAGTTCGTGGCGACGGCCAGATCGGCGATGGTCGCGTCCTCGGTCTCACCGGAACGGTGGGACATGACGCTGGTGAAGCCCGCACGGTCGGCCATGCGCACGGCGTCCAGCGTTTCCGACAGGGTGCCGATCTGGTTGACCTTGACCAGCAGGCTGTTGGCGCAGCCCTGCTCGATGCCGTCGGCCAGACGGGTCGGGTTGGTGACGAACAGGTCGTCGCCGACCAACTGGACCTTGTCGCCAAGGCGGTCGGTCAGCAGCTTCCAGCCTTCCCAGTCATCTTCCGAGCAGCCGTCCTCGATCGACAGGATCGGATAATCGGCGCAGAGCGAGGCCAAATAGTCGACATTTTCGGCCGGGGTCAGGGACAGGCCCTCGCCCTTCATCTCGTACTTGCCGTCCTTGAAATACTCGGTCGAGGCACAGTCCAGCGCCAGCATGATGTCGTCGCCGGGCTTGTAGCCGGCCTTCTCGATAGCCTTCAGGATGAAGTCCAGCGCGTCACGGGTGGACGACAGGTTCGGCGCGAAGCCGCCCTCGTCGCCGATGCCGGTGGAAAGGCCCGCCGCCGAGAGTTCCTTTTTCAGCGTGTGGAAGATTTCCGAACCCATGCGGACGGCTTCGCGGATGTTTTCCGCGCTGACCGGCATGATCATGAATTCCTGGATGTCGATCGGGTTGTCGGCATGTTCGCCGCCGTTGATGATGTTCATCATCGGAACGGGCAGCACATGCGCCGAGGTGCCGCCGATATAGCGGAACAGCGGCTGCGACGTCGCCTCGGCCGCGGCCTTGGCCACCGCCATCGAGACGCCCAAGATCGCGTTCGCGCCAAGGCGGCCCTTGTTGGGGGTGCCGTCCAGTTCGATCATCATCGCGTCGATGGCACGCTGTTCGGTCGCGTCCTCGCCGATCAGGGCTTCGGCGATCTCGCCGTTGACGGCGGCGACGGCTTCCAGAACGCCCTTGCCCATGTAGCGCGACTTGTCGCCATCGCGCTTCTCGACCGCCTCATGTGCTCCGGTCGATGCACCCGAGGGGACGGCGGCGCGGCCCATGGTGCCGTCTTCCAGCGTCACGTCGACTTCGACGGTCGGGTTGCCGCGGCTGTCCAGGATCTCTCGTGCGAAGATGTCAACGATGATGGTCATGTGCCCCTCCTTCAGAACTATGTTAGCGCCTTCATAGCGGCGCGTTGCCGCAGCGAAAAGCGACAATTTCAAGGCACCGCGATCCGCGCCCAGATCGGCAGGTGATCGGACGCGTCGCGCGCACGCGCCTCGTGGAAGACCCCGCTGTCCAGAAGTTCGAGGTTGCGCGACATCGCCATGCGGTCCAGCCGCAGCCGGGGCAGGGGCGCGGGCCAGGACGGTCCCGGTGCCAGCACGCGGAAGCCCGCAAGGGATTCCAGCCCGCGATCGTCCGACCATTCGTTGAAATCGCCCATCAGCACGATGTGATCTTCGGCGATGCGGGCCGCCTGCGCCGTGATCCGCGCCAGCTGCTGCCTGCGCGACCTGCGCGCCAGCCCCAGATGCACGCCGATCACGGTCAGCCCCGGCAGGCGCAGGGCGACGGCGCCGCGCGGCTCCAGCCCCGGCAGGGGCAGGCGGCGGACGACCGCGATCTCGGCCAGGTGGGGGCGCATCAGGATGGTCTGGCCGTGCCAGCCGAGGCTGCTTTCGGTCGTGCCGGACATGCGCGCGGGCACGAGGCCCGTCTCGGACAGGATCAGCTTCCGCGGAAGGGCCTCGGGGCGGACGCCGAAGCGAAAGTCCACCTCTTGCAGGGCGATGATGTCGGGGGCCAGTTCGCGGATGACGGCAAGGTTGCGTTCGGGGGCGTGGGGGCCGGTCAGGCCGCGGCACTTGTGCAGGTTGTAACTGGCCAGAGTGAGCATGCGGTCCTCGTTCCCGTTCCGGGACCGATCATGCGCGGCGCGCGCCCGACTGCAAGGGGCGCGCGCCGATACGGGGGTCACGTTCCGCAGAAGGTCCGGCGCACGGCCTCGGAACTGGTGGGGGCGGTCGACAGGTCGCTCCAGTCGGCCCGCGCCTCGAAGGGCCGGGTGCAGGCGTCCAGCAGCTTGCGGAAGGGCTGCATGTCGCCCGCGACGGCGGATTCGATCGCACCCTCGATCCGGTGATTGCGCGGGATGCGCAGCGGGTTCACGCGGGCCATCAGGGCCATGTCCGGCGACAGTGCCTGCCAGTCGGCGTGCCAAGCGTCGAAGGCGTCGCGGTCGATGAACTCGTCCCGTGCGCCGCCATGCGCCAGACCCGCGAAGACGCGGGTGAAGTCCGCGCGTTGCTGCGCCATCAGCGTCAGCAGACGCTCGATCAGGGCCTGGTGCTGCGCGCCGTCGATGCTCAGCTTCGCGCCGAAGCGTTCCAGCCATGCCGCCTGATACAGCGGACCGAAGCGATGGACGGCCTTGGTCGCGGCCTCGACCGCGGCCTCTTCCTCGCCCATCAGGGGGATCAGGCAGGTCGCGAATTGCGCAAGGTTCCAGACCGCCATCTGCGGCTGCTGCGCCCAGGCATAGCGGCCCTGCGTGTCGATCGAGGAAAAGACCGTATCCGGATGATATGCATCCATGAATGCACAGGGGCCGTAATCGATCGTCTCGCCCGAGATCGCCATGTTGTCGGTGTTCATCACCCCGTGGATGAACCCGAGCGCCATCCAGTCGGCAATGGTGCGGGCCTGCCGCGCGACGACGGCGTCCAGCAACTCCAGCGGATCCTTGCACTGAGGATAGTGGCGGTCGATGACGTGATCGGTCAGCTGGCGCAGACGCTCGATATCGTCGCGGACGGCGAAATACTGGAACGTGCCCACGCGGATATGGCTGGCCGCGACGCGGGTCAGCACGGCGCCCGGAAGCCCGCCCTGTTCGCGGAACACGAGATCGCCCGTCGCGATGGCGGCAAGCGCCCGGGTCGTCGGCACGCCCATCGCCGCCATGTATTCACTGACGAGGTATTCGCGCAGCACCGGCCCCATCCATGCCCGACCGTCGCCGCGCCGTGAGAACGGCGTCTTGCCCGAGCCTTTCAGCTGCAGGTCGAAGCGCTGCCCGTCGGGGGCGATCACCTCGCCCAGCAGCACCGCGCGCCCGTCGCCCAGCTGCGGCGAGAAGCCCCCGAACTGGTGCCCGGCATAGGCCTGCGCGATGGGTTCGGCGCCATCGGGAACGGCGTTCCCGGCCAGCATCTCGACGCCATCGGACGCCAGGTGCGCGGGATCCAGGCCCAACCGCTCGGCCAGGGTCTCGTTCAGCACCAGAAGCCGCGGGCTGCTGACCGGCGTCGGCCGGGTGCGGGCGAAGAAGCCCTGCGGCAGACGGGCATAGCTGTTGTCGAAATGGATCATCATGCACTCCTTCGCAACAAACATAGGTGCGGCGCCGCGCTTTGCCAGTAGGGCGGGCTTGCGCCATATCGCCCGAAGGCGTATCCGCAGGGCCGAACCAAGGAGCCTCGCGATGAAATTTCTGGACCTCGCAAAAGTCTATATCCGCTCGGGCGGGGGTGGCGCCGGCTGCGTGTCCTTCCGTCGCGAGAAATTCGTGGAATATGGCGGCCCCGATGGCGGTGACGGCGGCAAGGGCGGCGACGTCTGGGCCGAGGCCGTGGACGGGCTGAACACGCTGATCGACTTCCGCTATCAGCAGCATTTCTTTGCCAAGTCCGGCCAGCACGGCATGGGCAGCCAGATGACCGGCAAGTCCGGCGACGAGATCGTCCTGCGCGTCCCCGTCGGCACCCAGATCCTGGAAGAGGACGAGGACACCGTCATCGCGGACCTGACCGAGGTGGGCCAGCGCGTGCTGCTGGCGCGCGGCGGCAATGGCGGCTGGGGCAACCTGCATTTCAAGACCTCGACCAACCGTGCGCCGCGCAACGCGAACCCCGGCCAGCCGGGGGTCGAGCGGACCATCTGGCTGCGCCTGAAGCTGATCGCGGATGGCGGTCTTGTCGGCCTGCCGAACGCGGGCAAGTCGACCTTCCTTGCGACCGTGTCGAACGCGCGTCCCAAGATCGCCGATTATCCCTTCACCACGCTGCACCCGAACCTTGGCGTCGTGGGCGTGGACGGTCATGAATTCGTGATGGCCGACATTCCCGGCCTGATCGAGGGCGCAAGCGAGGGCAGGGGCCTGGGCGACCAGTTCCTCGGCCATGTCGAGCGCAGCAACGTGCTGCTGCATCTGGTCGATGGCACATCCGAGGATGTCGCGGGCGACGCGCGCACCATCCTGAACGAGCTGGAAGCCTACAGCCCGATCCTGATGCAGAAGCCGCGCGTGACGGTGCTGAACAAGATCGACGCGCTGGATGCCGAAACGCTGGAGGAACGCCACGCCGCGCTGGAAGCCGAGATCGGCGGACAGGTGCGCCTGATGTCCAGCGTCGCCAAGCAGGGCGTGCAGGAGGTTCTGCGCGCCTTGTGGGCGCAGGTCGAGCCGACCCGCCGCAGCGCCTCCGAGATCGAGGGCGACGACGCCCCGTGGCAGCCGTGACGCCTTCCCTGCGCGGGGCGCGTCGGCTGGTCGTCAAGGTCGGGTCGGCCCTGCTGGTCGGTCCCGACGGGCTTCGCGCGGACTGGCTTCGCGGACTGTGCGACGACGTGGCCGAATGGCGGCGTCAGGGCGTGGACGTGGTGCTGGTCAGTTCGGGCTCGATCGCGCTTGGGCGGCGGGTGCTGGACCTGCCGCAGGGTGCGCTGCCGCTGGAACAGGCGCAGGCCGCCGCCGCTGTCGGCCAGATCCGCCTTGCCCGCGCCTACGAGGAAGCCCTGGCACCGCATGGCGTCAAGACCGCGCAGGTCCTGCTGACGCTGGAGGACAGCGCGGATCGACGCCGTTACCTGAACAGCCGTGCGACGATGCAGACGCTGCTGTCGCTTGGCGCGGTTCCCATCGTGAACGAGAACGACACCGTCGCCACCGACGAGATCCGCTTTGGCGACAACGACCGACTGGCCGCGCAGATCGCCGTGACCTGCGGCGCGGACCAGCTTCTGCTGCTGTCGGATGTGGACGGGCTCTATACCGCGAACCCCAAGACGGATCCCGATGCGCGCCACCTTTCGGTGATCGAGGCCATCACCCCCGAGATCGAGGCCATGGGCGGCGATCCGGTGTCCGGCCTTTCCAAGGGCGGGATGAAGACCAAGCTGATGGCCGCGCGGACCGCCGTCGCGGGCGGTTGCGCGATGGCCATTGCCGAAGGCTCGGTGATGCGCCCGCTGTCGGCGGTGGCGAATGGCGCCCGCGCCAGCTGGTTCCTGGCCGAGAGCGATCCTCAGGTCGCGCGCAAGCGCTGGATCGGTGCGATGAAGCCGCGCGGTGCGCTGCATGTCGATCAGGGCGCGGTTGCAGCACTGGGGCGCGGCAAGTCGCTGCTGCCGGCGGGCGTCACCCGGATCGAGGGTGATTTCGGTCGTGGCGAGCCCGTGGCGATCACCGGTCCCGCCGGCCAGACCATCGGGCTGGGACTGACGCGTTACACCGCCTCCGAGGCCGCGATGATCGCGGGCCATCAATCGGCGGAAATCGAGACTATCCTCGGCTATGCCGGTCGTGCGGCGCTGATCCATCGCGACGACATGGCGTTGTGAATGGTGTTGTGACGGGCGCGGGTCGAACCCCGCGCCGTCATTCCCTCAGACCTTCTGACCCAACCTGCGGCGCTGACCGACCACGCGCCCGATCCCGCGCCCCGGCTGCCACTGGGGCGAAGTCGCGCCCGGCTCGGGCAGCGACAGGGTGCGGTCGCGCAGAAGCTGGATCGCCTCGTCACCGCTGCGCGGCAGATCGGATGGCCGGATCGGCGCACCGATCGTCACGCGATAGGGCTGACGGGTCTTGTTCAGCACCTCGTTGAACAGGGTCACGTCGCGCAGCGTCGGGTGGATCTTGTCGAACAGGTAGAACAGCAACGAGTTGCGCGCACGGATGCGCAGCGGAATGACCGGCACGTCGAACTTGCGCGCGATCATCGCGGCGCTGGCCATCCAGGGCCGTTCGTTCAGCTGCGTGCCCTCGCGCTTGGCAAGCCGACCCGAGGGGAAGATCAGCCCGATACGACCGCTTTCCAGTGCCGCGCGGGTATAGTCCATCGTGGCCTTGGTCTTGGCATGGCTGCGCTTCTCGTGCCGCCATTCGACGCCCGCGATCATGTCCTCGGTCTGGGGCAGCACGCGGATCATGTCGTGGTTGGCATAGATGAACAGGTCGTCCCGCAGCTGGGAAATCAGCGCGTGCAGGAAGATGCCGTCGGCGATGCCCGTCGGGTGGTTGGCCACGATCAGGGCCGGGCCGGATGCGGGCAGGTTCTCCATCCCCTCGACGGTCAGGTCGTGGACGATCATGTCGCCCATCCGGCGCATGATCTCGTCCGAGGGCAGGTCGCGGAACTGCGCGCCCAGCTCGACCGTGCGGGGATAGCGCAGCAGCAGCATCATCGCCCATTTGACCAGCCGGTGATGCGGTCTGCCGGAATAGAGCCATGGCGCGCGTTCCGCGATCAACGGGTCCAGTCGCGCGCGCATCTCGCGCTTGGCCTCTGCCGTGGCTTTGCCGGTTCGGATCATGTCCCTTCCCCCCACCATCGCGACCTCAGGCACCGGCCGCAATCATGCGCGACACCATTTCGCGCGTATTGCGGCTCAAACCCTTTCGGGCGGCAATCCGTTCCAAGGCGGCCAAGGCATTCGCCCGGCGACCGTCATCATAGCGCGGCCACGTCTCGAACGCGGTGGACATGCGCGCGGCGATCTGCGGGTTGACCTCGTCCATCCGGATCAGCCAATCCGCCGTGAAATCATAGCCCGAACCGTCCGCGGCATGGAAGCCCGCATGGTTCGCGGCCAGCCCTCCGATCAACGAGCGGAACCGGTTGGGGTTCTTCCAGTCGAAATCGTCGCGAGCGGCCAGCGTCGCGGCCACGTCCGCTGCATCGCGTGGGGATGCGGCCATCGGCTGGACGGCGAACCACTTGTCCATGACCAGGCGGTTGTCGCCAAATTCGGCCAGCATCGCATCCAGCGCACCCTGCGCGGCGCCCTGGCGGATCAGCACCGACAGCGCGCCCATGCGCTCGGTCATGTTGCCCGCCGCGCCGAACAGGACCTGCGCGCGTTCACCGCCGTCGATCCGGCCCAGCAGGCCAAGTGCCGCCAGCCGCAGCGCACGGCGGGCAGCGCCATCGGCATCGGGGCTGTAGGGGCCCGTGACCTCCATCGCGTCATAGAGCCGTTCCAGCAGGTCGCGATGCGTCGTGGCGATGCGGCGCGCAAGGCCGTCGCGGGCGTCGTGGATCGCATCCGGGTCGGGGACGTGGCCCTGCGCGGTCAGGCGCGTCGCGATTTCCTCGTCCGAGGGCAGCGCAAGGCACAGCGCCCGGAAGGCCGGATCCGCCGCGTCGTCGGCCGCCAGCGCGCCGATCGCATCGACATATTCGCCGCCCGCATCCTGACCCCGCGCCAGCCGCGTCAGCGCGGACAGCGCAAGCTCTCGGCCGGCTTCCCACCGGGCGAAGGGGTCGGTGTCATGCGCCAGCAGGAAGGCGCGGGTCTCGTCGTCGATCTGGCGTTCCAGCATCACCGGCGCCGAGAAGCCGCGCAGGACCGACACGACCGGACGCGCGCCCAGCCCCTCGAAGGAGAAGCTCTGGCGGTCCTCGGTCATCTCGAGGATGCGCGTCGGCAGGACCTCGTCGCCATTCGGGCCGATCAGGCCCACGGCGATGGGGATGACGCGGGCGGGCTTGTCGGGCTGTCCGGGCGTCGGCGCGGTCGATTGCGCGAAATCCAGCGTGAGGGTGCCGTCGGACCAATGCTCGGTCATGGTCAGGCGCGGCGTGCCCGCATCGGTGTACCAGAGCTTGAACTGGCCCAAGTCGCGACCCGTCGCGTCCTCGAAGACCTTCAGCCAATCCTCGATCGTGGCGGCATCCCCGTCATGGCGGTCGAAATACAGGTCCAGCGCCTTGGCATAACCGTCCTCGCCCACGAGACGCTTCAGCATGCCGATCACCTCGGCGCCCTTCTCGTAGACGGTCGCAGTGTAGAAATTGTTGATCTCTTCGTAGCGGTCGGGGCGCGGGGGATGCGCCAGCGGGCCCTGATCCTCGCGGAACTGGCGGGCACGCAGGGTTCGGACATCCTCGATCCGCTTGACCGGGGCGCTGCGCATGTCGCTGGTGAACTGCTGGTCGCGGAAGACGGTCAGACCTTCCTTGAGGCACAGCTGGAACCAGTCGCGGCAGGTGATCCGGTTGCCGGTCCAGTTGTGGAAATATTCATGCGCGATCACCGCCTCGATCCGTTCGTAATCGGTATCGGTCGCGGTTTCCGGGCTTGCCAGCACCAGCTTCGAGTTGAAGATGTTGAGGCCCTTGTTCTCCATCGCGCCCATGTTGAAATCATCGACGGCGACGATGTTGAACACGTCCAGATCGTATTCGCGGCCATAGACATCCTCGTCCCACCGCATCGACTTGATCAGCGATTCCATGGCAAAGCCTGCGCGGTCCTGATCGCCGGGGCGCACCCAGACGTTCAGCGCCACGTCGCGGCCCGATTCCGTGACGAAGCTGTCGCTGACAGCCGTCAGATCGCCCGCGACCAGCGCGAACAGATAGGCGGGCTTCGGCCAGGGGTCGTGCCATTCGGCCAGACCCGGTTCCTGCCGCACGGGGTTGCCGTTCGACAGCAGCACCGGCTTGTCGCTGCGGATCGTGACGCGGAAGGTCGTCATCACGTCGGGGCGGTCGGGATAGAAGGTGATGTGGCGGAAGCCCTCGGCCTCGCACTGGGTGCAGAAGATGCCGCCGGACAGGTACAGCCCCTCGAACGCGGTATTCGCGGCGGGGTCGATGCGGACCTGCGTCTCCAGCGTGAAGGGGCCGTCGGGGAGGGCCGCCGCCGCGATCACCAGCCTTTCGTCGTCGCGCGTCACATGCGCGTCGTCGGGCGCGGTGCCGTCGATGGCCAGCGACAGAAGCTGCACCCCCGATCCGCCATCGAGGACCAGATCCTCGAGGCCGTCGCGCGGTGCCATGTCGATCGCCGCGGCGACCAGCGTCGCCTGCGGGTCCAGCGTCACGTCCAGACGCGTTTCCGACAGGATGAAGGGGTAGGGACGGTAATCCGCCAGAAGTTGGACGGGCTGTGAAATCGGCGAGGGCATGTCGGGCCTTTGCTTCCATTTGTCCTGCAGGAGGGAACCCCTGCCTTGCCATCGTGTTAATGGGCAGATGGTCTGCCCGCAAGTCGGACTGCGCCCGTCGGCGATTGACAGCGCGATGCCGCCCGGTATCAAAAAGGCTTGCGCCAGAGGGGCATAACGAGAAAACAGAACTGGAGATCCGCATGAGCCATGATCCCAACGATCCGAAGAACACCGATCGTCACCAGGAAACCTATGTGGAGCCGGTCGAGCGCCGTTCCTCGGCGCTGCCGCTGATCATCGGCGTGCTGCTGGCGCTGGCGCTGGCCTATTTCGTCCTGCAGCGCTTCACGACCGACGATACCGTCGTCGAAGGTGACACCACCACCGTGACCACGACCGAGGAAGCGCCCGAGCCGGTCGCCGAGCCCGAGGCGGAGGCCGACAACGCCGCAGCCGAGGCCGAGGCCACCACCGGCGCCGAGCAAGTCGAGCCCGAGCAGCCCGCGGACGAGGCCGCCGAAGCCACCGCCGAGGCCGAGGACCAGCTGGAAGCCGGTGCCGAGGGTGCAGCAGAAGCCGCTGACGACGCCGCCGTCGAGGCCGAGCAGGCTGCCGAGGACGCTGCCGCCGCCACCGAAGCAGCCGCCGAGGATGCGGCAGCCGCAGCTGATGAGGCGACTGACGACGCCGCAGCGACCGCTGACGAGGCGACCGACGATGCAGCCGCCGCCGCCGACAACGCAGCCGACGAAGCCGAGGCTGCCGCCGACGATGCCGCAGCAGCGGCCGACGAGGCCGCTGGCGAGGCTGGCAGCGCGATCGACAGCGCGCTGGACAGCGCCGCCGAGGCTGCATCCAACGCCGCCGACGCTGCACGCGAGGCAGCCGACGAGGCCGCTCAGGCCGTCGACGACGCGCTGAGCACCGAACCCGCCGTTCCCGCCGAGGAAGCCGAGACGACCGCACCCGCGAACTGATCCGCGGACGCACCAAGGACAAGGAAGGCCCGGCATCGCGCCGGGCCTTTTTCATGCGCGTCACATTCGAAAATCGTGACGCCACGACACTGTTTCCGGCAGTGCACAGCCCCATCGACTTGTGAAAGAATGTTGCGCGGTGCTACAAGTCGCCGCGACAGTGACAAAAACGATGGGGGACGTTCGGATCATGAAGATTGGCGCATTGCGCGAGGGCTTCGACGGAGAGGCGCGTGTCGCGATTACTCCGTCCTCGGCGGGCCATATGGCCAAGCTGGGGCACGAGGTCTTCGTCGAGAGCGGGGCGGGCGACCGCGCCGGATTTTCCGACGACGATTACCGCGCGGGGGGCGTGACCGTCTGCCAGACCGCGGCAGAGCTGATCGCCACGGTGGACATGGTGGCCAAGGTCCGCCAGCCGACCGAGGCCGAGATCGGCGAGATGCGCGAAGGACAGACGCTGATCTCGTTCTTCTATCCGGCGCAGAACCAGGAACTGCTGGCGAAGGCCAAGGATCAGGGCATCACCGCGATCGCGATGGACATGGTCCCGCGCATCAGCCGCGCGCAGAAGATGGACGCGCTGTCCTCGATGGCGAATATCGCGGGCTACCGTTCGGTGATCGAGGCCGCGAACAATTTCGGGCGCTTCTTCACCGGCCAGGTGACCGCCGCGGGCAAGGTTCCGCCCGCCAAGGTGCTGGTCGTGGGTGCAGGGGTCGCGGGTCTTGCGGCCATCGGCACCTCGGTCAGCCTGGGCGCGCAGGTCCATGCCTTCGACGTGCGTCCCGAAGTGGCCGAGCAGATCGAGAGCATGGGCGCCGAGTTCGTCTTCCTCGAATTCGACGAGGGTGTCAGCGACGGTGCGGCGACGGGCGGCTATGCCGCGCCCTCCAGCCCCGAATTCCGCGAGAAGCAGCTTGAGAAGTTCCGCGAGCTGGCGCCGCAGATGGACGTGGTCATCACGACCGCGCTGATCCCGGGCCGCGATGCGCCGGTCCTGTGGACCGCCGACATGGTCGCGGCGATGAAGCCCGGCAGCGTGATCGTCGATCTGGCCGCCGAGAAGGGCGGCAATTGCGAGCTGACCGTCCAGGACGAGCGGATCGTGACCGACAACGGCGTCGTCGTCATCGGCTATACCGATTTCCCGTCGCGCATGGGCGCGCAGGCATCCGAGCTGTATGGCAACAACATCCGCCACTTCGTGACCGATCTGACCCCCGGCAAGGACGGCGTCTTCGATCACAACATGGAGGATGACGTGATCCGCGGGGCGACCGTCGCCCATGATCACGACGTGACCTGGCCGCCCCCTCCGCCCAAGGTCGCGGCCATCGCGGCCCAGAAGCCCAAGGAGAAGAAGAAGGAGCTGACGCCCGAGGAACGCAAGGCCGCCGAGGCCGCGGCCTTCAAGGCCGAGACGCGCAGCCAGGTCGGCCTGCTGCTGGGCGGCGGTCTGCTGGTGCTGCTGGTTGGCCTTGTCGCGCCCGCAAGCTTCATGTCGCATTTCATCGTCTTCGTGCTGGCCTGCTTCGTCGGCTTCCGCGTGATCTGGAATGTCGCCCATTCGCTGCACACGCCGCTGATGGCGATCACCAACGCGATCAGCTCGATCATCATCCTGGGCGCGCTCATGCAGATCGGCTCGGGGTCGTGGCTTGTCGTCATCCTGGGCGCGCTGGCCGTGCTGATGGCGGGCGTCAACATCTTCGGTGGCTTCATGGTCACCCGGCGCATGCTCGCCATGTTCCAGAAGTCGTAAGGGGGCAGGAATGGAATACGGATTCACCACCGCGGCCTATGTGGTCGCATCGGTCCTGTTCATCCTGTCGCTCGGCGGGTTGTCGGGACAGGAAAGCGCGAAGCGCGCCATCTGGTACGGCATCGCGGGCATGGCGCTGGCCGTCATTGCCACGCTTTTCGGACCGGGCGCGGGCAACTGGTTCCTGTCGCTGGTCATGATCGCCATCGGCGGCGCGATCGGCTGGGTCGTCGCCAAACGCGTCCAGATGACCGAGATGCCGCAGCTGGTAGCCGCGATGCACAGCCTCGTCGGCCTTGCGGCGGTCTTCGTCGGCTTCAACGCCCAGATCGAGCTTGGCCGCGTCATGCGCATGAAGGCCGAGGGTGCCGCCCATGAATTCGCGGGCTTTGCCGCGATCCTGGCGCACAAGACCCCGGCGGAAATCGCGATGCTGAAGATCGAGGTCTTCCTCGGGATCTTCATCGGCGCGGTGACCTTCACCGGCTCGGTCGTGGCCTTCGGCAAGCTGGCAGGTCGCGTCGACGGCAAGCCGAAGAAGCTGCCGGGCGGTCACATGCTGAACGCGGGCGCCGTCGCGCTGTCGCTGGTCTTCGGGCTGCTGTACTTCACCGGTGTCGGACCTGCGCTGTTCTGGCTGGTTCTGGTGACGCTGCTGGCCTTCTTCATCGGCTATCACCTGATCATGGGGATCGGCGGCGCGGACATGCCCGTCGTCGTCTCGATGCTGAACAGCTATTCGGGTTGGGCCGCCGCGATGATCGGCTTCACGCTGTCGAACGATCTGCTGATCGTGACCGGCGCGCTGGTCGGCTCCTCGGGTGCGATCCTGTCCTATATCATGTGCAAGGCGATGAACCGCCACTTCGTCAGCGTGATCCTGGGCGGCTTCGGCGGCGAAACCGGTCCCGCAGCGGAAATCGAGGGCGAGCAGATCGCCATCGACGCGGATGGCGTGGCCGCCGCGCTGAACGACGCGGACAGCGTGGTCATCGTGCCGGGTTACGGCATGGCCGTCGCGCAGGCGCAGGGGGCGGTCAGCGAACTGACCCGCAAGCTGCGCGCGGCCGGCAAGGAAGTCCGCTTCGCGATCCACCCGGTCGCGGGCCGACTGCCCGGTCACATGAACGTGCTGCTGGCCGAGGCGAAGGTCCCCTATGACATCGTGCTTGAGATGGAGGAGATCAACGACGACTTCCCCCAGACCGACGTGGTCATCGTCATCGGGTCGAACGACATCGTGAACCCCGCGGCGCAGGACGATCCGAACAGCCCCATCGCAGGCATGCCCGTGCTGGAGGTCTGGAAGGCCAAGAACGTCTTCGTCAGCAAGCGCGGGCAGGGCACCGGCTATTCCGGGATCGAGAACCCGCTGTTCTTCAAGGAGAATACGCGCATGTTCTATGGCGATGCCAAGGATTCGCTGAACAAGCTGCTTCCGATGGTCGACTGATCCATCGACAAGGTGATGCGGAACGGGCCCTTCGGGGCCCGTTTTCCGTTGCAGCCCGCGTTCCCGCCATGGAAGGAAGGAAACGAACGCTTACGGAGGTTCTCATGCGTCTTCTTGTCGGTTTCCTTTCACTTGCGGCCCTTGCAGGCTGCGGCGTACCTTTCGTTCCGCTGATCTGATGTGAACGAGGGTCCGATGACGGAAAAAACGCTGCAAATGCTTGGGCTTGGCCACTGCTCGACCTGTGTGAAGGCGCAGAAGGCGCTGGAAGAGCACGGCTGGACGGTCGAATTCAGGGATGTCCAGAAGGACCCGCTGTCCGAGGACGAGCGCCAGTCGGTGCACGAGGAATTCGGCGACAAGATCGTCAACCGGGCCAGCCTGACCTGGCGCGGCATGTCCGAGGACGAGAGGGCGGGCGAACCTGTCGCCATGATCGGCGCCAAGCCCGCGCTGATGAAGCGTCCCGCGATTCGGGCAGGGGAGCTGCGGCTTCTTGGCTGGACGGCGAATGTCAAGAGGGCACTCGGGGTGCCCGCCTGATCGCCTGAAAAGGGCAGGGCAGGGGGATCGCCCTGCCCGTATCAGCCCTTGCGGCTGGCCAGCGACTCGATCAGGGGCTGGATGCCACTGATGTCGTAGCCTGCGCCGGCGGCAGTCTCGACGATCTCGGACGCGGGGACGCGACCGGCCTGGGTCAGCGCCCACAGGACCGTGCACCGATTGCCCGAACGGCAATAGGCGATGACCGGGCCGCCCGCCTCGACTGCCGTCCCGAAATCCGAGATCAGATCGGGCGTGATCTGCCCCGGATGAAACGGCAGATAGTGATAGCTCATCCCCGCATCGGCGGCGGCCTGGGCCATGACGTCATGGTCGATATCGGGACCGACCTCGTCGTCGGGACGGTTGTTCACAAGGACCCTGAAACCGGCCTCGGCCAGCGCAGGCACGTCTTCCGGCATGATCTGCGGCGACACGGCAAGGTTCGGATTCAGCTGGCGAAGGTCCATGTGGCACCTCTGGTTGGGACGGTTGCGCAATCGAAGTGACGCGGTTGCCGCCCGGTGTCAAGAAAACAGCCCATCAGGCGCGCACCATCGCGTCGGCCTGCCGAACCAGGCCCGGCAGATCGGCATGATCGCCAAAGCTTGCGGCATGACGCATCTGGTCCAGCGGCGTGTTGCGATAGCCCTCGGTGAACAGAAGGAACGGCACCGACAAGGCAGCGGCGCAATCGGCGTCGAATTCACTGTCGCCGACGAAGATGCCCTGGCCGCCAAGCGCCGCGAAGGCCGCGGTCAGGGGCGCAGGATGCGGTTTGCGCTCCGGCTGCGTGTCGCCAGCGATCACGACGCCCATGAATGGCGCAATGCCGAAATGGTCCAGAACCTTGCGCGTCGGAACAAGCGGCTTGTTCGTGCACAGTCCGATCGGATGGCCAGCCGCCTGAAGATCGCGCAAACACTCCAGCACGCCGGGATAAAGCGTCGAATGCGCGGTCGCTTGCTGATAGTGCCGCATGAAGGCCGCGACGAAGTCATCGTGACGCGCGGGGTCCAGCGTCGTCGCCGCAATGATGCGGTCCCACAGCATGCCGACGCCGCCACCGACAAAGCTGCGGATCCTGTCCACGCCAAGCGGCTCGGCGTCGAATTCCTGCAGCGTGAGCGTGGCACATGCGTGGATGTCGGGGACGCTGTCCACCAGCGTGCCATCCAGATCGAAGACGACCGGCGTCATGGCTGATCCTTTCAGTTCGTGGTAAATCGTCGCCAGGTTCATGAACGCCCATGGCGCGAGATGTCGGGCGGAGAGTGTCGCGGCATGCAGCCGACCGCAAGCAACAAGTCTTAATGTTGCATAATACGGATTACCAAATATTTGGATGGTCCCCTGCGGGGAACCCGGCAAGGCTTTGCGCGTCGTGTTGCAGGAACAGAAAATCGGAGCATTCGATGTCCAGTCTCAAACCAATCCTGATCCTTGCAGCGACGCTTGGCCTTGCAGCATGCGGCGATACCGTCACGGAACGCGCGGCCACTGGCGGCGTCAGCGGCGCAGCTGTCGCAGGTCCGGCCGGCGCCGTCGTCGGCGGAACCGTGGGTGCCGTCAGCACCGTCAACTGAACGCCCTGACAGGAGCGTTCCCATCGCAGGAACGCTCCCGCACTTGCAGCCACTTCTGGCTTCCCCTACATCTTTGGAATACCGATACGAGGATGTAGAATGGCGATTGAAGCGCATGAGATCGAAGCCCTGATCCGAGAGGCTTTTCCCGACGCCCAGATCACGATCACCGACCTGGCCGGCGACGGCAACCACTATGCCGCCGAGGTCATCGACGCATCCTTTCGCGGAATGAACAGGGTCCAGCAGCAGCGTGCGGTCTATGCCGCGCTGAAGGGCAAGATGGACGGCAGCAACGGCGAACTTCACGCACTGGCGCTGACGACCAAGGCCCCCGATTGACGGCCCCTGCCCGACCGAATTTGCATCGGCCCGCCCGATCGGCGGGCTTTCGAATGGAAGGATACACGCGATGAGCGACGTGACCACCCGGATCCAGGAAACCATCGACACGAACGAAGTCGTTCTGTTCATGAAGGGCACCAAGGAAATGCCGCAATGCGGTTTCTCCAGCCGCGTTGCCGGGGTCCTGAACTACATGAATGTCGGCTACCAGGACATCAACGTTCTGGCCGATCAGGATATTCGTCAGGGTATCAAGGACTTCTCGGACTGGCCGACGATCCCGCAGCTTTACATCAAGGGCGAGTTCGTGGGCGGCTGCGACATCATCACCGAGATGACGCTGTCGGGCGAGCTTGACCAGATGTTCGAGCAGAAAGGCATCGCCTTTGACAAGGAAGCGGCCGATCGCATCCGCGAGGCGAACGGCTGATACGAACAAGGGCGCCCTAACGGGGCGCCCTTTTCAGATGATGTCGTCGAAGTCGTCATCGTCATCGTCGTCGTCGCGGCCTCGGATCGCCGATGCGATGCTCAGCCCGACGGCAAATGCACCGATCAGCTTGCCCATGCTGCCCAGGTTGGTGCTCGCAGCCTGATCGACCTGACCGGCACCGTGGATGGCGCCGTCCCGCACTGCTGCTGCACGTTCGGGCGTCGCCCCTGCCCGCTCGGCCTTTTCCTTCAGCGGCTGGACAGCCTCGTCGAATTTCGAACGGACCTGACCGACGGCCGCATCCTTCGCAAGCGAGACACGGGCCTGAACTTCTCGCTTGAGATCGTCACCGGTCGGCATGCGGTGGCGTGGTTTGCGCGCCGCGATGAAAAGCGCGAGCGCGATCACAAGGAAACCGCCACCGACCGCCAGCGACGCCAAGGTAGAACCCCAGTCCAGCTCGACCGCAAGGAACGACCACAGCGCCGCTGTCAGGAAACCGAAGGCGATGGCGGCCACGATGCCGCCACCGATCTTCATTCCCGTCCGACGAAAGCTGTCCGAGATGCCGCGCTTGAGGTTCTGCGCGAACTCGATCATCGGAACCTCAGCGACGCGAGATCAGCAGGCCGACGAGGAAGCCGACACCCGCAGCGATGCCGAGCGCCTGCGCCGGGTTGCGACGCACCATGTTCGACACCTCGTCATACTGCAGCTCGGCATAGGCGCCTGCATCTTCCGCGATGTGCTGGCCCTTGGCATAGAGGCGGTCGGCCTCGGCACGGGCACGGTCGGTATATTCACGACCCGTCGCACGTGCGCGGTCGGCATATTCGCGACCGGCTTCGGCGGCCTCGTTGACCAGCCCTGCCCCTTTTTCCATCAGGCGTTCGGCGCTGGCATTCTCTCGGATGTTCTGCGCCGTCTCGCGGATGTCGTCGCGGATCTTGCTCGCGCCTTCGCGCAGATCGCTGCGGGCCTCGTCGGCGGCAGCAGCCGCGTCGCGTTGCAGATCGTTGACCTGGTTCGGATTTGCCATTGCTTCGTCCTTTCCTTCGGTGCTCATCACCTTCGGATGGACAACAATGCAGTTGCGGCAATCGTTCCAATCATCTGCGACAAAATGCGCGGAGGGTATCGGATCGGAAAGGCATGGTAGGGGCGGTCGGACTCGAACCGACACTCATTGCTGAAACGGATTTTGAATCCGTCGCGTCTACCATTCCGCCACGCCCCCAAGGGTTTCCCCCGGTGCCTTCCCGGAACGGGCGTCATGCGCCCGCCGGAAATCCGTAATCGGCGTCCGGGGGAAATGCAAGACCGCTCAGGCGCGGCCGAGCTTTTCCAGACGTGCCTGCCGAAGACGCGCGAAATCGTCGCCCGCGTGATAGGAGGAACGCGTCAGCGGCGTCGCCGAAACCATCAGGAAGCCCTTGCCATAGGCCGCCTTTTCATAGCCCGCGAATTCCTCGGGGGTGACGAAGCGGTCGACGCGATGGTGCTTCGGCGTCGGCTGCAGATACTGGCCGATGGTGATGAAATCGATATCGGCGGCGCGCATGTCGTCCATGACCTGCAGGACGCTCGGGCGATCCTCGCCCAGGCCGACCATGATGCCCGATTTGGTGAACATCGTCGGGTCCAGTTCCTTGACCCGCTGCAGCAGGCGTAGCGAGTGGAAATACCGCGCGCCCGGACGCACCGAGGTGTAAAGCCCCGGCACCGTTTCCAGGTTGTGGTTGAACACGTCGGGCCTCGCCTCGACCACGGTTTCCAGCGCGCCGGGCTTCGACTTGAGGAAGTCGGGCGTCAGCACCTCGATCGTGGAATCGGGCGAGCGGTGACGGATCGCTCGGATCGTCTGCGCGAAATGTTCGGCCCCGCCATCGTCCAGATCGTCGCGATCGACGCTGGTGATGACGACGTGGTTCAGGCCCAGCTTCTGCACGGCATGGGCCACGCGGCCCGGCTCGAACACGTCCAGATCGTTCGGACGGCCCGTGGCCACGTTGCAGAAGGTACAACCACGGGTGCAGATCTCGCCCATGATCATCATGGTGGCGTGGCCCTGACTCCAGCATTCGCCGACATTCGGGCAGCCTGCTTCCTCGCAGACGGTGGACAGGCGGTTCTCGCGCAGAAGGTCGCGCGTCTGCTTGTACCCTTCCGAGGTCGGCGCCTTGACGCGGATCCAGTCGGGTTTGCGGGGCTGTGCCTGATCGGGGCGGTGCGCCTTTTCCGGGTGGCGCTGATCCGGAAGTCGTAGGTCGCGCAAAGCAATTCCTTTCGGTCGCGGTTGCCACAGAAATAGGGCTTTCGCTCCGGAATGGCAACGCGCCACGCGTCAGGTCAGCAAGGGTTCCGCCGCCTGTCGCAGAATTCCCGCAAGATCGTCGATCCAGCCATCCCCGGAAGTCGAGGCCCGGCGCAGCAGCAGAACCTCGCGCAGGGGCTGCGGCTCGGGAAAGCGCATGGCTGTCAGGCCGGGGGCCGCGGCCAGTTCCTGGGCGCGCGCGATCTCGGGCAGGAAGGTCAGGCCCATGCCCTGCGCGGCCAGCCTGCACAGCGTGGCCAGCGACGCCGCGCCAAGGTCCAGCCGACCGCGCCCACGGCCCAGGCCGCAGACCTCCAGCGCCTGGTCGCCAAGGCAATGCCCTTCGTCCAGCAACAGTAGCTGGCCGGGGTCGAGGGCGCGCGGCTCGATCATCTGGCCCTGCATTTCGGCGATGCGCGTCGTGCTGCCCGCCAGCAGGAAGCGGTCGGTGAACAGGGGAACCGCCTGGAAGGACGCATCGGTCGGCGGGGTCGCAACCACGATGGCGTCCAGCTGACCGGTCGACAGTTCCTCCATCAGCTTCTCGGTCTGCGCCTCGCGGAGGTGGAGGTCGCGGCCGATGTCCCGCGCGCGCAGCAGCGGCAGCGCCGCGGGCAGAAGATAGGGCGCGACGGTGGGGATCATGCCCAGCATCAGGCGACCGCCCTGCCCCGGTTTCCTGACCGCCAGCTCCAACCCCGCCATCGAGGCCAGCACGCGCCGCGCCTGCTCCTCGAGCGTGCGTCCCTGCGGCGTCAAGACGACGCCGCCGCTGGTCCGTTCGACCAGCTTCGCGCCGATCTCCTCCTCCAGCGCGCGGATCTGCATTGACAGCGCGGGCTGCGTGACGTTGATCGCTTCGGCGGCGCGGGTGAAATGCGCATGATCGCAAAGGGAAAGGAAATAGCGCAATTGGCGGAGGGTGATGTTCATCGGGTTCCGCGATCGGGAATGGGTATAAGGGCGACTGCGACCCTAGTCCCTATGCGGGGGAAACGACAAGGCGGCACGAAACCGGGGCCGCAAAGGCCCCGGTTTCGCCGCATCCCTCAGCCGATCAGGCGGGCGCCCTTGCCATAGGTCTCGGAATAGTGACGCTCCAGCCGCATCAGCGCGAGGCGCAGGACGATCTTGCCGGAACGCGCCGACCAACCCAGCCTGCGCTCAGTCTGCTCGATCCCTTCGAGGAAGCAACAGACGCGCAGCACCACGTCGCCCAATCCGGGGCCAAGCTCTCGCAGGGCCATCGCAACGCGGTCGCGCGCCGATTCCGAGCCTCCGCGATAGCCACCGCCATTATGCGACACGTCGATGCCCGCCGTCATGAAGCCGTCCCAGTTCTGGGTGACGCGCGGGCCCATCTGCGCAAGCTCGAAATCCTCGCGCAGGCGTTCGCCCGCGGCGACCTGATCGCCGGTCAGGAAGGGTTGGCCCAGGTGATCGCGCCGCCGCGCCATGACCAGCAGCGGGCTTTCGGCGATATTGACGCGGGTCCGGCGCCGCTGGCCGTCCTCGGGGTCCTCGACGGTGCGTTCTTCCCAGATGCGGTGGCGGTCGGCATGGTCGAAACCGGCCTGCGCCTCGGCCATGCCCTGCATCACGGGTTCGGCCTGATCGAACGAGGTATGGCCCGGCACCGCACCCTTCTGCCGCGCCGAACGCAGCATCCTGCGCAGCGCATCGCGGCCCGCAGGCGCGATGGCATAGCGCAGCAGCCGCCCGCCCTGCCCCGTCTGCACGACCCAGCCGTTCAGCGCCATCCGCTCGGCCAGGCCGCAGTCCGCATGTCGTCGCGCTTGGCCGTGAAGCGGCGGATGCGGCGCAGGACGAGCAAGGCGCTTCCATGACGAACTTGTCTTATAGGGTATCCTTCGGATGTTGAGGACGGATCGCACCATCAAACCGTGGGGTCAAACGCCTAAAGAAATCTTGCCTTGGCGCGGGCGGCGTCAGAACATGCGGCAAAACCCGCATAGGTTGTGACAGCGTCCCTTCATGCACCAGAAAGGACCGCACCCATGCACAATGCCGCCAATGTCATCCAGTTCCGTCCCCGCCCGCAGAACGATGCGCTTCGCCGCCCCGGCACCCTGGTCCGCGCGCCGCGATCGCCGCGATCCCCTCCGCAAGCGCCGCCTGTTAACGCCGCTTGCCCAGCAGCGACCCGAGCACGCCCCGGACAAGCGCCTGTCCGGTGCGGGTGCCCAACTGCCGCGCCAGGCTCTTGCCGAAGGTCTCGGCGATGCTGTCCGACCGGCTCGAACGTTTCGTCTTGGTCGGTCGGGCATGCGGCTCGTACCTGCGACCGCGGTTATAGCCCGACTGCCCCTCGGGCATGTCGAACAGGTCGTCGTCGGCGCGCTCCTCCTCGGCCGCCTTGGCCGCGGCTTCGGCGGTGCGTCGGGCCAGGATCTCGTGGGCGGATTCGCGGTCCAGCGTCTTGTCGTATTTCACACCCATCGCGGAATTCGCCAGAACTTCGGCGCGCTCGGCCGCCGTGATCGGACCCAGCTGGCTGAAGGGCGGCCTGATCAGCGTTCGTTGCGCGATGCCGGGCTGGCCCTTGCGCATCAGGAACGAGGTCACGGCCTCGCCGGTGCCGACCTGCTGGATCGCATCCGCGATGTCGAAATCGGGGTTCGGGCGATAGTTTTCAGCTGCATCGCGAAGCGCCTTCTGATCCTTCGCGGTAAAGGCGCGAAGCGCGTGCTGAACGCGGTTGCCCAGCTGACCCAGCACGCCATCGGGGATATCGGCGGGGTTCTGGCTGACGAACCAGACGCTGACACCCTTGGACCGGATCAGGCGTGCGACGCGTTCGACCTTCTCGACCAGCGCCTTGGGGGCGTCGTCGAACAGCAGATGCGCCTCGTCGAAGAAGAACGCGGCCTTCGGGCGGTCGGGATCGCCCACCTCGGGCAGCTGCTCGAACAGTTCCGACAGCAGCCACAGCAGGAACGTCGCATAGAGCCGCGGCGCGTTCATCAGCTTGTCCGCGGCCAGCACGTTGATCACGCCCTTGCCGGACGCGTCACGACGCAGCAGGTCGGACAGTTCCAGCGCAGGCTCGCCGAACAGGCGGTCGCCGCCCTCGTTCTCGAGCACCAGCAACGCGCGCTGGATCGCGCCGACGCTGGCCGTGCTGACATTGCCATAGCGCAGCGACAGGTCCGAGGCGTTCTGGCCGACCCAGATCAGCATAGATTGCAGATCCTTCAGATCCAGCAGGGGCAGAGCCTCTTCGTCGGCCACGCGGAAGGCGATGTTCATCACCCCCTCCTGCGCCGGGGTCAGGCCCATCAGGCGCGACAGCAGCAGCGGGCCCATCTCGGCCGGGGTGGTGCGGACGGGATGGCCCTGTTCGCCCCAGACATCCCAGAAGGTCACCGGGAAATCCTGGTAATCCAGCGTCAGGCCGATGCGGTCGGCGCGTGATACGAAGGCATCGTGCAGCTTGGCCGTTTCAGACCCGCTGCGCGCAAGCCCCGAAAGATCGCCCTTCACATCGGCCAGGAACACCGGAACGCCGGCCAGCGACAGGCTCTCGGCCAGGGTCTGCAGCGTCACCGTCTTGCCGGTGCCCGTCGCCCCCGCGATCAGGCCGTGACGGTTGGCATATTGCAGCAGGATCGTCTCGGGGGTGGCGTAATCGGCACCTGCACCGCCGACGAAGGCGGTGCCGTTCTCAAGATCCAGAATCCCGGCCATCTTTCCTCCTCGGGGCGCAACACTCGCATAGAAAAGACATTCTTAACGTTCGTTTGGCAAGTTTCCATTGTTCGGATCACGGGTCGCGGTGGCCTGTCGGGCCGGATGTTCCTCCCTTCCAGACTGGCCGCACCTTCGGGTGCGGCCCTTTTTGTAACCTTCAGGATATGTCTGCATGGTTGACTGATCACGCCATCGCGACTAGCGTGCAGGCAATGATGACCGGCCAGTCCGGCAGGGAGAAATGCGAAAGCATGGGCCGCAGCAAAAGCTGCGGCCTTTCGCATTTTCGTCCATGCATCAGGTGCTTGTGCTCAAGGCATGGTGATGCCAGCTTCGATCCGTAAATCGCTGACAAGCCGCGCGGCTCATGCTAGGTCGCGGCAATGGATCGAGCAAAGGGAAGAAAACACATGCTCAAGACCACCTCGCAGGCACTTGCCGCGGCGCTGGCCCTGATCGCCGTTCCGGCCTTCACCCACAGCGCGCTGGCGCAGGACGCGACCCCGTCCGAGGAGCAGCCCGAAGCCGCGGCAGAGACCAGCACGGATGCGCCCGAAGACACGTCCGAGGCCGATGCCACGGCAGAGACCGCGGACGACGCCGCCGATACGCCCGCAGACGAGGCGCCCGCAGATGAGGCAGCCGTCGCCCAAAGCGCCGCTACCGAGGAAGGCGAAGCGCCCGGAAGCTACTATGCCAAGTCCGAGCATGGCGACTGGATGATCCGCTGCATCCGCGCAGACCAGGGCAAGGACCCCTGCGAGATGTACAAGCTGCTGAGCGATCAGAACGACAACGCCGTTGCCGAATTCTCGCTGGTGCCGCTGACGAACGGTGATGTCGCTGCCGGTGCCACGTTGGTCGCGCCGCTCGAGACGGACCTGATCGAGGGCGTCGGCATGCAGATCGACGGCGGCGAGGTTCGCGGCTATCCCTTCGCGTTCTGCGCACCGGTCGGCTGCGTTTCGCGCCTGGGCTTCACCAAGGCCGAACTGGCCGGTCTGAAGGGCGGCCGCGAGGCGACGCTGCAACTGCTGCCCTTCGGTGGCGACCCCGAGAAGCCCGTGCGCCTGCCCGTCTCTCTGACCGGCTTCACGGCCGCCTTCGACGAGCTTTCGGCCTATGCCCAGGCGCCCGAGGCCGAGGCCGAGGAAGAGACCGAAGAGGCTCCGGCCGAGTAATCGCCGGACAGGACATGCAAAAGGCCGCGCCATCCAGCGCGGCCTTTTCAATTGTGGACGGGCGTTGTCAGACGCGACGCAGCGCGATGACCGCGTTCAGCCCGCCAAAGGCGAAGGCGTTGGACAGCACGGCATCGACCGTGGCCTCGCGGGCCTCGTTCGGGACGACGTCCAGCGCGCATTCCGGGTCCGGCTCCTGGTAATTGATCGTCGGCGCGATCACGCCGTCGCGCAGCGCCATGATGCAGGCCAGCAATTCGACCGCGCCGGTCCCGCCGATCAGGTGCCCATGCATCGACTTGGTCGAGCTGATCATCAGCCGATCCGCATGATGCCCGAAGGCCCGCGCGACCGCCGCGCATTCGGTCTTGTCATTCGCCGCCGTTCCGGTCCCGTGCGCGTTGATATAGCCGACCTGCTCGGGGTTCAGACCCGCATCGGCGATCGCACCGCTGATCGCGCGTTCCGCCCCCTGGGCCGACGGCATGACGATGTCCTGCGCATCCGACGACATGGCAAAGCCCACGACCTCGGCCAGGATCTCGGCGCCGCGGGCCTTGGCGTGTTCATAGCTTTCGAAGACGAAGACGCCCGCACCCTCGCCCTGCACCATGCCGTTGCGGTTGGCGCTGAAGGGGCGGCAGGCGTCCTTGGACATCACGCGCAGCCCTTCCCACGCCTTGACGCCGCCAAAGCACAGCATGGCCTCGGACCCGCCCGACAGCATCACCTCGGCCGCGCCCGACCGCACCATCTGGAACGCCAGCCCCATCGCGTGGTTCGAACTGGCGCAGGCCGTCGCGACCGTGAACGCCGGGCCGCGCAGGCCGAACTCCATGCTGACATGGCTGGCGGCCGCGTTGTTCATCAGCTTGGGCACGACGAAGGGATGGACGCGGTTCTTGCCCTCTTCGTAGACGGCGCGATAATTCTCGTCCCAGGTGTTCAGGCCGCCGCCTGCCGTGCCCAGGATCACCCCCGACCGCAGGCCGAGCGCGCCTTCGAAATGCAGCCCCGACTGTTCCACGGCCTGCTTGGCGGCAAGCAGCGTGAACTGCGTGAACTTGTCATAGAGCAGGATCTGCTGGCGGTTGAAATAGGTCTCGGGCGACCAGTTGTGGACCTGCGCGCCGATCTGGATGGACAGGCGTTCGACGTCGCGAAACTCCAGCTGGGTGATCCCGCAGCGCCCCTCGCGATAGGCCTCCATCGTGGTCTTCACGTCATGGCCAAGCGCGTTGATCGTGCCCGCGCCGGTGATCACGACGCGGCGCAGGCCGTCGCGGCGCAGCTCGCCCGCGCTGGTCGCGACCTTGGGGGCCGCGACCCCCGCATCGATCCGCGCTTCCTTGCTGGCCCGCGCGGCCTTCTCGGATTTCTTGCCGCTCATGCCGCCTTCTGCGCCACCAGCCGCTCGACCGCGGCGATGATGGTGCCCATGTTCGAGATGTCGAATTCCGATTTCTCGGGCTCGTTCGCGTTGAAGGGGATCGAGATGTCGAACTCCTCCTCGATGGCGAAGATCGATTCCACCAGGCCCAGGCTGTCGATGCCCAGTTCTTCCGGCGTGGCGTCATCCGTCACCTGATCGGGTTCCAGCATGGCCTGTTCGGCGATGATGGCGCGGATGCGGGATTTGATGTCGTCAGTCATGTGGCCTCCTATCAGTCCTTTTCCGACAGGCGTGTAACGATTTCCTGAAGCTTGGACAGCTGTTGCGAAAAACGTGGCAGACGGCGGACGGCTTTCTGGATCTCCAGCTGCGTCTCCATCTTGACGGCGGGGTTGCCCAGGACGACGCGCCCCGAGGGAACGCGCGTGAAGATCTTGCTGGCGCCGCCCGCGATCACGTCGTCGCCGATCTCGATATTGTCGTTGACGCCGACCTTGCCCGCAAGGACGACGCGGTCGCCGACCCTGGACGATCCCGCGATGCCGACCTGGCTGCACAGAAGACAGTCATCGCCGATGACGACGTTGTGGCCCAGCATCACCAGGTTGTCGATCTTGGTGCCGTTGCCGATGCGGGTCGCGCGGATGGTGCCGCGGTCGATCGTGGCATTGGCGCCGATCTCGACGTCGTCGCCGATCTCGACCGCCCCGAGCGAGTGGATCCGCGTCCAGTGCTGCTGGTTGATCGCGGCCCGCGCCCCGAGCGTGCGGCGGATCTCCTCGATGCCGGATTCCTCGGGGGTGACGAACGAGAAGCCGTCCCCGCCGATCACCGCGTTGGACTGGACGATCAGCCGGTCGCCCGCGACGACCCCGTGACCGATCCGAACACCCGCATGCAGCAACGCGTCGTCACCGATCCGCGCGCCGCGACCGATGCTGGCATGCGCGCCGATGCGCACGCGCGCGCCGATGGTGACGCCCGCGCCGATCACCACGAAAGGCGCGATGGCCGCGCCTTCGCCGATGGTCGCGCTCGGGTCGATCACCGCGCTCGGGTGGATGCCGTCCGGGATGTCGGGGCCGGGATCGAAGGCGCGGGTCAGGCCCGCCATCACCAGCCGGGGGCGGGGCGCAAAGATGGCGGCACGCAGGCCCAGGGCCTCGGGGTCCATCCCCTCGGCCAGCAGCGCGACGCTGCCGGGTGCCAGGCTGTCGGCGTATTTCGGGGCCATCGCCAAGGCGATCTGGCCGCCCTCCTCGGTTACCGGCGCGGTTGAGGCGGGCTCTCCTGCGCCGGTGACGCGGATGGTGCCGTCGCCCCACATCCGTGCATCCAGAGCGCGGGCAAGTTCCTCGATCGTGACAGCCATTCGGGCCCCCTTTCCTTCTGGTCCGGGGATTACCGCGTTTGGGCGCCCCGTGCCAGCGAAAGCGGCAGCCCCGCCGTCACGTAGTCCCGTCGTCGAAGCCCTCGCGGACCATCGCCTGCCAGATCCGCGCATCGCGGCCATAGATGTCGCGATGCGTGTCGATCCCGCCCCGACCGTCAGGCCAGGCGGTGAAATAAACGAGGTGCACCGGCACGGCGGGCTTCAGCCGCAGCCAGCGTTCCTGCCCGCTGTCGCGCGCGTTCTGGAAGGTCGCCGCCGCGTCGCGGACCTGCGGTTCCAGCAGCAGGCGCGCGAAATCCTGCGGGTCGCCCAAGCGGATGCAGCCGTTCGACTCGGCCCGGACGCGGTTGCCGAACAGGTGCTTCGAGGGCGTGTCGTGCAGATAGATGTTCCACTTGTTCGGGAAGATGAACTTGACCGTGCCCAAGGCATTGTCGTCGCTCGGGTTCTGGCGCAGCCGGAAGGGGAAGCTGCGTTCGTCATAGGCCGCGAAATCGACGCTGTCGCGATCCACGACGCGGCCCCGGCGGTCGATCACGTCCAGGTGCGACAGCGCATGGCGATTGGCCTGAAGCCGCGGCAGGTAATCCCGCACCGTGATCGAGCGCGGCACGTTCCAGCTGGGATTGACCACCACGTTCGCCATCATGTCCGAGAATTCGGGCGTGCGCCAATTCTCGCGATCCTTGCCGACGACGCTGCGGGTGCGGAAGATCTCTTGCCCGTTCTCGATGACGGTGGTGCTGAATTCGGGAATGTTGACCCAGACATAGCGGCCGTCGAAGGACGCGTCGCCCATCCAGCGCAGGCGCTCCATCGCGATCAGGATCGCGCGGCGGCGTTCGGGGGCGACGGCACCGCCGCCATTGATCGCGCGGATGGTGCGCGGCCCCGCGATGCCGTCCGCGCCAAGGCCCATCGCACGCTGGTATTCGGCGACCGCCTGAGCCAAAGACGCGTCGAAGGTTTCGGAATCGCCCGACCCGAACCCGATCGCACCCAGCCTGCGGCGCAGCGCGGTCACCGCGGGGCCTGCGTCACCCTCGCGCCAGATGCCTTCGGGAACGGGCGCAAGATCGGCGGAAACCTTCAGGTTCTCGGGGCCGGTCAGCGCCTGCTGCAACTGGGCATAGGCCGGGTGACGCGGCGCGGTCTGCATGATCGCGGCAAAGGGATCGCTGCTGGCGGCAACGCGCTGCATGTCCTCGGCCACCGAGATGTCGGCGCGGCTGCGCTTGATCTCGGGGTCGACGCGGTTCGCGTCCAGCACGCCCCCCGACAGGTCGCGCAGCAGCATCGCGGCACGGCGGGCATGGATCAGCTCGGCGCTGATCGCATCGCGCGGCGGGCCGATCAGGCCGTCGTCATAGCGGCCCGAGGGGATGCCATGGGCGGGCATCGCCGCAACAGCCTGGCTCAGCGCCGCGCGCAGGGGCGCACCGCCCTGCCCCGTGAAGACGCGCTCGAGGCCGTTCGCGCCATAGAAGGCCGCAAGGTCCGGATCGCCCGCAACCTCGGTCGCAAGCGCCATCTGGTCGGCCGAAAAGTTCAGCCGCGGCGCCACCGCAGCCGTGACCGAGATCACGTTCTTCTGAGCAAAAGCAGGCATCGGGACGGCCGCGACCGCGCCAAGAAATGCCGAGAGAACCAGTTTCGTCGCGAACCGCATACCAGAATGCCCCTTGATACATCGCCATTCTCTCATGTGAACGTTCCGGCAACCAGCATGGGTACCGAGCGGAAAATTCAGCAAGCTCATGCCGTTGCGCAAATGTCACAAAAGACCCGCGAACTGTGGCTGCACAACCCTTCGGCGAAATCCCGCCGACCCATCGGCGGAACTCGTGCAGATTGCGCAGAAACAGTTTCCTGACGCACCGAATTTTGACATATTGTTAGGAAGTCGGGGCTAAACCCGACGGGCCGCGGCAATCCGCGCGCCGAAGAACGAAGCAGGACAGGCGATCTGACATGACAATGGACCTTATCTCCCGTCGCGGCCTTCTGGGTGCTTTCGCGGCGACCAGCGTGGCTGCGGCACCGGTGATGGCCAATGCCTTCGGTTTCCTTCGCGGTGCCGGCGACATGCGCCGCGTCCGGATGTATTCCGGCCGCACCGGCGAAAGCATCGACACCGTGTACTGGGTGGATGGCAAGTACATCCGCGAAGCCCTGAACGAGATCAACGTCTTCATGCGCGACTGGCGCACGGGCGAGGCGATCGGCATGGATCCCCGCATGATCGACGTGGCGGCGGCATCCTCGCGGCTGATGCAGACGAACGAACCCTACATGATGCTGTCGGGCTACCGCTCGCCCCGGACCAACGCGATGCTGCGTCGGCAATCCAGCGGCGTCGCGCGCAACTCTTTGCACATGACCGGCAAGGCCGCCGACCTTCGGCTGAAGTCGCGCTCGGTCGCGCAGATGTACCAGGCGGCGGTCGCATGCCGCGCGGGTGGCGTCGGCCGCTACAGCGGCTCGAACTTCGTGCACATGGATTGCGGGCCGGTCCGTACCTGGGGCCGCTGATCGCACGGACAGGCGTGACCGCCAAAACGCCATCCGCCGATGCGGGCGGCGTTTTCCTTCGTGTTAACAAGCGTAAACGATAATCCTGCTTGCGTTAGCGCCCCGCTCAAGTCACCCTGAAGACATAACAAATGTGAAGGGTTAAGAATGAGCCCCCAGACCACCCGTCGCTTTCGCACCGCGAAGAAGATCCAGTTCGCTGCCGTGGAGCTTGCGGTCCGCGATGGGCTGAGCAATGTCACGACCGAGGCGATCGCCAAGGAAGCTGGCATCAGCACCCGCAGTTTCTTCAACTACTATGCCTACAAGGAAGCGGCGCTGATGGGTCCGCCGCCGGATTATCCGTCCGACGCGTCCGAGATCTTCGTGCAGGGCACCGGCAAGCTGATCGACGATCTGTCCCGCCTGATCGAGGCGCATCTGAAGCGCTTCCTGGAAGAGCGCGAGATCTTCGCCCATATCCTTGAACTCAGCGACAGCGACCCCAAGCTGAATGCCCTGCGCAACAGTGCGATGCTGGCACGCCGCGCGCAGATGCGGGGCCTGCTGCACCGCCGCGCGCCCGGTTCCGATCCCCGCATCATCGAGATCCTGGCCGCAGCCGTCATCGCGGCGACGAATGCCGCCGCCAAGGATTGGGCCTCGGGCGAAC
The DNA here is from genome assembly GCF_000420145.1 of Paracoccus zeaxanthinifaciens ATCC 21588. Lineage (GTDB taxonomy): Bacteria > Pseudomonadota > Alphaproteobacteria > Rhodobacterales > Rhodobacteraceae > Paracoccus > Paracoccus zeaxanthinifaciens. The sequence continues at coordinate 105,176 of NZ_ATUJ01000009.1, forward strand.
GCATGGACCTGATCGCCTCGGCCAAGGAAAACCTCGTGCTGATCGAGCAGGCGGGCCTGCTTCTGGAGACCAGCCCCACAGCGGCCTAGACCGCCAGCATCTTGCGATACAGCTGATCGAGGAACTGCTCGGCCTCGTCGAACGGATCATGCCCGGGGCCGAGCACCGCCCGCACCTGCACGTCGAAATCCGCATAGTGCTGCGTCATCGACCAGATCGAGAAGATCAGGTGATGCGGCGCCACTTGCGCCAGCCTTCCCTGGTCCATCCACGCGGCGATGACCACCACGGCGCGATCGACGATGGTCTTCAGATCCTCTTCCAGCACCTCGGTCAGATGCGGCGCGCCCTGCAGGATCTCGTTCGCGAACAGCCTGCTTTCGCGCGGATAGTCGCGCGACATGTGCAGCTTTGCGCGGACATAGGTCAGCACCTCCTCCAACGGATCGCCGTCCGGGTCGAAGCGCGACAGCGGCGCAAGCCACATGTCCAGAAGCCGCGTCAGCAGCGTCTTGTGGATCTCGTCCTTAGACCGGAAATAATACAGCACGTTCGGCTTCGACAGACCGGCGGCCTGCGCGATCTGGTCGATCGTCGCCCCGCGAAAGCCGTTGCCGGCAAACACCCCAAGCGCGCCATCCAGGATCAGCTGCCGATTCTTCTGCTGAATGCGCGTCATCGGGGACTTTTTGCCGTTTGTCATTGCCGCTCCTGCTCTGGCATGATTGCGAAACGGGCAGTTTGGAAACCACCGTCACCGCAAGGTCGGGGTTTCTTGACTGACCTTTGCCCCGTGCTAGCGTGACCCTGACCAATTGGTCAATAATTTCCGAGGTTTGAATTCATGCCGCTTGACCGCAAGCCCGCACCGAACGACCTGAATGCGTTCTGGATGCCCTTCACTTCCAACCGTCAGTTCAAGTCCGATCCGCGGATGTTGGTCTCGGCGCAGGACATGCACTACACCTCGGCGGACGGGCGACAGATCCTGGACGGGACGGCGGGCCTGTGGTGCTGCAATGCCGGTCATTGCCGCCCGAAGATCACCGAGGCGGTCCAGAAACAGGTCGCCGAGATGGACTATGCCCCGGCATTCCAGATGGGCCACCCGCTGGCGTTCGAGCTGGCGAACCGCATCGTCGACGTGGCCCCCGAAGGGATGGAGCACGTCTTCTATTGCAATTCGGGCAGCGAGGCGGTCGATACGGCGCTGAAGATCGCGCTGGCCTATCACCGCGCACGGGGCGATGCCTCGCGGACGCGCCTGATCGGACGAGAGCGTGGCTATCACGGCGTCGGGTTCGGCGGCATCTCGGTCGGCGGGATCGTCAACAACCGCAGGCATTTCGGGTCGCTTCTGGCGGGCGTCGATCACCTGCCCCACACGCATCTGCCCGAGAACAGCTTCACCAAGGGTCAGCCCGACCACGGCGCGCATCTTGCCGACGAGCTGGAACGCATCGTCGCGCTGCACGGCGCCGAAACCATCGCCGCTGTCATCGTCGAGCCGATGGCCGGATCGACCGGCGTGCTGATGCCGCCCAAGGGATACCTGCAACGCCTGCGCGACATCACCCGCGAGCACGGCATCCTGCTGATCTTCGACGAGGTGATCACCGGCTTCGGTCGCCTGGGCAGCCCCTTTGCCGCGCAGCATTTCGGCGTCACCCCGGACATGATCACCTGCGCCAAGGGCCTGACGAACGGCGTCATTCCGATGGGCGCGGTGCTGACCACGCCCCAGATCCACGACGCCTTCATGCAGGGCCCCGATCACATGATCGAGCTGTTCCACGGCTATACCTACAGCGGCAACCCCATCGCCTGTGCGGCGGGCATCGCCACGCTGGACACCTATGCCGAGGAAGGGCTGCTGACCCGTGCCGCGACGCTCGAGACCTATTGGCAGGAGGCGCTGCACGGCCTGCGCGACCTGCCCAACGTGGTCGATATCCGCAACATGGGCCTGATCGGCGCGGTCGAACTGGCCCCCATCGAAGGGCAGCCGGGCAAGCGCGCCTTCGACGCCTTCCTCCGCGCCTACGAGGCCGGCATCCTGATCCGCGTCACCGGCGACATCATCGCCATGTCGCCCCCGCTCATCATCTCGGAACAGCAGATCGACCAGCTGATCGGCACGCTGGCCGAGGTTCTCAAGACCTGAACGCCGGCGGGCGGGTCGATCCCGCCCGCCCTCACGACGACCCTGCGCCGCGACTTCGGCGGGTCACTGGAAGGGACCGGAATGCAAGACGACAGCGCCGTGATGACGGCTGCGAACATGACCGTGGACGGCGACCGCCTGTGGGACAGCCTGGAACGGATGGCCCAGGTCGGGCCGGGGATCGCGGGCGGCAACAACCGCCAGACGCTGACCGACGAGGATGCCGCCGGTCGCGCGCTGTTCGCCGAATGGTGCCGCGATGCGGGCATGACGATGGGTCTGGACCGGATGGGCAACATGTTCATGCGCCACGAGGGGACCGAGCCTGCGCTGGACCCGATCTATGTCGGCAGCCACCTGGACACGCAGCCCACCGGTGGCAAGTATGACGGCGTGCTGGGTGTTCTTGCCGGGCTGGAGGTCGTGCGCGCCATCCGCGACATGGGCATCCGCACCCGCCGCCCCATCGTCGTCGTGAACTGGACGAACGAGGAAGGCGCCCGTTTCGCCCCCGCCATGCTGGCCTCCGGCGTGTTCGCGGGCATGCATTCCGAGGATTACGCCAATAGCCGCACCGATGCCGAAGGCAAGACCTTCGGCGCCGAGCTGGACCGCATCGGCTGGCGCGGGGACGAGGTTCCGGGCAATCGGCGCATCCACGCGATGTTCGAATACCATATCGAACAGGGCCCGATCCTCGAGGCCGCGGGCAAGCAGATCGGCGTCGTCACCCACGGGCAGGGCCTGTGGTGGCTGGAACTGACGCTGACCGGCAAGGACGCGCATACCGGCTCGACGCCGATGGCGATGCGGGTGAATGCAGGGCTTGGCATGGCGCGCATCACCGAGGCCGTCCAGCGCATCGCGATGGCCCATCAACCCGATGCCGTCGGTGCGATCGGGCAGGCGAACCTCTATCCCAACAGCCGAAACGTCATTCCGGGCAAGGCGGTCTTCACCATCGACTTCCGAACCCCGGACGCGGCCAAGTTGGCCTCGATGCGTTCGATGTTGGAGGCGGAGGCTGCTGAAATCGCAAAGGAACTTGGCCTCGACCTGAAGATCGAGGTGACCGGTCATTTCGAACCCGTGGCCTTCGACCCGACCCTTGTCGGCAAGGTCCGCGACGCCGCAAAGCGGCTGGGGCTGTCGCATATGGATATCGTGTCGGGCGCCGGCCATGACGCATGCTGGATCAACCAGGTCGCGCCGACCGCGATGATCTTCTGCCCCTGCGTCGACGGCCTGTCGCATAACGAGGCCGAGGAGATCAGCCCCGAATGGGCGAAGGCAGGTTGCGACGTGCTGCTGCACGCGGTTCTGGATGCCGCAGAAATCGTGACCTGAGGGCACTGCCCACCGATGACCTGAACCACCGGCGGGACGCGTTCCGCCGGGCGGATGACCGATGCCCGTTGGGCCCGAACGAAGGAGCGCCGGATGAGCGTGATCGACGCGCAGAATGTCAGCCTGACCTTTCCGACCGCCGATGGCCCGGTCCACGCCCTGAGCGCGGTGAACCTGTCCATCGAACGCGGCGATTTCGTCAGCTTCATCGGGCCTTCGGGTTGTGGCAAGACGACCCTGCTGCGCAGCATCGCCGCGCTGGAAACGCCGACCGGCGGCAGTCTCAGCGTCGCGGGTCGCGATCCCGATGCGGCGCGGCGCGCGCGGGCCTATGGCTATGTCTTCCAGGCGCCGGGGCTGTTTCCGTGGCGGACCATCGCGGGGAACATCGCGCTTCCGCTGCAGATCATGGGTTTCTCGAAATCCGAAAGGGCCGAGAGGGTCGCCCGCGTCCTTGACCTGGTCGAGCTGGGCGGTTTCGGCAACAAATACCCGTGGCAGCTGTCGGGGGGCATGCAGCAGCGCGCCTCGATTGCGCGGGCGCTGGCCTTCGATGCCGACATCCTGCTGATGGACGAACCCTTCGGCGCGCTGGACGAGATCGTGCGCGACCGTCTGAACGAGGCGCTGCTGCAATTGTGGCGCAAGACCGGCAAGACCATCGGCTTCGTCACGCATTCGATCCCCGAGGCGGTCTATCTCTCGACCCGGATCGTCGTGATGTCGCCGCGTCCGGGGCGGATATCGCGGATCATCGACAGCCCCCTGCCCGCCGACCGTCCGCTGGATATCCGCGACACGCCCGAATTCATCGCGCTTGCCCACGAGGTGCGCGAGGCCCTGCGCGACGGGCACGGCCATGACTGACGGAGCGATGCCCATGCCCCGCCTTCGCCTGCCACGCCCGGATCTGGGGGGCATCTTGCCCGTCTCAACCGTGCTGCTAGTCATCGTCGCGGTGTGGTACGCGGCGGCCATCGGCATGAACGCCAGGTGGGAACGCGATCAGGCAGCGCGCGCAGGCACGCAGGTTTCGGCCATGCAGATGGTCGGGCTGACCCTGACGCAGGACCGCCCCGTGCTGCCCGCGCCGCATCAGGTCGCAGCAGGCCTCTATCAGGGGCTCGCGGGGCAGAAGATCACCTCGCCGCGCAGCCTGGTCTGGCATGCTTGGGTGACGCTGTCCGCGACGCTGGCGGGCTTCGGCATCGGCGCCGTCGCGGGGACCGCCCTTGCCATCGGCATCGTGCACAGCCGCAGCATGGACCAGTCCGTGATGCCCTGGGCCGTCGCCAGCCAGACCGTGCCGATCCTTGCAATCGCACCGATGGTGATCGTGGTCCTGTCCTCGATGGGGATCACGGGACTGCTGCCCAAGGCCATCATCGCGGCGTGGCTCAGCTTCTTTCCGGTGCTGGTCGGCATGGTCAAGGGGCTGCGTACGCCCGACGCGATGCAGATGGACCAGATGCGGTCCTGGAATGCCAGCCGCACGCAGATATTCTGGCACCTACGTTTGCCGTCGTCCCTGCCCTACCTGTTCGCCAGCCTGAAGGTGGCCATCGCCGCCGCCCTTGTCGGCACCATCGTCGGAGAGCTTCCCGCAGGCGCGACCGCAGGCCTGGGCGCGCGCCTGCTGTCAGGCAGCTACTATGGGCAGACCGTCCAGATCTGGGCCGCGCTGTTCACCGCCGCCGCGCTTGCCGCGATCCTTGTCGCCATCGTCGCCCGCATCGAACGCGGGACCCTTGCACGCATAGGGCACCGCGCATGAGCACGCTTCCCATCATCGGCGTCTGGCTGGGCGGCTGGGCGATCAACCTCTGGCTTGCGCGCTTCGACACGCGCGCCAGCCGCGCCGCGGTGGCCGCGATCTTCGGCCTGACCCTGATCGCGTTGTGGGAGATGACCGTCCGCATCCACGAGGTGCCCGCCGTCATCCTGCCCGCCCCCAGCCAGATCGCGGCCAGCATCGTCCAGAACCGCAGCCTGCTGGTGACGGATTTCGTCCAGACCATCCTGCGCGGGGCGCTGACGGGCTGGGTGATCGGCGCGACCGCCGCGATCCTTGCGGCCATCGCCATCGACCGCAGCCCCTTCCTGCAGAAGGGCCTGCTGCCCATCGGCAATTTCGTCGCGGCCCTGCCGATCGTCGGCATCGCGCCCATCCTGGTGATGTGGTTCGGCTTCGACTGGCATTCCAAGGCGGCGGTCGTCGTGGTCATGGTCTTCTTCCCCATCCTCGTGAACATGGTCGCGGGACTGCGGGCGACCGATGCGCTGCAGCGCGACCTGATGGCCAGCTGGGCCGCCCCCTATGGGGCGTCGCTGATCCTGATGCGCCTGCCCGCCGCGCTGCCCTTCCTGTTCAACGGCCTGAAGATCACCACGACGCTGGCCCTGATCGGCGCAATCGTGGCCGAGTTCTTCGGCAGCCCGACCAAGGGCATGGGGTTCCGCATCTCGACCGCGGTCGGACGGCTGGATCTGCCGCTTGTCTGGGCCGAGATCGTGGTGGCGGCGCTTGCCGGCACGTGCTTCTACGCCATCGTCGCGCTGATCGAGCGTCGCGCGACCTTCTGGCACCCCTCGCAACGCAACAACCGGGGCTGAGACCCCATTCGGACAGGAGAGACGGATGATGAAACGGATCATGCTGGGCAGCGTCGCATGTGCGATCATGGGCAGCGCCGCCGCCGCGGAAGAGCTGACGCTGCAGCTGAAATGGGTCACGCAGGCGCAGTTCGCCGGGTATTACGTCGCCGAGGCCAAGGGCTTCTACGACCGGGAAGGGCTGGACCTGACGATCCTTGCGGGCGGGCCGGACATCGCGCCGACGCAGGTGCTGGCAGGCGGCGGGGCCGATGTCATCGTCGAATGGATGCCCGCCGCGCTGGCAGCCCGCGAAAAGGGCCTGCCCTTGGTCAACATCGCGCAGCCCTTCAAGGCATCGGGCATGATGCTCACCTGCCTCAAGGAATCCGGCATCGAGACCCCCGAGACCGATTTCGCGGGCAAGACCCTCGGCGTCTGGTTCTCGGGGAACGAATACCCGTTCCTCAGCTGGATGAGCACGCTCGGCCTGTCGACCGAGGGCGGCGAGGATGGCGTGACGGTGCTCAAGCAGGGCTTCAACGTCGATCCGCTGCTGCAGAAGCAGGCGGCCTGCATCAGCACCATGACCTATAACGAATACTGGCAGGTGATCGACGCGGGCCTGACGCCCGACGACCTGATCACCTTCAAGTACGAGGACCAGGGCGTCGCCACGCTGGAGGACGGTCTCTATGCGCTGGAAACCACGCTGCAGGACGAGGACAAGGTCGAGGCGCTGGCGAAATTCGTGCGCGCCAGCATGAAGGGCTGGGAATATGCCGCCGCGAACCCCGAAGAGGCTGCCGAGATCGTGCTGGACAACGACATGACCGGCGCGCAGACGCTGGAGCATCAGACCCGCATGATGACCGAGATCGCGAAGCTGACCGAAGGCTCGGACGGCACGCTGGATCAGGCCGATTACCAGCGCACCGTCGATATCCTGATGGCGGGCGGTTCGGACCCCGTGATCGAGGCCGCGCCCGAGGGTGCATTTACCACGGTCGTCACCGACAAGGCGCTGCAGTAACGCCTATTCCGCCGGGGCGGCGGCGCTGCGACGCGCCGCCCTCCGGCCCTCGCGGGCGACGCGACGACGCCCGTCCCATGCCAGAAGCGTCGGCGTCAGGAACAGCGTGACCGCCGTCGCCACCACCAGCCCGCCCGCGATGCCCGTGGACAGCTGGATCCAGAACTGCCCCGATGGCGCCCCGAAATAGAGATCGCGCCCGACGAAATCGATCGTCATCCCCATCACCATCGGCAAGAGGCCGATCACCGTGGTCGTGGCCGTCAGCAGAACGGGGCGGAAGCGTTCCGCCGCCGCCCGCCGCGCGGCGCGGTCCGGGTCGATCCCTGCGGCGCGATGCTCGTTATAGGCGTCGATCAGGATGATGTTGTTGTTCACCACGACACCCGCCAGCGCCATGATGCCGATCCCGCTCATGACGATGGAAAACGCCTCTTGCCGGACGATCAGTCCGAGGAAGACCCCCGCGATCGAGAAGATGATCGCCGAGAGGACCAGCCCCGCCTGATAGAAGCTGTTCATCTGGATCAGCAGGATCAGGAACATCAGGAAGATCGCCGCGACGAAGGCCCCCGACAGGAAGGTCATCGCCTCCTGCTGGTCCTCGACCTCGCCGCCGAAGCGGATATCGACGCCGGGGGGCAATTCCATCCCGCCCACGGTCTGGTCGATGCGCGCCAGTTCGGCGGTCAGGGTGGCGCCGGGCGCAAGATCGGCGCTGATGGTCTGCGTCTCCTTGGCGCCGATGCGGGTGATGGCGGTCGGCGCGGGCGCGGGCAGGATGTCGGTCACGTTGCTGATGGGCACCTGCGCACCGGACTGGACGCGGACGCGCAGGCTTTCGAGGTTCTCGAAATCGCGCTGCTCGGGCGGGTATCGCAGGACGATATCCACCTCTTCGTCGGCGAAATCGGGCAAATAGGTGCCAAGGCTGACCCCCGTCGTCAGAAGCTGGACCGAGGTGCCGATGCTGTCCATGTCCACGCCGTAGCGGGCCGATTCCTCGCGGTCCACGGACAGCCGGATCTCGGGGTTGGGGCGCGGCGTGTCGTTCTGGATGTCGACGAAGCTGCCCTGCGCCTTCATCAGGCGCTCGATCTCGGCGGCGGCAAGCTGCAGGACCTCGCGGCTGTCGGCGGAAACCTCGACCTGGACGGGACGCGCCTCGGCGGGACCAGATGCCGCGGCCTCGACCTGGATGCCGAGGCCCGGCACGTCCGAGGCCGCCTGCCGCATCGCCTCGATCACCTGCCCCGAGGGTTCGCGGGTCTGCCAGTCCGTGAACTCGACCTGGATCTGGCCGATCACGTCGCTTGGCAGGCTGGAGCGGACGCGTTCCTCGACGCTGCCGATGGTGCGGGCATAGACGCGATCCACCCCGTCGATGCGGCTGACGCGATCCTCGACCAGCCGGACCAGCTGATCGGATTCGCGCACCGACAGGTTGCCCGAGGCCGTGATCTGGACCTGCGCGCGTTCCGCATCGGTCTCGGGAAAGAACTCGACCCCGCGGCCAAGCTGGGCATAGGCAAAGATGACCGCGACCATCAGCGCCGCCGACAGCGCCAGCGTCAGTCCGGGCCGCGCAATGGTCCAGCGCGACAGGCTGTTGATCGCGGACGGAATCTCGTCGGGTTCATCCTCGGGCAGGCGGTCCTGCGCCTTGCCCAGCACCGTGCCGGTCACGGGCACGAAGACCAGCGCCATGATCAGCGACATGATCAGCGTCGCGATCATCGTGGCGGGCAGGTAGAACATGAACTGCCCCGCCAGCCCCGGCCAGAACAGCAGCGGGAAGAACACCGCCAGCGTCGTCGCGGTCGAGGCGATGATCGGCCAGGCCATGCGCTGCGCCGCCATGCGGAAGGCATCGCGCTTGCGGTGGCCCTGCGCGATCAGGCGTTCGCCCAGCTCGACCACGACGATGGCGCCATCGACCAGCATCCCCACGACCAGGATCAACGAGAACAGCACGATGACGTTCAGCGTGAAGCCCAGGGCCCAGATGATCAGGATGCCCGACAGGAACGCGCCCGGGATTGCCACCGCGACCAGCATCGAAGCGCGGACGCCCAGGAACAGCACCGTCACCAGCATCACCAGCACGACCGCCGCGATCACGTTGTTCTGCAGGTCGGACAGCAGGTCGAGCATTTCCTGCGACTGGTCGTTCAGGAAGGTCACCTGAACCTGCGGGGGCCAGTCGGCCGACATCTCCTCGACCGCCTGGCGGACCTCGGCCACGGTGTCGATGATGTTGGCGCCCGCCGATTTCCGCACGTCGATGGCCAGCGCGGGCTGGCCGTCGATCCGCGCGAAGCTGGTCGCGTCCTTGAAGGTCTGGCGCACCTCGGCCACGTCCTGCACGCGCAGCACGGTATTGCCGTCCACCAGCACCGGAATGGACATGATCTCGTCCAGCTGCACGACCGTGCCGGGGATCGACACGGCAAGCCGCCCCGCGCCGTTGTCGAAGGAGCCCGCCGCGATCAGCTGGTTGTTGGCCTGCACCGCCTGCGCCAGCTGCCCCGGCGCGATGCCATAAGTTTCAAGCGCGATCGGGTCGATCAGCACCTCCAGCTGGTCCTCTCGATCGCCGGTCAGATCGGCCTGCAGGACGCCCGACACCGTCTCGATGCGGTCGGACAGGTCGCGGCCCAGCCGGATCAGGTCGCGTTCGGGCACCTGCCCCGACAGCGCGACGGTCAGGATGGGAAAGATCGACAGGTCGATCTCTCGCACGAAGGGGCCGTCTGCGGCGGGCGGGATGTCGGGTTCCGCATCGTCGGCGGCATCCTTGACCGATTTCTCGGCCTCGGCCTGATCGAAGCCGGGCGCGAATTCCAGCGTGACCGAGGCGAAGCCCTCGGCGGCCACGGTCTTCATCTCTCGCAGGCCGTCCAGCGACTTCATCTGGCGTTCCAGCGGTTCGGCCAGAAGGGTCGCGGCATCCTCGGCGCTGACGCCGCTATAGGTGACGTTGACGATGAAGATCGGGATGTCGACCTCGGGCATCGATTCCTTGGGGATCGTGCGATAGGCCATGAAGCCCGACAGCAGCAGCGCGATCATCAGCAGGATCACGGTCCTGACGCGGGTGAAGGCGGCGGCGATGATCCCCTGCATCGGTCAGTCCCCCGTCACGTCGCCGATCAGCCGGGCCGCCTCGCCCGCGTCCTGATCGCCGCCGATGACGTCGCGATATTCTTCGGGCGTCTCGCGGATACGCGCGCGCTGCCCGTCGCTGAGTGCGCCCTGCGAAATCGTCACGATCCGCGCGGTTTCGGGAAGGCCCGTGATCCAGATCGCCTCGGCCTGTGCCTGCACCACATCGACGGGCAGGAAACGCAGATGCTCGTCATCCTCGGCCACCACGAAGACGCCGATGCGCCCCGCGTCGTCCAGCCGGATCAGCGCGGGCGAGATGCGGTGCGCGACACGTTCCTGCAGCGGCAGCCGAACCTTGGCCGCAAGCCCCGCGGGCGTGCGGCTGTCGGGGTTCGGGACCTCCAACTCGACCCTGAAGGTCCGCGTCTCGCTGTCGGCCACGGGCGAGATGAAGGTCACCCGACCCTCGGCCATGCGGTCGCCCTGGAACTCGACCTCGGCGGTCTGGCCAAGGCTGACCGAGGTGATCTCGGACTGGCGGACCTGGATCCGCACCTTGAGGGGGTCGTTGTTCACGATCTCCAGGATCTCTCCGCCGGGCTGCACGAAGCTGCCGATCTCGACGGGAACGTCGCTGACGACGCCGGCGATGGGCGCGGTCAGGTTGGTGTTTTCCAGCTCGATCTCGGCGGCGCGAAGATCGGCGCGGGCGCTTTCCAGCGCGGCAAAGCGGTTGCGGGCCTCGGCATCCGAGGTGACGCCGCGATCGCGCAGACGCTCGGCCGCGTCATAGTCGCGCTCGGCCGCGGCCAGTTCCGCCCGGGCGCGCGCCAAGGCGGCCTCGCGGTCGTCGGCCGAGATGCGCCCGACCGGATCGCCCTTGGCAACGCGGGTCCCCTCGGTCGTGATCTCTTCGATGATGCCGCCGGTGCGCGGGCGCAGGACCGATCGCTGGTTCGGAACCACGTCGCCGAACAGCACGCTTTCGGGGCGGATGCGTTCCGCGCGGCTGATGCTGGCGGCGACCTCGGGCGGGGGGATCTCGGCCTCTTGCCGCTGTTCGGGGGCCTCGCGCGTTGCCATGCCGCCGCCGATCCAGAAGGCCAGGAACCCCAGGATGCCAAGGAAAACAAGGGTCGAGCTGTTCAAGAAGCGCCGCATGATCGTCCTGTCGTCAAGAAATGTCGGCAGCCGGCATCCTGCGGCACGCGCCTTCGGGTCGAGACAACAGATGGCGAAAGGTCGCTGTCAGGTCAATGAATTTGCCTGCGGCATGGTGGCCCGTGAGAGATTCGAACTCCCGACCGGCCCGGTGTAAACGGGACGCTCTACCACTGAGCTAACGGGCCATCCGTAGCGTGGCGCATGTGAAAAGCAAATCGCGGCGCGTTGCAAGGGCTAATCCGCGATCAGGCTTTCGTGTCCCTGGCGGAAGGCATGGATCGCGCCCTGCCGTGCCTCGCCCTGCCCGATCCGGTCGATCGGCAGCCCCAGGATCAGGCATCGCAGCATCCGCAGCGTGACCCCATGCGTGACGATCAGCGCGGGCCCGTCCAGATCGTCCAGTAGGCTGCGGCAGCGGGTGGCCAGCCGGGCGAACCCCTCGCCCCCCGGGCAGCGGTCGTACCAGCCGAAATCGTCGATGAAGATGCCCGGATGTTCGCCGCGCAGGTCGGACAGCAGCCTGCCGGTGAAATCCCCAACGTCGATCTCGGACAGGCGCGGGTCTGTGGCGAAATCCTGGCCGAAGGCGATGCGCGCGGTGGCGACGGCCCTGCCCTGCGGACTGCTGATCCGACGACCCGCGATCCCGTTTGACAGTTCGGCCAGGCGGCGGGCCTGTTCGATGCCGCGGTCCGTCAGCGGCGAATCCAGGATGCCCTGCAGGCGGTCCTGAACGTTCCACGCGGTTTCGCCGTGGCGCATCAGATAGATGTCGGGAAGGATTGGAGCGGGTGAAGGGATGCTTAGATCAGGCATTTTGCGATGTTTTCAGTCCCAGTGCGTCCCACGCGGCCAATTTGTTGCCTTTTCTAGATTCAAGAGATTACAGGCAAAGTGTCCCACGGTTCTATAGGCTCCAGACCCATTGATTTTATGCCCTTTGCGTGATTCTGGCTGCCGCAAGGAGTCCTGATCAATGAGCAACCTGTTCTGGCCGACGGAAGCGCAGATGTCGCGCCTTCGCCCCTACTTTCCCAAGAACCATGGCCGTCCGCGAGTTGATGACCTGCGGGTGCTAAGCGGCATTATCTTCATCAATCGCAATGGCTTGCGATGGTGCGATGCACCAAATGAACACGGACCAGCAAAGACGCTCTACAATCGCTGGAGGCGCGGGAGTGGCAATGGTGTCTTCGCCCGGATCATGGTCGGTCTGGCCGCCGAAAGCACCGATCCGAAGACGATCATGATCGATGCCACTTATCTGAAGGCGCATGGCACGGCTTGCAGCTTACGGGCGAAAAAGGGGGGCGCGCTCGCCAAATCGGTCGAACAAAAGGCGGCATGAACACGAAGCTGCACGCCGTCACTGACGCAAAAGGCAGGCCTATCCGCCTTCTCCTGTCAGCAGGACAGGTAAGCGATTACACCGGCGCGGCGGCGCTTCTGGACACCCTACCGCAGGCTGACTGGTTCCTGGCGGACCGGGGCTATGATGCTGACTGGCTGCGAAAAGCGTTGCAGGACAGAGGGATAAAAGCCTGCATCCGAGATCGGAAGTCGCGCCAGAAGACCGTGAATTAAGACAAGCGACGCTACAGACGACGCAACCGCATAGAGATCATGTTCGGTAGGTTGAAGGACTGGCGGCGAGTAGCGACACGTTACGATAGATGCCC
>NZ_ATUJ01000010.1 GCF_000420145.1 Paracoccus zeaxanthinifaciens ATCC 21588
CTTGCACATCTGTCACTTAACCGAAGTTAAGTAATCATCCGTTCATCGTTCTCGCTTGCGCGAGCCGACAAACAGTGAAGCTGACACTCTCATCATCGCCCAAAGGCTAGAGAGCCGATATGCGAGATCCAAGATCGTGTAACGACCATCGAACCGCCCGCATATCCCTTCAGATATCCATCAATGTCAAACAGCAGAGGAACCAAAATCGCAGATGGTGCGCCAATCCAACTCAGCGCCCCGCCCGGTCATCAATCCCAGAATTTTCCCGACTTCCCAACCCCTCAGGGCCGGTCCGTCGCACCGTCCGGCGTGTCCCGCCCTTCGGTGAAGCGGTGTTTAGACACACCAATCAGAACCCTCAAGCAGAAAATCACACCCCGCGAACGATTTTCTCGCAAGGGCATGTTTTCGCTTCGATAATCTCCGCAAGAAATCCTGCGGCCGGATCTGCACTCAAGCACCTTCGCACGGAGACGCGACATCCAGATGACGAAAACGGCCAGATTCCGACTCGCGATTCGATGTTTGCGCATCCCGAAGGCACCATTCGGCGTCGCTGCCCAGGAAGATCGCAGCCCGGAAATGGAAAAGGGCGCAGCTTTCGCCACGCCCTCTTCGGAAACATATGCAGGAAGCGTATCAGCGCTTCGAGAACTGGAAGCTGCGGCGGGCTTTCGCGCGGCCGTACTTCTTACGCTCGACGACGCGGCTGTCGCGCGTCAGGAAGCCGGCTGCCTTCAGCGCGGCGCGCAGGCTCGGCTCGTGCAGCTGAAGCGCCTGGCTGATGCCGTGCTTCACGGCGCCGGCCTGACCCGACAGACCACCGCCCTTGACGGTTGCCTGGACGTCGTACTGACCGGCAACGCCGGCGACGTCGAAGGGCTGCTTCAAGATCATCTGCAGAACGGGACGAGCGAAGTACTCGTTGATGTCCTTGCCGTTGACGGTGACCTTGCCCGAGCCCGGCTTGACCCAGACGCGTGCGACGGCGTCCTTGCGCTTGCCGGTGGCATAGGCGCGGCCCTGCGCGTCGCGCTGCGGCTCACGGTTGATCTGGGCGTCAGCTTCGGCAGCCGGGGTGCCCGACACGACCGACTTCAGATCGTCCAGGGTTTTGATGTCTTCGGCCATGATCACGCGCTCCGGGTGTTTTTCTTGTTCAGGACCTTGACGTCCAGAACTTCGGGCTGCTGCGCTTCGTGCGGATGCTCGGCACCGGCATAGACGCGCAGGTTGGTCATCTGCTGCTTGCCCAGCTTGTTGCGGCTGATCATGCGCTCGACAGCCTTGATGACGACACGCTCGGGATGTGCGCCTTCCAGGATCTGACGTGCGGTGCGGTGCTTGATGCCGCCCGGGTGACCGGTGTGCCAGTAGTATTTCTTGTCATCGCGCTTCGCGCCGGTCATCTGCACCTTGTCGGCGTTGATGATGATGACGTTGTCGCCCATGTCCATGTGCGGGGTGAAGCTCGGCTTGTGCTTGCCGCGCAGGCGGTTGGCGACGATCGTGGCGAGGCGGCCCAGAACGACGCCCTCGGCGTCGATCAGGATCCACTTCTTCTCGATCTCCGCCGGTTTCGCGGTATAGGTTTTCATCTGTCGTCCCTTCAGGGTCGGTTTGTATTCGAGATGGCGGCTTATCCAAGATTGCGGGCCTTGGGTCAAGACGCGCGCAGCCATTATTGTCAAACGATTTCAAACGCTTGCAATATAGGTAACTGAATACCCCGACATAAGCAGCCGGAATCGCTAGGTCGCGGGCGGGATCGAATAGGTCATCGAGCATCTTGCCACGGCGCCCTCCCGTCCCTGGGACCGGATCAGCACGTCGGCGACCGCCAGTGTGCGACCCAGCTTCAGCAGCCTGCATTCCGCGATCAGGTCGCGTCCTGCGGCGGGCTTGCGCATGAAGTCGATCGAGGCGTTCGTGGTCACCGTCAGCGCAACCGGACCGATCCGCGCCAGCACCATGCAATAGACCGCAAGATCGGCCAGCCCGAACATCGCGGGACCGCTGACCGTGCCGCCCGGCCTCAGGTGATCGGTCCCGACCGCGAGTCGCGCGGTCACACTGTCGGTCGTCGCGTCCTCGACCCGGTAGGTGCCGGCCACCTGCGGAAACTCGCGTTCCAGGAAGGCGTTCAGCGCCCCCGCATCCATTGCCAATGTCATGTCGTCCCCCTGCCCCTCCGCGGCAGGTTTCCGCAGAACGGCAGGGGGATCAATGGAAAGGTCCTATGACCTTGCGGCAATATCCCGGACCAGCTGGACGAAATGCTCGCCCCGCTTCTCGAAGTTCGGGTACTGGTCGAAGCTGGCCGCCGCAGGGGCCAGCAGGACCGTCTCGCCGGGCTGGGCCTCGGCCGCGGCATGGGCCAGCGCCTGGTCCAGCGTGTCGACGACCTCGTGCGGGGTCTGCCCGATCTCCAACGCGAAATCGCGCGCCGAATGGCCATAGAGATACGCCTTGCCGACGCGCCCCAGATGCGGGGCAAGCGCCGCGATGCCGCCCTCCTTGCCCAGGCCGCCCGCGATCCAGCGGATCTTGTCGAAGGCCTGCAGCGCCTTGGCCGCGGCGTCGATATTCGTCGCCTTCGAGTCGTTCACGAAGCGGACGCCACCGATCTCGGCCACGGTCTGGCTGCGATGCGGCAGACCGGCAAAGCTGTAGAACGCGGCCTCGATGTCGCGCGGCGCGATCCCCACGGCGCGGCAGGCGGCATAGGCCGCGCAGGCGTTCTGGTGGTTGTGCGCCCCCGGCAGGCCGGTCACGTCGCGCAGGTCGATCGAGGCGACCTGCCGCCCCTTGCGGTATTCCGACAGGAACCCCTTGCGCGCAAAGACCGACCAGGAGGCCCCGTCCAGCTTCTGCCCCGCCGACACGCGGATCACCCGGTCGTCGGACGGCGCGACGGTCAGCTGGTTGGCAAGATACCGCCCCTCGACCTCGTCCACGCCGATGATGGCGCGGTCCGGGCCGCCTTCCGCGAAGAGGCGACGCTTGGCCGCGAAATACCCGCCCGGTCCACCATGACGATCCAGATGATCGGGCGAGAGGTTGGTGAACACCGCGACATCGGGCGTCAGCGCCCGCGCAAGGTCGGTCTGATAGGATGACAGCTCGAGCACCACGACCTCGCGGTCGGTCGCGGGTTCCAGCGACAGCACGCCGGTCCCGATATTGCCGCCCATCTGCGTGGGGCGACCGGTCTCTTGCAGGATGTGGTGGATCAGCGCGGTGGTCGTGGACTTGCCGTTCGATCCGGTCACGGCGATCACCCGCGGCGGTCGGTCGAAGGCGTCCCAGTCCCGCGTGGCATAGCTGCGGAAGAACAGACCGATATCGTTGTCCACCGGCACGCCCAGCTCATAGGCCTTGGCGATGACGGGATGGGGCTTCGGAAACAGGTGCGGGATGCCCGGGCTGACGATCAGCGCGGACACGCCCGTCCAGGCCGCATCGCGGGTCAGGTCGACCAGCTCCAGCCCCTCGGCCTCGGCGGCCTCGCGGGTGTCCTGCCCGTCATCCCATGCGATGACGCGCGCACCGCCCGCAGCCAGCGCCGCTGCGGTCGCGCGACCCGACCGGCCAAGGCCGAGAACCGCGATTGTCTGATCGAAGACGTCCTGAACCGGGATCATCATGGCCTCCTGAAACACAAGCCGGGGGCGCGATGCCCCCGGACGAAGATAGATAGACGGGTGATCGGCCGCGTCAACGCAGCTTCAGCGTCGCCAGCCCGATCAGCGCAAGGATCAGCGCGATGATCCAGAAGCGGATGACGATCTGCGCCTCGCCCCAGCCCTTCTTCTCGAAGTGGTGGTGGATCGGCGCCATCAGGAAGACCCGCTTGCCGGTGCGCTTGAAATACAGAACCTGGATGATGACGCTCAGCGCCTCGACCACGAACAGGCCGCCGACGATGGCCAGCACGATCTCGTGCTTGGTGACGACCGCGATCGCGCCCAGGGCGCCGCCCAGTGCCAGCGAACCGGTATCGCCCATGAAGACCGCGGCGGGGGGCGCGTTGTACCACAGGAAGCCCAGGCCCCCGCCGATCAGTGCGGCGACGAAGACCAGGATCTCGCCCGTGCCGGGGACGTGGTGGACGCCCAGGTAGTCGGTAAAGTCGACCCGCCCGACCGTATAGGCGATCACGCCCAGGGTGCCCGCCGCGATCATGACCGGCATGATCGCCAGCCCGTCCAGCCCGTCCGTCAGGTTCACCGCATTGGCCGAACCCACGATCACGACCATCGCGAAGGGGATGAACAGCAGGCTGAGATTGACCAGCGTGTCCTTGAAGATCGGCAGCGCCAGCTGGCCCGACAGTTCCGCCGGATGCAGCAGCATAGCCGCGACCGAAGCAAGGAACGCGATCCCCAGTCCAAGCGCCATCCGCGTGCGCGAACTGACGCCCTTGGTGTTCTGCTTGGACACCTTGGCGTAATCGTCCGCGAACCCGATGGCCGAGAAGCCCGCCGTCACCAGCAGCACGATCCAGACATAGCCGTTGTCCCACCGCGCCCAGAGCAGGGTCGAGAACAGCAGCGCGGACAGGATCAGAAGCCCGCCCATCGTCGGCGTGCCGGCCTTGGCCAGGTGCGATTCCGGGCCGTCGTCGCGGATCGGCTGCCCCTTCTTCTGGACGCGGCGCAGGTATTCGATCAGCGGGCGACCGAACATGAAGCCGAAGAACAGCGCCGTGAAGAAGGACGCCCCCGCCCTGAAGGTGATGTACCGGAAGAGGTTGAAGAAATCCCCGCCCTCGGACAGGTGGCTGAGCCAATAGAGCATGGCGTTATCCTTTGTCGTCTTCGGCCAGCGCGCGCAGCGCGTCGACCACGGTCGAAATGCGGGACGATTTCGATCCCTTGACCAGGACGATATCCCCCGGCTCGACCAGTTCGCCGGCCCGCCGGGCCAGTTCCGATGCGTCCTCGGCCCAGATGCCGCGCTTGTCCTGCGGCAGCGCCTCGTGCATCGCCTGCATGCGCGGCCCGGCCGAATGGACCCGCGCGATGCCGGCCATCGCCGGATCGTCGGCGACATCGCGATGCATCCGCATCTCGTCCTCGCCCAGTTCCAGCATGTCGCCCAGGATCGCGACGCGCGGCCCGCCCTGAAGGCCCGCCAGCGTCGCAAGGCCCGCAGCAAGCGAGGCCGGGTTCGCGTTGAAAGCGTCGTCGATCAGGCGGATGCCGCCCAAGGTCTCGACCGCGCCGCGCCCCTTGGGGGGCAGCCAGTTCGACATCGCGGCGGCGGCGGCCTTGGGGTCGGCGCCCGCAGCCGACAGCGCGGCCAGCACGCCGACCGCGTTCATCGCGAAATGGCGGCCCGTCGTGCGCAGGGTGAAATCCAGCGTCTCGCCGGTGATGCGCGCGCGGACCGACAGGCCGTCATCCTGCACCTCGATCCGCATGGGGCGGGCCATGCCCTGATCGCCGAAGCCCACGACGATCGCGCCCGCCGCATCCGCGCAGTCGCGCAGGATCTGGGTGACGGGAAGGTCCTCGGGGATGATGGCGGTGCCAATCGGCTCCAGCCCCTCGAAGATGGCGCCCTTCTCGCGGGCGATGCCCTCGATCGCGCCGAAAGCCTCGAGGTGGGCGGCGGCGACGGTGGTGATCATGGCGACATGCGGGCGGGCCATGCGCGACAGGGGCGCGATCTCGCCCGGGTGGTTCATCCCGATCTCGATGATAGCGAAATCGGTATCGGCAGGCATCCGCGCCAGCGTCAGCGGAACGCCCCAATGGTTGTTGTAGCTGGCCTCGGCCGCGTGGATCACGCCCTGCCCCGCCAGCGCGTCGCGCGCCATTTCCTTGGTCGAGGTCTTGCCGACCGAGCCGGTGATCGCGACGACCTTGCCCGTCATCCGCGCGCGCCCGGCACGGCCAAGCGCCTCGAGCCCCTGCAGCACGTCGTCGACGATCAGCAGCGGCGCGTCCTCGGGGACACCCTCGGGGATGCGGCTGACCAGCGCGGCGCCCGCACCCTTGGACAGGGCCTGCGCCACGAAATCATGCGCATCGCGCGCGGCGGTCAGCGCCACGAACAGATCGCCCGGACGGATCGTGCGCGTGTCGATGGACACACCGTCCACGGCCCAGTCGCCGATGGCGCGACCGCCGGTGGCGGCTGCGGCTTCGCTTGCGGTCCAAAGGCTCATATCTTGCCATCCAATGCGGCCACCGCGACCGAGGCCTGTTCGGCATCGTCGAAGGGATAGACGTCCTGCCCGATGATCTGGCCGGTCTCGTGGCCCTTGCCGCAGATCAGCAGCGCGTCGCCCGGCTGCAGAGCATCGACGCCGCGAAGGATCGCCTCGGCGCGGTCGGGCACCTCGGTCGCCTCGGGGCCGGCGCCCTCCATGACGGCGGCGCGGATCAGGGCCGGATCCTCGGTCCGGGGGTTGTCGTCGGTGACGATCACCACATCCGCGAATTCGCGCGCGGCCTGCCCCATCAGCGGGCGCTTGCCCTTGTCGCGGTCGCCCCCCGCGCCGATGACGCAGATGATGCGGCCCATCACATGCGGACGCAGCGATTGCAGCGCGGCGATGACGGCACCCGGCTTGTGCGCGTAATCGA
Source organism: Paracoccus zeaxanthinifaciens ATCC 21588 (assembly GCF_000420145.1). Lineage (GTDB taxonomy): Bacteria > Pseudomonadota > Alphaproteobacteria > Rhodobacterales > Rhodobacteraceae > Paracoccus > Paracoccus zeaxanthinifaciens. The sequence continues at coordinate 6,600 of NZ_ATUJ01000010.1, forward strand.
CAAAGACCGCCGCGCCGTTGTCGCGCTGCGCGACCAGCTGCATGCGGCCGCGCACGGTGGTCAGATGCGGCAGCGCGGCCAGCACCTCGTCCATCGGATCGCCCGCCGCGACGCAAAGACCCACCGCCGCCAGCACGTTTTCCGCCTGGAAGCCGCCGATCAGCTGCAGGCGGACCATCTGCGTCACGCCCATCACCGAGAAGCGCAGATCCTGCCCCGTCGCGTCATAGCGCTGGCCCAGGATGCGCAGCATCGCGCCCTCATGCGTGCCGATGCTGGTGACGGACAGGCCGCGGTCGGTCGCGATATCCGCCATCTGCCGCCCGCGCTGGCTGTCGGTATTGATGACCGCCGAGGCGCCCTCTTCCAGCACGCGGTTGAACAGCAGCGCCTTGGCCGCGAAATAGGCGTCGAAATCGGCGTGGTAATCTAGGTGGTCCTGGCTGAGATTGGTGAAGGCACCGGCCTCGACCCGCACGCCGTCCAGGCGACGCTGGTCCAGCCCGTGGCTGGAGGCCTCCATCGCGACATGGGTGACGCCCGCATCGGTCGCATCGGCCAGAACGCCGTGCAAGGTCAGCGGATCGGGGGTGGTATGGGCCAGCTTGGCCTGGAAATCACCCTCGACGCCCATGGTGCCAAGGCTGATCGCGCTGTGGCCCAAGTGCTGCCAGATCTGGCGGGTGAAGGTCGCGACGCTCGTCTTGCCCGAGGTGCCGGTCACGGCGACGACATGCTTCGGCTGCGCCTCGAACCACAGGGCTGCGGCGCCCGCCAGCGCGGCGCGGGGATCCTCGGCCACGACCAGCGCGCCTTCCCAGCCCTTCAGCGCATCGGCGGCGATCTCGGCGCCCTTGCGGTCGGTCAGGATCGCGTTCGCCCCCATCCGCAGCGCATAGCTGATGAATTCACCGCCATGCAGCGTCGCCCCCGGCAGCGCGGCGAACAGGAAGCCCACGCCCACCTGCCTGCTGTCGATGGCCAGCCCCGAGATCAGCGGATCGCGCCCGCCCTGCCCATGCAGCCCCAGCCGCGACAGCGTCACATTATCCTTGCTCAAGGGTCCCATCCGTCATTGGTTCGCGACCAGCTTTAGCTCAGTGTCTTCCCCGGGTTCAACACGGGGTTCGAAGCGGGCGTTGATCATCGGCAGGTTTTCGTCGCCGATGGCATGCAGGCCCAGAAGCGGGCCGATCCGGCGCACGACCTCGGCCGCGACGGGAACCGCGGTATAGCCGGCGGTCCGGCTCTCGCCCGCGGCAGTCTCGATCGAGGGTTCGTCCAGCGCCACGATCAGCACGTATTTCGGATCGCTTGCGGGAAAGACCGACGCGAAGGTCGCGATGACCTTGTTCTTGTAATACCCGCCCGCCGCGCGCGGCTTGTCGGCGGTGCCGGTCTTGCCCGCGATCTCGTAGCCCTCGACCTCGGCCTTGCGGGCGGTGCCGCGCGTCACCACCTGGCGCAGCATGTCCACGGCCATGGCCGCTGCGCGGGGCGACAAGATCTGCTCGCCCTCGGGGCGCTGGCGGTTGTGGATCAGCGTCGGCGTCACGCGCTTGCCGCCATTGCCGATGGTCGCATAGGCGGCGGCAAGGTGCAGCGGGCTTGCCGCAAGGCCGTGGCCGAAGCTGACCGTGGCCGAGGTGACGGCGGGCCAGCGCGACGGGACCAGCGGCTGGCCGGTCGGGGCCTCGACCATCTCGATCTGGGTCGGCACGAACAGGCCCAGCTTTTCCAGGAAGTCCTTCTGCCGGTCCACGCCGATCATCTGCGCGATCCGCACGGTGGCCACGTTCGACGATTTCACGATCACGTCCGTCGTGCTCAGCGTGCGGCCGTAATTGTGGAAATCGTTGATCAGGAACTTGCCGATGCGCATCGGCGCCTGCGCGTTGATCTGGGTCGAGGGGTTGATCAGGCCCAGGTCGATGGCCTGCGCGACCGGAAAGATCTTGAAGGTCGAGCCCAGTTCGTACTGCCCCTGCACCGCGCGGTTGAACAGCGGGCTGTCCGAGGGCTCGCCCGTCAGAAGGGGCCGGGGCCGGTCGTTCGGGTCGAAATCGGGCAGGCTTGCCATGGCCATGATCTCGCCCGAGGCGATCTCCAGCAGGATGCCCGTCGCGCCCTTGGCGTTCATGACGTCCATGCCCGATGCCAGCACCTCTTCCATGGCCTGCTGCAGGGTCAGGTCGATGGACAGCTGCAGCGGCGCGCCGTCATTGGCCGGGTCGCGCAACCATGCGTCGAAGGCCTTCTCGACCCCCGCAATGCCGATGACCTCGGCGCTGTTCACGCCCTCGTTGCCGAAACCAGACCCGCCAAGGATATGCGAGGCGATCGGCCCGTTGGGATAGACGCGCATCTCTCGCGGGCCGAACAGCAGGCCGGGTTCGCCGATATCATGGACCGCCTGCATCTGCTCGGGGCTGATCTTGCGCTTGATCCACATGAACTTGCGGCTGCCGGTGAAGTCCGCGATCAGCTTCTCCTCGGACAGGTCGGGGAAGATGCGGGCAAGACCGCGCGCCGCGCCGATCGGGTCCACCATCTGGTGGGGATGGGCATAGATGGAATGCGTCAGCAGGTTCGTCGCAAGGACGCGCCCGCGACGGTCGGTGATGTCGGCGCGCTGCGACATGATCTGGGCCGACAGGACTGCGGCGCGCGGCTCGGACGGGCTGCTGTGGGCCAGGGTGCCCATCCGCACGGCGACAAGGCCATAGGCGAAGATGAAGCAGGCGGCCAGCAGGACCAGCCGCCCCTCGGCGCGGCGACGGGCGCGGTCCTGGATCTTCTCGTGGCGGGCGCGGCGGTTCTCGGCCTCGATATCGTCGGGATTCTCGCCGCGTTCACGGGCGCGAAGAATGCGGGCCAGCGGGCGCAGGGGGGTGCGGATCATGGCTGTTCCTCGGACTGGTCGGCGGCAAGGTCTGCGGCGGGCTCGGGCGGCTTGGGATAGTCCACGCGCCCCGGATCGACGAACTGCCCCGATTCAAGCGGCACCAGCTGCAGGCGGTCGAAGTTCAGGTCGACCAGCTCGCTCAGGCGGTCGGGACGGTTCAGATAGGCCCATTCGGCGCGCAGCACGCCCAGCTCCTCGCGCAGTCCGGCGATCTCGCGCTGGACCTGGCCCATCTCTCCGATGGCGGCCTGGGTGGCGTAATTCTCGCGATAGGCCCAGAAGGCCAGCCCCATCAGGACAAGGACCGCCGCAAGATAGGCCAGGGACCGCATCAGCGCCCCTCCTGTCCCGGCAGGCTGGGCATGGCCAGCGACCGCGCATCGACATCGCCCGCGGGGGCGTCGGTGCGGATGGCGACGCGCAGCAGCGCCGAGCGCGACCGCGGGTTCAGGTCCAGCTCCTCGGGGTCGGGGCCGATGGCGCGGCGGGTGGGCAGGGTGAAGGCGGGCTGGCGTTCCTGCTGCACGGGGGCATAGCGGTTGCCGCCGCCGCCGGTATCGGCACGGGCCTGCATGAAGCGCTTGACGATCCGGTCCTCCAGCGAATGGAAACTGACGACCGCCAGCTTGCCGCCGGGCTTCAACGCGCGCTCGGCGGCCGACAGGCCCGCGACCAGCTGCCCGAACTCGTCGTTGACCCAGATGCGGATCGCCTGGAAGCTGCGCGTGGCCGCGTGGCTCTGACCGGGTTTCGGGCGCGGCAGGCAGGATGCGACCACCTCGGCCAGCTGCGCGGTGCGGGTCAGGGGACGCGCCGCCACGATGGCCCGCGCGATCCGGCGCGAGGCGCGTTCCTCGCCATAGTGATAGAGCACGTCCGCGATCGTCGATTCCTCGGCCGTGTTCAGCAGATCCGCGGCCGACGGGCCGTCATCGCCCATCCGCATGTCCAGGGGCCCGTCGCGCAGGAACGAGAACCCGCGATCCGCCTGGTCCAGCTGCATCGAGCTGACGCCAAGATCCAGCACCACGCCGTCCAGCGCCTGCCCCGCAAGTTCGTCCATGTCCGAGAACGTCCCCTCGACCAGCCGCAGCCGGTCGCCGTATTCGCCGCGCCAGCCTTCGGCCATGCGGAAGACCGACGGATCGCGGTCCACGCCGATCACGACATCGGCGCCCGCCGCCAGCAGGCCGCGGCTGTAGCCGCCCGCGCCGAAGGTGCCATCCAGCCAGACGCCCGAAACCGGGTCGACCGCGCGCAGCAGGGGATTGAGAAGTACGGGGATATGCGGATCTGCCAATGGTCAGCCCTCTTTATTCCGGCTGAGGAAGACGCGCGGGTCGAATTCCGGTCCGTGACTTTCGGCGAACTGCTCCAGCGCCTCGACATCCTTGGGACGGGAATCGGGCAGGTAGACCTGGATATAGTCGCCACGTGATTCGAAGACCGTCTCGGCCCCGTCCGCGAAGCCCAGCTTGTCGCGCAGCTTCAGCGGAAGGACCATGCGGCCTTCCTTGTCGATCTCCAGATCGGTGGACTGCCCGTTCATCAGCAGCTCCAGCCAGCGACGCTCCTGGCTGCCTCGCGGCAGGGCGTCGATCTGTTCGTCGATCTCTTCGATCGCATCGATGGTATAGAGTTCGAGCCAGTTCCACCATTCGGGGCCATAGACGGCCACCAGCTGGGTCCGGCCCGCATTCGAGCCCGCGAAGGAGGGGTCGCCCGCATCGAAGACGCGCCGCAGCCTAGCCGGGATCGACATGCGACCCTTGCCATCGACCTTGACGGTTTCGGTGCCTCTGAACTTCCGCGCCACCTTGCGTCCGCCCTCACTGTCCTGCCCATGGGCCCTGCCCTGAAACGAGAAAGGGCGGATCGGACTGCTGCCACTGCCCGATCCGCCGCCCTCGTTCCCGTTCAACCGGGCCCCTTTGCGGGGTTGGCCGCCGCCCCTGTCGCGCGCCACCTGGGGGAGGTGCTGCTCGCACGCGCGGGCCGGTCGATGTTGGAAAACGGATGCCTGTATGAAGCCTGCTTCGATCTTCGTCGGGGTCTTGGTCGCCCCTTGGTCACTGCCCGTTTTCGTGAGTTCTTTGTGTCATGGGAATTTACGGGAAGCAACGGAATTTTTCCCTACCCGGCGGAGTTTCGCGGTCAACTTGACAGTGGAAAATCATTCTGCGCCAAGCTGAACCAGGCGGTTCGCAACAACTTGTGGTGGCAGCATGCCCAACAATCAACGAGATATGCGCAATTCCCGCATTGCATAAGGCCATTGCAACTGACGCAAAGCTGCAACAGCCCGAGTGGCGGGCAATCGTGAAAATTGTCAGAACCGCCGCACGGCCAGCCCGCCGTTCACGCGGAATCACGAAGGCGAGAGCACCGCTCCCGCCTTTTCCCGGCCTTCCCGTGATTTCCCTCAGGTCCCGCGTTTTCCCGCGCCGGGGCCGTTGGACCAGCCCTCAGACGACGCCCTGGTCGATCAGGCGCTGCGCCAGATCCGCATAGGCCGCGGCCGCAGGGCCGTCGCCGGTCGCGATGGGTTTGCCCGAATCCCCCGCCAGCCGCGTCTCCAGCTCCAACGGCAGCTGGCCCAGCATGGGCAGGTTCAGCATCTCGGCCTCCTGGGCCACGCCGCCATGACCGAACAGATGCGCCTCGTGGCCGCATTTCGGACAGACATAGCTGGTCATGTTCTCGATCATGCCCAGAACGGGCGTCTTGAGCTTGTTGAACATGTCGATCGCGCGGCGCGCATCCAGCAGCGCGACATCCTGCGGGGTCGAGACGATGACCGCGCCGGTGACGGGCGCCTTCTGGCACAGGCTCAGCTGCACATCCCCCGTGCCCGGCGGCAGGTCGATCAGCAGGACGTCCAGCTCGCCCCAGTTCACCTGCTGCAGCATCTGCTGCATCGCGCCCATCAGCATCGGTCCGCGCCAGACGACGGCCTCGCCCTCGCGCAGCATCAGCCCAAGGGACATGACGGTGACGCCATGCGCGCGCATCGGCTCAATCCGCTTGCCGTCGGGGCTGTGGGGCTTGCCGGACACGCCCATCATGCGCGGCTGCGAGGGGCCGTAGATGTCGGCGTCCAGCAGACCGACCTTGCGCCCTGCCTTGGCCAGCGCCACGGCAAGGTTCGAGGTGACGGTCGATTTCCCGACGCCGCCTTTGCCCGATCCGATGGCAACGATGTTGCGCACGCCGGGAATCGGCTGCGGCCCCTGCTGGGGCGTGGCATGGCCGCCGACCTTCAGCTGCGGCGGAGCCTTGGCGGGGGCGGTCGTCACGATGCTGACGGTGGCGACACCCTCCAGCGCCTCGATCCGGCGTTTGGCCTCGGCCTCGACGCCGGACATGGCCTTGGCGGCCTCGGCATCGGCGAGCTCGATGACGAATCGCACGGCACCGTTTTCCACGACAAGGGCCCTGACAAGGTCCGCGTCCTTCAGGAATCCCCCCTGCGGCAGAGGAATATCCGCGATCGTGGTCAGAATCTTTTCGCGCGTGACGGTCATGGCGGCAGCCTTTCTTGAGAACGCGCGCAGCATGGCGCATCGCGCAGCGCACCTCAATGGGCCGTGAAAGGGTCGCCGCACGGCCCCGCAACCGCTTTCAAAACATGGGTTTTTACCGTGATCCCGTTACCGTTAACGAATGTGTCGCTTCAATTTTGTGACAGTTTTTCATCACTCAAGCTCACGATAGGTCAGGCTTAGTCATGCATTTGCTGCATGGCAGCATTCGCAAACCGTCCGTTGTGAATCGCTGCGGTTAGCGCCATCTTCATCTCAACGCAGCGCCGGACCAATCCGGGGACGGTGCAAAGGACGAACGAAAGGAAACGAACATGGCTGCAATCGCTCACACCAACGCCATCGCCGAAACCGGCCTGCGCGGCCGTATGCTGAACGCGATCCAGCGCCTGCAGGAAAACCGCGCTCGTCGTGCGGTCTACAAGCAGACCGTTCGTGAACTGAACGCGCTGACCACCCGCGATCTGAACGATCTGGGCATCAGCCGCTCGATGATCACCCGCCTGGCGCACGAAGCCGCCTGGGGCGTGAAGTAAGAATTCGAACACCGGCCCACTCCTCCTCCCTCGGGCCGGGATCGGCGGCATCCCCATCTCCTCCTCCCTCGGGGATGCCGCCCAAAAGATGCGACGGAACCCTCCTCCTCCCTTAAGGGTTTCGCGCTTGCAGCGGCGGCTCCTCTCCTCCTCCCTCGGAGCCGCCGCGACCTCATAGCCGCCCCATCTGCGGCAAGCGAACGCACCGGGTCCTCTCCTCCTCCCTCCCGGATCTGGTGCTCCGCGGTGAAGCCCTCTCCTCCTCCCCGGGCCGAACCGCACCCCAAACGCGGCCCCTCCTCCTCCCTGGGCCAGCGTTCAGCGGCGACACCCTCTCCTCCTCCCTGGGTGTCGCCGCGTCCCTCATAGCCGCCCCATATGCGGCAACCGAATTGCGCCGGGTCCTCTCCTCCTCCCTCCCGGACCTTGCGCAAGCGGTGTGGCCTCTCCTCCTCCCTGGCCGTCACCGCAACACTACGCGGCCCCTCCTCCTCCCTGGGCCAGCGTTCGGCGGCGTCACCCCTCCTCCTCCCTGGGTGGCGCCGCCTTTTCATTTCCGGAACCCGACCGACCTGCAGGCATTGATCCAGACATCACGGATCAGGGGATGCGATATGCTGCGCAAGGGCACGAAGGTCGAATGGGAATGGGGCAACGGCAAGGGCACCGGCAAGATCGCCGAGGTCTTTCACGACAAGGTCGAACGGACCATCAAGGGCCAGAAGGTGACCCGTGACGCGTCTAGGGACGATCCGGCCTATCTGATCGAGCAGGATGACGGCGATCGCGTACTCAAAAGCCGGTCCGAGGTGCAGCGCGCCGACTGAACCCTTCCGCAGGGGCCGATATGGCGCTATGGGCTGGGGATGCTCAGTTACCAGCACGCCTATCACGCCGGAAACCTTGCCGATCTGCACAAGCACGCGCTGCTGGCGACGGCGATGGATTACCTGACCCGCAAGGACAAGCCGCTGTCCTATCTCGAAACCCATGCGGGGCGCGGGCTCTACCGGCTGGACGGCGCCGAGGCCCTGAAGACCGGCGAGGCCGCGGCCGGGATCGAGCGCGCGGCAAGCCAGGGCTGGCTGCCCGAGGATCACCCGCTGATGCGCGCGCTGACCGCGATCCGCAGCAGCCGAGGGGGCAACACCTATCCGGGATCGCCGCTGATCGCCGCGCATTTCCTGCGCCCCGACGACCGCGTGCACCTGGCCGAACTGCACCCCGCCGAACATGCCGCGCTGTCCACCGTGACCGGATTCGCGACGCTGCATCAGCGCGACGGGTTCGAGATGGCGCAGGCGGTCTGCCCGCCGACGCCCCGCCGGGGGATGCTGCTGATCGACCCCAGCTTCGAGGTGAAGGCCGATTACGCCGCCATTCCCCGCCACATCGCCAAGATCGCGCGCAAGTGGAACGTCGGCGTCATCGCCCTGTGGTATCCGATCCTGACCGACGACCGGCATCTGCCGATGGTCCGCGACCTGATGCGGGACCACCCCGACGCCCTGCTGTCCGAGGTCCGATTCCCCCCGGCCCGCCCCGGCCATTCGATGGTCGGATCCGGGATGTGGGTCGTGAACCCGCCCTGGGGACTGGCCGACGAGGCCGCGCGCCTGGAAACCATCTTTGCCGAACGCGCCTGACGGGGATTCCCCACCGGCCCGCGCCTGTGGCATGATGACCGCGACAAAAGGGAAGCCACCATGCCGCAACGCCTCTCGATCGGCGCGACCGTGTTCATCGCGCTCTTCTGCGCGCTCTCGCTCTATTTCGCCTATGCCGCCGTGCAGGGGCCGTCCGGCATCCTGCGCCGCATCCAGATCGAATCCGAGACGCAGGAGCTGATGGAACAGCGCGACGCCCTGCGCGACGAGGTCGCGCAGATGCAGAACCTGACCCATCGCCTGTCGGACGAGTATCTGGACCTCGACCTGCTGGACGAACGCGCCCGCGACGTGCTGGGCCTGATCCGCGCGGACGAGATCATGATCCGCTGATCTGCCGACGAATGCGCGGAAATCCGTCGGAAGGGGCACGCTGGTCGTGCCCCTTTTCGCATGGCAGATTGCAGCACCTGACGGTTTGGGCTAGGGATCGTTTAACGCTGAACTATTCCGACCGCACAGCCAGGAGGATACCGGCATGGCCAGGAAACCAAGCTCCGAGGGAGAGGCGCCCGCGAACGTCTCGAAGGACGAGCTGCTGCAATATTATCGCGACATGCTGCTGATCCGCCGCTTCGAAGAGAAGGCGGGCCAGCTTTACGGCATGGGCCTGATCGGGGGCTTCTGCCACCTCTATATCGGGCAGGAAGCCGTCGTCGTGGGCCTCGAGGCCTGCGCCAAGGAAGGCGACAAGCGCATCACCTCCTATCGCGACCACGGCCACATGCTGGCCTGCGGCATGGAGGCGAACGGCGTGATGGCCGAGCTGACCGGCCGCGAGGGCGGGTATTCGAAGGGCAAGGGCGGCAGCATGCACATGTTCAGCCGCGAGAAGCACTTCTATGGCGGTCACGGCATCGTCGCGGCGCAGGTGCCGCTTGGCGCGGGCCTTGCCTTCGCCGACAAGTACCTGGGCAACGACAACGTCACCTTCACCTATTTCGGTGACGGCGCGGCGAACCAGGGCCAGGTCTACGAGACCTACAACATGGCGGCCCAGTGGGACCTGCCGGTGGTCTTCGTGATCGAGAACAACCAGTACGCGATGGGCACCTCGGTCAAGCGCTCGACCCGCTCGACCAGCCTGTTCGGTCGCGGCGAGGCGTTCGGCATCTCGGGCGAGCAGGTCGACGGCATGGACGTGCTGGCGGTCAAGGCCGCGGGCGAAAAGGCCGTCGCGCATTGCCGCGCGGGCAAGGGCCCCTACATCCTCGAGGTGATGACCTATCGCTATCGCGGGCACTCGATGTCGGACCCGGCCAAGTACCGGACCCGCGAAGAGGTCCAGAAGATGCGCGACGAGCGCGACCCGATCGAGAACATCCGCGAGATCCTGCTGCAGGGCAAGCACGCGTCCGAGGACGAGCTGAAGGCCCTCGACAAGGAGATCAAGGACATCGTCAACGAATCGGCCGAGTTCGCGAAGGAAAGCCCCGAGCCCGCGCTCGAGGAGCTGTGGACGGACATCTATGCCGAGGACCTGCCGCAGGGCAGCGCCACCGAGAACGCCTGAGGGGGATCATTCATGGCAACCGAAATCCTGATGCCCGCCCTGTCGCCGACCATGGAGGAAGGCACGCTGGCGAAATGGCTGAAGAAAGAAGGCGATGAGGTCAAATCCGGCGACATCATCGCCGAGATCGAGACCGACAAGGCCACGATGGAATTCGAGGCGGTCGACGAGGGCATCCTCGGCAAGATCCTGGTGGCCGAGGGCACCCAGGGCGTCGCGGTCAACACCGCCATCGCCGTCCTGATCGAGGAAGGCGAATCCGCCGACGACATCGAGACCGCATCGGCACCCGCCGAGAAGGCCCCCGCCGAGAAGGCCGAGGCCAAGCCCGCCGCATCCGCCGTCGAGGAGGTGAAGGCCCCCGAGCCCGACCGCAGCCCCGACTGGCCCGAAGGCACGCAGATGAAGACCATGACCGTGCGGGAAGCCCTGCGCGAGGCCATGGCCGAAGAGATGCGCCGCGACGAGAACGTCCTGCTGATGGGCGAGGAAGTCGGCGAATACCAGGGCGCCTACAAGATCAGCCAGGGCCTGCTGGACGAGTTCAGCGAGCGTCGCGTGGTCGACACGCCTATCTCGGAGATCGGCTTCACCGGCATCGCGACCGGCGCGGCCTTCGCGGGCCTGCGTCCCATCGTCGAGTTCATGACGTTCAACTTCGCCATGCAGGCGATCGACCACATCATCAACTCGGCCGCCAAGACGCTGTACATGTCCGGCGGCCAGATGGGCTGCCCGATCGTGTTCCGCGGTCCGAACGGCGCCGCCGCCCGCGTGGGCGCGCAGCACAGCCAGGACTATGCGGCGTGGTATTCGGCCATCCCGGGCCTCAAGGTCGTCATGCCCTACAGCGCGGCCGACGCGAAGGGCCTGCTGAAGCAGGCGATCCGCGATCCGAACCCGGTCATCTTCCTGGAGAACGAGATCCTCTACGGTCGCAGCTTCGAGGTGCCGGATCTCGAGGACTTCACCATCCCCTTCGGCAAGGCGCGCATCGCCCGCAAGGGTGCCGACGTGACCATCGTCAGCTTCGGCATCGGCATGTCGCATTCGCTGGAAGCCGCCGAGAAGCTGGCCGAACAGGGCATCGACGCCGAGGTGATCGACCTGCGGACCCTGCGCCCGCTGGATTACGGCACCATCATCGAATCGGTGAAGAAGACCAACCGTCTCGTCACCGTCGAGGAAGGCTTCCCCGTCGGCTCGATCGGGAACCACATCTCGGCCTATGTGATGGAGAACGCCTTCGACTGGCTGGACGCCCCGGTGATCAACTGCACCGGCAAGGACGTTCCCATGCCCTATGCCGCGAACCTGGAACGCCACGCGCTGATCACCGTCGACGAGGTGGTCGAGGCCGTGCGGAAAGTCACCTACAAGTAAGGGAGGCAATGCGATGCCAACGGAAATCCTGATGCCCGCGCTGTCCCCCACCATGGAGGAAGGCACGCTGGCCAAGTGGCTGGTGAAAGAGGGCGACGAGGTCAAATCGGGCGACATCATCGCCGAGATCGAGACCGACAAGGCCACGATGGAGTTCGAGGCCGTCGACGAGGGCAAGATCGGCAAGATCCTGATCGCGGAAGGCACCTCGGGCGTGGCGGTGAACACCGCCATCGCCGTGCTGCTGGAAGACGGCGAAAGCGCGGACGACATCGACAGCGCGCCGAAATCGGACGCCAAGGCCGATGCCGCCCCCGCCGAGGCCCCGCGCGAAGTGCAGGGCCAGGCGGATGCCGACATCTCGCCCGCGAAATCGGCAGGCGGCTCGCCCGCGCCGAAATCCGGCGACGGCCAGCGTATCTTCGCCTCGCCCCTGGCGCGCCGCATCGCGGCCGACAAGGGCCTGGACCTGACCCAGATCGAGGGCTCGGGCCCGCGCGGCCGGATCGTCAAGGCCGATGTGGAAAACGCGCAGCCCAAGGCCGCGGCGCCCGCCGCCAAGCCCGAAGCCGCGGCACCCGCCGCCGCACCCGCGCCCAAGGCCCCTTCGGCCGATGCCATCGCCAAGATCTATGCCGATCGCGAAACCGAAGAGGTCCAGCTGGACGGCATGCGCCGCACCATCGCGCAGCGCCTGGGCGAGGCCAAGCAGACCATCCCGCATTTCTACCTGCGCCGCTCGGCCAAGCTGGATGCGCTGATGGAATTCCGCGCCACGCTGAACAAGCAGCTGGAAGGCCGGGGCGTGAAGCTGTCGGTCAACGACTTCGTCATCAAGGCCTGCGCGCTGGCCCTGCAAGAGGTTCCCGACGCGAACGCCGTCTGGGCGGGCGACCGGATCATCAAGCTGAAGCCCTCGGACGTGGCGGTTGCCGTCGCGGTCGAAGGCGGTCTCTTCACGCCGGTGCTGAAGGATGCCGACATGAAGACGCTGTCCAAGCTGTCGGCCGAGATGAAGGACCTGGCGGGCCGCGCCAAGTCGAAGAAGCTGGCACCCCACGAATACCAGGGCGGCAGCTTCGCGATCAGCAACCTGGGAATGTTCGGGATCGAGAATTTCGATGCCGTCATCAACCCGCCGCACGGTGCGATCCTTGCGGTCGGCGCGGGCATCAAGACCCCCGTGGTCGAGGGCGATCAGGTCGTCATCCGCAACGTGATGTCGATGACCCTGTCGGTCGATCACCGCGTGATCGACGGCGCATTGGGCGCCCAGCTGATGGAACGTATCGTCTCGCATCTGGAAAACCCGGTCGGCATGCTCGCCTGATCCCGGATCTTCCGGCACGTTTCAGAAAGGGGGCCTTCGCGGGCCCCCTTTCGCGTTTCAAACGACCTTTCAGGCCACGGCCTTCTCGATCGCCGCCACGAAATCGTCCAGGTCGTCCGGATTGCGGCTGGTGATGATGTTGCCGTCCACCACGACGCTTTCATCCACCACCTCGGCGCCCGCATTGGCAAGGTCGGTGCGGATGGAATCGAAGCTGGTCATGCGCCGCCCCTTGGCCAGCCCCGTCTCGATCAGCAGCCAGGGCGCGTGGCAGATCGCGGCGACGGGCTTGCCCGCCTCGCCGAATTCGCGGATCAGCGACAGCGCCTTGTCGTTCAGGCGCAGCACGTCGGGATTGATCTGGCCGCCCGGCAGCACCAGCGCATCATAGGCGCCCGCCCCCGCATCCGCGATGGTCAGGTCCGCCGCGACCGACTTGCCCCAGTCGGTCTGGTCCCAGCCGCGGATATCGCCCTTCTCGGGGGCGGCCAGGTGCACCTCGTGACCCGAGGCGCGCAGCTTCTCCAGCGGGACGAAAAGTTCGGACTGCTCGAATCCGTCGGATGCGACGATCAGGATCTTGGCCATGAAAGCCTCCATTGGTTGGGTCCTCGTGTCCCATCCAATGACGCTGCGGCCCGACCGGTTCCTGCGTCAGAAGGTGACGGTCACGCCCGGCAGCCGCAATTCGTTGATCAGCTCGCGCAGTTCCTGGCGCGCGGCGATATGCGACATGCTGAGGTTCTCGATGCCGACATCCTTCATGTCCAGCAACGTCAGCCCGCGCGGGAACAGCTCGCGGAAGATCACCCGCTCCGAGAAGCCCGGAGAGACGCGGAACCCGATGCGCCGCGACAGCTGGTCCAGCGCACCGCCCACGCGGCGCTTGTTGTGCATCTGCTGCGTGCCCAGCCTGTTGCGCAGCACCAGCCAGTCGATCGGCCCCGCCCCCGCCTGCGCCCGCATCTGCCGCGCGTTCCACACCATCTCGGAATAAATCGAAGGCCCGAGGATCTCCTGTTCGGGGGACAGGCGGGCCAGCAGGTCGAAATCGACGAAGCTGTCGTTCAGGGGCGTCAGCAGCGTGTCGGCCAGCGTATGGGCCATCTGGCTCAGCTTGGTGTGCGATCCGGGGCAGTCGATCAGGATGAAGTCGCATTGCCGCTCCAGCAGCTCCAGCGCGGGGGACAGCGGGTCCGGCCCCTCGGCCAGCTGGGCCACGACCGGCATCGGCAGGTCCAGCCCCTCGCGGGCGCGGAAGGCGGCGCGGTTCTCGATATAACGGGCGAAGCTGCGCTGGCGGACGTCCAGGTCCAGGCCGCCGACCGTATGGCCCAGGCGCGCCAGCGCCGTCGCCACATGCATCGAGGTCGTCGACTTGCCCGAGCCGCCCTTCTCGTTTCCGACGACGATGATATGCGCCACGTCCCGCCCCGCTTCCTTGTCCCTTCCGCGAACGTAACGAGGGCGTGATCCAAAGAAAAGCCGTCGCGACGCGTTCACCCACAAGATGTGGCGGCGGGCCACGATCCCCTGCGGTCAGTCGCCGTCCCGCAGCGCATGCAGCGCGGCCTGCACCTTGGGCGTGCGGTGCAAATCCACGTGGGTGACCAGCCACAGCGGCGCATCCCATTCCGGCAGATGCAGCGCCAGTTCCAGCCCCGCGCTGCGCGAGGGCGGCAGGATCCCGACGGCCAGCCCCGCGCGGACGACCTGCTCGCGGGCGTCGTCCTCGGGGGCGGTCATCAGGATGTTCTCGGGGCGGATGCGTTCCAGCAGCCAGCGCGTGCAGGGGGCCAGCGCGCCCCCGGTCGCGGGCAGCGCGAAGCAATGGCGGTCCAGGTCGTCGATGGGGCCGTGCCGCTGCATGTAGTCGCGGGTGGCGAACAGCGCGTGCCCGCCCGACCCCATGGCGCGGACGACATAGTCCGGCTCGGTCGGTCTGGCGCCTGCGCGGATCGCGACATGCGCCTCTCCGGCGTCAAGGCGCAGCAGGCGCAGATCGGGGGCATAGTTCACGCGCAGGCCCGGATGACGCCGCATCAGCCCGATCAGCCGCGGCATGACCACATCCGCAAGACCGGGAAGCGAGGTGACGGTCAGCTGCCCCTCGACCCGGTCGCCCGCACCCTCGATCTGGGCGGCCATCTGGGCAAAGCGCTCCTCGGCCGCGGCCCCCGCCGCCAGCATCGCGCGCCCCGTCTCGGTCAGGGCATAGCCGCGCGCATGGCGCTGGAACAGCCGCGTGTGCAGTGCATCCTCCAGCGCGTCGATGCGGCGGATGACGGTCGCATGATGCACCCCAAGCGCCGTCGCGGCCCCGCTGACGGTGCCGTGACGCGCCACCGCAAGAGCCACGCGGATATCGTCCCAAGTCTCGACCGGCATGTGCATCTCCGCACAGATACTGCGCGATTATCGGCGTTTCGTTCGCGGATGCATAGGACTAAGTAAGCTGCAATCCAACATGAAGCGGAGATCTTCCGATGAACATCCTGCATATCGACAGCGCCATCACCGGCGACCAATCCGTCACCCGCAAGCTGACCGCCGACGTCGTGGCCCGCCTGACCGCCGCGAACCCCGCGGCCAAGGTGACCTATCGCGACCTGAACCAGGGCGTGACGCCCATCGACGGCGAATGGTTCACCGCCGTCCGCGTCGGCACCGACAACCCCACCCCCACGCAGGAGCGCCACGTCCAGATCTCGGACGAGCTGCTGGCCGAGGTGCAGGATGCCGACACGCTGGTGATCGGGCTGCCGGTCTACAACTTCACCCTGCCCGCGCAGCTGAAGAACTGGCTGGACCAGATCGCCCGCGCAGGCATCAGCTTCCGCTATACCGCCGAGGGCCCCGAGGGCCTGCTGACCGGCAAGCGCGCCATCGTCGCCTATGCCGCCGCGGGCACGCCCTTCGGGTCGGACCTGGACCACGCCTCGGGCTATGTCCGTCACATGCTGGGCTTCCTGGGCATCACGGACGTGACCTTCGTGCCCGCGGACGGCCTTGCGATGGACCGTGATGCCGGAATGGCACGCGCCGAGGCCGCGCTGCAGGAAATCGCGGCCTGATCCGCGAAGCCGCTTGGTGAATGCGACCGGACCGTTGCAACTGGTCCGGTCGTATTTTTCCAAGGATCATTTCACCATGCGTGCATTCGCGCTTCTTCTGGCCGCAGCCCTGATCGCAGGGCCTGCGGTCGTTTCGTTTCCGCGGCAGGCGTCCGCCCAGACCTCGTTCGGGGCCGCGCCCGTTTCCGTGCAGAACCGCGAGGAATGGAGCCGCGCCACCGCCGGCGCGCTCGAAGCCGCGATGCGGCGCATGGGGTCCAGCCTTGTCGGCCAGGGCCACATGATGGGCATCTCGCTCGAGGTCGGGCTGGTCATCGCGCGCGACGGCAGCGTCCGGCAGGCAAACATCCTGCGCAGCTCCGGCAGGCCGTCGATCGACGCCGCCGTCCAGCGCGGATTCTCGCGCGATCTGGGCATCCCGCCCTTCAGCAGCGACATGACGGACGACTCGGTCAGCCTCGTGCTGCCCATGGGGACCGTCAGACACTGACCGGGACGATTGACTCGGACACGGGAATCCCCTAAGCAACCCGGGATTCCCGGAAGGCCGTCCTTCCGGTCCCCGCATGGCGCGGGGATCGCCCCCCGTCAGCGCGTCGCGCCCACGGGGGCAAAACCGTATTGGAGCCATCAGGAGGCCCGGCCATGTTCGAGAACCTTTCCGACCGTCTTGGCGGCGTCTTCGACCGGCTGACCAAGCAAGGTGCCCTGTCCGAGGACGATGTCACCGCCGCCATGCGCGAGGTCCGCGTCGCCCTGCTCGAGGCCGACGTCTCGTTGCCGGTGGCGCGCGGCTTCGTCAAGGCCGTCACCCAGAAGGCCACCGGCGCCGCCGTCACGAAATCGGTCACCCCCGGCCAGCAGGTCGTCAAGATCGTCCATGACGAACTGATCCGCGTCCTGCAGGGCGAGGACGCCCCCGAGGCACTGCGCATCGACAACCCGCCCGCCGCCATCCTGATGGTCGGCCTTCAGGGCTCGGGCAAGACCACGACCACCGCCAAGCTGGCCCTGCGCCTGAAGGACCGCGAGAAGAAGCGCGTCCTGATGGCCTCGCTCGACACGAACCGCCCGGCCGCGATGGAGCAGCTGGCCATCCTGGGCCAGCAGATCGGCGTCGACTGCCTGCCCATCGTGCCGGGCCAGACCGCGCCCCAGATCGCCAAGCGCGCCAAGCAGCAGGCATCGCTCGGGGGTTACGACGTGGTGCTGCTGGACACCGCCGGCCGCCTGCATATCGACGAGACCCTGATGTCCGAGGTCCAGCAGGTCCGCGACATCGCCGACCCGCGCGAGACGATCCTGGTCGTCGACGGCCTGACCGGCCAGGACGCCGTGAACGTCGCGACCGAGTTCGACGGCAAGGTCGGCATCTCGGGCGTGGTGCTGACGCGGATGGATGGCGACGGGCGCGGCGGTGCCGCCCTGTCGATGCGCCAGGTCACCGGCAAGCCCATCCGCTTCGTCGGCCTGGGTGAGAAGATGGACGCGCTGGAAGCCTTCGACGCGCAGCGCGTCGCGGGCCGCATCCTGGGCATGGGCGATATCGTCGCCCTGGTCGAGAAGGCGCAGGAGGTGCTGGAGGTCGAGCAGGCCGAGCGCATGATGAAGCGCTTCCAGAAGGGTCTGTTCAACATGAACGACCTCAAGGGCCAGCTGGAACAGATGCAGAAGATGGGCGGCATGCAGTCGATCATGGGCATGATGCCCGGCATGCAGAAGATGGCCAAGCAGGCCGAGGCGGCCGGTTACGACGACACCGTCGTGCGCCGCCAGATCGCGCTCATCAACTCGATGACCAAGAAGGAACGCGCCAATCCCGACCTGCTGCAGGCCAGCCGCAAGAAGCGGATCGCCGCGGGTGCCGGCCTCGAGGTGTCGGAACTGAACCGCCTGCTGAAGATGCAGAAGCAGATGGCCGACACGATGAAAAAGCTGGGCAAGATGGGCAAGGGCGGCATGCTGAAGCAGGCCATGCGCGCCATGACCGGCAAGGGCGGCGGGCTGCCCGACATGGCCAACATGGACCCCGAGAAGATGGCCGAGGCCCAGAAGATGCTGCAGGACCCCAAGGGCCTGGGCGGTCAGCTGGGCAAGGCCGGTCTGCCCGGCGGCCTGGGCGGGATGTTCGGCAAGAAATGATCCAGCTGTCCCCCACCCCCCGGATCGAGACCGACCGGCTGGTGCTGCGTGCACCGGCGGCGGGCGACTGGCCGCATTGGCGGGACTTCATGTCCACCGATCGCGCCCGGTTCGTCCGCGACGGCGATTTCGACGAGGGCAAGGTCTGGCGCGCCTTCGGGCATGTCATAGGCCATTGGGTGATGCGCGGCTGGGGGATGTTCGCCATCACGGCGAAGGGCGACGACACGCCCATCGGCATGGCGGGCCCGTGGTTCCCCGCAGGCTGGCCCGAACGCGAGATCGGCTGGACGATCTGGTCCGGGGCCGCCGAGGGTCGCGGCCTTGCCCGCGAGGCGGCCGTTGCCGCGCGCGATCACGCCTTCGGCACGCTCGGCTGGGATACGGCCGTCAGCTATGTCGATGCGCGGAACACGCGGTCCATCGCGCTGGCCGAACGGCTGGGGGCCACGCTCGACGATACCGCGAAGGCGCCGGCCTCGGATCGGCCCTGTCTTGTCTTCCGCCACCCGGCGGGTTCCTCGAAAGGTGCCGCATGACCGATCCCGCACTCCGCGCAGCCGAGCTGCTGAAGGAACACCGCGCCAGCATCGACCGGCTGGACGCGATCATCGTCTATACGCTTGCCGAAAGGTTCAAGCACACGCAATCGGTCGGCCATCTCAAGGCCGAACACGATCTTCCACCCTCTGATCCCGCCCGCGAGGCGACCCAGATCGAGCGGCTGGAACGCCTCGCGCGCGAGGCCGATCTCGACCCGGAATTCGCGCGCAAATTCCTGAACTTCGTGATCGCCGAAGTGATCCGGCATCACGAAAGCTATCAGTCGTAAGGCGCCGCCGCGCCGCGACATCTGCCATTCAAAGGAGAAACTCAAATGGCCGTTAAAATCCGTCTCGCCCGTGGTGGTTCGAAGAAGCGTCCCCACTATGCAATCGTCGCAGCCGACACGCGCATGCCGCGCGACGGCCGCTTCCTGGAGAAGCTGGGCACCTACAACCCGCTGCTGCCGAAAGACAGCGAAGAGCGCGTGAAGATGGACGTCGAGCGCGTCCAGCACTGGATCGCCCAGGGCGCCCAGCCGACCGACCGCATCGCGCGCTTCCTGGAAGCCGCAGGCGTGCGCGAGAAGGCGACCCGCCAGAACCTGAAGAAGGCCGTTCCGGGCGCGAAGGCCACCAAGCGCGCCGAAGAGCGTGCCGAGAAGGCAGCCGCAGCTTCGGCCGACGCCGAGTGATGCAGGATGGCCCGGCGCACCCCGCCGGGCCATTTTCTTCCCGACAACCGCAAGGGTCATCAGCAATGACGGACAAGATCTGCGTCGGTGCCATTGCCGGAGCCTTCGGGGTTCAGGGCGAGGTTCGCCTGAAAAGCTTCTGCGCCGAGCCTTCGGACATCGCGGCCTATGGCCCGCTGACGACCGAGGACGGGCAGCGCAGCTTCCGGATCGACCTGACCCGCCCGGTGACCGGCGGCCTTGGCGCGCGCCTGACGGGCATCGCCACCCGCGAAGAGGCCGAGGCGCTGAAGGGCACCACCCTCTGGGCCCCGCGAGAGGCGCTGCCCTCGCTGCCCGACGACGAATTCTACCATGCCGACCTGATCGGGCTTCAGGTCTTCGATGCGGGCGGCGTGGCGCTTGGCCGCGTGCGCGCGATCTATGATCACGGCGCGGGCGACATCCTCGAGGTGACGGGCCCCGCGGGACAGGTGCTGCTGCCCTTCACCCGCGAGATCGTCCCCACGGTGGACCTGACCGCAGGCCGCATCATCGCCGACCCGCCGGGCGAGGACGCCGCGGAAGACGCGGAATGAGCCAGGAGCCCAAATCGCATGGCCGCCTGACCATGCGCCCCAGCCTGCGCCCCCGCGAACTGATGGCGGAACCGCAGGTGATGGGCGCATGGACCGCCCGCATCGTCACCCTGTTCCCCGAGGCGTTTCCCGGCATCCTGGGCCTGTCGCTGACGGGCAAGGCCCTGTCGCAGGGCCTGTGGAACCTGGAAACCGTGCCGCTGCGCGAATTCGGCGTGGGCAAGCACCGCAACGTGGACGACACGCCGGCGGGCGGCGGGGCCGGCATGGTCATCCGCTCCGACGTGATGGACCAGGCGCTGCGCCACGCGGCGGGCAACAGCCCCCTGCCCGTGATCTACATGTCGCCGCGCGGCAAGCCGCTGACCCAGGCCCGCGCGCGCGAACTGGCGCAGGGCCCCGGCGTCACCCTGATCTGCGGCCGCTTCGAGGGCGTCGATCAGCGCGTCCTGGACGCCCACGGGGTCGAGGAGATCAGCATCGGCGACTATGTCCTCACCGGAGGAGAGATTGCCGCTCAGGTCTTGATCGACACGACGGTCCGCCTTATACCGCGCGTGCTGGGGAATCAGGATTCGCTGGCCGAGGAATCCTTTTCCGTCGGCAATCGGGGTCTTCTGGAGGCCCCCCAGTACACGAAACCCGCCCAATGGGACGGTCGCGAGATCCCCGACATCCTTCTGTCGGGAAATCACGCGGCCATTCATGCTTGGCGGGCCAGTGAGGCCGAAAGGCTGACCAAGGAACGCCGCCCCGACCTGTGGCGGGCATACCAGCACGGTATGGACCCGGCAAAGGACCGACAGCTCTCGGGCGCATCAGACCAATCGCGGAATCACCGCGAGCATGACGAGGAAACATAGCGATGAACCTGATCGCCCAACTGGAAGCCGAGCAGATCTCTGAACTCGGCAAGACCATTCCCGATTTCAAGGCCGGCGACACCGTTCGCGTCGGCTACAAGGTGACCGAAGGCACCCGTACGCGTGTTCAGGCCTATGAAGGCGTCTGCATCTCGCGCAAGGGCGGCAACGGCATCAGCGCCAGCTTCACCGTGCGCAAGATCAGCTTCGGCGAAGGCGTGGAACGCGTGTTCCCGCTGTACTCGACCAACATCGATTCGATCGAAGTGGTCCGCCGCGGCAAGGTCCGCCGCGCGAAGCTGTACTACCTGCGCGCACGCCGCGGCAAATCGGCACGTATCGCCGAAAAGACCAACTACAAGCCCAAAGCCAACGCCTGAGAGGTCGCCCGATGAAAAAGGACATCCACCCCGATTACCACATGATCGAAGTCAAGATGACGGACGGCACCGTCTATCAGACCCGGTCGACCTGGGGCGCCGAGGGCGAATCCATGTCGCTGGACATCGATCCGACCACGCACCCGGCATGGAACGGCGGCAGCTCGCGCCTCATGGATACCGGTGGCCGCGTGTCGAAGTTCAAGAACAAGTACGCAGGCCTGGGCTTCTGAGCCACGCGCCACGCGAACACGGAAACGCCGCCCATCGGGGCGGCGTTTTTCGTTTCGGGCCTCGGGCCGGGCTTCAGGTCAGCAGCGACAGGACCGGTCGCCTGCGCGGTGCGCCCAGCCACCAGGCCAGCGCCGCGCTGACCGCCATGACGAAGATCGCCTTGGCGTTGCCCTCCAGCCCGAAGCGGCTGGCGGTGATCATGATCAGGATGTGGATGAAGTAGACGAAGGCCGCCATCGAGGCGATGCGCTTGCCGTCCCAGTCCCCGCCGACCTGCCGCGCGGCCAAGAAGACCAGCGGCGCCGCGACGAACAGGCTGGCCATGCTGTCCACCCCGAAGCCGCCGCCCGCGATGCGGTACCACATCAGGCTTTCGGCCATGACGCCGGCCAGCGCCAATGCGACCCAATGCCCGCGGATGCGCGGCAGCCTGTCCGCCCCCGCCAGCAGCCAGCCCGTCGCGAAGAAGGGAAAGATCACGAGCAGCCCGTTGCGATAGAAGTCCAGCTGGATCGTCGCCCGCCCCGACAGGACGGCCCACTGCAGCACCAGCCCCACGACTGCGCAGGCCAGCGCGGCGATGGCGACTGCCACCCGGCCCCGCAGCGCCATCACCAACAGCGCGCCCACCGCCAGCCCCGGCAGGAACCACAGCTGGAAATACCCGAAGAAGAACAGCTGCGCCGCATGTCCGACCGATGACAGATCCGGCCCATAGATCGGCAGATAGACGACCATCCACATCACATAGAGCGACAGGATCCGCCAGACGAAGCCCGCCCCCCTGCCCGACCGCATCGCGCCGAGGAAGAAGAACCCCGAGATCAGCGCAAAGACCGGCACCGCCAGGCGATAGAGCCCGTTGATCAGCACCTGCTGCGCCTGTCCCGACAGCCCGTCGGGAAAGCCGGTATGCAGCGCGATCACGCTCAGCGCCAACCCCATGCGCATCGGGTCGATGGCGCTGTTTCTGTCATTCGTTCCGGGCATCAAACCTCCGCCTGCCGTTTCGCCCTTTCAACAGCGACGGCGGGCGTGGGTTCAAATCACCAAACCGCGCTCGGTGACAATCCGCGCATCAGGCGGCGGCGGTCTCGGGTTCGGCCAGCACGACGATGTCGCGCATGATGGCGTTCAGCTGGAAGTCCTTGGGCGTATAGACCCGCGCGACCCCCATCCCCAGAAGCCTCGTCGCATCCTCGTCGGGGATGATGCCGCCGACGATCACGGGCACATGGATCAGCCCCGCCGCGCGCATCCGCGCCATCACGTCCTCGATCAGCGGCAGGTGGCTGCCCGACAGGATCGACAGGCCGACGACATGGGCGTCCTCCTCGGCGGCGCGGGACACGATCTGCTCGGGCGTCAGGCGGATCCCCTCGTAGGTGATGTCCATGCCGCAATCGCGGGCGCGAAAGGCGATCTGCTCGGCCCCGTTGGAATGCCCGTCCAGACCCGGCTTGCCCATGAGGAACTTCAGCCGCCGCCCCAGTCGCGCGCTGACGGCGTCGACCGCCTCGCGGATGTCGTCCAGCCCCTCGGTCCGGTTCGACGGGCTGGCAGAGACACCGGTCGGCCCGCGATATTCGCCATGAACGGCGCGCATCACGCCCGCCCATTCGCCGGTGGTGACACCCGCACGGGCCGCCTCGATGGATGCCGGCATGATGTTCGCGCCCTTCTGCGCGGCCACGCGCAGCGCGGCGAGGGCGGCCTCGATGGCCCCCTCGTCGCGTGCCTCGCGCCACGCCTGCAGCCGGTCCACCTGGTCCTGTTCCACCGCCGGATCGACGACCATGATGCCGCCGTCCTCCGCCGTCAGGGGCGAAGGCTCGCCCTGCTCCCACCGGTTGACGCCGACGACGACCGTCTCGTTCGTCTCGATCCGCCCCAGCCGCGCCGCGTTCGATTCGACCAACCGCGCCTTCATGTAGTCGATGGCCGCGATCGCGCCGCCCATCCCGTCCAGCGCCGCCAGCTCGTCGCGGGCACCCTGCTTCAGCTCCTCGACCTTGGCCGCGATCACCGGGTTGCCGTCGAACAGGTCGCCATATTCCAGCAGGTCGGTCTCGTAGGCCAGGATCTGCTGCATCCGCAGCGACCATTGCTGGTCCCAAGGCCGCGGCAGGCCCAGGGCCTCGTTCCAGGCGGGCAGCTGCACCGCACGCGCGCGCGCGTTCTTCGACAGGGTGACGGCCAGCATCTCCAGCAGGATGCGATAGACGTTGTTCTCGGGCTGCTGCTCGGTCAGGCCAAGGCTGTTGACCTGCACGCCGTAACGGAAGCGGCGGAACTTCTCCTCCTCGATGCCGTAACGCTCGCGGCAGATCTCGTCCCACAGCTCGGTGAAGGCGCGCATCTTGCACAGCTCGGTCACGAAGCGGATGCCCGCGTTCACGAAGAAGCTGATGCGCCCGACCATGGCCGGGAACCCCTCGGGGGGGACCTTGCCCTTCAGATCGTCCAGCACCGCGATGGCCGTCGCCAGGGCATAGGCCAGCTCCTGCTCGGGCGTCGCGCCGGCCTCTTGCAGGTGATAGGAACAAACGTTCATCGGGTTCCATTTCGGCAGATGCGTGCGCGTATAGGCCGCGACATCGGTGATCATCGCCAGGCTGGGCGCGGGCGGGCAGATATAGGTGCCGCGCGACAGGTATTCCTTGATCAGGTCGTTCTGCACCGTGCCCTGCAGCGCCGCGATGTCGGCGCCCTGCTCTTCGGCCACGGCGATGTACAGCGCCAGCAGCCAGGGCGCCGTCGCGTTGATCGTCATCGAGGTGTTCATCTGCTCCAGCGGGATCTGGTCGAACAGCGCGCGCATGTCGCCCAGGTGGCAGACAGGCACGCCGACCTTGCCCACCTCTCCTCGCGCGAGGACGTGGTCGCTGTCATAACCGGTCTGGGTCGGCAGGTCGAAGGCCACCGACAGGCCCGTCTGCCCCTTCGCCAGGTTCGCACGATACAGCGCGTTCGACGCCGCCGCCGTCGAATGCCCCGCATAGGTCCGGAAAAGCCAGGGTTTGTCCTTCTGGGTCATTGCATCACACCCGCAATAAAATTGCATCACGGGGATCGTTACAGAAACAAAACTGCCCCGTCAATTCGCCGCGGCGCGGAATACGCTGCGTCGCGGCAGACATAAAATTACCGAATATGGTTCACAACAGTTGCAATGTTGCGCAGTATTGCCGTAGCAAGATGACCATCAGCGGCGATTCTGCGCCGCGGCAAAGGGAAGGAGACGACACGATGGCCCTGGACGCCCCGAACCCGATCGCGCCCTATCAGGCGCCCGTGAAGGATCTCTATGACATCGGCGAGATGCCGCCCCTGGGCCATGTGCCCGCCAGGATGCATGCCTGGGCGATCCGTCGCGACCGCCAGGGCGAGCCCGACAAGGCGATGCAGCTCGAGGTCGTGGACACGCCTGCCATCGACAGCAACGAGGTGCTGGTCATGGTCATGGCCGCGGGCGTCAACTACAACGGCATCTGGGCGGGACTGGGCGTTCCGATCAGCATGTTCGACGTGCACAAGCAGCCCTTCCACATCGCGGGGTCGGACGCCTCGGGGATCGTCTGGGCGGTCGGCGACAAGGTCAAGCGCTGGAAGGTCGGCGACCAGGTCGTCATCCACTGCAACCAGGACGATGGCGACGACGAGGATTGCAACGGCGGCGACCCGATGTATTCGCCCACGCAGCGCATCTGGGGATACGAGACGCCGGATGGCAGCTTCGCCCAGTTCACCCGCGTGCAGGCGCAGCAGCTGATGCCCCGCCCCCAGCACCTGACATGGGAGGAATCGGCCTGCTACACGCTGACGCTGGCCACCGCCTATCGCATGCTGTTCGGCCATGAACCGCACGAGCTGAAGCCCGGCATGAACGTGCTGGTCTGGGGCGCGTCGGGCGGCCTCGGGTCCTATGCGATCCAGCTGATCAACGCGGCGGGCGGCAACGCCATCGGCGTCATTTCCGAAGAGGACAAGCGCGACTTCGTCATGTCCCTCGGCGCCAAGGGCGTCATCAACCGCAAGGAGTTCAACTGCTGGGGCCAGCTGCCCACCGTGAACACCCCCGAATACAAGGAGTGGTTCAACGAGGTCCGCAAGTTCGGCAAGGCCATCTGGGACATCACCGGCAAAGGGAACAACGTCGACATCGTCTTCGAACATCCCGGCGAGGCGACGTTCCCCGTGTCCACCTTCGTCTGCAAGAAGGGCGGCATGGTCGTGATCTGCGCGGGCACCACCGGCTTCAACTGCACCTTCGACGTGCGCTACATGTGGATGCACCAGAAGCGCCTGCAGGGCAGCCATTTCGCGCATCTCAAGCAGGCCAGCGCCGCGAACCGGCTGATGCTGGAACGCCGGCTGGATCCCTGCATGTCCGAGGTCTTCCCCTGGGCCGAGATCCCGGCCGCGCATATGCAGATGTATCGCAACCAGCACAAGCCGGGGAACATGGCCGTCCTGGTCCAGTCCCCCGTCACCGGGCTGCGCACCTTCGAGGACGCGTTGGCCGCACGCGACTGAAACCTGCGCGAGGCCCCGCGATTGCGGGGCTTCGCTTTCCGTGCCCGCCGCGTTATCTCAGGGCGCATGACCCAGACCTCCGCCGCCCTGACCCTTTCGCCCGACCAGGCCACCGCCTGGGACCGGCTGGCCGAAACCTTCGAGGCCGCGGGCATCGACCTGACCGCCGAAGAGGTCGCCCCCGCGACCGAGGGCAAGGGCCGCGTCATGGCCGTGATCGGCAAGGCGGGTTCGGGCAAGACGCTGATCCTGTCGCAGATCACCAAGGCCCTGCTGTCCGCGGGCGTCGACCTGATCAGCCCCGACTGGGAGGGACGCCGCCGCAAGGACCGCCGGTCCGTCGCGATCCTGGCCCCCACGAACAAGGCGGCCTTCGTGCTGCGGATGCGCGGCGTTCCGGCGACGACGATCCACCGCATCCTCTATACCCCCGTCTATGATCCGGAATACGAGAAGATCGCCGAATGGCTAACGGGCCAGGGCGACCGCCCGAACATCGAGGGGCTGGAGGATGTGGCGCTGGATCGCGCGCTGGCCTTCTATCAGCAGCACGCATCCATTCCGGGCGCACTGGCGGCGGCGGGCCTGCGCGGGTCCGACTTCATCCGCGGTTGGAGCAGGCGCGAGGAAGGGCTGGACGTGGGCCTCATCGACGAGGCGTCCATGCTGGACGAAAAGCAGTTCGACGACCTGCGAGAGATCTTCCCGACGCTGGTCCTGTTCGGCGATCCGGCGCAGCTGGCCCCCGTCGGGCAGTCCGGGGAAATGGTCTTCGACCGCCTTGCCCCGCAGCAGCGCCTGTACCTGGACCGCATCCACCGCCAATCGGATGACAGCCCGATCCTGGACCTGGCCCATGCGCTGGCCGATGACAGCCTGACCTTCGACGCGTTCGAGCGCATGATCCGCGACGCCGCCCGCCGCGACGACCGCGTGGTCTGGTCCGAGCGTGTCGAGAGCGACCTGATGTCCCGCAGCCCGGTCCTCGTGTGGCGCAACGCGACCCGCATCCGGCTGATCCACGCCTTCCGCACCGCATTCGGCGCACCCGGCGATGCCCTGCTGCCGGGCGAGCCGCTGGTCTGCGACGGGATCGAGCTGCCGCTGAAGCATCGCAAGAAGCGTATCGACCTCGAGGCGCGCGGCCTCATCAAGGGGGCACAGGTGGTCTATATGGGGCCGGGCCGCAAGCCGGGCTTCTCGCGCCTGCATGTCATCGGGGCCGAGGATCCGCGCCTCTCCGCGGCATCCATAGTCAAGATCGAGCTGCTGGACGAAGAGGAACCCTTCATCCCCTTCGCCGCCCGCATGGGGGCCACTTTCCTGCACGGGGCGGCCATTACGATCCACAAGTCGCAGGGCTCGCAATGGCGCGACGTGCAGGTCTTCGCGCCCGACATTTCCGCCGCCGCATGGTCGAACCGGACCGAGGCGGGCATCCCCCTGTGGAAGCGCCTTGCCTATGTCGCGATCACGCGGGCGCAGGAACGGCTGATCTGGGTGACGAAACCGCGGCTGGCGCGTCCCTCGGGGCCGTTGACGACCGAGGATCTGCCCGTGCCGAATACCGCGCTGTCGCTGGAACAGCAGGGCTGAGGCTTATCGGGACAGCGCGCGGATGCGCGTCTGCAGCGCCTCGGCCAGGGCCTCTTGCGGCAGGCCGGTTTCCTGCGACAGCCGCATCAGGCCGAAATGGACGCGCGCCATCTCCTGATAATACCGCGCGAAGGTATAGTTGATCGAGGCGCCGACCACCGCCCCGAAGACCGGTGCCGCCTGTGCGGCCATCTTCTGCCCCAGGGACACCGACAGGCGCGGCGCGACCTTGCTGATGAGGCCCTGCACGGTCTGACCGGTGACCGACATCCGCGCGGCAAGGAAACCCATATCGGTGCTGTCGTCATCCTCCATCGGGCCGGCGGCGGCGAAGATGCGCAGGCATTCCTTGCGCACGGCCTCGTCATCGGGGTCCAGCCCGTGCTCGGCGGCGATGTCCAGCATCGCCCGCAGCAGCAATGTCACGGTAAAGGGCAATTCTACCAGCGCGCCCGCAAATCCGCCGATCCCCCCGGCGGCACCGCTGAGCGTCGACGCCATGCGGTTGAACACGTCGCCCCGATCCCGCGTCACGCGGCGGCTGCCCGATGCCGCGCGGAACGCCCGCGACAGGGCCGCGCGGGTCGCCCCGTCCAGCCTGCTGCGCACGAAGCCCGGCAGGCGGTCCAGCAACCCCTCGGCGCTGCTGCCAAGACGGGTCAGCAGGTCGATGCCGATGCCCCCGGCGGCCAGATGCCTGCGTGCAAGCCGGTTGATCTGTTCATGGACGGAAGGGTCGGTGATCGGCGGCAGGACCATCGGGCGCTTGTCGGTCATGGTGCATCCTTCAATCGCGGGGGGCGGCCTCGTCGCGTGTCACCTGCCCCGTCACACCAACCCACGCGCCGGGCCGCAGTTCCAGACCCAGAACGCGGTCGGGATTCGTCGGCGGCGGCATCACCACCTCGTCCAGCTTCGCGAATCCGAAGCGCGAATAATAGGGGGCATCGCCCACCAGCAGGACGCGCCCGAAGCCCATCTGCCGCGCCCGTTCCAGGCTGTCGCGCATCAGGATCGCGCCCAGCCCCTCGCCCTGGGCGGTGGGATGGACCGCGATCGGCCCCAGCAGCAGCACCTTGCGACCGGCCACGCGCACCGGCCAGAACCGGATCGCCGCCAGCAGCGCGTCCGCGTCCCCGCGCAGCGCAAGGCACAGCTGCGCGACCGGCGCGACCCCGTCCCGCAGGCGATAGGAGGACAGCGCCGTCCGACCCGGCGCGAAGCACAGATCATAGAGCGCCTCGACCTCGGGGGTGTCGGCGGGCGTCTCGGGGTGGATCCGGTACATTGCACCTCCTGCACGTCTTCGCGCGGCGCATAGCACGCCACCCGGCCCTGCGGAACATTGCACCTGAAGAAATCCGGTGGCAGTTTGGGCGCGCATCATTCCAGGAGGCCGCCCATGTTCTATCGCCCAGAAGCCGGACACGGCCTGCCGCACAACCCCTTCAACGCCATCGTGGCCCCGCGCCCCATCGGCTGGATCTCGACCCGCGGCAAGCAGGGCGACAACCTTGCGCCCTACAGCTTCTTCAACGCCGTCGCCTATGTGCCGCCGCAGGTCATGTTCGCCTCGACGGGGGCGAAGCCCGATCGCGGGGGCACCAAGGACAGCGTGGCCCAGATCATCGAGAGCGGCGTCTTCTGCGTCAATATCGGCACCGGCGACCTGCGCGAGGCGCTGAACGCGACCTCGGCGCCGCTGCCCGCAGGACAGTCCGAGGCCGAACATGCCAGCATCGACATGGCCCCCTGCGACACGATCGACTGCCTGCGCGTGCGCGACGCCGCCGCGTCGCTGGAATGCCGCATGACGCAGATCGTGCCGCTGGCCGGTCAGTCGAACTTTGCCGTCTTCGGCGTGGTGACGGGCGTGCACATGCGCGACGACTGCATCGTGGACGGGCGCTTCGACCCCCGCGCGGCGGGCGGCTGGATTGCACGTCTGGGCTACAAGGACTATGCCGCCGTGACCGATTTGTTCGAGATGGAGCGTCCGGCATGAGCCGCAGCGTCAAGGATTACATCCGCAGCATTCACGACTTCCCGAAGGAAGGCATCATCTTCCGCGACGTGACGACCCTGTTCGCCGATGCGCGCGGGTTCCGCATGGCCGTGGACCAGATCCTGCACGGCTATGCCGGGGACCGGATCGACAAGGTCGTGGGCCTCGAGGCGCGCGGCTTCATCCTGGGCGGCGCGGTGGCGCACCAGCTGTCCACGGGCTTCGTGCCGATCCGCAAGAAGGGCAAGCTGCCCGGCACCGTCATCTCCGAGGCGTATCAGCTGGAATACGGCGAAGCCGTGATGGAGATCCATGACGATGCGCTGAAGCCGGGCGAACGCGTGCTGATCGTGGACGACCTGCTGGCGACCGGCGGCACCGCCGAGGCCAGCATCAAGCTGTGCCGCCGCCTGGGCGCCGAGGTCGTGGGCTGCGCCTTCGTTATCGACCTGCCCGACCTGGGCGGACGCAAGCTGCTGGAGGGCATGGACATGCCCGTCCACGCGCTGTGCGAATTCGACGGTCACTGAGCCAGGACGGCACCCGGATTCATGATCCCAAGGGGGTCCAGCGCCCCCTTGATGGCCCGCATGGCCGACAGGCGCACCGGATCGCCCCAACGGGCCAGGTCCTGCGCCTTCAGCCGCCCCACCCCGTGTTCGGCCGAAAACGAGCCGCCGCGTTCGACGACCATCTCGTGGATCATCCGTGACAGGTCGCGGCGGCGGTCGTCGTATTCCCCGCGGTCGCGCCCCTCGGCGGGGAACAGGTTGTAATGCAGGTTGCCGTCGCCCAGATGGCCGAAGCAGTTGATGCGCATGTCGCCCTGCGCCGCCATCATCGCCCCCGCATCCGCGATGAAGCGCGACACCTCGGACAGGGGCAGGCTGATGTCGTGGCTGGCGATCGCGCCGACATGGCGGTTGGCCAACGGGATATGTTCGCGCAGGGCCCACAGGTCGGCGGCCTGCTGGCCCGATTGCGCGACGGTGCCGTCGCTGACCAGCCCGGCATCCAGGCCGGCGGTGAACAGCCCCTCCAGTGCGGCATCGGCGGACAGGCCCGCAGGCAGGCCGACCTCGATCAGCGCCATCCATTCCGGCGCGGGGTCGAAGGGCTGGCGCATGTCCGGAAACGCCTCGGACAGGAAGCGCATCCCCTGCCCCGAGATCAGCTCGAACGCGGTGACACCGCCCGCCATGCGCGCCTGCGCAAGCGACAGCAGCGACAGGGCGGCCGCGGGGCTGTCCACGACCATCATCGCGACGCCCGTCTCGGCGGGCAGCGGCGCCAAGACCAGCGAGGCCGCGGTGATCACGCCAAGCGTGCCCTCGGCCCCGATCAGCAGGTCGCGCATGTCGTATCCGGTATTGTCCTTCCGCAGCCGCTTGAGGTCGCGCATGATCTCGCCCGAGGGCAGGACGGCCTCGATGCCCAAGCACAGGGCGCGGGCATTGCCGTGGCGCAGCACGTTCACCCCGCCCGCATTGGTCGACAGCACGCCGCCGATCTGCGCGCTGCCCTGCGATGCCAGAGACAGCGGGAACTGGCGCCCCACCGCTGCGGCAGCGTCGCGGGCCGATTGCAGGGTCGCCCCGGCCTCGGCGATCATCACGCCTTCCTCGGGCCAAGTGGCACGGATGGCGGTCATCCGCTCCATCGACAGGACCAGCGGCGCGGGGCCGTCGGGCATGACGTTGCCGCCGACAAGGCCCGTGCCGCCGCCGCGCGGGACGACGGCCACGCGGGCTTCGGCGCAGGCACGGATGACGGCGGCGCATTCCTCGGCGTCGCGGGGGGCGGCGACAAGGCCCGCCTGACCGCGGAACCGCCCGCGCGGTTCCTCGACATGGGCGGGGGTGACCTCTCGCAGGACGCCCTCGGGCAGGCGGGCGGCAAGGCGGGCGTCGGCGGGGTTCAGCATGGGCAACCTGTCAGCGGATATCGGTGCGGCCGCGCCTGTCCAGCCGCAGGTTGGAATAGAGAACGTGGTTCCGCCAGCGCCCCGCGATCTGCAGATAGCTCTGGGCGACGCCCTCGTACTTGAAGCCGGACTTCTCCAGGACCCCGCGCGAGGCGGCGTTCTCGGGCAGGCAGGCGGCCTCGATCCGGGACAGGTCCAGCGTGGTGAAGGCGTGATGGACCAGCACGCCGATCGCCTCGGCCATGTAGCCCATCCGCGCATGCGGCTGGCCGATCCAGTACCCGATCGTGCCCGATTGCGCGGGGCCGCGGCGGATGTTGTCCAGCGTGATCGCCCCCACCAGAACCCCGTCGCGGCGCATGATGAACAGCGGCCAGGCGCTGCCCTGCCTGCTGGCGCGGGCGGCCCAGTAGACGCGGTTGGTAAAGCTTTTGCGGGTCAGATGGTCGGGCGCCCAGACGGGCTCCCACGGCGTCAGGAACTCACGGCTTTCGGCACGCAGGGTGCTCCAGGCCGTGAAATCCGTATGTTGGGGCAGGCGCAGCACGATCCGTTCGGCGTCCAGCCGGAAGGAACGTCGCCGCGCCATGATCATGCGGCCAACCTTTCGATCAACGCATCGCGCGACGGCGCCCGCGACACGGGACCATAGAGCGCGAGCGCAGGCCGGGCATTGGCGATCAGCCCTTCGGCATGGGCGCGGACATCGGCCGCGGTGACCGCGGCGATACGCTCGGCCACCTCGGCGGGATCGGGCACGCGGCCCCAGATCGCCAGCGTCCGCGCCGCGCGTTCGGCCTGCGCCGAGGGGCTTTCGAGGCCCATCAGCAGCCCCGCGCGCAGCTGCGCCTTGGCGCGCGCGATCTCGGCCTCGGTCATGTCCTCGGCGGCGCGCTTGATCTCGTCGATGGTCAGGTTCGCCAGATCGCCCAGATCCTCGGCGCCGGTGCCCGCATAGACGGTCATCATGCCGGTATCGTCATGGAAGCCCGACTGCGCGAAGATCGTGTAGCACAGGCCGCGCTCCTCGCGGATCTTCTGGAACAGCCGCGAGGACATCCCGCCCCCAAGCGCCGCCGAGAAGATCTGCGAGGCGTAGAAGTCCGGCGCGTGATAGCCCGGCCCCTCGAGCGCCAGCGCGAAATGCGCCTGTTCCAGCTGCTTGTCGCGGCGGAATTCGAGGCCCTGCCAGCGTGCGCCTTCGCGCTTGGCCTGCGGACGCGGCGCGACATGGCCAAGCGTCGCCTCGGCCAGGCGCACGATGCGGTCGTGATCGACCGCCCCCGCCGCCGCGACGATCATCTGGCCGGGGCCGTAATGCTCGGTCACGAAACCCGCCAGATCCTCGCGGCCGAAACCGCTGACACGCTCGGCCGGGCCCAGGATCGTGCGACCGATTGGCTGGTCGGGATAGGCGGCCTCTTGCAGCCAGTCGAAGATGATGTCGTCGGGCGTGTCCAGCGACTGCCCGATCTCCTGCAGGATGACGCCGCGCTCGACCTCGATCTCTCGTTGGTCGAAGACGGGGTTCAGGACGATGTCGCTGATCACGTCGAAGGCCAGGTCCACGTCCTGTTCCAGCACGCGCACGTAATAGGCCGTCGCATCGCGCGAGGTATAGGCGTTGATATAGCCGCCCACATCCTCGATCGCCTCGGCGATCTGCAGGGCGCTGCGGGTCTTGGTGCCCTTGAACGCCATGTGTTCGAGGAAATGCGCGATGCCGTTCTGTTCGGCGCGTTCGTTGCGCCCGCCCGCGCTGACCCAGACGCCCAGGGCCGCGGAATGCAGCCCCGGCATCTGGCGCGTCACGATGCGCAGGCCGTTGGGAAGGGTCGTCAGTCGGCTGTTGGGGTCCTGGTTCAATTCGTCCTCCGGTCGAGGATCAGCGATTTAAGCGCCTCGACGTCGTTTTCAACCCGGGTGACGCGTTCGGGCAGATCGAACAGCCCCGCCATGTGCGGCGGCAGGCCGGGGCGTTCGCCGATGGCGTTCTCCACCGCGTCGGGGAATTTCGCGGGATGGGCGGTGGCCAGCGTGACCATCGGGACGCCCGGTTCGATATTGCGTTCGGCCACCGCGACGCCGATGGCGCTGTGGGGACACAGGATTTCGCCCGTGGCATCGCGCGTGGCGCGGATCTGGGCGGTGGTTTCCTCCTCGCCGACGCGGCCCGACAGGAACTCGTCGCGCAGGGTTTCCAGCGCGCCCTGGCTGATCGAGAAGCCGCCGGCCTTCAGCTCGTCCATCAGCTGGCGAATCGCGCCCGCATCCTGGTCATAGGCCAGGTACAGCGCGCGCTCGAAGTTCGAGCTGACCTGGATGTCCATCGACGGGCTGATCGAGGGCGCGACCTCGCCCACGCGGTATTCGCCGGTGGTCAGCGCGCGGTGCAGGATGTCGTTCTGGTTCGTGGCGACGATCAGGCGACGGATCGGCAGGCCCATGCGGCGCGCGATGCTGCCCGCGAAGATGTCGCCGAAATTGCCGGTCGGCACGCAGAAATCGGTCGGGCGCATCCCGAGGCTCGCCGCCGCAGTGAAATAGTACACGATCTGGGCCACGACCCGCGCCCAGTTGATGCTGTTCACGCCCGCAAGCCCGACGGTGTCGCGGAAATCGTGGTCGTTGAACAGGTCCTTGAGCCGCGCCTGGCAGTCGTCGAAATGGCCGGTCAGCGCCAGCGCGTGGACGTTCTGCGCGTCGGGCGTGGTCATCTGGCGGCGCTGCACCTCGGAGACACGGCCATGCGGGTACATGATGAACACGTCCACATTATCGATGCCCTTGAACGCCTCGATCGCGGCGGACCCGGTATCGCCCGAGGTCGCGCCCACGATGGTGATCCGCTGGCCGGACCGCTTCAGCGCGATCTGGAACAGCTGGGCGATCAGCTGCATCGCGAAGTCCTTGAAGGCCAGCGTCGGGCCGTGGAACAGCTCCAGCAGGTGATGGCCGGGGGCCAGCTGCACCAGCGGCGCGCGGGCCGCATGGCTGATCCGGTCATATGCGCGGTCGATGGCGCCGCGCAGCTCCTCGTCGGTGAAGCAGTCGCCGGTGAAGGGGCGGATCACGCGGAAGGCGATCTCCTCGTAGGACAGGCCGTCCATCCGGTCCAGGCCGTCGATGGTCGGGATCGTCTCGGGCAGGTACAGCCCCCCGTCACGCGCCAGACCGGACAGCATGGCTTGTTCGAAATCCAGGCTCGGGGCCTCTCCGCGGGTCGAGACGTAACGCATCGGCAATCCTTCAATAGCTGCGCTGCCTGATACGCCAGATCAGCGCCAGTGTCATCACCGCCCATGTGGCGGCGATCATGAACCACTGCATGGCATAGGACAGGTGGTTGTTCGGTATCCCCTCGATCGCGACGGGGATGGGCTCGGCGCCCTGGTTGTCGCCCTGCACGAAGCTGGCGACGACCAGGACCGGCTCGGTGTTCAGCTGGGCGGCCATCGCGTCCACGTCGCGGGCGAACCAGATGTTCTCGTCCAGGTTCGGCGCGGGGGTCGATCCGCTGGCATCCTGCGGCCAGTGCAGGTTGCCCGTCACCTGCAGCCGCGTCGGTCCGCGGTCCAGGTGCCGGTCGTCCTGCGGCACGAAGCCCCGGTCCAGCAGGATCGCGCGTCCGTCATCCGTGATGAAGCGCGACACGATCTGATAGCCCGCGCCCTGTTCCTTGGTGTGGGACAACACGTCGATCTCGGCCCCCGAGGTGGTGCCGGCGACGGTCACGGGCAGGTATTTCATCGAAGGGTCGATATCGGCGGGAAGCGGGACGGGTTCGGCGTCGATCCCCTGCCGGATCTCGTCCAGCATCGCTTCCTTCCAGTCGCGACGGTCCAGCTGCCACAGGCCCAGCTGGACCAGGATGGCGCATCCGACGATGCCGATCAGGACGGGAAACAGATAGCGGCGCATGGGCTTTCCGGCGGGCCATGACGAAAAACGCGCGGGGAGACATCCCCCGCGCGCCCTGTCGTCGCGATTGGGGGATCAGCTGCCCCAGACGTAGATGACGGCGAACAGCACCAGCCAGATCACGTCGACGAAGTGCCAGTACCAGGCGGCGGCCTCGAAGCCGATATGCTGGTCGCGGGTCATCTGGCCGCGCATGAAGCGGATCAGGCAGACCAGCAGGAAGATCGTGCCGATGATGACGTGCAGCCCGTGGAAGCCGGTCGCGATGTAGAATGCCGAGGCATAGGCCGTGTCGGCCAGGCCGAAGGCCGCGTGGCTGTATTCGTATGCCTGCAGACCGGTGAAGAAGACGCCCAGGACGACGGCGATGGCCAGGCCGTTGATGGTCGTCTTGCGGTCGCCCTCGTGTGCCCAGGCGTGGTGGGCCCAGGTCACGGCCACGCCCGACAGCAGCAGGATCAGCGTGTTGATGAAGGGCAGGTGCCAGGGGTCGAAGGTCTGGATGCCCTCGGGCGGCCAGACGCCGTCGGTGATCGGGCTCTGTTCGCCCATCGGATAGAGGGCGTTCTTCATGAAGTTCCAGAACAGCGACACGAACAGCATCGCCTCGGACAGTACGAACAGGATGAAGCCGACCTGCAGGCCGATGCGCACGACCGGGGTGTGATCGCCCGATTCAGCCTCGCGGACGACATCGGCCCACCAGCCGAAGGCGACATAGCAGGTCGCGATCAGGCCGATCGCGAAGACCCAGGGACCGGTGAGCGGCGCGCCCATCACGGTGACGTCCCCGGTCATCCATGCGACGGCGCCGAACAGCATGACGAACACCCCCACCGAGGCGAGGAACGGCCAGATCGAGGCCGGCAGAATGTGGTAATCGTGGTTCTTTGCGTGCGCCATCGTTGGATCCCCAGAGGCCCCCTCTTTGTCTTCAGGTCAGTTGATGGTCCCGGACGTGCCCGTGTCAAGCGCAGCGCTCTTGGGTTCGGTCCGATGGAAGGTATAGGACAGGGTGATGTCGCGCACCCAGGACGCGTCGCGATCCTCGACCAGTTCGGGATCGACGAAGAAGCTGACCGGCATCTCGATCCGCTCTCCGGGCTGAAGCGTCTGCTCGGTGAAGCAGAAGCATTCGACCTTGATGAAATAATAGCCCGAGACCTCGGGGGCGACGTTGTAGCTGGCGGTCCCCGTCAGCGGCTCGTCGGTGTTGTTGATCGCCTCGTAGAAGGCCAGCCCGTTTTCCCCGATGCGCAGGTCCATGCGCGTCTGCATGGGCCGGAACGTCCAGCCCAGATTGTCGTCCACATTCGCGTCGAAGCGCACGCGCACGATCTCGTCCAGAACCTCGTCCGAGGCGCTCTCGGCGACCTGCGTGGTGCCACCGAAGCCGGTCACGCGGCAGAACCAGTTGTAGAAGGGCACGGCGGCCCAGGCCAGCGCGCCCATGGTCAGGACGACGGCCACAAGCGCGGTGACGGTGCGGGCCTCGGGGCTCAGGCGCTTCATTCGGCCTCCTCGGTCTCGGCCGGGGTCAGCGAGACGCGCGGGCTATGGTCGAACGCCTCCATCAGGTCGCCCTGGCGGACCTTGACCACGGTCAGCGCGAAGACCAGCGCGACGAAGGCCAGAAGAACCAGCCCAAGCCCGACATTGCGCGACCGGCGGCGCGAGTGCAGCTCGTGTTCGGTACGCATTACCAGCCCCCCAGCCAGCTTTGAATCAGCAGGGCGAGGAAATGCACGAACAGGTAATAGAGCGACAGCCGGAAGACGCGCTTCTCGACGGCATAGTCGTCGGCGATCGCCTGATCCTCGGACCGGCGGAAGATCTGCCAGCAGCCGCGCAGGAAGGCCACGTTCAGCACCACCGCCACCGCCATGTACAGCGGCCCGCCCACCGAGGTCAGGCCCAGCCCGATCGCGAAGGGCGCAAGCGCCACGGCATAGGCCAGGATGTGACGGCGGGTCGAGCGGCGGCCATGCGTCACCGTCAGCATAGGCACGCCCGCGCGGTGGTAATCTTCCTTCATGAACAGCGCCAGCGCCCAGAAATGCGGCGGCGTCCAGACGAAGATCAGCATGAACATCAGGATGGATTCGATGCCGATGCCGCCCGTCGCGCAGGCCCAGCCGATCATCGGCGGAAACGCCCCCGCCGCACCGCCGATGACGATGTTCTGCGGGGTCGAGCGCTTGAGCCAGACGGTATAGACGACGGCATAGAAGAAGATCGTGAAGGCGAGGAAGGCGGCGGCGAACCAGTTCGCCACCAGCCCCAGCATCATCACCGAGATGACGCTCAGTACGATCCCGAGGCCGAGCGCCTCGTTTTCCTGCACGAGGCCCGCGGGGATGGGGCGCGACCGGGTGCGGTTCATCACCGCGTCGATGTCGCGGTCGTACCACATGTTCAGCGCGCCCGAGGCCCCGCCGCCAAGCGCGATGAACAGCACGGCGCAGAAGCCGATGAAGGGATGCACGTCGACCGGCGCGACCCACAGGCCCACGAAGGCGGTGAAGACCACCAGCGACATCACGCGCGGTTTCAGCAGCGCGACGTAATCGCGGAACTCGCCCTCGGGGCTTGCGTCATATGCGTTGATGTCGGTCATCGGGCCTTCACGGTTTGGCTTGTCCGGGGCGCGGCTGCGGGCCAGCCCCGAACGGCTTGTCGGTTCAGTCGGCGCTTGCGACCTCGACCGGGGTGGTCAGGGCGGCGGTCTGCTCGACCTCGTCGCCCATGCTGCCCCCCTGCGAGGCGACCCATTCGGCATAGACCTCGGGAGAGACGGCCTTCACGACGATGGGCATGTAGGCATGGTTCACGCCGCACAGCTCGCTGCACTGGCCGAAATAGGTGCCTTCCTGTTCGACGTTGAACCAGGCCTGGGCGATGCGGCCCGGAACGGCGTCCTGCTTCACGGCGAAGGCGGGGATGGTCCAGCTGTGGATCACGTCGCTGGCGGTCACCTGCAGCAGCACGTTCTGGCCGGTCGGCACGACGACGGCGGTGTCGGTCGCCAGCTTGTATTCCTCGGGGGCATAGCCGTACTCGGCCAGATCCTCCTCGGGCAGCATCAGGCTGTCGAAGCTGACGCCGTTGTCGGGATATTCATAGGACCAGTACCACTGGTGGCCGGTGGCCTTGATCACGACATCCGGGTTCTCGGGCATTTCCTGGCTGCGGAACAGGATCGGCAACGAGAAGACGCCGATCGCGATCAGCACCAGGACGGGGACCAGAGTCCAGCCGATCTCCAGCGCGGTGTTGTGGGTGAACTTGGCCGGAACCGGGTTCGCGCGCGAGTTGAAGCGCAGGATCACCGCCAGCAGCAGGCCGCAGACGAAGACCGTGATCACCGCGATGATCACCAGCACGAAATGGTCCAGCCACTGCTGATCGCGCGCCAGTTCCGTCGCAGCCGGCTGGAACCCCATGCCGCCGTCGACGGGCTTGCCGATCACCGGCAGGTCCCCGATTACGTCCTGCGCCGCAGCCGCACCAGTCAGCGCAGCCGCCGAAGCCAAGCCCGCCACTGCCGCGCATCCACGGCGAATCATCGCTATTGCCATCTTCCCATCCCATCGTGTTGGTCTGGCCGAACCGGCCGCAGGCGCAGGTCGAGCCTGCCCCTTTCCCTTTCACAGTACAGGTTCTATGACCATATAATGCCTGTCCGGGCAAGACATACCTACAGCATTCCCGCCCCTGCGGGCATTGCGACCGGCTGCCGCGCCCCTTCGGGCGGCCCCGAAACCACGATCCCCTGCAGGAGCATTGCATGAGCCGAACGCCCTTCGATCCCTTCGCCCGGATAGACCGCGACACCGCGCAGGCCATTCTTGGCGAAGCGGTCCACGGCGCCGACGACGGAGAGCTGTTCCTGGAACGCAGCCAGGCCGAATCCCTGGTCTTCGACGACGGGCGGCTGCGCAATTCCTCCTTCATGGCGGGACAGGGCTTCGGGCTGCGCGCGGTGCGCGGTGCCGTCTCGGGATACGCCCATTCGACCGAACTGACCGAGGCCGCGCTGCGCCGCGCCGCCGCGACGGCGCGGCTGGCCGTGGGCGATGGCGGCGGCACGCTGGCCCTGCCCCCGGCGATGGCGCCGGTGAACCTCTATCCCGCGATCGACCCCGCCGAGGGGCTGCCCACCGCCCACCGGATCGAGGTGCTGCGAGAGATCGACGCCTATGCCCGCACCGCCGATCCGCGCGTGGTGCAGGTCAGCGTGTCCATGGCCAGCGCCCTGCAGGAGGTCGCGATCCTGCGCCCCGAGGGCGGCCTTGCGACCGACACGCGCCCGATGGCGCGCCTGAACGTCACCGTCATCGTGGAAAACAACGACCGCCGCGAAAGCGGCACCGCCGGCGGCGGCGGACGCCACGGCCTGACCGCGCTGATCGAACCCGGACACTGGAAGCCGCTGGTGGACGAGGCTTTGCGCATCGCGCTGGTGAACCTGCGCTCGGTCGCGGCGCCTGCGGGCGTGATGGACGTGGTGCTGGGGCCGGGCTGGCCGGGCATCCTGCTGCACGAGGCCGTCGGCCACGGGCTGGAGGGGGATTTCAACCGCAAGAAGGCCTCGGCCTTCGCGGGCCTTCTGGGCCAGCGCGTCGCGGCCCCCGGCGTCACGGTGGTCGATGACGGCACCATCCCCGACCGCCGCGGCAGTATCAACATCGACGACGAGGGCACGCCCCCCGCGCGTAACGTGCTGATCGAGGACGGCATCCTTGTCGGCTACATGCAGGACCGCCAGAACGCGCGGCTGATGGGCGTGGACCCCACCGGCAACGGTCGCCGCGAAAGTTTCGCGCACATGCCGATGCCGCGCATGACCAACACCTACATGCCCGGCGGCGATGCCGATCCGGCGGCGATCCTGGCCGATCTGAAGGACGGCATCTATGCCGTGGGCTTCGGCGGCGGGCAGGTTGACATCACCAACGGCAAGTTCGTCTTTTCTTGCACCGAGGCGTACCGCGTGAAGAACGGCGTGGTCGGCGATCCGATCCGGGGCGCCACCCTGATCGGCGACGGGGCCACCGCCCTGCAGCAGGTGCGCGGCATCGGCAACGACATGGCGCTGGACCCCGGCATCGGCAATTGCGGCAAGCAGGGGCAATGGGTGCCCGTGGGCGTGGGCCAGCCGACGCTGATGATCGGGGGGCTGACGGTCGGCGGCTCGGCCTGACGTCAACGCTTCCTTAACCAGTTGCGCGCTATGCAGGTCTCCGGAATTCGTGCCGGAGGCTTGCGATGGATACCGGAACCGCCCTGCCCCTGTCGCCGGGGATCGACAGCGACATCGACTGGCTGCGGCTGATCCGGTCGCGGCGCGTGGGTCCGGCGACCTTCCACCGGTTGCTGGCCGAACATGGCAGCGCCCGCGCCGCGCTTCAGGCCCTGCCCGAAATCGCCGCGCTGTCGGGCATGCCCGATTACCGCACCTGCCCCGAGGGCGTCGCCGCCGCCGAACTGGCCGCGGGCCGACGCGCGGGCGCGGTGCCGATCCGCAGCGACGACCCCCGCTATCCGCATCGGCTGAGAGAGATCGACGGCGCGCCCCCCATCCTGTGGGTCAGGGGCGATCCGGCGTGGCTGTCGCATGACGCGATGGCGGTGATCGGCGCGCGCAATGCCAGCTCATTGGGGCTGCGGATGGCGCGGGGGATGGCCGCGGGGCTTGGCGAAGGGGGCTTGGGCGTCATCGCGGGGCTGGCACGCGGGATCGACACCGCCGCCCATGACGCGGCCCTGCCGACGGGCACCATCGCAGTGATGGCGGGCGGCGTCGACGTGATCTATCCCCCCGAGAACGCGGCCCTTGCCGCACGGATCGCGGAATGCGGCGCGCTGGTCTCCGAACAGCCGCCGGGAACCGAGCCTCAGGCACGCCATTTCCCGACGCGCAACCGCATCGTGTCGGGGCTGTCGCGCGGCGTCGTCGTGATCGAGGCCGCCTGCCGCTCGGGCAGCCTGATCACCGCACGCAACGCGCTGGACCAGCATCGCGACGTGATGGCCGTGCCGGGTCATCCGATGGACGCACGCGCATCGGGCTGCAACGAGCTGATCCGCGACGGGGCCACGCTGGTGCGCAGCGCGGCGGACGTGATCGATGCCATCGGGCACCTGCCCCTGCGCCGCGCCCTCGCCCCGCAGCGCCCCGCCCCCCAGCCCCGGGCGCGTCCCGCGCGGCGCGATGCGGGCGGGCCGGTCCACCTGGAAGCACGGATCCTCTCGCGGCTCGGCCCCTCGCCCACCGAGGAGAACGACCTG
The DNA here is from genome assembly GCF_000420145.1 of Paracoccus zeaxanthinifaciens ATCC 21588. Taxonomy (GTDB): domain Bacteria; phylum Pseudomonadota; class Alphaproteobacteria; order Rhodobacterales; family Rhodobacteraceae; genus Paracoccus; species Paracoccus zeaxanthinifaciens. The sequence continues at coordinate 48,257 of NZ_ATUJ01000010.1, forward strand.
ATCCGCGATCTTGGCGTGCCCGCATCGATGGCCAGCGCCGCGATCCTCGCGCTGGAACTGGAAGGTCGGGTGCAGCGTCTTGCGGGGGGGCGGCTGGCGATCGTCTGACGGGCATTTGCACGGGGCATGCGCAGCTGACCCGTTGACAGCAGGTCGTGCCGGACCCATGTTGCCGCCCCATTGAAGCAGCCCGAGGTTCATATGCCCGTTGTCGTCGTCGAATCCCCGGCCAAGGCCAAGACCATCGAGAAATATCTCGGCGGCGACTTCACCGTGCTGGCCAGCTTCGGCCATGTCCGCGACCTGCCGCCCAAGGATGGCAGCGTCGATCCCGACCACGATTTCGACATGAAATGGGAGGTCGCTTCCGACAGCAAGAAGCACCTCAAGGCGATCAAGGACGCGCTGAAGGACGATCCGAACCTGATCCTTGCCACCGACCCCGACCGAGAGGGCGAGGCGATCAGCTGGCACCTGCTGGAAGCGCTGCAATCCTCGCTGAAGAAGACCAGCGAGGTCAGCCGCGTCACCTTCAACGCCATCACCAAGCCCGCCGTCACCGAGGCGATGAAGCAGCCCCGCCAGATCGACCAGTCGCTGGTCGATGCCTACCTGGCGCGGCGCGCGCTGGATTACCTGGTGGGTTTCAAGCTGTCGCCGGTCCTGTGGCGCAAGCTGCCGGGCGCGAAGTCGGCGGGTCGCGTCCAGTCCGTCTGCCTGCGCCTGATCGTCGACCGGGAAATGGAGATCGAGGCCTTCAAGCCCCGCGAATACTGGTCGGTCCATGCCCGACTGGCCACGCCCGGCGGCGACGAATACGACGCCACGCTGACCTCGCTGGCCGGGGCCAAGCTGGACCGCTATGACCTTGCCGATGCCGAAAAGGCCGCGATGGCCGTCAGCGCGGTGTCCAGCCGCGATCTGAAGGTGACGGGCGTCACCGCCAAGCCCGCCAGCCGCAATCCGTGGCCGCCCTTCATGACCTCGACCCTTCAGCAGGAGGCCAGCCGCAAGATGGGCATGGGCGCCAAGGCCTGCATGTCGGCGGCGCAGCGCCTCTACGAGGCCGGGCTGATCACCTATATGCGGACCGACGGCATCGACATGGCCCCCGAGGCCGTCCATGCCGCCCGCGACGCGATCAAGGCGAAGTTCGGGGAAAACTATGTCCCGAAAAGCCCGCGCATGTACAAGAACAAGGCCAAGAACGCGCAGGAAGCCCACGAGTGCATCCGCCCGACCGACATGATGCTGTCGCCCGACAAGCTGAAGGTCACGGCCGAGGATCAGCGCCGCCTGTACGACCTGATCTGGAAGCGCACCATCGCCAGCCAGATGGAAGCCGCCCGGATGGAGCGCACGACCGTCGAGATCGCCAGCCCCGACAACCAGGTCGGCCTGCGCGCGACCGGCCAGGTGATGCTGTTCGACGGCTTCCTGCGCGTCTACGACCAGGGCCGCGACGATGACGATGCCGAGGACAGCGCCCGCCTGCCCGCGATCACCGAGGGCGAGGCCGCGAAGCTGGTCGCCAAGGCGTTCGAGCCGGAACTGGCCAAGGCCCGCGACAAGGGCGGCGACCTGCCCGATGCGCCCGCGACCCAGCTGGCCGCGCCCGGCATGCTGGCCGATCAGGCCGCATCCACCGCAGGCCGTCAGCACTTCACCCAGCCGCCCCCGCGCTACACGGAAGCCACGCTGGTCAAGCGGATGGAGGAACTGGGCATCGGCCGTCCCTCGACCTATGCCAGCATCGTCACGACGATCCAGGACCGCGACTATGTCCGCAAGGACAAGAACCGCCTGATCCCCGAGGACAAGGGCCGTCTGGTGACGACCTTCCTGGTGAAATACTTCCCGCGCTATGTCAGCTACGATTTCACCGCCGATCTGGAAAACGAGCTGGACGAGATCAGCGCCGGCGACCTGATGTGGCGCGAGGTTCTGGGCCGGTTCTGGCGCGACTTCTCGAAGGCGCTGGAGGGCACGTCCGAACTGCGCATCACCGAGGTGCTGGACGCGATCGACGATGCGCTGGCGCCGCATCTCTATCCGCCGCGCGCCGATGGGGGCGATCCGCGCGAATGCCCGCTGTGCCATCAGGGCCGGTTGAACCTGAAGACCGCGCGGTCGGGCGGGGCCTTCATCGGCTGCACCAACTATCCCGAATGCCGCTATACCCGCCCGCTGTCCGCGCCGGACGGCGAAGAGGCCGTGGGCGACCGCGTGCTGGGCCATGACGCGGGCGACGAGATCAGCCTGCGCTCGGGGCGCTTCGGCCCCTATGTCCAGCGCGGCGAGGCGACCGAGGAACAGCCCAAGCCCCCGCGCGCATCCGTGCCCAAGGGCTGGAACCCCGCCGAGATGGACCTGGACCGCGCCGTCCAGCTTCTGTCCCTGCCCCGCCCCGTCGGCCCGCATCCCGATGACGGCGTCCTGATCGAGGCCGGGATCGGCCGCTACGGCCCCTATGTGAAGCACGGCTCGAAATACGCGAACCTGCCCGATGTGGACGAGGTCTTCATCGTCGGCATGAACCGCGCGGTCGAGGTTCTGGCCCAGAAGCAGACGCGCGGGCGCACTGCCGCAGCACCGCTCAAGGAGCTGGGCGAGCATCCCGATGGCGGGCCGATCCAGGTAATGAACGGGCGCTATGGTCCCTATGTCAAATGGGCCAAGATCAACGCGACCCTGCCGCGCGATGTGGAACCCGCCGACCTGACGCAGGAACAGGCGCTGGAGCTGATCGCCGCCAAGGCCGCCAAATCGCCCAAGAAGGCCGCCGCGAAGAAGCCTGCCGCCAAGAAGCCCGCCGCGAAGAAGACGGCGGCGAAGAAACCGGCAGCCAAGAAGACGGCCACCAAGAAGACCGAACCGAAATCCGAGGAATGAGAGACGGGGCCGCGCGGCCCCCTTCGCCTTTCCCGTCGCGATTGACACTGCGTCATGCGCAAGCGACATATTGTGCAGTTGCAGAAATCTTTGGACGGGAGGGCCAATGAAAAAGGTCTATGCAAGCGCGGAGGATGCGCTGGAGGGGGTCCTGCATGACGGGATGCTCATCGCTGCGGGGGGCTTCGGGCTCTGCGGAATTCCGGAAATGCTGATCGACGCGCTGGTGAAGAGCGGCGTGAAGGACCTGACGGTCGCCAGCAACAACTGCGGCGTCGATGGGTTCGGGCTGGGCAAGCTGCTGGAAACGCGCCAGATCCGCAAGATGATGAGCAGCTATGTCGGCGAGAACGCCGAGTTCATGCGCCAATACCTGTCCGGAGAGCTGGAGCTGGAGTTCAACCCGCAGGGCACGCTGGCCGAGCGCATGCGCGCGGCGGGCGCGGGCATTCCGGGTTTCTACACCAAGACCGGCGTCGGCACCGTCATCGCCGAGGGCAAGGAGCACAAGGATTTCGACGGCGAGACCTATATCCTCGAACGCGGGATCTTTGCCGACCTGTCCATCGTGAAGGCGTGGAAGGCCGACGACACCGGCAATCTGGTGTTCCGCAAGACGGCGCGCAACTTCAACCCGCCCGCGGCCATGTGCGGCAAGATCTGCGTGGCCGAGGTCGAGGAGATCGTCCCGCGCGGCAGCCTCGACCCCGACATGATCCACGTGCCCGGCATCTATGTCCACCGCATCATCCAGGGCCAGCACGAGAAGCGCATCGAACAGCGCACCACCCGCAAGAAGGAGACCGCGTGATGCCCTGGGATCGCAATCAGATGGCCGCGCGCGCGGCGGACGAGCTGGAAGACGGCATGTATGTGAACCTCGGCATCGGGATCCCGACGCTGGTGGCGAACTATACCGGCGACAAGGACATCACGCTGCAGTCCGAAAACGGCATGCTGGGCATGGGCCCCTTCCCCTTCGAGGGCGAGGAGGATCCCGACCTGATCAACGCCGGCAAGCAGACCATCACCGAGCTTGACCGCACCAGCTATTTCGACAGCGCGACCAGCTTCGGGATGATCCGCGGCGGCAAGATCGCGGCGGCGATCCTGGGCGCGATGGAGGTGGCCGAGAACGGCGACCTGGCGAACTGGATGATCCCCGGCAAGCTGATCAAGGGCATGGGCGGCGCGATGGACCTGGTCGCGGGCGTCAAGCGCGTGATCGTCGTCATGGACCACACCAACAAGGCAGGCGAATCCAAGCTGTTGCGCGAATGCACCCTGCCGCTGACCGGCAAGGGCGTGGTGAACCGCATCATCACCAACCTGGGCGTTCTGGACGTGGTCGAGGGCGGCCTGAAGATCGTCGAGCTGGCCGATGGCGTCACCGAGGAAGAACTGCGCGCCGCGACCGAGGCCACCATCGTCGACTGACGACCGACACCCACCACTGTCGAGGCGGGGCACGACGCCCTGCCCCGGCATTTCCATTTCCGGGAACGAACATGACAGCGGATCAGATCGCGGCCCTTTTCACCCGCGCCGACGGAACCTATCGCTGCGCCAGATGGGGACGCCCCGTGGCCCCCGTTGCCTTCGGCCTGGCCGACGAGACGCTGGACATCCTGCGCGGCGCGCTGAAGGCGGGCTTTGCCCATGCGGGGCATCCGGTGGTCGATACCGATCCCGAAAGCGGCTCGAACCTGATGCTGTTCTTCGCGCGCGGATGGGACGACCTTGCGGGCGTGCCCGATCTGGACCGGCTGACGGGGCAACCCGACCTGCCTGCGCGCCTCGCGTCCGAAGGCGCTGCCAGCTACCGCATTTTCCGTTTCGACGAGGCCGGGGCGATCCGCGCCTGTTTCGCCTTCTTCGACATGAGCGGACCCCTGGCCGATGCGCATCCCGGAGCGCTGGCCGAGAAGATCGCGATGGAATCCATGCTGACCTTCGCGCAGGAAATCCAGCCCGATGCGCAAAAGGCCGCGCTGATCCGCGCGGCCTATGATCCGGTGATGCCTGCGGTCGCGGACGATCCCTCGCACGCGCTGCGGCTGATGGCGCGGATGGCCTAGGGGGTCAGACCCTCTGGGTCGGGCAGGCCGTTCGCGCGGGCGGTGGCGGTCAGCGTGTTGGCCAGCAGGCAGGCGATCGTCATCGGCCCCACCCCGCCCGGCACCGGCGTGATCGCACCCGCCACCTGGGACGCGGCGGCGAAATCGACATCGCCCACCAGACCGTCATCGGTGCGGTTGATACCCACGTCGATCACCGTCGCGCCCGGCTTGATCCAGTCGCCCTGCACGAAGTTCGGACGCCCCACCGCCGCCACGACGATATCGGCGGCGCGAACCACCGCGGGCAGATCCGCGGTGCGCGAATGGGCGATGGTCACGGTCGCGCTGTCGCGCAGCAGCAGCTGCGCCATCGGCTTGCCCACGATGTTGCTGCGTCCGATCACCACGGCATTCTTGCCCGACAGGCTGCCCAGCTGCTCGCGCAGCATCATCAGGCAGCCAAGCGGCGTGCAGGGCACCATCGCCTTCTGGCCGGTCGCAAGGCGCCCCACGTTCAGGATGTGGAACCCGTCCACGTCCTTCTCGGCGGCGATAGCGTTGATCACCAGCGCCTCATCCAGATGGGCGGGCAGCGGCAGCTGGACCAGGATCCCGTTGACCGCGGGATCGGCATTCAGCTGCGCGATCAGGTCCAGCAGCGTCTTCTGGTCCGTCTCGGCGGGCAGGCGATGCTCGAACGAGTTCATGCCCACCTCGACCGTCTGACGGTGCTTCGAGCGGACATACACCTGGCTGGCCGGATCCTCGCCCACCAGCACGACCGCAAGGCCGGGGGTGATGCCGCGATCGGCCATCGCGGCGACCTCGGTGGTGATGCGGGCGCGAAGGCCGGCCGCAAAGGCCTTGCCGTCGATGATCTGGGCAGTCATGGGCGATCCTTGTTCAGCTGACGATCCTCCTGGGCGATCGCAGCCTCGATCAGCTGCCGCCACAGGGCCTCGTAGAAATCCGGGTCCAATCCCGCGGCGTCCGCGTTGCGCCGGGCGTTCATCGCCACCTCCTCGACGCGGTCGTCGATACGGGCGGGCAAGCCGTTGCCGCGCTTGATCTGCGCGGCGCGGTCGATCAGCGCGTGACGGTGGGCGAAAAGCGCCATGAGCTGCCGGTCGACATCGTCGATCCGGGCGCGCAGCGCGGGCATGTCGGGGATATCGTGGATCTCGGTCATGGCATGGGTGTCTTGCACCCATGCGCGCCGGATCGCAAGCCTCAGGCGGTGATGCCCGCCTGAAGATGCGTCGTCAGCTTGTGCAGCAGTTCCTGCATGGCCAGCTTCTCGTCGTTCGAGATGCGCGCGGCATTGACCAGGCAGCCCTCGATGCGGCTTTCCTCGGTCTCGAGCTTGCGGCCCTCCTCGGTCAGGCTGATGATCACGCGGCGCTCGTCCTTGGTGTCGCGGCGGCGCCGGACCAGGCCCGCATTCTCCAGGCGCTTCAGAAGCGGCGTCAGCGTGCTGCTGTCGAGCCCCAGATGCGCGCCGATCTCGCCCACCGCCAGGTCGCCTTCGCGCCACAGCGTCATCAGGACCAGGTACTGGGGATAGGTCACCCCAAGCGGGTCCAGAAGCGGCTTGTAGATGCGCCCGAACGCCAGGTTCAGCGCATAGACATCGAAGCAGAGCATTTCAGCCATGGGAGAATGATCGATCTTGGACATGACGGAACACCAACTTTGAGGGATCGGGCTTTCGTATGACCTAAAGGATATGTCTCGCGAAAATTAACCTCAAGGTGAAAACGAACCGCTCGGTTTGATTGACTGCTTGATCAAGGAATAAGCGTCGTTTTCAACGCTTAGGACGCGCAATGGTAAACACATGCGAATATTGCAATAAATTGTATGAAGACATTTTTCGCGCGATGATTGTGGGCACACTTCATAGACAAAACTAATCTTTGCTAACCGCATGAAGTTGCATATGTGCAACGCAATTCGCGACCCGGTCGAGTGACGCTGCAGCATGCCACACCGACCATTCTTCGCGATACGCATAAAAAAACCCCGGTCTGCGCCGGGGTTTCTGGTTCTTCGGAAATCACGCCGGGGCAGGATCCCCGCCGGGTGAGGGCTTCCCTGCCTTCGGGATCGACGTGACCGAGGGGATCACGCTGGACGACGAATCATCGTCGTCACCGTCCAGAGAGTCGCCGCGGATGATCTTGCCGATCTCTTCGCCCGTCAGGGTCTCGTATTCCAGCAGCCCCTTCGCCAGGCGCTCGAACTCTTCGGACTTGTCGATCAGGATCTGGCGCGCCTCCTGGTAACCGGTCTCGATCAGGTCGCGGACCTCCTGCTCGATCAGTTCCTTGGTCGAGGCCGAGACCGAGAAGCCGCCGGTATTGCCGGAATAGCCCTCATGCGCCTCGGCATAGTCCACGGCGCCGACCCTGTCGGACATGCCCCATCGCATGACCATCGCGCGGGCAAGCTGGCTGGCCTGCTGGATATCGCCCGCAGGACCGTTCGACACGCCTTCCTCGCCATACTTGATGATCTCGGCGGCCTTGCCGGCCATGGTCATCGTGATCTTCTGCTTGGCCTCGTCCTTGTGGAAGTTCAGACGGTCCATCTCCGGCAGGCTGACGACCATGCCCAGGGCGCCGCCGCGCGGGATGATCGTCGCCTTGTAGACCGGATCACATTTCGGCAGCGACAGCCCGACGATGGCGTGACCGGCCTCGTGATAGGCGGTCTTTTCCTTCTGCTCGGGGGTCAGGACCAGGCTGCGGCGTTCGACGCCCAGCATGACCTTGTCCTTCGCATTCTCGAAATCGGCCATGCTGACGAAGCGGCGCCCGATCCGCGCGGCGGTCAGCGCGGCCTCGTTGACCAGGTTCATCAGGTCGGCCCCCGAGAAGCCGGGCGTGCCGCGCGCGATCAGGCGCAGGTCGACATCGGGGCCGACCGGAACCTTGCGGGCATGGACCGACAGGATCTTCTCGCGGCCCTTGATATCGGGATTTGGCACGTGGATCTGGCGATCGAAGCGGCCCGGGCGCAGCAGCGCGGGGTCCAGCACGTCCTTGCGGTTGGTGGCCGCAACGATGATGATGCCCTCGTTCGCCTCGAAGCCGTCCATCTCGACCAGAAGCTGGTTCAGCGTCTGTTCGCGTTCGTCATTGCCGCCGCCGATGCCGACGCCACGCGCACGGCCCACGGCGTCGATCTCGTCGATGAAGACGATGCAGGGGGCGGATTTCTTGGCCTGCTCGAACATGTCGCGCACGCGGCTTGCGCCGACGCCCACGAACATCTCGACGAAGTCCGAACCCGAGATGGTGAAGAACGGAACCCCGGCCTCGCCCGCGATGGCGCGTGCCAGCAGCGTCTTGCCGGTGCCCGGAGGGCCGACCAGCAGTGCGCCCTTCGGGATCTTGCCGCCCAGGCGGCTGAACTTCTGCGGGTTGCGCAGGAATTCGACGATCTCTTCCAGCTCTTCCTTGGCCTCGTCGATGCCCGCGACATCGTCGAAGGTGACGCGGCCATGCTTCTCGGTCAGCAGCTTGGCGCGCGACTTGCCGAAGCCCATCGCGCCGCCCTTGCCGCCGCCCTGCATGCGATTCATGAAGAAGATCCACACGCCGATCAGCAGGATGAAGGGCAGCCACACGCCCAGCAGCGACATGAAGCCCGAGCTTTGCTGCTTGACCACCCGCACGTCGATGTCGCGCGCGATCAGCCGGTCCGAGATTTCTTCGCCCATCGGGCGGACGGTCGCGTATTGCTGACCGTCGGCTCCGGCGAAGGTCAGATCCTCGCCGTCGATGGTCACGGTGCTGACCTGATCGTTCTCGACCCTCTGGATGAAGTCGGAATAGCTGATCTGGCGGCTGTTCATGTTGCCCGGTCCGTCGCTGAACAGGTTGAACAGCGCCAGGATCATCAGGAACAGGACCACCCAGAAGGCGAGGTTGCGAGCGTTGCCCAAATCGGGTTCCTCCGGCGGAAAAGCGGTTTGCCCTGAAAATAGGGATTATCGGCGAAGGTTCAATGCGCCTTCACAAGACTGCGGAAATCTGCCGCGCCCCGAAGCGGGCGCAGGGTCAGGCCGGGATGCGGGCGCAGCAGCGGCGCGGCGACCAGCCGCCCGCCCTGCCACAGCGCCGGAGAGGCTGCCGCCTCGTCCCGCAACAGCCCGCTGCCGCGCCAGTCGCGCCCCTCGAGGCCCGCGGGCCCAAGTGCCGCGACGTGATGCCCCTCGGGCAGGCCCTCGATCCGCCAGCGACGGTCCCAGACCGCCCCGGTCGAGGGCATGGCACGCAGCGCGGCCGCCGCCTCTCGGGTGATGCGGATGCGGTCCCCATGCGTCGGGCTGATCAGGCATCCGTCCAGCGTCACGCGCGATTGCGACCTCAGCGCCTCGAGCGCGTGCAGCAGCGTGGCGCGGCGCGGCGGGTAATCGGCGCCCGTCACCCAACGGCAGGCCGCGATGACCAGCCTGCGCCGGATATCGGCGGCACTGTCGCGCAGGACGTGGCGCGGCAGGGTCACGCTGCCCCGGTCGAACTCCGCGCCCTCGGCCAGCAGCGAGGCGTAATCCGACAAGGCCGAGCGTGCCTCGGCGATGTGGCGGGCCGAGCGGGCCAGCCCCGCGACATCCAGCCCCAGTGTCGCGATCGCGCGGCGGGTGCGGACGCGTTCGTAATCGGTGTTCTCGTTCGTCGGATCGTCGATCCAGTCGGCCCCCTGCAGGCGCAGCCAGTCGCGGGTCTCGGCCCTGCCGACGCCCAGCATGGGCCGCAGCCAGCGCATCCCGAAGGCGTCGCGCCATTCGGCCATCGCGGCCAGCCCGTCGATGCCGGACCCGCGTGCCAGCCGCATCAGCAGCGTCTCGGCCAGATCGTCGGCGGTATGCCCCAGTGCCACGACCGGCAGCCCGTTGCGGCGCGCCCAGGCCGACAGCAGCCGCAACCGCGCATCGCGGGCCTGCGCCATGAGGTTGCCCAGCTCGGTCTCTCGTTGCCATTGAAGGATCGCGTGGGGCAGGCCCAGGGCGCGGGCCATGCGGGCGGTCCGCTCGGCTTCGGCGGCGCTGTCGGGGCGCAGGCCGTGATCGACCGTCGCCACCATCAGCTTGCGGCCCCCCGCCCATTCGGCGGCGACCCGCATCAGCGTCACGCTGTCGCCCCCGCCCGAGACGGCCAGCCCCAGGGCGGGGCGATCCCCAGCCAGCCGGTCCAGCGCCGCACGGATGCGGGCGGCGACGTCACTCATGCACGGCCAGGTCCGCTGCGGCCTCGGGGTCCAGCGAGGGATCGAGAAGCGGGTCCAGCGCGCCCAGATCGGCGGTGCCGCAGCCCAGCCGTTCCGCGCTGGCGACCGCGGTGGCGCTTTCGGGCGATCCGGGGAAACGGGCCGGGATCTCGGCCAGGTACAGGCAGGACGCGGTGCGGTCGCCCTCGGCCTCGATCATGCGGGCGATGCCCAGCAGACTGGCGCCCGCACGCGATCCGTCGGGATCGGCGGCAAACCCCTCGAGCCACGCGGCAGCCGCATCGCGGGGCTGGCCCGCCAGCTCCAGCGCCTGCCCGCGACGGAACAGTGCCTCGGCGGTCAGGGGGCCGCCCGCGTGGTTTTCGGCGACCGCGCCGAACATCTCGGCGGCGCGCAGGTGATCGCCTTCGGTCAGCGCGGCCTCGGCGGCGTCGAAATCGCTGCGCTCGGCCTCGGTCGAGGCGGGTGCCTGCGAGGGACGCTCGGCCGGGTCGGCGGGCAGCAGTTCGGGCGCAAGACCGCCCGCGCCCCCCTGCATGGTCAGCCTGGACAGATCGCAGCCCTGCTCCATCTCGCACAGGCGGAATTCCATGTCGGACAGGCGGCGTTCATTGTCCGCCGCGATGCGTCCGACGCGGTTCTGCAACTGCTCGGCCTGGTTCGTCAGGCGGCGCAGCTGCGCCTCCATCGCGTTCATCCGGTCGATGGCCGAGGCCCCGCCCGCGGCGCGGATGCCCGCAGCGCCCGACGCGACCAGTTCCGCCCGAAGCGAGGTCAGGTTGCCCTGCAATTGCGTCAGTTCGGCCCGCAGATCGGCCAGCGTGGCAGGGTCCGGCGCGGTCTGCGCCAGCGCGGGTGCGCCAAGCGCAAGGAACAGGGTCAGCGCGGCCTTGCGGATCATGCGCCGGGGCCTGCTTCGCTGACCACGGTGACGGCGCGACGGTTGCGCGACCAGCAGCTTTCGTCCGAGCAGGTCTCGGCGGGGCGTTCCTTGCCGAAGGACAGCGTGCGGATGCGACCGGGCGACACGCCCTCGGCCACCAGGTATTCCTGCACCGCGCTGGCACGCCGCGCCCCAAGCGCAAGGTTGTATTCGCGCGTGCCGGTTTCCTCGGCATGGCCCTGGATCACCGCCTGGAAGGACCCGTGGCTGTTCAGCCACTGCGCCTGACGCGCCAAGATCGCGCGGGCATCGGCGTCCAGCGTCGTCTGATCGGCCGCGAACAGCACCGTGTCGCCCACCTGCGACCTGAAATGCTCGGGCGTGGCCTCGCTTCCCAGGTTGCCGCCGGCGACATTGCCCTGGAAGACCGCCCCTCCGCCGGTATTGGCATAGGGGTCCACCACCGGCGCCGCGGGCGGCGGTGCGGGCTGGGCGCAGGCGGCAAGACCCAGAAGGGCCATCAGCAGGGCGGGCTTCGTCGCGGCGTTGATCATCTGGTCCTCATTGCATCAGGGGACCCCAGGACGGGTCCGAGGCGGCGAAATCGAGGTTCATGGGACGCATGTTGCGCCCCGTGATGTCCACGGAATGCAGGCGCGGCTGGCCATTCCCGCCGGGCGTCACCCGCGTGAACATGACGACGCGCCCATTGGGGGCCCAGGTCGGACCCTCGTCAAGGAAGGATTCGGTCAGCATCTTCTCGCCCGACCCATCGGTGCGCATGACGCCGATATGGAAGCGGTCGCCGACCTGCTTGGTGAAGGCGATCATGTCGCCCTTGGGCGACCAGGCGGGGCTGCCATAGCGCCCGTCGCCGAAGCTGATGCGCACAGGCTCTCCGCCATCGACGCCCATGATGTACAGCTGCGGGCTGCCGGAACGGTCGCTCTCGAAGACGATGCGCTGGCCGTCGGGGCTGAAGCTGGGCGAGGTCTCGATCGAGGGGGCGTTCGTCAGCGGACGGCCCGCGCCCGTATTGGGCTCCATCAGCCAGATGTCGGTATTGCCGCCCTGTTCGCGGCTGTAGACGATCGACTGCCCCTTGGGCCCGAAGCTGGGCGAGAAGGACATCGCCTGCCCATCCTGCGTCAGCGCGCGCGAGGTCACCGTCGCCACGTCCAGCAGGCGGATCTGCGGGAAGCCGCTGTCATAGCTGGTATAGAGGATCTTCGTCCCGTCGGGCGAGAAACGCGGCGCCAGCACCAGCGAGGCACCGTTCGTCATCCACAGCGTGTTCTTGCCGTCGTAATCCATCACGCCGATCCGCTTGATGCGGGCGTTCTTGGGGCCGGTTTCCTGCACGAAGGCGACGCGGCTGTCGAAATAGGGCCGCTCGCCGGTCAGGCGGGCATAGACCTGGTCCGCGATCTTGTGGGCGGCGCGGCGCCAGTCGCCGGCGCGGGCGTCGAACTGCATCCCGTCGCCCTGCGGCTGGCCCGACACGACGTTGAACAGCCGGAACCGGACCGAGATGTTCTCGCCCATCTGGCGGACCTCGGCGGTCACCAGCGCCTCGGCATCGACCGCGCGCCAGTCCTCGTAGCTGACCGGCTCGGCAAAGCTTCCGGGCCGTGCGACCTGGGCCTCGGCCGGGATCTCCGAGAACAGGCCCGTTCCGGTCAGGTCCTCGGCCACGACCTGGCGGACCTTGGCGGCGATCTCCTCGTCGCCGTGGAAGGCGGGGATCGCGATGCTCATGGGTTCGATCACGCCATCGGTGATCTCGATGCGCAGGGGTTCGTCCTGCGCATGGGCGGGTGCCACGGGGGCCATCACCGCGGCCGAGGCTGCGGTCAGGAAGGTCGAGGCAAGGATCAGACGGCGGAACATGGAATCCTCATTACCTTGGGACGGCGAAAAGCAAAAGATCTCGGTGCATTGTCGGAGGGGGCATTGTCGGAAGGGGCATCGTCAGAACTCGACCCCGCCGGGGCGGAAATCCACCACCACATCGCGCCAGCGCCCGTATTTCGACATGGGCAGGTCATAGCCCGCGCGCCCGCAGTCGATGATCGCGTTGGCCGCGACCTCGAATGCCTGCTGCGCGGCACCCTCGGACCCGCCGCGATAGCCCGCAAGCCGCAGGCTGCCGGGTTCCGGTATGCCCTCGGGCGACAGGCGCACCCCGACCGAGACGGTCATCCGCGATGCCTCGACCGACAGCCGCCCCTCGTTCCAGCAGCGGTTGATCGCCATGCGAAGGCCGTCGCGTTCGGACAGGGACAGCGGATCGCCAAGCGGCAGCGAACCCTGCTGCGACGGGTCGGGCAGCGTCGAGGGACGGATGTCGCCGGGGATCAGCTGGTTCGGCGCGGGATCCAGCGGGGCCGGATCCTCGGTCCCCGAGCCTGCGGACATGGCACCGGCCAGCGCCGCGGCCAGCGGGTCCATCTCGGCCGAGGCACCGCTGCCGCCCTCGATGCTCTGGCTGTCGCCGAAGCTGTCCGCGCCCGAGGCGGTGTCGGTGCCATCGGCGCCCCCGCCCGCGCCCTGCGCCTCGCGCAGCGCATCCTCGAGCGCCTGCCGGTCGGCCTCGGCAGCCTCCGCAGCACGGCGTTCCTCTTCGGCACGACGCTCGGCCTCGGCGGCCTCCGCGGCACGGCGTTCCTCTTCGGCGCGGCGCTCGGCCTCGGCAGCCTCCGCAGCACGGCGTTCCTCTTCGGCGCGGCGCTCGGCCTCGGCAGCCTCCGCGGCGCGGCGTTCCTCTTCGGCGCGACGCTCGGCCTCGGCAGCTTCCGCAGCGCGGCGTTCCTCTTCGGCGCGGCGCTCGGCCTCGGCAGCCTCCGCAGCGCGGCGTTCCTCTTCGGCACGGCGCTCGGCCTCGGCAGCCTCCGCAGCGCGGCGTTCCTCTTCGGCGCGACGCTCGGCCTCGGCAGCTTCCGCAGCGCGACGTTCCTCTTCGACGCGACGCTCGGCCTCGGCAGCCTCCGCAGCGCGGCGTTCTTCTTCGGCGCGGCGCTCGGCCTCGGCAGCCTCCGCAGCGCGGCGTTCTTCTTCGGCGCGGCGCTCGGCCTCGGCAGCTTCGGCTGCACGGCGTTCCTCTTCGGCCTGCTGGCGCGCCTCGGCGGCGGCGGCGGCTTCGGCACGCTCTGCGGCCTCGGCCTCTCGGGCCGCTGCGGCCTCTGCCTCGGCTTCGGCAATGGCTTGCGCCTCGGCGCGGGCTTGTTCCTCGGCCTCGGCTGCCCGTGCCGCCTGCTGGCGCACGGCTTCCTGACGCGCGGCCTCGGCCGCTTCCGCCTGGCGCCGGCGATAGGCTTCGACCAGGCCGTCAGGGCGCGACTGCGGGTTGCGCGAACGCTCCAGCGCCAACGCGGATCGCGGCGCGACGGGTTCGGCGGCCTGGTCCGGCACGGGGGCGGCGGGCGGCGCGGCGGTGCCCGCAGCCTGCGGGGCATCGGGCGCGGCAGGCAGATCCGGCAGCGCCTCGGGGGCGGCAGGGGTCGCGGTCGCGGGCAGATCGGTCGCCACCTCGACCTGATCGCGCGCGGCGAAATCGCTCAGGTCGGGCGCGGGCTCGGATGCATCGGGCGCCGAGAGTTCAGCCGCATCGGCGGGCGCGGGCGGCGCCGCGGGGGCCGGTCGCTCGGCCTCGGCCTCGGCATCCGAGGGGGCGGTCATCTGGTCGATATCGGTCGCATTGGCGCCCACGGGGCCCGATCCGCGCGCGGCGGCGGCCAGGGCCTCGAACTCGGCCCCGCTGATCGTCGAGACCTGCGTGCTGCGCGTCCCCGGCCCCGGCTGGGGGCGGAACAGCGCACCGCCAAGGATCAGCGCCACCAGCAGCGCGCCATGCACCCCGCCCGAGACCCACCAGCCGATCCTCTCGTCGCGATCCGCCATCGTCAGCCGTCCATCCGGGGGCCGCCGGTCTCGGTGACCAGGACGATGTCGGTGATGCCGGCGGCGTTCAGCGCGCCCATGATCTGCACCACGCGGGAATAGGGAATGCCGCCATCGGCCCGCAGGTAGACGCGTGCCGATTCGCGTGTCTCCAGCACCTCGCGCAGGGCGGGAACCAGGCCATCATCGCCGACGGCGCGGTCCATCACGCTCATCTGCCCCTCGGCGGGGATCGAGATGACCAGAGGTTCCTCCTGCTCGGTCGGGACGGCGTTCGCGGCGGTCTCGGGCAGGTCCAGCGGCACGCCCGCCGTCATCAGCGGCGCGGCGACCATGAAGATCACCAGAAGCACCAGCATGACGTCCACGAAGGGCGTCACGTTGATCTCGGACATGGGCAGGTTGCGCCTGCGTCCCTTGCTGCGAACCCGCTTGACCATCTGACCGGCCATGGATCACACCTCGTCCATCTGGCGCGACAGAAGGGTCGAGAACTCGTCCGAGAACTGTTCCCAGTTGCCGGTGATGCGTTCCGCGTCGCCCGACAGCTTGTTGTAGAAGACGACGGCGGGAATGGCCGCTACAAGACCCAGGGCGGTCGCCAGAAGCGCCTCGGCGATGCCGGGGGCCACGACGGCAAGGCTGGTGTCCTGCGACAGGGCGATCCCCTCGAACGCGGTCTTGATGCCCCAGACCGTCCCGAACAGGCCGATGAACGGCGCGGTGGAACCGACGGTCGCAAGGAAGGACAGCCCGCGGAACAGGCGGTTCTCCTCGCGGTGGATGGCGACGTTCATGGCGCGGTCGATCCGGGCGATGCCGCCGGGGATCAGGCGTCCGTCGTCGCGGTGGCTGCGGCGCCATTCGGTCATGCCGGCGGCGAATATCCGTTCCGAGGCGCCGCGCGGGCGGTCGCCCAGCTGGTCGTACAGGTCGTCCAACGGCTCGCCCGACCAGAACGAGCGGTCGAATTTCGACGCCTCGCGGCGGGCGCGGGCGAAGGCCAGGAACTTCTGGATGATGATGGCCCATGCCCAGACGGATGCGACGATCAGCACGATCATCACCACCTGCACGGTCAGGGATGCGCGCATGAACAGCGCCACGACCGAAAAATCGATGGCCTCGGCGGCCTGAATGGGTTCCATAGTCACTGCCTCATCGTCAGGGACCGGGCGGCGCGGATGCGGCCCGGTGTCGCGCGGTTTCTAGCGCGTTCCTAGGGCAGGTTTCATCCCCCGCCGCAACACAATGGCGTCACCCGCCGCGCGATCCGCCCGCGATGTGCCGCTTTTGCCTCAGCCCCCCAGCCGCGCGAGCAGCGTCGCGGGCAGCCGGGCCGGACGGCCGTCGGCGTTCAGGCAGGCGATGACGACGCGGGCGCGGAACAGGACCTGCCCGTCGCGGATCACCTGCTGATCGACGGCGATGCGCGCAGGCGAATGTTCCGCCAGTTCGGTGCGCACCGTCAACAGGTCGTCGAAGATCGCGGGGCGCAGGTAATCGGCCTCGACCCGGCGCACGGCGAAGACGAGGCCGTCCCGCTTCAGCGCCAGCTGGTCGATGCCAAGGTCGCGCAGCCATTCGCTGCGCCCCCTTTCGATGAATTTCAGATAGTTGGCATAGTAGACGATACCGGCAAGGTCGGTATCCTCGTAATAGACGCGGATGCTCAGGTCATGTGCCATGGGTCAGCCGTCGAACAGCGTTTGCTGCCCCTGCGGCTGCGGCGCATCGAGGCCCAGGTGCCGCCATGCGCGCGGTGCCAGCTGCCGTCCGCGCGGGGTGCGCGCGATCAGCCCCTGCTGCAGCAGGTAGGGCTCGATCACCTCCTCGATCGCGTCGCGGCTTTCGGACAGGGCCGCGGACAGGGTTTCCACCCCGACCGGCCCGCCGCCGTAATGCTCGGCCATCAACGAGATGTATCGCCGGTCAGCCCCGTCCAGGCCCAGATCGTCCACCCCCAGCCGCGTCAGCGCCATGTCCGCAATCTCGCGCGTGAGGCGGCCATCGCCCTCGACCAGCGCGAAATCGACCACGCGGCGCAGCAGGCGACCCGCGATACGCGGGGTCCCGCGAGAGCGGCGGGCGATCTCCCAGGTGCCCTCCGGCTCGGCAGGCACGCCCAGCATGCGCGCGCCGCGCTGGACGATCTGGTCCAGCTCGGGGATCTCGTAGAATTGCAGGCGGGTCGGGATGCCGAAACGGTCGCGCAGGGGCGTCGTCAGCAGGCCCAGGCGCGTCGTCGCGCCGACCAGGGTGAAGGGCTGCAACTCGATGCGGACCGTGCGGGCGGCAGGCCCCTCGCCGATGACCAGGTCCAGCTCGAAATCCTCCATCGCGGGATAGAGGACTTCCTCGACCGCGGGGTTCATGCGGTGGATCTCGTCGATGAACAGGACGTCGCGGGCTTCGAGATTGGTCAGGATCGCGGCCAGGTCGCCCGCCCGCGCGATCACCGGCCCCGAGGTCATGCGGAAGTTCACGCCCAGCTCGCGCGCCATGATCTGCGCCAGCGTGGTCTTGCCCAAGCCGGGCGGACCGAAGAACAGCGTGTGGTCCATCGCCTTGCCGCGCATCTTCGCGCTTTCGATGAAGACCTTGAGGTTGGCGCGCGCCTCGGCCTGCCCCACGAATTCGGACAGGTTCTGCGGGCGAAGGGCGCGATCCTCGGCGTCGCTCTCCATCTTGTCGGCGCGGAGGACGGGGTCAGGTTGGCTCATGCATGCCCCCAGGGGCCGTCGTTGCGGTCATCGCCACCGCTGCGCGGGATGCGGCTGGCGGTCTGCGGTTCGGGACGCGCCGGCTGCATCGCCATCAGGCGGGCGATGCGTTCCTCGGTCGGGGGATGAGTGGCGAACAGCTTGTCGGCGCGCAGCGCGTGCAGGGGGTTGATGATGAACATCGAGGCCGCGGCCGGGTTGCGCTCGGCCGGGACGTTGACGCTGCGCCCCGCCGCCCGCGCGATCGAGGCCAGCGCCGTGGCCAGCGCGCGCGGGTTGCCGCAGATCTGCGCGCCCATCGCGTCGGCCTCGTATTCCCGGGCACGAGAGATCGCCATCTGCACCAGCATCGCGGCCATGGGGGCCACGATCATGGCGACGATCGCGCCAAGCGTGCCGCCGCGTCCCTCGCGGTTTCCGGTGAACAGCATCATGTTGCCCATCATCGCGATGGCACCCGCCATGGTCGCGGTGACGGTCATGGTCAGCGTGTCGCGATGCTTGATATGGGCCAGCTCATGCGCGATCACGCCGGCGATCTCGTCCCGGTCCAGCGCGTTCAGCAGGCCTTGGGTGACGGCGACGGCGGCGTTCTGCGGATTGCGTCCGGTCGCGAAGGCGTTCGGCTGCTCGGTCGGCAGAAGGTACAGCTTGGGCATGGGCAGATCGGCGCGGCGGGCCAGGTCGGCGGTCATCCGGTACAGGTCCGCGCCCTGCTGGGGCGACAGCTCGACCGCGCCCTGCTGGCGCAGGACCATCTTGTCGCTGTTCCAGAAGGCGAAGAAGTTCATGCCCCCCGCGATCAGCAGGGCAAGTATCGCGCCGCCCTGCCCGCCCATCATCCAGCCAAGCCCCATGACCAGCGCCGTCAGCGCGGCCATCAGCATGAAGACCTTCATATTCCCAGCCATCGCCAGCCCCCCTGATCAGTCCTTGGGCGCCAGAAGCCGCAGCGCCGCGCGGATCAACGCGGGCGTCGCAGCCGCGGGTTCCGCAGCCTGCGCCTCGGCCACGGCGCTGGCCGCCTCGGAGGGACCATAGCCCAGGTTCGACAGCGCCGACAGCGCATCGGCCATGGCCTGCCCGCTGTCCTGCGCAGGTTTGCGCGGGGGGCGCGCCTCGGTGCCGGGCATCGAGCCCGGCGCCGAGGCGGCGGTCGCGACGGGCTCGATGCCCGTCTCGACCGCATCCGCCCCGCCAAGCACATCGCCCGCATCGACCGTCAACGATCCCCCAAGCGCCATGACCGAGGGCGCCTTGTCCTTCAGCTCCAGCACGATCCGCTGCGCGAGCTTCGGCCCCACGCCGTTCGCCTTGCGCACCGACGCCCAGTCCCCAAGCGCAATCGCCCGCGACAGCCCCTCGGCCCCGAGCGTCCCCAGGATCGCCAGCGACACCTTCGCGCCCACCCCCTGGACCGAGGTCAGCAGCCGGTGCCATTCCTTTTCCAGCATGGTCGGGAAACCGAACAGCTGCAGCAGGTCCTCGCGCACCATCAGTTCGGTATAGAGGGCGGCCGCCTGGCCCACGGGCGGCAGCCCCGCCGCCGTCCTCTCGCTGACATGGACGATATAGCCCACGCCGCGCACGTCGATCAGCACGTGATCGTTCGCGCGGTGCAGGATCACGCCCGCGATGCGCCCGATCATGCCGCACCCCGCTTGGCCGTCACCGCGCGCAGGTTCCGCCCCTGCAGATGCCGCGCGTGGCAGATCGCGATCGCCAGCGCGTCGGCCGCATCGGGGTTGTCGAAGACCACGCCCGGCAATTGCACGCGGATCATGTGCTGCACCTGTTCCTTGCCAGCATGACCCACGCCGACGACGGTCTTCTTGACCGCGTTCGGGGCGTATTCGCCGATCTCCAGCCCGGCCTCGGCGGGGGCCAGAAGCGCCACGCCGCGTGCCTGGCCCAGCTTCAGCGTGCCGGTCGCGTCCTTGTTCACGAATGTCTGCTCGACCGCGGCGGCGTCGGGTGCGTGGATGCGGATCACCTCGCACAGGCCACGGAACAGCGTGGACAGGCGCGGGCCCAGGTCCAGCGCCCCGTCCGAATGCACGCATCCGTTCGCGACATGGCGGATGCGCGGGCCGTCCACCTCGATCACGCCCCAGCCCATGTTCCGCAAACCGGGATCGATGCCCAAGACCTTCATGCTGCCCCCTTTTTTCCGATGGCTAGCACGAAGCGGGAACATCTGACCAGAAGAAACGGCCGCGCACTATTCCTCGATCACGTCCAGCACGCCCGGAACCGCACGCAGCGCCTGGCGGGCGGGCGTGGTCAGGGGCGCGTCGTTCGCGACCTCGATCTCGATCAGCTCGTCGCCCTCGCGGATGCGCAGGCGCACCGGACCGCGTGCGCGCGACGGGGCGACCAGCTCGGCCTGGATGCGGCCAAGGGTCTCGGCCAGGCGACCGACCGTGTCGACGCCCTGGATCTCGACCGCCAAGGACCCTGCCCCCGCATCCGCGACGAAATCCTCGAGGCTGGCGACGCTGTTGGCCAGCATCTTCACCTGTTCCCCCGAGGGCTCGACCTTGACCTGCAGGACCACGTTCATCCCCGATTCCAACCGCTCTCGCGATGCGTTCAGCAGGTCCGAGAACAGCGTGACCTCATATAGCCCGGTCGGATCGGACAGGCTGACGAAGGCGTATTGCGTGCCCTTGGCCGATTTGCGCTCCATCCGGGCGGCAACGGTGCCCGCGATGAAGGCGAC
Source organism: Paracoccus zeaxanthinifaciens ATCC 21588 (assembly GCF_000420145.1). Taxonomy (GTDB): domain Bacteria; phylum Pseudomonadota; class Alphaproteobacteria; order Rhodobacterales; family Rhodobacteraceae; genus Paracoccus; species Paracoccus zeaxanthinifaciens. Next base: position 68,672 of record NZ_ATUJ01000010.1, read on the forward strand.
CATGGGGCCGCCCGCGGCCTCTGCGGAAATCTCGGCCAGGGTCTGGACCTTCTTGCGACGCAGCGCGGTCTGGTAATCGTCCAGTGGGTGGCCCGACAGGTAGAAGCCGACGGCCTTGTGTTCCTCGCCCAGCTTCTCGGTCGGCAGCCAGACCTGCGCGATGGCCGGGCGCGGCGGCGGCAGATCCTCGCCCCCACCGAACAGCGAGGACTGGTTCGAGGCCGCCTGTTCCTGCACGGCGGCCGACCACGCGACCAGCCCGTCAAGCGATTTCAGCACCCGTGCGCGGTTGTCGTCCAGCAGGTCGAACGCGCCTGCGCGCGCCAGCATCTCCAACGGGCGCTTGCCCACGCGCTTCATGTCCACGCGACGGGCGAAATCGTTGATGTCGCTGAAGGGCCGGTCGCCGCGCGCCTCGTGAATCAGGCGCATCGCCTCGATCCCCACGCCCTTCAGCGCGCCAAGGGCATAGAAGATGCGCCCCTTGCCCGTGGTGAAGGTCGGGGCCGAGCGGTTGACGCAGGGCGGCACGATCTCGATCCCCATGCGGTCGCATTCGCGCTTGTAGATCGCCAGCTTGTCGGTCAGGTGGATGTCGCAGTTCATCACCGCGGCCATGAATTCGACCGGATGGTTCGCCTTCAGCCATGCCGTCTGATAGCTGACGACCGCATAGGCCGCCGCGTGCGACTTGTTGAAGCCGTAATTCGCGAACTTCTCCAGCAGGTCGAAGACCTCGCCCGCCTTCTTTTCCGACACGCCGTTCTCGACGCTGCCCTTGATGAATTTCGGACGCTCCTTGGCCATCTCGGCGGCGATCTTCTTGCCCATCGCGCGGCGCAGCAGGTCGGCGCCGCCAAGCGAATATCCCGCCATGACCTGGGCGATCTGCATCACCTGTTCCTGGTAGACGATGATGCCCTGCGTTTCCGCCAGGATGTGGTCGATGCTGGGATGGATGGATTCCAGTTCCCGCGCGCCGTTCTTCACGTCGCAATAGACGGGGATGTTCTCCATCGGGCCGGGGCGGTACAGCGCGACCAGCGCCACGATATCCTCGATGCAGGTCGGGCGCATGCGGCGCAGCGCGTCCATCATGCCGCTGGATTCCACCTGGAACACCGCGACGGTGCGGGCGCTGGCGAACAGGTCATAGCTGGCCTTGTCGTCCAGCGGGATGGTGTTGATCTGGTTCTCGGTCCCGGCGGGGGGCTGGTACAGCTCTCGGCCCTCGGCATCGACATGCAGGGGGCGGCCCGCACCGTTGATCAGATCGACCGCGTTCTGGATGACCGTCAGCGTCTTGAGGCCGAGGAAGTCGAACTTCACCAGGCCGGCCTGCTCGACCCACTTCATGTTGAACTGCGTCGCGGGCATGTCGGATGCCGGATCGCGATACAGCGGGACCAGCTGGTCCAGCGGCCTGTCCCCGATCACCACCCCCGCCGCGTGGGTCGAGGCGTTGCGGTACAGCCCCTCCAGCTGCTCGGCGTAATCCAAGAGACGGCCCACGACCTCCTCACGCGCGGCCTCGCGCAGGCGCGGTTCCTCGGCGCGGGCCTTGGTGATGCTGACGGGCTTCACGCCCTCGACCGGGATCATCTTGGACAGGCGGTCCACCTGGCCGAAGGGCAGCTGCAGCACGCGGCCCACATCGCGCACTGCGGCCTTGGACAGCAGCGCGCCGAAGGTGATGATCTGGCCGACCTTCTCCTTGCCGTATTTCTCCTGCACGTAGCGGATCACCTCTTCGCGGCGGTCCATGCAGAAGTCGATGTCGAAGTCGGGCATCGACACGCGTTCGGGGTTCAGGAAGCGTTCGAACAGCAGCGAATATCGCAGCGGATCGAGGTCCGTGATCGTCAGCGCATAGGCCACGAGGCTGCCCGCCCCCGAACCGCGCCCCGGCCCGACGGGGATGTCGTGATCCTTGGCCCAGCCGATGAAATCCGCGACGATCAGGAAATAGCCGGGAAAGCCCATCTGCTCGATGATGTTCAGCTCGAAATCCAGGCGCTGCTGGTATTCCTCGGGGGTGACGGCATGGGGGATGACCTTCAGGCGGGCCTGAAGCCCCTCGTTCGCCTGGCGGCGCAGTTCGGCCACCTCGTCATCGGCGAATTTCGGCAGGATGGGGGCGTGCTTGCTGACCGCGAAGGCGCAGCGGCGGGCGATCTCGACCGTGTTCTCCAGCGCCTCGGGCAGGTCGGCGAACAGGACCGCCATCTCCTCGGGGGACTTGAAATAGTGCTGCGACGTCAGGCGGCGGCGCGGCTGGGGCTGATCGACATAGGCCTTCTCGGCGATGCAGATCAGCGCGTCATGCGCCTCGTACATGGCGGGCTTGGGGAAATAGACGTCGTTCGTGGCGACCAGCGGCAGGTCGCGGGCATAGGCCAGCTCGATCAGGCCTGCCTCGCTGGCGGATTCCGCGGGCATCAGGGTGCCGTTCTCGGACGGGTGGCGCTGCAGTTCGACATAGAGCCGGTCGCCGAAGGCATCCGCCAGCCGGGTCGTCAGCGCGGCGGCCTTGTCGCCCTGCCCCTGCGCGATCAGCTGGCCAAGCGGCCCGAGCGCCCCGCCCGTCAGGCAGATCAACCCCTCGGCCCGCGCGCACAGCTCGTCCAGGGTCACATGCGGCAACGCGCCCCCTTCGCGCAGGTAGATGCACGAGGACAGCGCCATCAGGTTCATCCAGCCCGCGCGGTTCTGCGCCAGAAGCACGACCGGCCCCGTCGCGTCGGCCTGCACCGTCACCTGGCAGCCGATGATGGGCTGCACACCCTTGTCCTTGGCCTTCACGCTGAATTCCAGCGCGGCGAACATGTTGTTCGTATCTGTCAGCGCGACGGCCGGCATGCCCATTTCGGCGGCAATTGCGGGCATTTTGCCGACAGGAATGGCACCTTCCAGCAGGGAATGCTCGGAATGTGTGCGAAGATGGATGAATCGGGGGGATTTTGCGGCCATGATTGCAACAGTATCGCAGCCTGACCAAACAGCGCAATTGCCAGCCCCGCGATTTGCGGTCTAAGCAGGCCGGGTTTCTCGCAAGGCTCGACAGGGGAAGGTGAATTTGGACAGCGCCACGGTGTTTCGCGCAGATGGGGTCGGCAAGACCTATCCCGGTGTGCGCGCGAATGACGACGTTTCCTTCGAGATCGCCAAAGGCGAGATCCACGCCCTGCTGGGCGAGAACGGCGCCGGGAAATCCACGCTGGTCAAGATGATCTATGGCCTCGTGCGGCCCGATGACGGGCACATGACGCTGCTGGACCGCCCGCACGAACCGTCCGACCCGCGCGCGGCCCGTGCGGCGGGCGTGGCGATGGTGTTCCAGCATTTCAGCCTGTTCGACGCGCTGACAGTGGCCGAGAACATCGCCCTGGGGATGGAGAACCCGCCCCCCCGGCGCGAGCTGGCCGACCGGATCACCAAGGTCAGCCACGAATTCGGCCTGCCGCTGAACCCCGCGCGTCGCGTGGTCACCCTGTCGGCAGGCGAACGCCAGCGGGTCGAGATCATCCGCTGCCTGCTGCAGAACCCGCGCCTGCTGATCATGGACGAACCCACCAGCGTGCTGACCCCGCAAGAGGCCGAGCTGCTGTTCGCGACCCTGCGCAAGCTGGCGGCGCAGGGGACGGCGATCCTCTATATCAGCCACAAGCTGGAAGAGATCCGCGCCCATTGCGACCGCGCCACGATCCTGCGCCATGGACGCGTGGTGGACAGCTGCAACCCGCGCGACCATTCCGCCAACCAGCTTGCCGCCATGATGGTCGGAGGAGAGATGCGCGCCGTCGACCGCTCGGGCCGCAACGCGGGCGAGACGCTGCTGGACCTGCGCGACCTGTCCCTGCCCGCCCCCACGGCCGAGGGCGTGGCCCTCAAATCCGTGTCCCTGTCGCTTCGCGCGGGCGAGATCCTGGGCATCGGCGGCGTCGCGGGCAACGGACAAGAGGAATTGCTGGCGGCCCTGTCGGGCGAGATGCCGTCGACCCCCGGCACCCTGAGTGTCGAGGGCGCCGACCTGTCGCAGGCCGGTCCCGCCGCCCGCCGCCGCGCGGGCCTTCTGGCCGCCCCCGAGGACCGGCTGGGCCATGCCGCCGTGCCCGATTTCAGCCTGACCGAGAACACGCTGCTGACCGCGGGCGACCGCAAGTCGCTGGTCCGGCGCGGGCTGATCGACCATGACGCCGCGCGCGATTTCGCGCAGGCCGTGATCGCCACCTTCGACGTGCGCACCCCCGGTCCCGGCACCGCCGCCAAGGCGCTGTCGGGCGGCAACCTGCAGAAATTCGTCATCGGCCGCGAGGTCCTGCAGGACCCGCGCGTGCTGGTCGTGAACCAGCCCACATGGGGCGTCGATGCGGGCGCTGCCGCCGCCGTGCGCCAGTCGCTGCTGGATCTTGCGCGATCGGGCGCGGGCGTCATCGTCATCAGCCAGGACCTGGACGAGATCCTGGAGCTGTCCGACCGTTTCTGCGCCCTGAACGAGGGCCGCCTGTCCGATCCGGTCCCGACCGAGGGGCTGACCCTCGAACGCATCGGCCTGATGCTGGGCGGCGCACACGGGATGGAGGAGGCTCGCATATGATCCAGCTTGTTCCGCGCACGGGCGCATCCGGCCTGTGGCAGGTCGCGACGCCCGTCCTTGCCGTGCTGGCCACCATGCTGACGGGCGGGTTGCTGTTCGCGCTGCTGGGCCACGATCCGGTCGCCGCGATCCGCACGATCTTCTGGGATCCGCTGTTCGGCATGGCCGCGTCCTATTCCCGCCCGCAGCTGCTGGTGAAGGCCGCGCCGCTGATCCTGATCGCGTCGGGGCTGGCCGTGGGTTTCCGCGCCGGCATCTGGAACATCGGCGCCGAGGGTCAATACATCATCGGCGGGATCACCGGCGCGGGCGTGGCGCTTGCGCTCCATCCGCTGGATGCGTTCTGGATCTTTCCGGCGATGGTGCTGGCGGGGCTGGCGGGCGGCTGGGCCTGGGGCATGATCCCCGCCCTGCTGCGCAACTGGTTCGGCGCGTCCGAGATCCTCGTGTCGCTGATGCTGGTCTATGTCGCCCAGCGCGTGGCGGCATGGATGGCCTTCGGCCCGATGAAGAACCCCGAGGGCTTCGGCTTCCCCGGTTCGCGCAACCTGCAGCAATACCCCTCGGCCTCGAACCCGGAGCTGTTCGCGAATACCGGCGCGCATTGGGGCGTCTTCGCGGCGCTTGCCGCCGTCGTCGCGACATGGGTGCTGATGAGCCGCCACATCCGCGGCTTCCACATCCGCGCGGCGGGCACCGCGCCCCGTGCCGCGCGTTTCGCGGGCGTGCGTCCGCAGGTGCTGGTGGCCTTCTGCCTGGGGCTGTCGGGCGCGCTGGCCGGTGCGGCGGGCCTGTTCGAGGTCGCGGGCCCCGCGGGCCAGGTCACCGACAAGCTGGGCGTTGGCTACGGCTTCACCGCGATCATCGTGGCGTTCCTTGGACGGCTGCATCCGGTCGGCATCCTGCTGGCGGGGCTGCTGCTGGCGCTGACCTATATCGGGGGCGAACTGGCGCAGCTGACCATGCAGCTGCCCGCCGCATCCGTGCAGGTCTTCCAGGGGATGCTGCTGTTCTTCCTGCTGGGCTTCGACATCCTGACCCGGTTCCGCATCGTCCGGAGGGTGCGCGCATGATCGATCCGCTTTCGGTCTTCCTGCTGCTGCTGTCGGCTTCGACCCCGATCCTGTTCGCCGCCCTGGGCGAGCTGGTCGTCGAACGCGCTGGCGTCCTGAACCTGGGCGTCGAGGGGATGATGATCACCGGCGCGCTGGCGGGCTTCGCGGTCGCGCATGCGACGGGCAACCCCTTTGCGGGCTTCGTCGCCGCCGCCGTCGCGGGGGCTGCCATATCGACCCTGTTCGCGGCGCTGACGCAGGCGTTCCTGGCCAACCAGGTCGCATCCGGCCTTGCGCTGACACTGTTCGGGCTGGGCCTTGCCGCCATGTTCGGCAAGCCGTTCGAGGGGGTGAAGGCGCCCCCTATGCCCGCAGGCCCCCTGGGCATCAACTGGATCGTCTGGCTGGGCCTTCTGGCGGTGCCCGCGATCTGGTGGTTCCTGACCCGGTCGCGGCGCGGCCTGATCCTGCGCGGCGTGGGCGAGAACCACGAGGCCGCCCACGCCCTGGGCTATGACGTGCGGCTGACGCGGCTGGCGGCCATAGCCTTCGGCGGCGCGATGGCCGGGATCGGCGGGGCGTTCATCTCGATCGCGACGGTGCTGCAATGGACCGAGGGGATGACCGCGGGCGCGGGCTGGATCGCGCTGGCCATCGTCGTCTTTTCCAACTGGACGGCAGTCGGCGTGCTGGCGGGGGCGTGGCTGTTCGGCGGAGTGACGGTGCTGCAGCTGCGGCTGCAGGCGGCGGGGGTGAACGTGCCCGTGCAGCTTCTGTCGATGGCGCCCTATCTTGCCACGATCATCGTCCTCGTGCTGATCTCGGGTCGGCAGAAATACAGCCGCCGTGCAGGGGCCGCCGCGCCCGGATCGCTCGGCCAGAACTTCCACGCGCTGCGCTGAACGCAGCCGTCCATCAGAGAGGGTAGACATGAAACGCAGAACACTTCTCGCCGGCGCCGCCGCGCTTTCGGCCCTGATCGCCGCGCCCGCCATGGCCCAGGACGAGCCGCTGAAGGTCGGCTTCATCTATGTCGGCCCGGTCGGCGACGGCGGCTGGACCTATCAGCACGACCTGGGCCGCCAGGCGGTCGAGGCCGAATACGGCGACCGCGTGGAAACCACCTTCATCGAAAGCGTGCCGGAAGGCGCCGATGCCGAACGCGCGCTGACCCAGCTGGCGCTGGCGGGCAACAAGCTGATCTTCGCGACCAGCTTCGGCTTCATGGACCCGACCATCAACGTCGCCGCGAAGTTCCCGGACGTGAAGTTCGAACACGCGACCGGCTACAAGCGTGCCGACAACGTCGCGACCTATGACGCCCGCTTCTACGAGGGTCGTGCGGTCATCGGCACCATCGCGGGCCGGATGACGGAGTCGAACAAGATCGGCTATATCGGGTCCTTCCCGATCCCCGAGGTGATCCAGGGCATCAACTCGTCCTTCATCCACGCCCAGAAGGTGAACCCGGATGTCGAGATGAAGGTCGTCTGGGCCTATAGCTGGTTCGATCCGGCGAAAGAGGCCGACGCCGCCGCCGCCCTGCTGGCCGAAGGCGTGGACGTGATCCTGCAGCACACCGATTCCACCGCACCGCTTGCCAAGGCGCAAGAAGCAGGTGCCATCGGCTTCGGCCAGGCCAGCGACATGGCGGCCTTCGCCCCCAGCCCCCGCGTGGCGTCCATCATCGACAACTGGGCGCCCTATTATGTCGAGCGAGTGGGCGAGGTGCTTGACGGCACCTGGGAAAGCAAGGCCACCTGGGCCGGCATCGGCGACGGAGAGGTCGAGATCGGCGAGATCACCGAGGCCGTCCCCGCCGAGGTCAAGGCCGAGGCCGAGGCCCTGCGCGACGCGATCGGCGCGGGTGAATACCACCCCTTCACCGGCCCGCTGAACAAGGCCGACGGCACCGCCTGGCTGGCCGAGGGCGAGACCGCCTCGGACGAGGATCTGCAGTCGATGAACTTCTATGTCGAGGGCATCACCGCCCAGATCCCGCAGTAAGACGACAGGCGCCCCGCCCCCGCGGCGGGGCGCCCCCTCACATGCCTTGCACGCCTGCCTGCATCATGTGCATGATGACGGAACCGTTACCGGACCACCCTCATCCCGCAGGACATCATGAGATTCCCCGACCCCGGCCCGCTTCTGTTGCCGGTCTATCGCAGGGCGCCCAGCCCGTGGACATTCGCGATCGAGACGATCGGGCGCAGGCGCAGGCGCGCGCCGGTCACGCTGGACGTGATGACCTCGGTCGGGGGCAGGGATGCGGACGTGGTGCAGGTCATGCTGCAATCGCTGTGCGACAGCCACCCGCGCGACCGGATCCGCTTCTGGCTGTTCCACCTGCATCTGGGCCCCGAACAGATCGCGGGGATCGAGCGGTTCTGCGCGGGGCTTCCCAATCTGGACCTGCATGTCGTCCATGTCACCCTGCACCAGGAATTCGCCGAGCTGAGCAAGCTGGGGCAGAAGCCCTTCGGCGCGCGTTTCCTGTGGTACCTGGCGCATGAATACCTGCCCGCCGATCTGGACCGCGTGATCTATCTCGATCCGCTGGACGTGATCGTTATGGACGACCTCGTGCCCTTCCTGAACCAGCCGCTGCTGGGGCGGATGCTCGCGGCCTGCCGGGAACTGCCCTTCAGGCCCCCGCTGCTCGTCCGCCCCGTGACCGAGGCCGACCTTGCGCCCAGGGCGATGGCACGCACCCGCCGCATCGGGCACGGGCTGATCAACAGCGGGGCGATGGTGCTGAATCTTGCGCGCATGCGGCGCGAGGATCGCGGGCTGGCCCCCTATCTGGACATGGCGCGGATAATCGCGGAACGGACCGACATGCCCTTCGGGGACCAGGGGCTGTTCTCGATGACGCATGGCAGCGACTATGCCCGCGCGCATGACCGCTACAACCTACGCTTCCACATGGCACCGCCGGGCATGTTCCGCCCCGCGATGGCGCATTTCGCCGGGCGCATCGCCAAACCCTTCCACCTGCGCCTGAACGAACGGCAGGAAAGGCTGATCCTGGACCGCATCGCCACGCTGAACCGCCCCGGCATGCCCCTGAACGCCACGCAGACCATCAAGGCGCAGGACCTGCCCTATTACCGCCTGTGGTGGGAAATCTGCGCGCGCACCCCCGTCCATGACCGCATCGCGCCCCTTGCGGATCGCCATGCGGCCAGGCTGCTGGACGATCAGCCCATGCGTTCGCTGGCATAGCTCCCGGGCGAGGGCGGGAAGACCACGGTCTTGTCGCCGTTCAGGAAGACCCGCCCGTGGATATGGGCGTGGATGGCGCGGGCCAGCACCTGCGCCTCGACGTCGCGGCCAAGGCTGACATAGTCGCCGGGCGACTGGGCGTGGGTGACGCGGACGGTGTCCTGTTCGATGATCGGGCCTTCGTCCAGGTCGGCAGTGACATAGTGGCTGGTCGCGCCGATCAGCTTCACGCCACGCTCGTAGGCCTGCTTGTAGGGATTCGCCCCCTTGAAGCTGGGCAGGAACGAATGGTGGATGTTGATGATCCGCCCCGACATCTTGCGGCACATCTGATCGGACAGCACCTGCATGTAGCGCGCCAGCACGACCAGCTCGGCGCCCGTCTCCTCGACGATGCGCATCTGCTGGGCCTCGGCCTCGGGCTTGTTCTCCTTCGTCACCTTGATGCAGTGGAAGGGGATGTCGTGGTTCACGACCAGCTTCTGGTAATCCATGTGGTTGCTGATCACCGCGACGATGTCGATCGGCAGCGCCCCGATCCGCCAGCGATACAGCAGGTCGTTCAGGCAATGCCCGAAGCGGCTGACCATGATGACCACCTTCGGCTTGCGCGCCTGGTCGTGGAAATCGGCCTGCATGCCGAACTGCTCGGCGATGGGGGCGAAATCGTCGCGCAGCTCGTCCAGCCCGGCAGCCCCTTCGGAGCGGAAGCTGACGCGCATGAAGAAGCGCCCCGTCTCGGCATCGTCGAACTGCGCGCTGTCGGTGATGTTGCAGTCGTGGCGGGCCAGAAAGCCCGAGATGGCCGCGACGATCCCGCGGGTGGATTCGCAGGTGACGCGCAGGGTGAAGCTGTCCATCTGGAGTGACGTCCTTTCGCTGTCCTTCTTTCCCGTCATTTCGGGCAGATGGCGCTGAAAGACAATCGCGTTTCCGACGCGCGGCGGTCGGGGCGCGACATCATGGCCGCGCCCCTTGGTTTCAGGCGGCGGGCATCCGCGCCTCGATCATGCCGGCATACCAGCTGGAGCCTGCGGGGATCGCCTCGTCGTTGAAGTTGTAGGCGGGGTGATGGACCATCGCGGTATCGCCGTTGCCGACCCAGATATAGGCGCCCGGACGCTCGTTCAGCATATAGCTGAAATCCTCGCCGCCCATCATCGGCTCCATGTCGGTCTTGACCGAACCGGCGATGCCCTGGGCCACGTCGATGGCCCAGTCGGTCGCCTGCTCGTCGTTCATCGTCACGGGATAGCCGCGTTCGTAATCGACCTTGGCGGTGGCCCCCATCGCGGCGGCGATGTTCGTCGCCACGCGGGTGATCCCCTCCTGCAGCTGGTCGCGCACCTGCGGATCGAGACTGCGCGCCGTGCCCTTCAGCTTCACCACCTGGGGGATCACGTTATGCGCGGTCGAATCGGTGGACACGACGCAGACCGAGATCACGGCATTCTTCAGCGGGTCGATGTTGCGCGACACGACCGACTGCACGGCCACGATGATCTGCGCGGCGGTCAGGGTGGTGTCGATGCATTCATGCGGCTTGGCCGCGTGGCCGCCCTTGCCCGTCACGGTGATGTCGAACTGGTCGGCGGCGGCCATCATCGGGCCGGGCTTGATCGCGAACTGGCCGACGGGCATGCCGGGCATGTTGTGCATGCCGTAGAACTCGTCGATCTTCCAGCGGTCGACCAGACCGTCCTCGACCATGGCCAGGCCCCCTGCCCCGCCTTCCTCGGCGGGCTGGAAGATCACGATGGCCGTGCCGTCGAAATTGCGCGTCTCGGCCAGGTATTTCGCCGCGCCCAGCAGCATGGCGGTGTGGCCGTCATGGCCGCAGGCATGCATCTTGCCGGGGGTCTTGCTGGCATATTCGACGCCGGTCTGTTCCTCGATCGGCAGGGCGTCCATGTCGGCGCGCAGGCCCACGACGCGGCCCTTGCTGTCGGTGCGACCCTTGATGACGCCGACGACGCCGGTGCGGCCCACGCCCTCGACCACCTCGTCGCAGCCGAAATCGCGCAGCAGGCCCGCGACCTTGCCGGCCGTGCGATGCACGTCATAGAGCAGTTCGGGATGTTCGTGGAAATCGCGACGCCACGCGGTGATCTCGGGCAGCAGTTCGGAAAAGCGGTTCTTGATCGGCATGTCTTTCTCCTTCGCGGGCAAGACTGGCGCGAGGATGCAGATACTGCAAGTCTCGCATCGCAGCCGTCCCGAAAATTGCATGGGGCCGACCGCCGCGCGGGCAGCCCACCTCTGGGCGCCTCAGCCGTGGGTGACGGGATCGACCAGCACGCGGTGCCCCGGCGCGACCTCGCGATAGACCGACGGCACGGGCTGATAATCGACCGGATGGATCGGCGAGGGGATCGGGCGGAAGTTCAGATCCTCGGAGATCTTCTTCTGGCGCGGATCGGCCACCGGCACCGCCGACATCAGCTGGCGGGTATAGCTGTGCTGAGGGTTCTCGAAGACCTGCTGGCGGGTGCCCAGTTCGACGATCCGGCCCAGATACATCACGCCGACATGGTGGCTGACGCGTTCCACCACGGCCATGTCGTGGCTGATGAACAGCATCGAGATGCCCAGATCCTGCTGCAGTTCCATCAGCAGGTTCAGCACCTGCGCCTGCACCGACACGTCCAGCGCGGACACCGCCTCGTCGGCGACGATCAGGCGCGGGTTCAGGGCCAGCGCGCGGGCGATGGCGATGCGCTGGCGCTGACCGCCCGACATCTCGTGGGGGAAGCGGCGCATGAAGCTGCGGGGCAGCTCGACCCGGTCGAACAGGGTGGCGATGCGGTCCTCGCGTTCCGACCGGCTGCCGATGCCATAGTTCTGCAGCGGCTCGGCCACCTGGTCGTACAGGTTCATGTGCGGGTCGAGGCTGGCGAAGGGGTCCTGGAAGATCATCTGCATGTCGCGCCGCGCCTTGCGCAGCCCCGATTGCGACAGCGCCAGCACGTCCGTCCCGCCCAGGTCCACGCTGCCGCTGTCGGGTTCGACCAGCCGCAGGATGGAACGCCCGCAGGTCGATTTCCCGCAGCCCGATTCCCCCACCAGTGACAGCGTCTCGCCCGCGTTGATCGAGAAGCTGACATCCTCGACCGCGTGCACGCGCGCGACGGTGCGGCGCAGAAGGCCGCCCTTGACCGAGAAGCGCGTCGTCAGGTTCCTGACCGTCAGCAGCGGCTGGGGATCGGCCACGATGATCGGCTCGGGGGCGCCGTGGCTGCCGTCGCGCATCAGGCGCAGGCGTTCGGGCGCGGGCTTGCCCGTCATCTCGCCCAGCCGCGGCACGGCGGCCAGCAGCATCTTGGTATAGTCCTTCTGGGGCGCCTCGAAGATCTGCTCGACCGGGCCCTCCTCGACCTTGTCGCCGCGATACATCACCACCACCCGATCCGCCATCTGGGCGACCACGGCCATGTCATGGGTGATGAAAAGAACAGCAATCTGCTTTTCCCGCTTCAGACGGTCGATCAGGGCCAGGATCTCGGCCTGAATGGTGACGTCCAGCGCGGTGGTCGGTTCGTCGCAGATCAGCAGGCGGGGTTCGCAGGCCATGGCGATGGCGATGACCACGCGCTGGCGCATGCCCCCCGACAATTCGTGCGGATACTGGTCCAGGCGGCGTTCGGGTTCGGGGATGCGGACCTGGCGCAGGATCTCCAGCGCGCGGGCGCGGGCCTCGGCTTTCGACATGCCGCGATGGGCGATCAGCCCCTCGGTCAGCTGGTCGCCGACGGTGAAGACCGGGTTCAGCGCGGTCATCGGTTCCTGGAAGATCATGCCGATCTGGTTGCCGCGGATGTCGCGCATCACGCCGCCGGGCTGCTGGGCCAGGTCGATGTCGCGGCCCTTGTCGTCGGTGAACATCAGGCGCCCGCCCGCGATGGTCCCGCCGCCGAATTCCACCAGCCGCATCAGCGACAGCGAGCTGACCGACTTGCCCGAACCGGATTCGCCCACCACGCAGACGCATTCGCCGGGCTTGATGTCGAAGCTGACATCCTTGACGCCCACGACCACCCCGTCGCTCGTATCGAATTCGACGCGAAGTTTCTCAATGGAAACAAGTGGTTTGTCGTCAAGCATCGCGGCCCCCTGAAGAAGTACAAGCGCGAAGGCTAATCGCTGCCCGCGAAAAGTCAAAGGCGAATGCCGTCAGGGCACCGTCGCGAATACTCTTGCATTGATTGAAGGCTTCATCCGAAGATGACGCCATTCCGCAGGGCGACGACACGATGAAAGAAGCACCCGCGACACATAAGGGACGGACGCAAGAAAAACAGCCGAATGGCTGATCGTGCCGGGGCAACGACCGCGGACCACAACACCCAACAGGAGAGTGTGATGAAACTGAAGACTGTTCTCATGGGCGCTGCCGCCGCATTGGCGATGGCCCCGGCTGCCATGGCGGAACGCGGCAGCGACGGGCAGCTGAACCTGATCCTCTGGCAGGCGCCCTCGACGATGAACCCCTATCTGTCGGGCGGAACCAAGGAAATCATCGCGGGCAGCCTGACGCTCGAGCCGCTGGCCGGCTATGACGCGCAGGGCAACATCTATCCGCGCCTCGTGACCGAGATCCCCACGATGGAGAACGGCGGCATCCCCGAGGACATGACCTCGGTCACCTGGAAGCTGCGCGACGACATCAAGTGGTCGGACGGCAGCGCCTTCACCGCCGAGGACGTGGTCTTCACCGGCGAATACTGCATGCATCCCGAGGGCGGCTGCTCGCAGCTGGCCAAGTTCGAGGGCGTGACCTCGATCGAGGCGATCGACCCGCAGACGGTCAAGATCACCTTCGCGGCGCCCCGCCCCGATCCCTTCTCGGCATTCGTCGGCTCGCAGTCGCCGATCCTGCAGAAGGCCCAGTTCGAGAACTGCATCGGCTCGAACGCGCCGACCTGCACCGACCAGAACTTCAACCCGATCGGCACCGGTCCCTTCGCGGTGACCGAGTTCCTGACGAACGACACCATCTCGCTGGAGGCGAACGGCGAATATCGCGACCCGGCCAAGCCCGCCTTCGCGACGGTGCTGGTCAAGGGCGGCGGCGACGCGGCAGGTGCCGCGCGCTCCGTGCTGGAAACGGGCGAGTTCGACTATGCCTGGAACACCCAGCTGGCCCCCGACGTCATCGAGGGCATGGAAGCCGCCGGTCGCGGCAAGGTGGCGGCGGCCTTCGGCAGCCTCGTGGAACGCCTGCATGTCAACCTGACCGACCCGTCCTCGTCCCTGCCCGAGGGCGAGCGTTCGACGCTGGAGCATCCGCACCCGTTCCTGTCGGACCCCGCCGTCCGCAAGGCGCTGTCCATGGCCATCGACCGCGAGCTGCTGGTCGAGATCGGCTATGGCCCCGCGGGCAAGCCGACCTGCAACTATGTCCCCGCCCCCGAGGCATGGGCATCCGAGAACACCGAATGCCTGACGCAGGACATCGAGGGCGCGAACGCCCTGCTGGAGGAAGCCGGCTGGGTGATGAACGGCAACGGCGTGCGTGAGAAGGACGGCGTGACGCTCAGCATCACCTACCAGACTTCGGTCAACGCGGTGCGCCAGGACTTCCAGGCGCTGATCAAGCAGTGGTGGTCCGAGATCGGCGTCGAGACCGAGCTGAAGACCATCGATGCCTCGGTCTTCTTCGGGTCGGATGCGGGCTCGCCCGACACCCTGCAGAAGTTCTATGCCGATATCGAGATGTATGCCGACAACTTCGACGGCACGAACCCGGCGCCCTACCTGGCCAAGCATACCTGCAGCAAGGCCCCCTCGCCCGCGAACCAGTGGCAGGGTGAGAACACCAGCCGCTTCTGCAACGAGGAATACGACCAGATGGTCGCCGACCTCGAAGGCATCGTGGATGCGGACGAACGCGCGGCGATGGGCCGCAAGATGAACGACATGCTGACCAAGGACAACAACGTCATCATCCCCATCGTCTATCGCGGCACCGCCTCGGCCCATTCGAACACGCTTGGCGGCGTGGAGCTGAACGCATGGGACAGCGAGATCTGGAACGTGGCCGACTGGACCCGCATCGAGGAATGACGACCCCTGCCGCCCCGGCCACGCGCCGGGGCGGCGCCACCTCTCTCCTGGGGACGGCGCGGCCGTGTCCAGGACGGGGCCCGAGCCGGGGCCCGAGCCGGGGGCGGAGTCCCATGCCCGTCCACATCATGACCGAGGCGCCATGCTGAATTTCACTATCCGCCGGCTTCTGCTGGCGATCCCCACCCTTCTGTTCATCTCGCTGGTGATCTTCCTTCTGCTGGAGGCATCGCCCGGCGATCCGCTTGGCGACGTGCCCCTGACCGTCCCCCCCGAGGTGCGCGAACGCATGCGCGCGGCCCTGGGCCTGGGCGAGCCCTGGCCCGTCCGCTACGTGCTGTGGCTCAAGCAGTTCTTCTGGGTCGAGCCGCTCTACTGGTTCGACCAGATCTTCGGCACCGCTTATGCCGCCGACATGCAGCGCATCATCAGCTTCCAGTCGCGCAGCCCCGTCTTCGACGTGATCGCGCAGCGCGTTCCCCAGACGCTGACGGTCGTGGGCATGTCCTATGTCGTGGGCATCCTGATCGCGATCCCGATCGGCATCCTGTCGGCCTACAAGCAGTATTCCTGGTTCGACCAGATCGGCACCTTCGTGTCGATGATCGGCTTCTCCATGCCGACCTTCTTTACCGGCGTCGTGCTGATCATCGTCTTCGCGGTGAACCTGCAATGGTTCCCCTCGGTCTATGACACCACGCACGAGGTGACGGACTGGGACAGCTTCCTGGTGCAGGCGCGGCAGATGGTGATGCCGGTGACGGTGCTGGCGCTGTACAACGCCGCGCAGATCAGCCGCTTCATGCGGTCCTCGATGCTGGACAACCTGGGCCAGGACTATGTCCGCACGGCGCGGGCCAAGGGGCTGACCGAACGCAAGGTCGTGCTGAAGCACGTCCTGCGCAACAGCCTGATCCCCGTCGTCACGGTCATCGCACTGGGCCTGCCCGCCGTCTTCGGCGGCGCGATCATCACCGAACAGGTGTTCAAGGTGAACGGCCTCGGGCAGCTGCTGATCACCGCGATCCACGGCAGCGACATCCCGATGGTGCTGACGCTGACCTTCATCTTCGCCATCCTGATCGTGGTCTTCACCCTGATCGCCGACATTCTCTACGGGGTTCTGGACCCAAGGATCCGCTATGACTGAGCCGCAACGACCCGAAACGCACCCGACCGACGCGCTGAAGGCCGCTGCCGGAAACGCCGCCACCCCCGAGGGCGCAAGCCCGCCCGTCGTGCCGCCCGCCGTGCCGAATGTCGCCGAACCCGAGATCGTCCAGACCCGCAGCCAGTGGCGCGACGTCTGGCGGCAGTTCCGCAGCCACCGGGGCGCGATGGTCGCGCTGGCGATCTTCGTGTTCATTATCCTGTTCGTGTCGGTGGGACCGCTTCTGTGGAGCATCGACCCGACCTATGTGGACATCCGGGCGCGGAACTCGGGCTTCTCGCTGGCGCATCCGCTCGGGACCGACCAGCTGGGTCGCGATCTCTTGGCGCGGTTGATGGCCGGCGGGCAGGTGTCGATCGCCGTGGGCCTGACGGCCATGGCCATCGCCATCTTCCTGGGCAGCCTGGTGGGCGTCGTCTCGGGCTATTTCCGCAGGCTGGACGCGCCGCTGATGCGCCTGACGGAACTGTTCCTGGCGCTGCCGCTGCTGCCCCTGCTGCTGCTGATGGTCACGCTGTTCCGCGAACCGCTGTCCCAGACCTTCGGGTCGGCCTTCGGGATCTTCCTGCTGATCGTGTCGGCGATCGGGGCCACCAGCTGGATGCAGTCCGCCCGCATCGTCCGGGGCGAGGTGCTGGGCCTGAAAGAGCGCGAGTTCATCCTGGCCGCGCGATCCATCGGCACGCCCTCGCATCGCATGATCGTCCGGCACATCCTGCCCAACGTGCTGTCGCCCATCATGGTGGCGGCCACCCTGGGCATCGCGACGGCGATCATCACGGAATCCGCGCTCAGCTTCCTGGGGCTGGGCTTCCCGCCCGATTTCCCGACCTGGGGGCGGCTTCTCTATGATGCGGTGGACCAGATGGTGCTCTATCCGCAGCGGGTGATCTTCCCGGGGCTGATGATCTCGCTGACGGTACTGTGCGTGAACTATATCGGGGACGGATTGCGCGACGCGATGGACCCGCGCATCCGCGGACGCTGAATACGAAAGGGGGCCGGATCGGCCCCCTTTCACGTTTCAATAGGCCGCGCTGCCGCTGCCCGCGGGCAAGGCGCCGTAGGGCAGCCAGATCGTCTTGGTCCGCACGGCGCGCTGCAGGAAGCCCTGCCCCTGCGCCTGCGCGCCGGTCCAGTCGCGTGCAGGCACCGGCCACACGGGCTTGAGGTTCCCCGCAGCCGCCAGATCCACCTGCTCCAGCAGATCCGCGCCCGCCGCGTGCCAGAAGCCCGCGACCTCCTCGTGCGACGCCAGATGCGGGGCAAGATCGGCCACGGGACCGGTCACGATGTTCACCACGCCCGCCGGCAGGTCCGAGGTGTCGAACACCTGGTAGAGGTCCGTCACCGGCAGCGGATCGTCCTGCGAGGGGACGACCACGACCGCGTTGCCCATCGCGATGGCCGGCATGACCAGCGACATGAAGCCCGCCAGCGGCTGCGCGTTCGGGCATGCGATGCCCAGCACGCCCATCGGTTCCGGCAGGACGTTGACCAGGTGTCCCGGCTTGGCCTGCACATTGGCCCCGTCGAACTTGTCGGCCCAAGCGGCATAGTGGAAGGCGCGCGCGATGGCGGCCTCGACCTCGGCCTTGCTGGTGCGGGCGGCGAATTCCTGCGCCCGCGCCGAGAGGTTCTCGGCGATGAAGTACAGGACCTGCGCGCGGGCATGACCGCCCATCCCCGCCCATTTGCCGGCCTTGGTCGCGGCCTCGACGGCGTTGCGGATGTCCTTTCGGCTGCCCAGGGGCGCAAGCCCGCCCGGCACGGCATAGCTTGCCCCGCCATCGGGCCGCTTCTGCGCGCCGCCGATATACATCTTGGCCGTGCGGTCGATCCCCTGCGGCTTGGCCGCATCGGCGGACGTGACCGCGACGGGCGGCTTGGGCGCGACCTCCTTGGCGGATTTCACCGCAGGCGCGGACAGATAGTCCAACATCCCCTGCGCCCCGCCCTCGCGGCCGTAACCGCTTTCGCGATAGCCGCCGAAGGGGGCCGCCGCGTCGAACATGTTCGCGCCGTTGATCCAGATCACCCCGGCCTTGATGCGGGCGGCGATGTCGGTGGCGACGGTCGCGCTCTCGGACCAGACCGATCCGGCAAGGCCATAGCGGGTGTTGTTCGCCAGCTCGACCGCCTCGTCGACGGTGCGGAAGGTCGAGAGCGTCGCGATGGGGCCGAAGATCTCTTCTTGCATGCCGGGGTTCGCGGGGGCGATGGCGCGCAGGTAGCCGGGCGCGACGAAGCAGCCTTCCTGCGGCTGGCCGCCGACCAGTTCGGCGCCCGCCGCCGTGGCGCGCTGGCAGATGGACAGGATGCGCGCCTTCTGCACCGGATCGACGATGGCGCCGATATCGGTGGACTTGTCCAGCGGCGCACCCACGCGCAGCCGCGCCATGCGGTCGCGCAGCAGCCCCTCGAACCGCTCGGCCACGGATTCCGCGACCAGGATGCGCGAACCCGCGCAGCAGACCTGGCCCTGGTTGAACCAGATGCTGTCCACCACGCCCTCGACCGCGGCGTCCAGATCGGCGTCCTCCATCACCACGAAGGGCGACTTGCCGCCCAGTTCAAGCGTCAGCCTGCGACCCGTCCCGGCCAGCGCCGAGGCGATCCCGCGCCCGACCTCGGTCGAGCCGGTGAAGGCGATCTTGTCCACCTCGGCCGCGACCAGCGCGGCACCTGTCGCCCCGTCGCCGGTGACGATGTTCACGACGCCCGCGGGCAGGCCGACCTCCTGGCAGATCTCGGCGAAGGCAAGCGCCGTCAGGGGGGTGTATTCGGCAGGCTTCAGCACCACCGTATTCCCGGCGGCCAGCGCGGGCGCGACCTTCCATGCCAGCATCAGCAGCGGGAAGTTCCACGGGATGATCTGGCCGCAGACGCCCAGGGGCGCATGGTCGGGGAAGCGATCGTCGCGCAGTTCGGCCCAGCCCGCATGGTGATAGAAATGCCGCGCGACCAGCGGGATGTCCCCGTCGCGCGCCTCGCGGATGGGCTTGCCGTTGTCCAGCGTCTCCAGCACCGACAGGAAGCGTTCGCGCTTCTGCACATGCCGCGCGATGGCATAGAGGAACCGCGCGCGTTCCTGGCCCGACAGGTTGGCCCAGGGGCGCTGCGCCTTGCGCGCGGCCTTGACGGCGGCGCCCACGTCATCGGCGGTCCCCTGCGTCACACGGGCCAGCACCTCCCCGGTCGAGGGGTCGCGCGTCTCGAAGACATCGCCCGGCGCGGTGAAGCTGCCGCCGATGAAGTGACCGAAGCTGCCCCGCCGTGCCAGCCAGTCGCGGGCGGCGCTGCTGTCCTCGGTCGAGGGTCCGTATTCCATGCTTTCCATGATCTCGCTCACGCGGCTCATATCTTCCTCAGGCGATGGCAAGGCGATGGGCAGCCGAATAGCGGCCCGTCACGTGATGGCTGATCTGACGCTCGATATCGCCCAGAAGGCTGCTGGCGCCGATGCGGAACAGGTTCGGGGTCAGCCAGTCGCGGCCCAGTTCCTCGTTCATCATCACCTGCCAGCCGATCGCGTCCTTGGCGGTGCGCAGGCCGCCCGCGGGCTTGAAGCCCACGATGTGACCCGTCTGCGCGCGATAGTCGCGGATGGCGCGGACCATGACCAGGCTGACGGGCAGCGTGGCGTTCACGCCCTCCTTGCCGGTCGAGGTCTTGATCCAGTCGGACCCCGCCTGCATGGCGACATGGCTGGCGCGGGCGACGTTTTCGAGCGATTTCAGATCGCCCGTCGCCAGGATCGACTTCATCCGCGCCGGACCGCAAGCCTCGCGCATGGCGCGAAGTTCGTCGTAAAGCGCGGCCCAGTCGCCCCGCAGCACATTGGCGCGGGTGATGACGATGTCGATCTCGTCCGCGCCCTGATCGACGGCATAGCGGATCTCGGCCAGGCGCAGGTCCAGGGGCATCAGCCCCGCCGGAAACCCGGTCGCGACGCTGGCCACCGGAATGGCGGTGCCCTGCAGCGCGCGTTTCGCGGCGGCGACCATCGTGGGATAGACGCAGACCGCGCCCGTGGTCAGCCCCTCGACCCCCAGGGCCGACAGCAGTTCGGGCGCGATGGGCTGGCGGGCCTTGGCGCACAGCCGTGCCACGCGGTCCTCGGTATCGTCGCCTGCCAGCGTCGTCAGGTCGATGCAGCGCACCGCGTTCAGAAGCCAGGCGGCCTGGTGGTCCTTCTTCAGGCTGCGGCGTGCGGGCAGCGTCGCCGCACGGCGTTCCACCGCGGGCGTGTTGATGCGGATATCGGCAAAGCCGTCGGTCCGCAGGTCGGTGCCGGGATTTCCGGTCATGTGCTCTTCCTTCTGAAGCGTTGCAGCCCGGTTTCGCGGAACTGGCCCCACATGCGCCAGACCAGCGCCAGAAGCGCCAGCAGCACGGCGCAGACGATCATCGCCGGCCAGTTCGTCGGGCGCGCATCCGGTCCCGCGACGGAATTGATCGAGATCGCGTTGGGATAGATCGACATCGGCGCCACGCGCCAGCCATAGGCGGTGACATTGACCCAGATCGGATCGGCGCCGGTCGATTGCAGGTTCGTCGCCTCGGCCTGCAGGTTGGCGCTGTCATACTTGAAATAGGGCGGCCAGACCCAGCCCGTATCCTCGTTGCGATAGACGAAGACCTTTCCGTTCGGGCGCACCGTGTCCATGAAGCGCACGTCGCGCTGGCCACGGGCGTTTTCCACCGTGCCGGTG
The DNA here is from genome assembly GCF_000420145.1 of Paracoccus zeaxanthinifaciens ATCC 21588. Taxonomy (GTDB): domain Bacteria; phylum Pseudomonadota; class Alphaproteobacteria; order Rhodobacterales; family Rhodobacteraceae; genus Paracoccus; species Paracoccus zeaxanthinifaciens. Next base: position 89,501 of record NZ_ATUJ01000010.1, read on the forward strand.
CTGTCGGCGGCCCAGAAGAGGCTGCTGGAGGCCGGGATGTTCGTCAGGCGGTTATAGGTGTTGCTGATCCGCACGACATTCTGCGACGGCAGCGCATAGTCGAGAAACGCGAAGACCAGCACTCCGAACAGGACGCCGATCACGACGCGGGCGTAATACATGTGGGGCACCCCCTTAGTGCCAGTTGACCAGGTAGACGATGACCAGCACCGCCAGGTTCGGCAGGACGAAGACCAGGAATGACAGGCGCGCCCGCAGGCCCTTCTCGAAGCCGGCCATGCCGCGCGCGACGAAGGCATCCTCGCCCGCCGCGCCGCGACCGTGCCTTTCGCGCCAGCGGTCGCGCAGCCTCTCGGCCCGCCGCAGCCGCAGATACAGCCGCAATGCCACGAAGAAAACCGCCTCCAGCGCCAGAAGCACCAGCCACAGCCGGATCACCGCCATTCAGTCCGCCCCTTTCGCCCAAGGCTAGCACGGCGTCGCGGGGATCGGCCAGATGTCGCGTCGCGTCAGGGCGCGCGGCAGGCGGGAAACCCCGCGCGGCAGATGGGCGTTTGCCCCCCAGCATGTCAGCCGAAAGGACCGAAGATGAGCCTGCCCGCACAATCCCGCACCGACCTGACGGCCGAGCTGGACCGCCTTGCGCATCGGCAGAACGACAGCCGCGGCATGCTGATGCAGGGGGTCGAGAACGTGGGCCGGCTGGCCGAGGGTGCCGTCTCGACCCTGGCGGGGCAAAGCCCGCAGATGCTGGAGGGCGCGATGGAGACGGTGTTCCGCAGGCTCTACGACCTTTCGGCCCGAGGAGAGCGGGTCGAGATCCTGCGCAACTCGCCGCTTGGGGCGAACCGGGTGGCGGCGGTCCTCAGCGGCGCAACGGGGGGCTGGTTCGGCATGGCGGGTCTGGTGCCCGACCTGGTGGCGTCCACCACGCTGATCTTCAACACCATCCAGAAGGTCGCGCGGGTGCATGGCTTCGACACCTCGGACCCGGTGATCCGGCTGGAATCGCTGGCCGTCTTCCAACGAGGAGAGCCGGGGACCGATGGCGACGGCACCGCGCAGGCCTTCTTCGCGCACCGGATGCTGGCCAACGGTCAGACCGCCGCCACGCTGCTTCGCCGCTTTGCCGCCGCCGCGAGCAGCCGCATCACCACCAAGCTGGGCGCGCAGACGATCCCGGTCCTGGGCGCAATGACGGGCGCGGCGATCAACTATGCCTATCTCGATTACTACGAACGCGTGGCGCATATCCATTTCCGGCTGCTGCGCCTGGCCGAGGACAACCCCGACATCGATGTCGAGGCCGCCTATGCCGAGGCGCTGCGCCGGGTGGGCAAGCCCGTCCGCGAGGCGCGCTTCCTTCGCCGCGGCAGGGCCTAGAACGGCACGTCGTCCGCGCCGTCCAGCGGCTGGACATAGGACGCCTTGATCGTCTTGAAGCCGGTGTTGAACTGGACGGTCAGCGTATCCTCGGCGATGCCCATGATCTGCCCCTCGCCGAACTTGGCGTGGCGCACGCGGTCGCCCACGGTGAACCGCGTCGCGGGGGCCGCGTCGATGGTGACGGGCGTGCGGCCCACGGGGGCCTTGCGTTCGTTCGCGCGCGCCTGCATCCGCCGCCAGCCGGGGCTGTTGTAGACATCCGCCTTGGCCGCGCGTTCCTGCATCTGCACGCCGCCCGCCATGGCCATCGCGGCCCCGTATCCGCCGCCATAGAGCCCCGGCGGGGTCAGCACCTCGACATGTTCCTCGGGCAGTTCGTCCACGAAGCGCGACGGCATGCTGGATTGCCACTGACCGTACAGCCTGCGGTTCCCCGCGAAGCTGATCGTGGCCAGCCGCTCGGCCCGCGTGATGCCGACATAGGCAAGACGACGCTCTTCCTCGAGGCCCTTGTTGCCCTGTTCGTCCATGGCGCGCTGGTTGGGGAATAGCCCTTCCTCCCACCCGGGCAGAAAGACGACGGGGAATTCCAGGCCCTTGGCGGCGTGAAGGGTCATGATGCTGACCTCTTCGGTATTCTCGCCATCGTCGCGATCCATGACCAGCGAGACGTGCTCCAGGAACCCCTGCAGGTTCTCGAATTCCTCCAGCGCCTTGACCAGTTCCTTGAGGTTGTCGAGGCGACCCGGCGCGTCGGGCGACTTGTCGTTCTGCCACATCGCAGTATAGCCGCTTTCGTCCAGCAGACGCTCGGCGATCTGGATGTGATCGCCGCCCGATTGCACCGACAGATGCGCGCCGGTCATCAGGCCCACGAATTCGCGCAGGTTCGCCCCGCCCTTGCCGCCAAGATGCTTTTCCTCGACCGCAAGGCGCGCGGCGTCCAGCAGGGTCAGCCCGTGTTCGCGCGCAAGGCCCTGGATCGTCTTGACCGCCTTGTCGCCCAGGCCCCGCTTGGGCGTGTTCACCACACGCTCGAACGCCAGATCGTCCTCGGGGCTGACGGCCAGCCGGAAATAGGCCATCGCGTCGCGGATCTCCTGGCGTTCATAGAAGCGCGGGCCGCCGATCACGCGATAGGGCAGACCGATCGTCATGAAGCGGTCCTCGAAGGCGCGCATCTGGTGGCTGGCGCGCACCAGGATCGCCATCTCGTTCAGGCTGACCGGCCCGATGGCGGCGCGATGGCCGCCCTGGAAGGTCTCGATCTCCTCTCCGATCCAGCGGGCCTCGGCCTCGCTGTCCCAATGGCCGATCAGGCGCACCTTCTCGCCTGCGGGGGCGTCGGTCCACAGCGTCTTGCCCAGGCGGCCCTGGTTCGACGCGATCAGCCCCGACGCCGCCGCAAGGATCTCGGGGGTCGAGCGATAGTTCTGTTCCAGCCGGACGACCTGTGCGCCGGGGAAATCCTTCTCGAACCGCAGGATGTTGCCCACCTCGGCCCCGCGCCAGCCATAGATCGACTGGTCGTCGTCGCCCACGCAGCAGATGTTCCGATGCGCCTGCGCGAGCAGCCGCAGCCACATGTATTGCGCGACGTTCGTGTCCTGGTATTCGTCCACCAGGATGAAGCGGAAGCGGTCCTGCCATTGCCGCAGCACGTCGGGATGCGCCTGGAACAGCGTCACGCAATGCATCAGCAGATCGCCGAAATCGACCGCGTTCAGCGTCAGCAGGCGGTCCTGATAGGCGGCATAGAGCTTGCCCCCATGACCGTCGAAGGCCGACCCTTCGCCGCGCGGCAGGTTGCCGGGCGTCAGGCAGCGGTTCTTCCAGCCGTCGATCAGATGGGCCAGCTGCCGTGCGGGCCAGCGCTTCTCGTCGATATTCTCGGCTTGGATCAGCTGCTTCAGCAGGCGGATCTGGTCGTCCGTATCCAGGATGGTGAAGCTGGGCTTCAGGTGCAGCTGCCCGTTGCCGATCAGCTCGGCATGGCGGCGCAGGATCTTGACGCTGATGCTGTGGAAGGTGCCCAGCCAGGGCATGCCCTCGACCGTCTCGCCCAGAAGGCGGGCGATGCGGTTCTTCATCTCTCGCGCGGCCTTGTTGGTGAAGGTCACGGCAAGGACCTGCCCCGGACGCGCAAGGCCCAGGGTCAGCAGATGCGCGATCCGCGTGGTCAGCGCGCGGGTCTTGCCGGTGCCCGCGCCCGCCAGCATCAGGACCGGCCCCTCCAGCGTTTCCACGGCGGCGCGCTGCGCGGCGTTCAGCCCGTCCAGATAGGGCGATGGCCGCGCGGCCATCGCGCGGCGCGACAGGGGGACGTTCGCCCCGTTCTCGGAATCGTCGATCAGGTCCATGCCCCCAACATAGGGGCCGCGGCGGCGTATGGAAAGCGCCGCGTTCCCTTTGTGTTCACGCCTTCAGCGCGGCAAAGGTGCTGGGGTCCAGCGATTGCTGCTCGAATGTGGGGCCGCTGGTCATCAGGCTGACCGCGTCATGCGAATGCAGCGATTCCTGGTGGCTGGCCAGCACGCGGAAATCGCCGATGCGCGGGTCGGCCATCAGCGGCTGGGCAAAGGCGCGGACCGCATCCTCGACGAAGATCGGGTTGGCGGCGTTCAGTTCCGCGAAGGCCTGCTCGTCCTCGCGCTTGACCATGACCTGCGTCTCGGTCGGGACGGCGCGGCGGCACATGTCGATCACGTCCTCGAACCACAGGCGGTCCGGGCCCTCCATCACCACCGAGATCCGCGCGACAGAGCGCTGCGAATGCGGCGTCGCCAGCCGCCCGCGCGATTCACGCGCATGTTCGGACAGTTCCAGCGAACAGGGGCAGGTCGAGCTGTAGACGTAGTCCACATGCATCACCCGCAGCCTGCGGCCCGCCTGCTCGATCACCTCGAGCGTCAGGTCGTAATACTGCCAGCCCGACAGGCCCGAGCGCAGCGACGCGACCCGCATGGGATAGCTGAAGCGCATCTGGATCCGCGCGTCCAGCGCGTCCAGGTCGGACTTGTAGTCGTCCAGCGCGGCTTCCAGCACCGAGAGGCTGAAGCTGGTTTCCGAATGGCCGTAGAAGGATCGCATGATGCGGGACATGTTGATGCCCTTGCGATCCGCCTCGAGGCTGACGGTGCCGGTGACGCTGGTTTCCAACCGGATCTCGCCGCCATCGCGGGTCAGGTAGGTGATCGGCAGCCGGAAGTTTGAGATGCCGACATGCTGGATCGGACGGCGCGCGCCGACGATCAGGCTGGCCGGACCGTTCTGCAGGTCCGGCAGGCTGTCCTTGTAATCCTGGTCCACGGCGAAATCCGCATCATAATCGCGGATCAGCGCCGGATAGGCGGGCGTCATGGGTCGGGCGTCGGTCATCGGGGCCTCCGGTACTCTGGCCCTGCATATAGGACGATTGCCGCCAAATCACAGCCCCGATCTGGAAAACCCGACCCTAGTTCAGCGCCTGCGTCAGGTCGTCGATCAGATCCTGGGCATCCTCCAGCCCGATCGACAGGCGCAGCAGGCCGGGCGTGATGCCCAGATGCGCGCGCTGGTCCTCGGGCAGGCGCTGGTGGGTGGTCGTGGCCGGATGGGTCACGATGGATTTCGCATCGCCCAGGTTGTTCGAGATCTTGAAGATCCGCAGCCGGTCCAGCGCGGCGAAGGCTGCGTCCTTGCCGCCCGCCAGTTCGACCGCGATCATGGTGCCGCCCGACCCCATCTGGGCCATCGCCAGGTCGTGCTGCGGGTGATCGGCCAGGCCGGGATAGATCACGCGGGCCAGCGCCTTGTGCCCCTTCAGCGCCTTGGCGATGGCTGCGGCCGCATCGGCCTGCGCGCGGACCCGCAGGTCCATCGTCGTCAGGCCGTTCAGCATCAGCCAGGAATGGAACGGGCTGATCGCGCCGCCGGTATGCTTCAGATAGGGCTCGGCCACCTCGCGGACGAACTTGCGCGTGCCGCAGATGACGCCGGCCAGCGCACGTCCGCCCCCGTCGATATGCTTGGTCGCGGAATAGACGACGACATCGGCCCCCATCTCGACCGCCCGCGAGAAGACCGGCGTGGCGAAGACGTTGTCCACGACCACGGTTGCGCCGACGGCATGGGCCAGCTCGGACACGGCCCGCATGTCGATCACCTCCAGCGTGGGGTTCGACACGCTTTCGAAGAAGACGGCGGTGGTGGCGGGGGTGATCGCCGCGCGCCACTGGTCCATGTCGGTCCCGTCGACATAGGCCACCTCGACCCCGAACTTGGCCAGCAGGTCCAGGACGTACAGGCAGGACCCGAACAGCGCGCGCGCCGCGACCACGCGGTCGCCCGGCTTCAGCATCGAGAACAGCGCCCCGTTCACCGCGGCCATGCCGCTGGCGGTCGCGAAGGCGTCCTCGGTCCCCTCCAGCGCGGCGATGCGGTCCTCGAACATGCGGCTGGTCGGGTTGCCATAGCGGGCATAGATGAACTCGTCCGGGCCGGTGCCCTCGAAGCGGGCCTCGGCCTGGGCGGCGCTGTCATAGACGAAGCCCTGCGTCAGGAAGATCGCCTCGGCCATCTCGCCATACTGGCTGCGGCGGGTGCCGTGATGGACGGCCTCGGTGCGCGGGTGAAGCTTCTTGTCGGGCGAATTGGTCATGGGACGGCCTTTCCAGTGCTTGCAAAGCGGCCTAGTCCCAAAGCCCGGTTCAGGCAAGCCCCCGAGGGGCGTTCCGCCACGCGGAACGGTGTCGCGCAAACCCCGTCGAATTCGCGGCAATATGTGCAGATGTTGCCGCGAAACCTGTCCCAATGGGCAGTTGGGGGGGCTACCTTTACAGTGTAATACTGCCTTTGCGGACAGGCGGCATCGGCGCGGCGGGTCCGTATCCAGGGGGCGATGGTTGCTTGTTATCCGTTCGCTTGTTCTGCCCCCTGCCCCCATGAATTGACCCCATGCCCCGGTCGGGGCGGGTCGGCAGTCAGCACAGTTCAAGATTTCCGGGCCCTCGGACCCGACAGTATCCGGTTCACCATGACGCGTGCCGTGGTGTCCGTTCAACGATTGCAAGGTGACCGGTCGCGCCGGGGGCACAGTCCCCCGGCGCAGCCATTTCACAGATAATCGCTGCGCTGCAGGCCGTATTTCGCCATCTTCTCGTTCAGGGTCCGGCGCGGCAGGCACAGCTCGTCCATCACGCTGGCGATGCTGCCCTTGTGGCGGCGCATGGTGTTGTCGATCAGCATCTTCTCGAAGCTCTCGACATATTCCTTCAGCGGCTTGCCCTCGGTGGTGGTGGCTTCCTGCGTCTCCTCGCCATCGGCCATCAGCAGCGATGCGATGCTGCCCGACCCGCGACGGTTCTGCAGGACCGCGCGTTCGGCCACGTTGATCAGCTGGCGCACATTGCCGGGCCAGGGGGCCTGCAGCAGCTGCGCGGCCTCCTGGGCGCTGACCTGCGGCGGCTCGCAGCCGTATTCCTCCGAGAACTGCTCGGACATGCGGGTGAACAGCTGCAGGATATCCTCGCCCCGGGCACGCAGCGGCGGCAGGGTGATCTTCAGCGCCGACAGGCGATAGAACAGGTCGGGGCGCAGCGAATCCTCGGCGCGGCGACCCTCGCCCCGCGCGTTCGAGATGGCGATGATCCGCGTCTCGGCGGGCGTGCCCTGATCGGCGATGAAGGCCAGAAGCCGCGCCTGCAGCCCCTCGGACAGCGCCTCGATATCCTCGAGGCAGAGCGTGCCGCCGCGCGCCTCCTCGACCGCCGGAAGCCCGTCTTCCAGCGGGCCGAACAGCTTCGAGGACAGCGACTCGTCGTTATAGGCCGCGCAGGACACGGGCACGAAGCGCTTGGACGCGCGCGGACCGACCGCGTGCAGCGCATGGGCCACCAGCGTCTTGCCGGTGCCGGTCTCGCCGTCGATCAGCACGTGGCCGTCGGCCTGGCCCAGGTCCAGGATGTCCTCGCGCAGGCGCTCCATCACGGGGCTGGATCCGATCAGCTTGGACATGACCTGCTGGCCCTCGGACAGGTCGCGGCGCAGGGCGCGGTTGTCCAGCGTCATGCGGCGGGCCTGCGTGGCCTTCTTGGCCAGCTGGGTCATGCGGTCGGGGTTGAAGGGCTTCTCCATGAAGTCCATCGCGCCGATGCGCATGGCCTCGACCGCCATGGGCACGTCGCCATGGCCGGTGATCATGATGACCGGCAGGCTGCTGTCCACCGCCATCAGGCGGCGCAGGAAGGCCATGCCGTCCATCCCGGGCATGCGGATGTCGGTGACCACGACGCCCGGCCAGTCCGGCCCGATCACCTTCAGCGCATCCTCGGCCGAGGCGAAGGCCTCGGTCTCGAACCCGGACAGCACCAGCCACTGGCTGATGGATTCCCGCATGTCGGGCTCGTCATCCACGATCGCGATCTTCAGTTTGCGGGACATCGCAATTCCTCTCTCGTTACATCACTCGGCCGCAAGGGCCTGGCGCGGCTCGCCCGGACGATAGAGCGGCAGCTCCACCTCGAAGACGGCCCCGCCATCGGTTTCGTTATGTGCGGTCAGACGCCCGCCGAAATCGGCCACGATGGTGGATGATATGGCAAGACCCAGCCCGGTGCCCTCGCCGGGCTTCTTCGTCGTCCAGAAGGGTTCAAACAGCTTTTCCAGGTCCGAGATACCCGGCCCGTTATCGCGGACGGACACATGGGCGTGAGCGCCGGCCTCGACCGTGATCTCGATGCGGGCGTCGCGGGTGTCGCGCAGGGCGTCGATCGCGTTGCGCATCAGGTTGATCAGCACCTGTTCCAGCCGGATGCGGTCGGCCAGCACCATCACCTTCTCGCGCGGGACGTTGCGGGCGATGCGGATGGGACGGGCGCGCAGCTGCGGCTCCATCATGGTCAGGGCGCTGCTGACGGCGGCGCGCAGGTCCACGGGCTCGACCGCCTCGCCGCCCTTGCGGGCATAGGATTTCAGCTGCCGCGTGATCGCGCCCATGCGGTCGATCAGGTCGTCGATCCGCTGGAAGCTGGACAGAGCCTCTTCGGGGCGGGACCGCTGCAGCAGCAGACGCGCGCCTGCAAGATAGGTCTTCATCGCGGCCAGGGGCTGGTTCAGCTCGTGGCTGACACCTGCCGACATCTCGCCCAATGCGGCCAGCTTCGAGGATTGCTGGACGGTCTGCTCGGCCACGCGCAGTTCCTTCTGGACGCGTTCGCGTTCGGCGATCTCTCGGGTCAGGCGGGCGTTCAGAGCGCGAAGATCCGCGGATTCGCGCATATAGGCGACCGACTGGCGGCGGGCGCGGCGCGACAGCAGCCAGAAGGTGCCCGCCAGCAGGATCGCGAAGCCCATGATCTCCAGCGCGAGGATCGCGTTCACCCGTTCCCGCACGCTGCTGTAGGCCGTGAAGCTGATCATGCGCCAGCCGCGGAAGGGCACGCGCGCCTCGGCCCGCATCACGGCGCGGCCCTGGACATAGGCGTCGGCCGGGGTCGAGGTCCAGTCGGCCGTCACCTGGAACGCCCGCTGAATCGCGGATGGCGCCGAACGCACCGACAGCGCCTCGGCCATGGTCAGCCCGCGCCAGCGCGGCTCGGTCGCAAGGATGATGTTGCCTTCGCTGTCGGTCACCGCCACCGCGTCGGAAATGCTGGCCCAGGACCGTTCCAGCCGCGTCAGGTCCGCGCCCACGACGATCACCCCCAGCGTCTTGCCATCGGCAAGGACCGCGCGGCTGTATGCGAATTCGAAGGCGCCGGATGCCTGTTCCGAGACGGTGAAGACGGTATCGCGCGACCGCAGCGCCTCGACGAAGAAGGGCGCGGTGCCGCTGCCCATCCCGATCTGGTAGCGGTCGGTCGACCCCACGACGCGGCCCGTCGCGTCCAGAAGCCGGATCGAGGCGGCCCCGATCTCCTTCTGGGCCGCCATCAGCCGCGCCGAGGTGGTCGAGAAGTCGTTCCCGTCCAGCGCCCCGATCAGCGCGGGATCGCGCGCCAACAGAAGCGGCACGACCGAATTACGCTGCAGTTCCGACATCAGGTTGCCGGAATACAGCGCCAGCCGCAGTTCCGACCGCACCCGCGTCGTTTCCGAGAAACGCTCGGTCAGCCAGGCATTGGTGATCCAGACCGAGGCCAGCGCCGCAAGGAAGATCCCGGCCACGCTGGCACGCAGCCACCACGGGCTGACCAGCCGCTGCGGGCGGGCACGCCGCGTCGCGGCGGCATCTTCGGTATCGTCTTCGCTGGCCAAATGGCGCTCCGTCCCCTCCGGATCGACTGACGCAATCTACGGCGAAGGGGCGCGTCGCTCAAGTCAGGCGTTGGCAAGCGCACCCACGACGCCCCGGAACAGGGCCTCGCCGTCGGTGCCGCCGACCGCCGGATCGGCGGCGCGTTCGGGATGGGGCATCATGCCCAGCACGCGGCGGTTCTCGGACAGGACGCCCGCGATATCCGCGACCGAGCCGTTGATCGCCGGCGCATAGGTGAAGGCGATGCGGTCCTGGTCGCGCAGCGCGGCCAGCCCCTCGGCGTCGATCTGGTAGTTGCCGTCGTGATGGGCGACCGGCACCGTGATCTTCGCGCCCTTGGCATAGCCGCCGGTAAAGGCGCTGTCGGCGGTCTCGACGTTCAGGACGGCGGGCTTGCACAGGAAGGTCAGCCCGCTGTTGCGCATCAGCGCGCCCGGCAGCAGCTTCAGCTCGGTCAGGACCTGGAAGCCGTTGCAGATGCCCAGCACGAAGCCGCCGCGTTCGGCATGTGCGCGGATCGCCGACGCGATGGGCGATTGCGACGCGATGGCCCCGCAGCGCAGATAGTCGCCATAGGAGAAGCCGCCCGGCACGCCGACAAGATCCGTGCCCGCGGGCAGTTCGGCATCCTTGTGCCAGACGCGCGTCACTTCGGCGCCCGCGCGCTCCAGCGCGACGACAAGGTCGCGATCGCAGTTGGATCCGGGGAAGGTGACGACGGCGGCTTTCATCGCAATGCTCCTGCAGGGGGATTGGCAGCGCCATAGCGCAAGACGGGGATCGAAGAAAGGGGCGTGGTCGAGGAATGCCCGCTTAATGCGAAAAGGGCCGGGATTTCCCCCGGCCCTTCGCATGGCTGCCGATCAGGACAGCGCCTTGTTCAGGTACTGGTCGACCTTTTCCAGGAAGCCCATCGTGGTCAGCCAGCTCTGGTCCGGGCCGACCAGCAGCGCCAGATCCTTGGTCATGTGGCCATCCTCGACGCATTGCACGGTGACGCGCTCCAGCGTCTTGGCAAAGGTCATCAGCGCGTCGTTGCCGTCCAGCTTGGCGCGGTGCTTCAGGCCGCCCGTCCAGGCGAAGATCGACGCGATCGAGTTGGTCGAGGTCGCGTTGCCCTTCTGGTGTTCGCGGTAGTGGCGCGTGACGGTGCCGTGCGCCGCTTCGGATTCCACGATCTGCCCGTCCGGCGTCATCAGCACCGAGGTCATCAGCCCGAGGCTGCCGAAGCCCTGCGCGACGGTGTCCGACTGCACGTCGCCGTCATAGTTCTTGCAGGCCCAGACATAGCCGCCCGACCATTTCAGCGCCGAGGCGACCATGTCGTCGATCAGGCGGTGTTCGTAATGGATGCCGGCGGCCTTGAACTTGTCCTCGAACTCGGCCTCGTAGACTTCCTGGAACAGGTCCTTGAAGCGGCCGTCATAGGCCTTGAGGATGGTGTTCTTGGTCGACAGATAGACCGGCACGCCGCGGTTCAGGCCATAGTTCAACGAGGCACGCGCGAAGTCGCGGATCGAATCGTCGAGGTTGTACATCGCCATCGCGATGCCGGCGGCGGGGGCGTCGAAGACCTCGTGCTCGATCTCCTGGCCGTCATCGCCGACGAACTTGATCGACAGCTTGCCCTTGCCGGGGAACTTGAAGTCGGTCGCGCGGTACTGGTCGCCATAGGCGTGGCGGCCAACGATGATCGGCTGCGTCCAGCCCGGCACCAGGCGCGGGACGTTCTTGCAGATGATCGGCTCGCGGAAGATCACGCCGCCCAGGATGTTGCGGATCGTGCCGTTGGGGCTGCGCCACATCTTCTTCAGGCCGAATTCCTCGACCCGCGCCTCGTCGGGGGTGATCGTCGCGCATTTGACGCCGACGCCGTATTTCTTGATCGCCTCGGCCGCATCGACGGTGATCTGGTCCTCGGTGCGGTCGCGCTCCTCGATGCCCAGGTCGTAGTATTTCAGGTCGATGTCCAGATAGGGCAGGATCAGCTTCTGCTTGATGAAATCCCAGATGATCCGGGTCATCTCGTCGCCGTCGAGTTCGACGACGGGATTGTCCACCTTGATCTTCGACATGGGGGTCCCCCTCGGGTTCGGGAATGGTCAGGATGCGCGCTGGATACCCCAATCCACCCCCGATGGGAAGTCGGTATGCCATTGCATGCCGGAACGCCTGTCCCTTCGACATGTGACGCTGCGTCGGAACTATACAGTTTGGCTAAACCTATCCGAAGAGATAGATAGCGCGCGACCTAATAGACCATTAGCTACTGCCACTCGTAGTACCCGGAGTGTGTGAGTATGCCTGACGTGACATGGATGTGGTTCGGTAACGGATCGCAGATCAACACCAACAGCTCGACCCCTGCAACGCAGGCGAATGCGGACAGCATCGAAGGCTATACCGCGGTCGGAAAATCCCAGATCCAACCCGTCACGCTGTCCGGCACCACCCGCGGCATCTTCGTGAATAACACCGGCGTCCGGGCGTTCGCGACGACCTATAACGATCACCCGTACGGGCCGTCGAACTTCACCTATGTCTCGCCGTCGACCGGCAACGCCGTGACGCAGCAGATCACCGGCTTCCTGCGGGTGGACTATCTGCTGACCGCGCCGGACGGTTCAACAGACACGCAGGAAGGCGTTCTGATCCAGATGCGGAACGGGGACATGTTCTTCCGCCCATCGTTCTCGGACCTGCGCGACTGGGACAACATCACGCAGTTGAACTCGGTGCAGATCACCAATGCGGACCCGCTACCGGTTCGCACCTATGCCGCGAACATCTCCTACAACCCGAGCATCTTCGACCTCGAGGTGATCTGCTTTGCCGCGGGCACGCTGATCCGCACGGCCACGGGCGAAACCCGGGTCGAGGATCTGGCCGAGGGCGACCTGGTCTGGACCCGCGACAACGGCCTGCAGCCGCTGCGCTGGATCGGCCGCCGGACGCTGGATGCCGCCACGCTGCGCATGGACCCGCGCCTGCGCCCGATCCGCATCGCGGCGGGTGCCCTGGGGGACCAGCAGCCCGCGCAGGACCTGGTCGTGTCGCCGCAGCACCGCGTGCTGATCCGCTCGGCCATCGCGCGTCGCATGTTCGGCACGGACGAGATCCTGGCCCCCGCCAAGCACCTGACCGGCGTCCCGGGCATCGAGATCGTCGCGGACGACCAGCCCGTCACCTATTGCCACATCATGTTCGACGCCCACGAGGTGGTGATGTCGAACGGTGCGCTGACGGAATCGCTCTATCCCGGGCCGCAGGCGATCAAGGCGCTCGGCGCCGCCGCCATCGCCGAGATCGAGGCGATCTTCCCCGGCATCATGGACGAGAACGCCCCCATGCTCGTCGCCGCACGCCAGCTGGAGCGGGGCGCCAAGCTGCGCCGCATGGTCGAGCGTCATACCGAGAAGGCCCGCCCCTTGGTTTCCTGACGACGTTGTTGCATTACCCTGGCTTTAGGCTCCAGACTCATTGATGGTCACAGCCAGAACATGACGGTGGCAGCGAGAGCGACGGCGGAGAGGAAGACCTTTGGGCATCTATCGTAACGTGTCGCTACTCGCCGCCAGTCCTTCAACCTACCGAACATGATCTCTATGCGGTTGCGTCGTCTGTAGCGTCGCTTGTCGTATTTGACGGGCTTGCCGCGGGACTTCCGGCCCGGGATGCAGGGCCTGATCCCCTTGTCTTTCAGGGCGTCGCGGAACCAATCCGCATCATAGCCTCGGTCGGCGAGCAGCCAGTCCGCCCGAG
>NZ_ATUJ01000011.1 GCF_000420145.1 Paracoccus zeaxanthinifaciens ATCC 21588
CAGAAAAGATTACTCATGATGCCCCCACCTGTTTGGGAGCGTGAATCACGCCGACAGGACGGCATCAAGAAAATTAATGGGTCCTGACCCTAGGACCCTCGCCTTTTTTTGTTCCAGAGAAAGGATATTGAATGGATACACTTTGGATGCTGACCGGACGCTATCGGGGCCTTCCCCTGGTTCCGGTCGAACGTGTGGTGGAAGACTTCTTCCCCCACCTAAACCGAACTAATTTCTTGCGGAAGGTCACTGACGGTCACATCGCCCTGCCCTTGGTGAACGTCGAAGCTTCGCAGAAGTCAGCCAAGGCGATTCACCTCACCGATCTGGCGTCCTACTTGGACGCCAGACACGCAGAGGCGAAGCGCGACTTCGATCATTTTCACAACTAACGAAACCGACAGTATGACTAAATTGTATGATTTTAAAATTCATAATATACTAGATCTTTGTAAAAAATAGTATTTTCTACTTATCCGTCCAATCCATCATGGGTGCGACCGACAGGCGGGCATGATCCTGCAGCTTCATCTTCGAACACCTTCGCGAATGACCGCCCCGGGCGGCCCGGCGACACAGAGAAAGCAGGTCATATAATCGAACTTCGCCCCCGCGTGAACCGCAGGGGCGCAAAAGAAGACGGGGGCCGAAGCCCCCGTTTTCCGTATCAGCCGCCGAAATCGTCCAGCATGATATCCTCGCGGTCGACGCCAAGCTCGAGGAGCATGTTGATGACCGACTGGTTCATGATGGGGGGACCGCACATGTAGTATTCGCAATCCTCGGGGTTCGGGTGATCCTTGAGGTATTCCTCGTAGAGGACGTTGTGGATGAAGCCGGTGAAGCCCTTCCAGTCGTCCTCGGGCAGCGCGTCCGACAGCGCGACATGCCATTCGAAGTTCGGGAACTGGGCGGCCAGCTCGTCGAAATCCTCGACGAAGAACATCTCGCGCTTGGAACGTGCGCCGTACCAGAAGGTGATCTTGCGGTCGCGGTTCTCGAGGCGCTTGAGCTGGTCGAAGATGTGGCTGCGCATGGGCGCCATGCCCGCGCCGCCGCCGATGAAGACCATCTCCTTCTTGGTCTCGCGGGCGAAGAATTCGCCGAACGGACCCGAGATGGTGACCTTGTCGCCCGGCTTCAGGTTGAAGATGTAGGACGACATCTTGCCCGGCGGGATGCCCTGCGACCCCGGCGGGGGCGAGGCGACGCGGACGTTGAGCATGATGATGCCCTTCTCGTCCGGATAGTTCGCCATCGAATACGCGCGCTCGATCGGCTCGGCGACCTCGCTCTCGTATTGCCACAGGTTGAACTTGTCCCAGTCCTCGCGGTACTCGGCATCCACGTCGAAATCCTTGTAGGACAGCTTGTGGGCCGGGGCCTCGATCTGGATGTAGCCGCCCGCGCGGAACTTCACGTCCTCGCCCTCGGGCAGCTTCAGGACCAGCGCCTTGATGAAGGTCGCGACGTTGTCGTTGGAAATGACCTCGCATTCCCATTTCTTGACGCCGAACACCTCTTCGGGGACTTCGATCTGCATGTCCTGCTTGACCGCGACCTGGCAGGACAGGCGGTCGCCGCATGCGGCCTCGCGCTTGGTGATGTGGCTTTCCTCGGTCGGCAGGATCGACCCGCCGCCCTCGTGGACGCGCACGCGGCACTGCGCGCAGGTGCCGCCGCCGCCGCAGGCCGAGGGCACGAACAGCTTCTGTTCGGCCAGCGTCTGCAGCAGCTTGCCACCGGCGGGGACCGAGATGGTCTTCTCGCCGTTGATGGTGATGTTGACGTTGCCCGAGGACACCAGCCGCGACCGCGCGGCAAGGATGATCGTGACCAGCGCGATCACGATCAGGGTGAACAGGATGACGCCGAGGCTGAAGGTTTCCATGTCTTGCTGACCCCTTCCGCGTTCAGAGTTTCACGCCGCTGAAGGACATGAAGGCAAGCGCCATCAGACCCGCGGTGATGAAGGTGATGCCCAGGCCCTGCAGGCCGTCGGGGATGTCCGAATATTTCAGCTTCTCGCGCACGCCGGCCATCGCGGTGATCGCCAGTGCCCAGCCGAAGCCGGACGAGACGCCGTAGGTCACGCTTTCCGAGAAGTTGTAGCCGCGTTCGACCATGAACAGCGAACCGCCCAGGATGGCGCAGTTCACCGTGATCAGCGGCAGGAACACCCCGAGCGCGTTGTAGAGCGGCGGGAAGTACTTATCGAGAACCATCTCCAGGATCTGAACCAGCGCCGCGATGACGCCGATATAGGAGATCAGCCCGAGGAAGGTCAGGTCGATATCGGGGAAGCCCGCCCATGCCAGCGCGCCGGGCGCCAGCAGCTGGGTCAGGATCAGGTTGTTCGCCGGCACGGTGATCGCCTGCACGATCATAACCGACACGCCAAGACCGATCGCCGTCGAGATCTTCTTCGACACCGCGATGAAGGTGCACATGCCCAGGAAGAAGGACAGCGCGAGGTTCTCGACGAAGACCGCCTTGACGGCGAGAGAGATCAAACCCTCCATCAGTGGGCCTCCACGGTCTGGATCTTGTACTGGCGCTCTTCGACCTGGCCGGGTTTCCAGGCGCGGATGGCCCAGATCAGCAGGCCGATCACGAAGAAGGCCGAAGGCGGCAGCAGCAGCAGGCCGTTCGGGACGTACCAGCCGCCGTTGTTGACGGTTTCCATGATGGTGATGCCGAACAGCGACCCCGAGCCGAACAGCTCGCGGATGACGCCGACGGTCATCAGGATCAGGCCATAGCCCAGCCCGTTGCCGACGCCGTCGATGAAGCTGTCGATGGGCGGGTTCTTCATGGCGAAGGCCTCGGCGCGGCCCATCACGATGCAGTTCGTGATGATCAGGCCGACGAAGACCGACAGGGTCTTCGAGATCTCGAAGGCATAGGCCTTGAGGACCTGGTCGACCAGGATCACCAGCGACGCGATGATGACCATCTGCACGATGATCCGGATGGAACCCGGGATGTGGTTGCGCAGCATCGAGATGAACATCGACGAGAACGCCGTCACCAGCGTCACGGCGATGGCCATGACCAGCGCGACCTTCAGCGAGGAGGTGACCGCCAGCGCCGAACAGATGCCGAGGACCTGAAGCGTGATCGGGTTGTTGTCGATCAGCGGGTCCACGAGTTGCGATCTACGTGTCTGGGCCATCAGATCTCTCCTGCCTTGAGCCGTTCGAGGAAGGGACCGAAGGCTTCTTCGCCCATCCAGAAGCGTACCAGGTTGTCCACGCCGCGCGAGGTCAGGGTCGCCCCCGAAAGCGCGTCGATGTAATAGTCGCGGCCCGCCGCGGGCGGTGCCTTGTCCACGGTGATCTGCAGCGTGCCGTCCTCGTCACGCAGCTTCTTGCCGTTCCACAGCGCCTTCCAGCGGGGGTTGTCCACCTCGGCGCCCAGGCCCGGCGTCTCGCCGTGCTGATAGAACTGCAGGCCGAAGATGTCGTTGCCGTTCGCCTCGAGCGCGATGAAACCATAGAGCGTCGACCACAGGCCATAGCCCTCGATCGGCAGGATGACCTTGTCGATCCCGCCCGCATCGTCGCGCAGCAGATAGACCATCTGGTAGGCCAGCATCTGGCCGCCCAGGCCCGCCGGATCCTCGTCCAGCGCGCGGATCAGGGCCGGGTCCTCGGACGCGGCCAGATCGGTATAGGTCTCGATGTCGTAGCGGTCGGTGAACTCGCCCGTCTCCAGCTCGACCACATGCGGCTCGAACGCCTCGAAGGCCTGGGCCACGTCGGTGCCGGGCTCGTAGATGCCCGCCACCTCGAGGATGTTGATCTGCTTGTCGCGCTGGCTGTTGGCCTGCTGCACGGGGCGCAGGGTCACGGCCGCCGCCGACACGATCATCGAGGCGACGAGGCAGAGCGAGGTCGCGACCACCACGGTCTTGGTGATCGAATCCGCCGGAAGGTCGAGGAAGCGGCCGAGGGGGCCCTTCTTCTGGTTCTCGTCAGGCATTGCGCTTGGCCCTCCGTTTGATGTTGGCCTGCACGACGAAGTGGTCGATCAGCGGCGCGAAGACGTTCCCGAACAGGATCGCCAGCATCATGCCTTCCGGGAAGGCCGGGTTGATGACGCGGATCATCACGACCATGAAGCCGATCAGCGCGCCATAGATCCAGCGGCCCGCATTCGTGTGGCTGGCCGAGACCGGTTCGGTGACCATGAAGGCCAGACCGAAGGCATAGCCGCCGACGACCAGGTGCCAGTGCCAGGGCATGGCGAACATCGGGTTCGTGTCCGAACCGATGAAGTTCAGAAGCGTCGAGAATCCGATCATCCCCAGCAGGCAGCCCGCGATCAGGCGCCAGTTGGCGATGCGGGTGGCCAGCAGGAACGCCAGGCCGATCAGCGCCGCCAGCGTCGAGGTTTCCCCGATGCAGCCCTGGATCGTGCCGATGAAGGCGTCCATCCAGGTGATGCCGCGTTCGGGCAGCGCCTGGTAGCCGTCGGTCGCGCCGATGGCCAGCGCCGTCGCCCCCGAGAAGCCGTCGACCGGCGTCCAGATCGTGTCGCCCGACATCTGCGCGGGATAGGCGAAATACAGGAACGCCCGCCCGACCAGCGCCGGGTTGAGGAAGTTCTTGCCCGTGCCGCCGAAGACTTCCTTGCCGATCACGACGCCGAAGATGATGCCCAGTGCGACCTGCCACAGCGGCGCCGAGGCCGGAAGGATCAGCGCGTACAGCATCGAGGACACGAGGAAGCCCTCGTTGACCTCGTGGCCGCGCACGACCGCGAAGATCACCTCGAAGATGCCGCCCGCGATCAGCGTCACGATGTAGATGGGCAGGAAATACAGCAGCCCGTGCAGCATGTTGGCCAGCGGATTGGCCGGGTTGAACCCGATGCCCAGGGATTCGATGATCCAGGCGCGCCAGCCCGATGCGCCGTATTCGGCGATCGCCATGTTGGTCTGTAGGCCCGTATTGTACAGGCCGAACAGGATGCACGGGATCGTCGCGATGACCACGTAGGTCATGATCCGCTTCATGTCGATATACGAGCGGGCATGCGGCGCGACGGTCGTGACCGTCTTGGGCGTATAGATGAAGCTTTCGACCATCTCGTAGATGGGGAAGTACTTCTCGTACTTGCCGCCGCGGGTGAACTGCGGCTCGATCCGGTCGAAGAATGTGCGGAGACCCACGACCTAGCCCTCCTTCTCGATCTTGGTAAGGCTGTCGCGCAGGGCGATGCCATATTCGTATTTGGCCGGGCAGGCAAAGCCGCAGAGCCCGAGGTCTTCCTCGTCCAGCTCCAGCGCGCCGAGCGCCTGCGCCTGGTCGGTATCCATCACCAGCAGCGCGCGCAGAAGCTGCGTCGGCAGGAAGTCCTGCGGCATCAGCTTCTCGAACGTGCCGATCGGCACCATCGCGCGACGACCGCCATTCAGGTTCGACGTCAGCGGGAACAGCTTGTTCTTCAGCGCCGAACCCAGCACCGGCTGGAAGGCGTACTTGCTGAACATCGGGCGGATCCAGCCCATGGGGATCTGCTCGTGATCCTCCTTGATCAGCGTGATCTGGCGGGCATAGCGGCCCAGATAGGCCGTCGGCCCGTCACCCATGCGACCCGACAGGATCGACCCCGAGATGACGCGGACCGGCTGGTCCGTGGCCAGATCCTCGGCGCAGAGATCGGTCATCGAGGCCCCGGCCAGCGTGCGCACAAGGCGCGGACGCGCCGAGAGCGGGCCGCCGATGGCAACGACGCGGGTGCTGTCGATGCGCCCGGTTTCCAGCAGGCGGCCGATGGCGATCACGTCGTGATAGCCGATGGTCCAGACCGTGCGGCTGTTCGACGGCGCATCGAGGAAATGCATGTGCGTGCCTGCAAGGCCCGCCGGGTGGGGCCCGTCGAATCCCGCGACGACGACGCCGGGGATCTCGCCCTCGACGATTCGGTCCGAGGGACGCTGGCACAGATAGGTGTTCCCCTCGGTCAGCAGGGTGATCGCCTGCAGGCCGCGCCGAAATGCCGCAGCCCCGTCGGCGATGATCGTGGCCGCGTCGCCCGACAGCGGCTCGGTATCCATCGCGGTGACGAAGATCGCGGCGGGACGCGATTCGGGTTCGGGAACCTTGGAATAGGGACGCGTACGGAACGAGGTCCACAGCCCCGAGGCGCAGAGACGCTCGGCCAGACCCTCGGCGGTGTCGGCATTGCCGATACCCGAGAAGTCGACCGGCTCGGCCGCGCTGTCGTCGACCTCGATCTCGACACTGATCAGAACACGGCGCGCGCCGCGATTTATGGCCTTGATTCTGCCCGATACCGGCGCGGTGACCTGAACCTGGGGCGTGTCCTTGTGCGCCAGGATCGGCGCACCGGCGGCGACGATGTCGCCCTCCTGAACCGCGAGTCGAGGCTTCAGCCCGAGGTAGTCCTGCCCCAAGACGGCAACGGTGCGAACCGCTTGCGCGTTTTCGATTCCGCCCTCCGGAGCCCCCAGCACCGGGACATCGAGACCTTTTCTCAACGTATATTGCTGCACGTGGTTTCGTCCTGTCCTTTTCCCGGCAGCCTTATGCGCTTCATGGCCGCGTTATGGAAGTTCTTTACGGGGATTTTTCGACTTTAATGTTGTATCCGGGGCCAAAGATCGTCAGAACGCCCCCTGTCTCATGTCGAACATACGCCATCTTTCTGCGGAGATACCCCGTGACGACCGCCTTCAATCTTACTCGTCGTAGCTTCTTTGTCATGCCGATTGCCCTGGCAGCGTGCAAGAAGGGCTGGTCGGTTCTGGAAATGTCCGGCCTGACGATGGGCACCAGCTACAACATCGTGGCCGTGGATCACAGCCGCAACGTCGATCAGGCCGAACTCCAGGCCGCCATCGACAACAGCCTCGCGCTGGTCAATCGCCAGATGTCGAACTGGGATTCCGGTTCCGAGATCTCGATCTTCAACGCGGCCTCGACGCCGGGCAGCATGAAGGTCTCGGCCGATCTGGCCCATGTCATGCAGGCCGCGGCCGAGGTGAACGCCGCGACCGGCGGCAGCTTCGACGTCACCGTCGGCCCGCTGATCGACCTGTGGGGCTTCGGCGCGGGCCGGACCCGCAACGACATGCCCACCGATGCCGAGATCGCGCGCGCCATGGCATGCTGCGGCCAGTCCGACGCCCTGCGCGTCGAAGGCCAGCGCCTGCACAAGATGCGCCCCGAGGCCGAGGTCTACCTGTCGGCCATCGGCAAGGGTTACGGCGTCGACCGCGTCGCCAGCGTGATGTCCGATTTCGGCATCAAGGACTACATGGTCGAGATCGGCGGCGATCTCTATACCGCCGGGACCAATCCGGACGGCCAGGCATGGCGCGTGGGGATCGAGACACCCCAGAGCCATAACCGCGGCGTCCAGCAGGTCGTCGGCGTGTCCGGCATGGGCATGGCCACCTCGGGCGATTACCGCAACTTCTTCGACTACGAAGGCAAGCGCTACTCGCACATCATCGACGCGACCACCGGTCGCCCGGTCACCCACTCGACCGCGTCCGTCACCGTGATGACCGAGAACGCGATGCTGGCCGATGCCTGGGCGACCGCCCTGCTGGTGCTGGGCACCGAGCGTGGCCTGCAGATCGCAAATGATCGTGACATGGCGGCGCTGTTCATTGATCGCTCCGGCCAGTCGGGCGACAATGGCTTTGCAACCACGGCAAGCGACCGCTTCAAGGCGCTGGCCGTCTAAGAACAACGCCAGCCAGGGAAAGGAGGATCGCGATGTCGACCTTCATCCTCGCCTTCGGTCTTCTGCTGTTCGTCATGCTGGGGATGGCGCTTGGCGTCATCTTCAGCGGGCGGACCATCAAGGGCAGCTGCGGTGGCCTGAACGCCATCGCCGATGCCGATCACTGCCTTGTCTGCAAGCAGGAGATCGACCCCGACAGCCCGCTGCGCGAGCGGCTGAACTGCCCCCGCGCACGCAAGATGCTGGAAGACATGGGTCAGGAAGCTTCCTGACCCGCCTGCCTCACGCCGTCAGCGGCGTGAAACCCAGCACCAGCAGCGCGACCGCTGCGACCGTTCCGAACAACCACAACTTCCACGCCGGGCCTTCGGCTTTCCAGGTCCGGCGATAGGCGTATCCGGCAAGGCAGGCGATCACGAAGATGATCGTGGCGGTCACCGGTGTCAGCGTCATGTCGGGCAAGGCTTGGAACCTCCGAAACTTAATGCGTGTTTTGATAGGCTGATTGCATTAAGCTGAAGATGTATCAAGGGAGGGCCCAGCCGATGGTTGCGTCATACAAGCCTTACACCCGCGACGACGAAGGCCACGAGCCGACCCGAAGCCAGAGTGTCGATACCAACCTGTCGGCAGCCCAGGCGACCGTCCAGCACGTTCTGGACCAGAAGGGCACCGAGATCTTCTGGATCCAGCCCGACGACACCATCGCCACTGCCGTCACCGTGCTTCGCGACCGCAAGATCGGCGCCCTGCCCGTCCAGTCGCCTCAGGGCGAACTTGTGGGCATCCTGTCCGAACGCGACATCGTGCGCCGCCTGGCTGACACGCCCGGCCAGACCCTGCCCCAGAGCGTGGCCGACCTGATGACCGCCTCGCCCGAGACCTGCACCGCCGACGAGTCGCTGGTGAAGGTGCTTCGCCGCATGACCGACGGGCGGTTCCGCCACCTGCCGGTGGTCGATCATGGCAACATGATCGGGATGATCTCGATCGGGGATGTCGTGAACTATCGCCTTCAGGCGCTGGAATACGAGGCGCTTCAGATCAAGCAGCTGATCGTCGGCTGAATTCGGCACGAAGGGGGAATGGTGGGTGATGAGGGATTTGAACCCCCGACATCTTCGATGTGAACGAAGCGCTCTACCACTGAGCTAATCACCCGTGACGCGGCTTCTAGCGTCACCCGCCAGCCGTTGCAAGAGGCAGAAACGCCCGATCAGTTCTTTTCCTGTGCGGGCCTTCTCAGACGCAGGGTGATCACCTCGGCCCCGCGGGAATCGCGTTCCAGCGCGACCCGCCCCCGCCCGAGCGGCGGCACCGCCAGCGTGGACCCTGACGACAGGACATCCCCCAGTTGCGCCAGCGTGGCCTCGATGATGGGGCGGGCATCCCCGCGCTTGGCCCCCGTGGCGGCCAGCACCCTGTCGACGAAATCGCGCTTCTGCACCACCAGCGCAACATGGGGATCGGCAGCCCCCTTGCGCATCGGGTCCAGCATGTCTTCCCTTTCGGCCATTCCCGCCTCCTCGGAACAAGCATGGTTCCAGAGTAGCGAGAGAAGCCCTTGCGTCAATCTTTACGACGCAAGGGCTTGATTTTCGTCGGTCAGACCGCGCTTGTCTGGTTCACGCGCCGCGACAGCGCCTCGTGGCTCTCGACCCGCTCGGAATAGCGGTCGACAAGGTGGTCCTTGATGTCCCGCGTCAGGAGGGTGAAGCGGACCAGTTCTTCTATGACATCGACGATCCGGTCGTAATAGGGCGAGGGCTTCATGCGCCCCGCATCGTCGAACTCGTTCCACGCCTTGGCGACCGAGGACTGGTTCGGGATCGTCAGCAGCCGCATCCACCGCCCGAGGATCCGCATCTGGTTCACGGTGTTGAAGCTCTGGCTGCCGCCGCAGACCTGCATGACGGCCAGCGTCTTGCCCTGCGTCGGGCGCACGCCGCCAAGCGACAGCGGGATCCAGTCGATCTGGTTCTTCATGACGCCCGTCATCGCCCCGTGCCGTTCGGGCGAGGACCAGACCATGGCCTCGGACCAGGTCACCAGCTCGCGCAGCTCGGCCACCTTGGGGTGATCGTCGGCGGTCGCGTCGGCCATCGGCAGGTCGCGCGGATCGAAGAACCGCGTCTCGGCGCCAAGGGCGTTCAGGATGCGCGCGGCCTCCTCGGCCGACAGCCGGGAAAAGCTGCGTTCGCGCAACGAGCCATAGAGCAGCAGGACACGCGGCGCGTGGGTGCTGCGGGTCGCGGGAAACAGCGCCTCGGGATCGGGCGTGCGAAAGCTTGCGGGCGACAGGTTCGGCAGGTCAGTCAACGACTTCCCCCTTCTCGTTCAGGATCATCTGGCCGTCCTCCTTGAACAGCGGCCCCTCGGGGCGGCGGTCCAGCAGGGGCAGCACGGTTTCGGACGGACGGCACAGCCGCACCCCCGTGGCCGAGGCGACGATGGGCCGGTTCACAAGCACCGGATGCTCCAGCATCGCAGACAGGATCGTTTCGTCATCGACAGCTTCGTCCAGCAGGCCCAGCTCGGCTGCGGGCGATCTGGTGGTGCGCAGCGCCTCGCGCGGGGTCAGGCCGGCCGCGGCGAACAACGCCAGAAGCTGCGGGCGGGTCCAGCCCGTATCCAGATAGGGGATGACGACCGGATCCGCACCCGACGCCCGGATGATGGCCAGGACGTTGCGCGAGGTGCCGCAACCGGGATTGTGGTGAATGACTATCATTTCCGATCCCCCGTGAAGTTGTTGCGCGTCCGGTTTGCGAAGGCGACCAGCGTCAGCATGACCGGCACCTCGACCAGCACGCCGACGACCGTCGCCAGCGCCGCCCCCGAATTCAGCCCGAACAGGCTGATCGCGACAGCGACCGCCAGTTCGAAGAAGTTCGACGTCCCGATCATGGCGCAGGGGGCCGCGATCCGGTGCGGCACCCGCATCAGCCAGGCCGCCCCGTATCCAAGCGCGAAGATCAGATAGCTCTGGACCACGATCGGCACGGCGATCAGCAGGATCACCGTCGGGCGCGCCAGGATGACGCCACCCTGCAGCGCAAAGAGGATTGCCACCGTCACGACCAGCCCGATGATCGACCAGGGCTTGATGCGTTGGGAAAACGCCTCGATCGCCTGCTGGCTGCCCAACATCCGGCGCGTCAGCAGCCCGGCGGCCAGCGGCAGCACGACATAGAGGATCGTCGCCAGCACCAGCGTCTGCCAGGGCACCGAGATCTCGGTCGCGCCCAGCAGCAGCGCGACGATGGGCGCGAAGGCCACGACCATGATCAGGTCGTTCACCGAGACCTGCACCAGCGTATAGGTCGCATCGCCCCGCGTCAGCTGCGACCATACGAAGACCATCGCGGTGCAGGGTGCGGCGCCCAGCAGGATCAGGCCCGCGATATATTGCTGCGCATCCTCGGGGGCGATCCAGGGGGCAAAGACGTGATCGAAGAACAGCACGGCCAGCAGCGCCATGGTGAAGGGCTTGATCAGCCAGTTCACCGCCAGCGTGATCAGCAGCCCGCGCGGCTGTCGCGCGACCCCGGCGACCGCGCCGAAATCGACATTCACCATCATGGGATAGACCATCGCCCAGATCAGCACGGCGACGACCAGGTTGATCGATGCGATCTCGGCGCCCGCGATGGCGCCGACGACGCCCGGCGCCACGGCACCCAGGGCGATGCCCCCTGTCATCGCCAGCGCGACCCACAGGGTCAGCCAGCGTTCGAACGGTCCGAGGGCCCCGCCCTCGTGTGCAGTCATGTCGGTCATCGGCAGCATGGCCCTTCGGTCAAGGATGTCGTTCGGTCAGCACTCGCACGCGATCTGGTCCAGGATCGGCTGGCACAACTCTGCCCGTCCGCCGCAACAGTCGCGCAACAGGAAGCCCAGCAGCGCGGTCATCGTCGCCATCTCGGCGAAATAGCGGATCGAGCGGCCCTCGCGCGTCGAACGCACCAGCCCTGCATGGGACAGCAGCGTCAGGTTGTTCGACAGCGTGTTCGGGCGGATCTGCAGCGCCTGCGCGATCTCGCCCGCAGCCATCCCTTCGGGGCCCGCCTGCACGAGGCAGCGGAACACGTCCAGCCGGATGTCATGTGCCAGGGCCGAAAGGGTATCGAGGGCGCGATTCTTTTCCATATTTCATGTTTAATGGAAATAAAATGTAGCAACAACCTACGAAAAACGCCCGCCGGTGTTCCGGCGGGCGCTTCGATGGTCATTCGGCAGGCGATCAGTGGGCGACGGCGCCGCCCGATCCCTTGCCCTCGTTCTGGCGCGCAAGGCGGGCAGCCTCGGCGGCTTCCTCGGCGGCCTCGTCCCATTCGACGGCGACCGGCATGCGGACCAGCGCGTGGCGCAGGACGTCGCGGACATGGCTGACCGGGATGATGGTCAAGCCTTCCTTCACGTTCTCGGGGATTTCCACCAGGTCCTTGGCGTTATCCTCGGGGATCAGCACGGTCTTGATGCCGCCGCGCAATGCGGCCAGCAGCTTCTCCTTCAGGCCGCCGATCGCCAGCACGTTGCCGCGCAGCGTGACCTCGCCGGTCATGGCGACGTCCTTGCGGACTGGGATGCCCGTCATCACCGACACGACCGAGGTCACCATCGCGATGCCTGCCGACGGCCCGTCCTTGGGCGTCGCGCCTTCGGGAACGTGGACGTGAATGTCCCGCTTGTCGAATTCCGGCGGCTTGACCCCGATCTCGGGCGAGATCGAGCGCACGAAGCTGGAGGCCGCGTCGATCGATTCCTTCATCACGTCGCCAAGCTTGCCCGTGGTCTTCATCCGACCCTTGCCCGGCAGCTTCAGCGCCTCGATCTGCAGCAGGTCCCCCCCGACCGAGGTCCAGGCAAGGCCCGTCACCACGCCGACCTGATCCTCCTTCTCGGCCAGGCCATAGCGGAAGCGGCGGACGCCCAGATATTCCTCGGCCTTCTCGGGCGTGACCTCGACGGACTTGACCTGACCCTTCATGATCTCGGTCACGGCCTTGCGGGCCAGCTTCGCGATCTCGCGTTCAAGGGACCGGACGCCTGCCTCGCGGGTATAGTACCGGATGACATGGGTCAGCGCCTCGTCGGTGACGCTGAATTCGCCCTTGCGCAGGCCGTTGGCCTTGATCTGCTTGTCCAGCAGGTGACCGCGCGCGATCTCGCGCTTCTCGTCCTCGGTGTAACCCGACAGGCCGATCACCTCCATCCGGTCCAGAAGCGGCCCCGGCATGTTGTAGCTGTTGGCCGTGGTCACGAACATCACGTTCGACAGGTCGTATTCCACTTCCAGATAGTGGTCCACGAAGGTCGAGTTCTGTTCGGGGTCCAGCACCTCCAGCATCGCCGAAGCCGGATCGCCGCGGAAGTCCTGACCCATCTTGTCGATCTCGTCCAGCAGGATCAGCGGGTTCGTCGTCTTGGCCTTCTTCAGCGCCTGGATGATCTTGCCCGGCATCGAGCCGATATAGGTCCGGCGGTGGCCGCGGATCTCGGATTCGTCACGCACGCCGCCAAGGCTGATGCGGATGAATTCGCGCCCCGTCGCCTTGGCGATCGAGCGACCAAGCGAGGTCTTGCCCACGCCCGGAGGACCGACCAGCGTCAGGATCGGGCCCTTCAGCTTCTGGCTGCGCGCCTGCACGGCCAGGTATTCGACGATGCGCTCCTTGACCTTGTCCAGACCATAGTGATCGGCGTCCAGAATGGCCTCGGCCTTGCCCAGGTCCTTCTTGGTGCGCGACTTCACGCCCCAGGGCAGCGCCAGCAGCCAATCCAGATAGTTCCGGCTGACGGTCGCTTCCGCCGACATGGGCGACATGGATTTCAGCTTCTTCAGCTCGGCCTCGGCCTTTTCGCGGGCTTCCTTGCTGAACTTGGTCTTCTCGATCTTCTCTTCCAGCTCGTCCAGCTCGTTCTGGCCGTCCTCGCCGTCGCCAAGCTCCTTCTGAATGGCCTTCATCTGCTCATTCAGGTAGTACTCGCGCTGCGTCTTCTCCATCTGGGTCTTGACGCGGGACTTGATCTTCTTCTCGACCTGCAGGACCGACATCTCGCCCTGCATCTGGCCGAAGATCTTCTCCAGCCGCTCGGCGATGCTGAGCGTGTCCAGCAATTCCTGCTTGCGATCCAGATCGACGCCCAGATGGCCCGCGACCAGGTCGGCCAGCTTGCCCGGCTCGGTCGTCTCGGACACGGTGGACACGACCTCGTCGGGGATGTTCTTGCGCACCTTCACGTAACGCTCGAATTCCTCCGAGACGGTGCGGACCAGCGCGACCACGGTGGATTCGTCGCCAAGGCTCTCTTCCAGGGTCTCGGCGGTCGCCTCGAAATGTTCGGGATTCGGGACATAGCCGGTGATGGACACGCGCTCGCGCCCCTCGACCAGCACCTTCACGGTCCCGTCGGGCAGCTTCAGCAGCTGCAGAACGTTGGCCAGCACGCCCGTGCGATAGATGCCGTCCTCGGTCGGCTCATCGACCGAGGCGTCCTTCTGGGCCGCCAGCAGGATCGGGCTGTCCGATTCCATGACCGCTTCCAATGCGCGCACCGATTTGTCGCGCCCCACGAACAGCGGCACGATCATATGCGG
Organism: Paracoccus zeaxanthinifaciens ATCC 21588; assembly: GCF_000420145.1. Lineage (GTDB taxonomy): Bacteria > Pseudomonadota > Alphaproteobacteria > Rhodobacterales > Rhodobacteraceae > Paracoccus > Paracoccus zeaxanthinifaciens. The sequence continues at coordinate 14,324 of NZ_ATUJ01000011.1, forward strand.
GAACACGACGATGTCCCGAAGGGGCAGCACCGGGTAGGTCTGGGTGGTGAATTCCGTCATGTCAGTTCCTTTCTGCCCGAAGCCGTGGCCCCGTCATGGCAACGCACGGCCCCTGCTGGCAGTCAATCTAGGCCGCGCGGGGGGCGCGTTCAATGGGATGCCAAGAATCCGAGCTATCGTCCGATCAGCGCGGGATCACGATCTCGGCACGCAGGCCGCCCAGCCGCGGGCCGCGCCCAAGGCGCAGCTGGCCGCCATGCGCGCGCGCCACGTCGCCCGCGATGGCCAGCCCCAGCCCCGCCCCCTGCGCGCTGTTGCGGTTGCGCGCGGGGTCCAGTCGCGTGAAGGGGCGCATCGCGGTCTCGATGCTGTCCTCGGGGATGCCGGGGCCGTCATCCTCGACCCCGATGCGCAGGCTGCGCGGACCAAGCGCCACGTCCAGCTCGGCCCGCCTGCCATAGCGGACCGCGTTGCCGATGAGGTTCTCGATCGACCGGCGCAGCATGTCGGCGCGGAAGGTCGCAAGCCCCTCAGGGTCGCCCTCGAAGCTGCGCAGCTCGACCGCCTGCCCCGCCCTCTGGGCATCCGCGACGATGGCGTCGATGAACTCGGCCACCTGCGCGGGCCGGGGCGGGCTTTCCTGCGCGTCGTCGCGGGCATAGTCGAGGAACCCGTCCACCATGCGGTTCATCTCGGCGATGTCGGCCTCCATCGCGGCGATCTCGTCGGGTTCGGGCGGCAGGTCCGGCGACAGCACCGACAGGCCCAGCCGCAGCCGCGTCAGGGGCGTGCGCAGGTCGTGGCTGATGCCCGACATCATCAGCTTGCGCTGCTCGTTCTGCCGTTCCAGCCGGTTGCGCATGTCAAGGAAAGCCGTGCCCGCGCTGCGGATCTCGACCGCGCCCTGGGGGCGATAGGCGACCATGCGGCCCTTGCCGTATTCCTCGGCGGCATGGGCCAGCCTGCGGATCGGGCGCAGCTGGTTGCGCAGGAAGATCGTCGCGATCCCCGTCATCAGAAGCGAGGTGAAGATCATCAGCACCAGCAGCTGGTGCGGGTTGGACGCGCTGACCCGCCGGCGATCGAAGCCCAGCTGATAGGTCCCGAAGGTCCCCTCCAGCGCCACCTCGACCCGCTTGTCGTTGCTGGCCAGATCGACCGAGACGATGTTGGGCAGCCGCTCTCGCAGGACCTCGATCACGACCCGCCCCGAGAAGTCGTAGAAGAGGCGGCTGTCGCGGGGGGCGGGATCGACCGGCAGGCGCAGCGTCACGCCCAGGGGGTCCGCGACCGACCGCCCCGCCACGCGCGCGGCCTGCGGCTCGGTCATGTACTGCATGCGCGACGACACGAAGGCCACCTCTCGGGCCATGCTGTCGGTCATCTGCCGCGTCACGCCGTCGAAATGGCGCTGCAGGAACATCACGCTGACCACCAGCGTGACGACCACGACCGGCAGGAACAGGATCAGCGCGGCCCGCGCATAGAGCCCGCGCGGCAAAAAGGTCTTGAGCGGCTTGTCGGCTGCAATCGCCATTGGCACCCCCGGTTCGGCGCGGCTAGGCTAGCGCGATGGACCAGCCCGTGAAAGAGCCGCTGCGCATCCTTGCGCCAAACCCCTCGCCCCTGACCGGGCCGGGAACCACGACCTTCCTGATCGGGCGGGATCACGTCGCGGTCATCGACCCCGGCCCCGACGATCCCGACCATATCGAGGCGGTGGCCCGCGCGGGCCGCGACCGGATCGGGCACATCCTGGTGACGCATGCCCATCGCGACCACAGCGCGGGCGCGGCCCGGCTGGCGCGACTGACCGGGGCCGAGGTCCTGGCCTTCGGCACCGCGACCGAGGGACGCTCTCCCGTGATGCAGCGCCTTGCGGCGACCGGGCTTCTCAGCGGCGGCGAGGGGCTGGACGAGGACTTCGTTCCCGACCGTCGCCTGCGCGACGGAGAACAGGTCAGCACCCCCGACTGGACGCTGACCGCGCTGCACATGCCGGGCCACGCGGCGGGGCATCTGTGCTTCGCCTGGGGCGATACGGTCTTCTGCGGCGATCTGGTGATGGGCTGGTCGTCGACGCTGATCTCTCCGCCGGACGGCGATCTGGGCGATTATTTCCGCTCGCTCGACCGGCTGGGTCAGATGGGCGCGCGGCGCTTGCTGCCGACCCATGGCGACGCGATCGAGGCCCCTGCCCCGCGCCTGGCCGAGCTGGCCCGCCACCGCCGCCAACGCAGCCGCCAGATCATCGCGGCCCTGCGCGAGGGCGGCGATTCCGCCGAGGGCCTCGCGCGGCGCATCTACGACATTCCCGACCACCTTCTTCCCGCGGCCGAGCGCAACGTGCTGGCCCATCTGATCGCGCTGCACCATGTCGGAGCCGTTGAAACGCAAGGGGAAATCGCCCGCGACAGTTTTTTTGCGATGTCGTGAAAAAACTGTCGCGCCCCCTCTGGACAGCCCCGGCCACTATGGCTATACCCCGCCTCGTGTTCCGGCGTAGCTCAGCGGTAGAGCAGTTGACTGTTAATCAATTGGTCGTAGGTTCGATCCCTACCGCCGGAGCCAAAAAATCTAAATAAAATCAGAGGCATAGGCAGTAGGTCGCTTCAGGCGGACTCTCGCCTTTTGGTCTGAATCGCCACGGAGTCGCCACGGCGCCAAAATTCGCCGCTATCTGCGCAGATCACGCCTAAGCCAGAGTCAGGCGTGGTCCTTATGCCGCTAACGAGGCCATGACGTCGGTCAACAGCATCAAACCGGGATGCAGCGCGCCGATTGCGACGAAAAACTTGACGATTGCGTGGCACAAACACCATCTATAAAGAAACTATGCTAGGATGTGGGTAAGCTGTGGACAACTTCCCCACGAATTGGAGGACAACATGACTGCTAGTTCTGCCCCGACATCGGCGGCGGCTGTGGCCAACGCCTTCCTAGACCTTCAAGCCGCAGACGCTGGAAACTTCCCGCGCATCGACCAGATGAAGCTATACAAGCTTGTGTACTACGCGCAGGCTTGGTGGCTCGCCCAGAATGATTCTCCTCTTTTCGAGGAGGATCTATTCGCGTGGCCGTGGGGTCCCGTTGTCAAAGAGCTTTACGGTGACTTCAAGTCTGCCGGACGCGGCCCGATCACAGGCCAACGCGCGACAAGGCTTGTGAAGAACGGCCCAAATTTCTTCGATTTCCGAATGGCGGAACCCGCCAGGCCGGAGGGCGATGTAGCGAATTTCCTCAAAGAAATTTGGGAAGTTCACAAGCCCTATACCGGGATTGCACTGTCCAACGCGACCCACGCACCCAGGGAGCCTTGGACCATCATCAAAGACCTTCGCGGCGGCGACCTCTCGGACAAGCCGCTTATTCCCATCGAAGTTATTCGAGACGTTTTCAAGGCTAAGATTGACGGTGCAAGAACCAACTAAACACAAGCCGCCGGTTGTTTTACCACCGGCGGCAGTCAACTCTGAAGACCCTGACAAATATACCCAGACGGGGCCGCTATTCATTCCGAACGGCGCGCCGCATCAGGTTTTCCGGTTCTGCCGCTGGGGTATCGAGTATGGGACCGACGACAAAGGTCACGCCGCCTCCATCATCCTTTCCGTCTCTCTATTGCTTCTTCTACTATTCCTGTTTGGTGTTGGCGCATTCGCTGATCGCCCTTGGATTTCGGATGCTCTGAAGATTATTGGCACCGCATTTACATTCACTGCGGGTGTAGCCATCGGCAAAGGGTCCGAGGCGAGTAAGAAAAAGGATGAGTGATCCGCCGGAAATCAGGCGGGGTGATCAGGCCGGGACGATCAAGCGCAAGTCGCCCATGAAGCTCTCAAGTGTCTGAATATCCGCGCGGATGCTCGCAGGGAATTTTCCGATTAGCGGTTCGGGCACCACAAGCTGCACATTCGCCTGCGTCATTTCTCTGAACTGCGCCTCGGAAACGCCCTCCTGCAAGGTCAGGAGGTGCTTCACAGGAATCCGGTCTGCCTCGTTCATAACCTGCCGCCAGCGGTCGCGGCAGGTGGTCTTGGTGGCGAGCATCCGCAATCGGGCCGCCGGAAAGCTCGGGTCACGATAGGCCGCCTGCGATGGGAACAGGAAGTCCGGCCGCTTGCCCGGCTCCGATTGCGGCCCGTGCTCGAAATCTGCGCCCTCCCGGAACCGTTCTTCCAGCAGGATTTCCCGGGTGTGCAGTTCAAGCGAGCGCCCCGAGCGCGCCTTGCGCCGTTGAAGGACGGTCTGCGCGCGGGAAATAAAATCGTCCAGGGTGGTGAAGCCCACCTTGATCGCGGGAAGCTCTATCGCCTCCTCCACGCTGCGGAATATTTCAAACTCGCATTCGCGGCGGCGAAGAAGCCGCTTGTCGGGCGGGGTGCCGTGCTCCGGCCGAAGCTCCACCGTCTTGCGCACGATCTCGGCCCCGGTCGGAAACTGCGCCAGCCATGCAGGCGGAATCTCGGCCGGTTCAAGCCAGCAACTCGCGCGCCCGGCGGCATAGGGTGGAAACAGCCCGGGTTGTTCGGGGGACCACATGACGAAGCGCCCGGGCTCAATCGGCCCGAACCGCTCCTCGGCAATATCCTCCTCGGTCTCGTGGCGGCACACCCAGACATGGCAGCTTGTCGCGGCGCCGTTCTCGTCCAGCGGGAAGGCGAAGACCGCAAGCGCGCCCGTGCTTTCCGGGTCCAGAAGCGCCGAGGCACCGCCCCCGAAATTGGTCAACCGGGTTTCGTCGCGGCCGTTCGGTTTCCCCTCGTGGCGCTTCGAGTTGTAATAGATCACCCGCGCTTCCCGGGCGTCCATGTGGGAATCGACGGCAAGTTCAAAGCGGTGATCGGGGTTCTTCTCGTCCGTCCGGTTGATCATCGGGAAGATACGGAACAGGAAGTCTTTCGGGATATAGGGGCCTGCTTGATGCGCGCCGTTGGCGAGTGTGTCATTGCCCGAAAGGCGTTTCACGAAAAGGGCCACACCGGGCGCGCAGAAAACCCCGAGCCAATCCGTGAAATCAGAAACCGCCATTCGCCCCTCCCGCAATCGTTTCTTCTATCGGGCCATTGGCCAGCCAATCCGCCGCCCGGTCAAGCACCTCGTCCACAGGCAGCCGCTCCCGCCCCTTGAGGGCGCATTCCCAGATCGTCAGCACCCGCCACCCATCGGCCAGAAGGGCGGCCTCGGCGGCCTCGTCCCGGGCGCGGTTGCCCTCTATCTTCGCCTCCCAGAACTCGCGCCGCGTGGCGGGCAGCCGAAAGAGGTGGCAGCCGTGCCCGTGCCAGAAGCAACCGTGAATGAAGATCACCGCGCGGCGCCCGGGAAACACCAGATCGGGGGAACCGGGCAAGCGCCGGTCATGCAGCCTGTAGCGGAAGCCCCGAGCATGGAGCCCGCGCCGCAGGATCATTTCGGGCCGCGTGTCCTTGCCCCGGATTCCCGCCATCATCCGGGAGCGGGTCGCGGCGTCCACCACGTCAGCCAACGAGGGGCAACCTCCTTTGCAGGTGCTCTTGATCCTGCGCCGCCTCGGCCGCGATATAAGGCAGCATGTGCCGCGCCACCGCTTCGATTACCGGCACGGCCACCGAGTTGCCGAACTGCTTGTAAGCCTGCGTGTCGGAAACCGGGATGATAAACTTGGACTCGCCGGGCTTGTCGAACCCCATCAAGCGGGCGCACTCCCGGGGGGTCAGGCGGCGCGGGTTCTGCCCCTCACCCCGGTCAATCAGGATTTCCGAGCCGTCCTTGTAATAGCGAGCCGAGAGGGTGCGCGCCGCGTCTCCCCGGCCCACGAGCCCGAAGCCGAACCCGTTCCCGGCCGCCCGGTGCTTGGCCGCATAGTCTTGCAGATACCGCCAAAGGTGATCGGTCAGGGTGTATTTGTCGCTCACCCGGCCCTTGGCATCCGTATAGTGCTTGTCCGGCCCCTTCTCGGTGCCGTCTTCGGGGTGCAGAATCGTCCCGAGCTTCGGCCCTTTGAGCGGCGAAGGCACGTCCAGATCGTCAAAGGAGAAATCGCATTCCTCCCGGAACCCGGCAATCAGGATGCGTTCCCGGTGCTGGGGTACATAGCCCTTGGCATTGACCACGCGCGGCGTCGGGACGTGATAGCCGAGGTCGCGTAGGGTGCGCATGATCACCTCGAACGTGCGCCCCTTGTCGTGGTTCACAAGGTTCTTCACGTTCTCAAGCAGGAACGCCTTCGGCCGGTGCTCGGAAATGATCCGGGCCACATCGAAGAAAAGCGTCCCCTGCGTCTCGTCCGCGAAGCCGTGGGCACGGCCCAGCGCGTTCTTCTTGCTCACGCCCGCGATACTGAACGGCTGGCACGGGAAGCCCGCAAGCAGAAGGTCATGCTCGGGAATGTCCTTCGCCTCAGTCTTGGTAATGTCCCCTGAAATCTCGTGATCGTCATGGGGAAAGTTCGCCGCATAGGTCGTCTTGGCGAAGCGGTCCCATTCAGAGGTGAAGACGCACTTGCCGCCCAAGGGCTCGAACCCACGGCGAATCCCGCCAATGCCTGCGAACAGGTCAATGAACCGGAAGGCGGGCTTCTCGGGCTCGGTCGCGCCGCGCTTGTTCACGAGGTCTTCCAGCACCACGAGAGCCGCTTGCCGGGGCATGGCCTCGCCCCGCTCCCAACGGTAGAGGGTTGCAGGCGAATAGCCCATCAGGGGCGCCAGCGCCTCCACAGACAGGCCCGCGCGCTCGCGCAGCCTCGAAAAGTCGGAACGGGGTTCATCAAGCATTTGGGCGGTCCATCTGGGTCGATTTTTTTCATTCTTGCAACATTCGACACGCATAAACAAGAACAAAAGCGGAATTTCCGGTCGAAGACTGCGCGACCCAAGTAAACAATTGATTGTCGGTGCTTCGTGCGCTGGGCACGGGCGAGGCGGCAGCCCGATCGCGCTGCAAGTGGGGCAGTCCCAACCGGGCAAGCGTGTCACCTCGTCCCACTCGTTTACCTCGTCGCCCCAATCGTTGCCCGGCAAGGCGTCTATTGCAGAGTCGAGCGAGCGCACATCTCGGAGGACTCGCCCGTAAACACGGATCGGCCCGGGCATCAACCTGTCCGCAATCATGCGGCCGAACGTATTCACCGATACACCGACATAGGCGGCGGCCTCGGCGCGGTTGAGCATCCGGTGTGTCGGGAGTGGGAGAACTTTGGTGCGTTCGGTCATTCGGTCTGTTCTCCTCCCCAGGGTGACGATCAAGAGCCGGGCAATTCCACATGCCCGGGTTAGTGGAACATTACGGCGGCAGGGTGCCCAAGGTCGCTCGGGTCCTTCCGAGGGGGTGGGGATCGTCAGGGGGTTCGCGGAGCCCCGGTTCGCGAAGTTTTTTCGAAAGACATGAGTTTTAGCCAAGATTTTTTAGAATCGAGGGGAACCGGGTTTCTGATTCAAAATTTTCTGTGCAGCGGGAAAGACCGGGGCTCCGCGTTACCCGCATTCCCACCCGCCGGTAAGGACCCGTCACGGTAAAGCCGGGAATGCTGGGAAAGTCGGCAAGCCCTTGAGCAGCACCCGGACAGCCAGCCACGGTAGAGCGGCGGCCCAGCGCCTTGGGGTTAGTCCGGGTGATCCGGGTCAGCCCGGATCGGGACGCTTCACCCGGATCACACAAAAACCCTACATTTCAATGCCTTACATGCCCCCGATCCAAGTGATCCAAGTGATCCAAGTAAAAAGGCAAATCGTCTGAGGAATTCGTTTGCACAGAACACCCCCCCGGAGAACAGGGGCGTAGAGAAGCATAAATAAAAGATATCCAGAAAACGGCGGATCGCCCGGATCACCTGGATCACCCGAACAAAAACAATGGGTTACAGACATATTCACCCGGATCACTGCCCGGAGCACCCGGATCACCCCGAAGTAATAGCCGGAAGTTCGGGAACGGCAGTAAAGCCGGGAACGCTGGGAAAGCCGGTAAACCCCGCCTTGGACAATCCACCACGACAAACGGGGAACACCGCAGCCCGGGTTGCGCATCATATCAGTGCATCGGCTTCCGGGTCATCGTCCACCCCGGCGTCAGTATCACCCCACTGCACCCGAGCCCCAAGCCACCGCTCGAACTTCGCACGACAATCAGCCAGCGAAGGGAAGACAAACACACGCGCACCGGGCTTCCCATCAACGCGGGGCCGCCTTTCGGCCAGTTCGTCACCCAAGAGCCGCTTCAAATCTTTGGTGAAGACCGACTCGACAACGGGATCACCGCCAAACCGCCTTTCACGCAATGCAGCCTTATAGCTCGCCCTCACCGCCTCCTTTTTCACAGTGATCGGATCAGACCAATCCCCGAAATCCTCGAACTCGGCCGCATCCCCTTTTTCCAACACCTCGAACCACCAGAGTTCCACGCCCCGAAGCGAGGCGATTTTCTGATCCCGCAGGGCTTCGGTTTGCGGAACGTCGCGCACGTCGAACCCGGCAAGGTCAACCGAAAGGAGATATGCAAGAAACGCGGCGGGTCCGGCCCCTTCGATCTCATCATAAAGCGGGCCGAACCATCCGGCCTCGCGCTGATGAACGTCCGAAACGTCAAAGGCCGCATAGCGGCGCTCATCCTCCGAGGCCGGAACTGCCCATTCATCGTTGGTCGTCATCAACACGCGCAGAAAGGAGTCGACTTCGATCCGATCAACCCCCTTCCGTTCGATGGGCTGGGTGCGTGCGGTGATGAGCGCCTGAAGGGTGCCCTTCTTGCTCACGTCGCCCGACCAAAACGCCTCCTCGACGTGGACGAGGAGCGCAGTGGCGAAGGGAGCGTTGAACCGCCCGGTCAGGTCATCGGCCCGGATGATGTGGGCAACGTGCTTGCGGCCAATCATCCGCCCCATGATCTCGGCCAGCGTGTCCTTGCCCACTCCCTTGCCGCCACGCAGCACGAGGGCAACTCCGGGCTTCCGACCGGGGTTCTGCACGAGGTCCGCAAGCCACCCGATGACATACCGGAAATGCGCTTCGTTCCCCGCCGCGATCACATCCCGAACGTGCGCGACAATCCTCTCGCACGAGCCTTTCAGGTCAGGCTGCACGGCAAGGCCGGAGTAGAGATTGAGCGCACTCTTGGGGGCGCTGCCGCTCGGATCAAAGACAATACTGTGATAGGTGCGCCGCCCGGGGGAGGTGATCCAGTGCTTGGAAACCGGAACCATCGCCCCCTTGGCCCCGGCGGGCACCAGATCATTCGCGTAAAGGGCGTGCAGCCCTTCCACCGGCCCAAGTTCGATCTGGTCCCCCGTGAAATCCGCAATCCAAGTCTTGGCACCGTGGCGCACCACCGCGTGACGCTCGTTCATCCGCGCCGTCGCGCGGTCAACCTCGGGCTTCCTGACCTTGGACGCCGGAGCGGCCGTCGTCGCCCCAACAAGGTCTTCTATGCCTGCGAGTTCATTCGCCGGAATGCTGGTTTCAATATCGTCAAAGTCCGCCAGAGGATCACACCACGGCAGCGGCCGAGCCATGCCCGAATTGAGGCCATTGCTGATGTGGCGCTCAAGATCGCGGGAGGAATAGTCGGCCATATAGCCCACCTCATCTGCCGCTGCCGTCAACGCCTCCCGCGCCTGTTCTTCAGAAAGGACACTGCACGCAACATACCCTCCGAGGTGAACGGCTTGCCGATGAATTTCTCCGGTGCGAGAAAGGCCCTTCTCTGCGGCCTCGACAATCCGGGCCTTGGCCCAATCAAGCATCGTCAGGGCGTGGGCTACCGCGTCGGAAACCCCCGACTGGTCAACAGCTTCCTGCGGCGCCTCGGAAAGCATGGCGCTGGGCGGACGGCTCGGACCAATTGCCAGCGCATCCAAGTCGTCGGCCTCGTCTATGTACCGGGGTCCGTCAACGAGCAAAGTCCTCACCGTCGCTTCGCCTTCGACGGACCCGAAATAGAACCCCTGCGAGAGCCGAAAGGACTCGTCCGCCAAAACGCCTTGAAGAACACCATTCATCCGCGCTGCCATGTTAAACCGTATATCGGGCGGCAAGGGGCGGCTGAAAGGGAGCACAAGACGGAAGCGGTTGCCTTTGCCGGGCTTCAAGTGGCTCGGCGTAGTGTAGACCAAGGCCAGAACGCCAGCTTTGTGGAAAGCGTCCCGGGCGGTCTCCGGCGTGATCTCGCCTGCGTCATAGTCGCCCTCAATCCCGGACACTTCGAGCACGTTTGCGTCACAGCGATACGAATGCCCCGAAGGCGAAAGCGCGGTCGTATCACCGAAACGCGCCAGCTTCAGAAACGGCAGGAATCCTTTCGCCTCGGCCGAGGTTCCGGGGATGCGCGCGGCGAGTTCTTTCAGCGTTTCGACTTTCTCGACCTTTCGACCCCCCGTTTCGTCGGGAAAAATCGTGTAGCGGAGAGGCGCGTCCGCAGGCCGGAGACTCGACTCTTGATCGGGCGCGGCCCGAGAAGTATTCTTCATATGCATTCTGATTTTCCACACTTTTGCGCTCGGGCGGTCCCAACGCCCGGGCGTTTCACTTTTCTTTTTCGAGCGACAGGGAATAGCCACACAGGTGGCGGCCGGTGTGCTGATCGCGCCGGTGACGAAGCATCGAAGCCCGGCAATGTGCCGCGCGGTAGCTCGGTTTCCCCACAAGCAGTCCTTCGTCCGCGCCGTGGGTGTGGCGGATTCCACAGACTGGGCACGGCTCAACGAAAACGACAACATCGCCTTGCTGTTCGTGGTGCAACCGGACGGCGTAGGTGGGGAGTTCGGCGCGGGGTATCATTCACCATCCCCAGACTTTGCCGTGCAGAACGGCGATAGCCTCGGCTGCGCCATCGGAAACCGTCTCCGGTTCAAGCTGGTCGCTCAAGATCAAGTGCGATCTCGCCCGCACTCCTTCCTCAAGTTTCTGGACGAGGGTAAAATGCGCTTTGCCACGCGGTGCGACCGGAAAATTCGCTCTTGCATTGGCGGCAAGAGCGGCCGAACGCATGATCGCAACGGCAAGCGTTTCTCCCTTTTTCGGCACCGGCTGGTCGCGCGGATCAGGAAAGAACTCTCCCGGGATCATCCGGCGAATGCGGAAACTGCGGCCCGGGTGGGCATCAAACCAGTCGCGGTCCACTGCAAGGAGTTCTTCGGTCATCACGCGGCCCCGTGGCGAACGGTGCGGCCTTCCGCCCACTCCAAGACCGAGGGGACATGATACCGGACCGCACCACGGCCGAAGACGACATAAGGAGGGCCTTCAAGGTCCCGATAGTGCCGGTATTTTTCCAGCGAAGAGCGCGAGAGACCGAGAATCTTCGCGGCGTCATCGGTGCTGACATAAAGGGGAAGGGATTCGTTTTGCATTTCAGGCTCCGGGCAGGGATTTACCTGGACACCACAGCATGAACTTTCCGAATTACCTAACCAGTGCAAGCACTTGTATTATTGCTGCAAGCACTGAGAATTTTCAGCCCTCGAAATCCCGACTCATTTCGCTCCCGTCCTTGATCTCTTTGATCCACCTATAAACCGTGGCTTCGGAAGGGCGTTTCTGATCCTCCCTGTCACCGAACTCGTCAATCAAATAGCCAATAACTTCTTGCGGTCTTTTCCCTTTGGCAACCAGCCGCCGGACAATGGGGAAAAACTCTGCCCTCTTGGGGTCCTTGTCGCGCTTTGCCTTGCCACCGAGCGAGGCGACTTCTCTTGCGATCAGCGGGACGTGCGGCGTGTCAGCCGAGGCGTCCAGTGCCTCGGGGGGCAGGTATTTCCGGCATTCAGGATCACCCCGGGCTATCTTAAGCCACGGAATGGGCACCCCGCCCGCAACCGTCTTCGCAATCGCCTCCTTGGGGGGCATGGTAGTCAGGCGCAGCCCGCCAATATAACCGTGTTGCTCCTCGAGTCCGGCATTCAGTTGCCGCAGGTCATCGGGTTTGCGCGCACCGAACGGGACTCCGTAGAAATCATCTGCGCCGGGGAGGAAAGACATATCGGCGCCCCCGGTGTTGCGCCCCACCTCTGGATCATAGCCACACAGCACCGCCATCGCCTGCGAAGGCTTCCACGAACGCGCGGCCAGCCAATCCCGCAGCCGCCGCATCTTAGCCCGCTCCTTGGGCGGCAGGTGCGCAAGATCATCGTGGCCGCAGACCGCGCCCAGCGGGTGTTCCTGGGTCATGCCTGTTTCCCCCGTTTCCTGCCGTCAATCGGCACCACCTTCGCCCCCAAGCCGAGCGCGGCGGCTACCTCGTTTCCAATCAAATCAGCCGCACGGCGCTGCGGATCGGCGGCAAGGTGGGCGTAACGTTTCGTCGTGGCCGCCTGCGAATGTCCGAGCAAAGCGCCGATCTGGTGCAGACTTAGGCCCGCCCCGGCGCCCACGGCCGCGTTGGAGTGGCGCAGATCATGCAACCGCGTTCCTTCGATTCCGGCTTCACGGCAAACCGCGCGCCAAAGGCGATTCACGTCTGCACGGGGCTTCTCGTTCTCGGTCCCCGCCGAGGTGCTGGCGATCACATAACGCCCGATGCGCGGCAGCCCGTCCAGCAAGGCTAGCGCAGCCCCTCCCAGAACGATCACCTTGGCGCCCGTCTTCGAGTCGGGCAATCGGAGCATCCCCCGCCCGAAATCGACATGCGCCCATTGCAGGTCCAAGATTTCCCGAACCCGGGCGCCGGTCAGCAAAAGGAGCCGAATTGCCGCCACCGAATGCACGTCGAAATGGGCACGGCGGTTCTCGGGCGCAGTCAGGTGCTTCGCGCCCGGTGCTGCCTCGTTCACTTGCCACGGTAGCCCCTCGGTTTTCGCTAGGGTCAGAGCAGCGCCGAGGGCCTGCATTTCTTCCGAGGAAAGGAACCGTTCACGGCCCTTCTCCTTGAACGCCTCCACACCGGACGCCGGATTCTGCGATCCCTCGGGGAGAAGGCCGAGGTCAATGGCCCACGAGAACATTGCCTTGAGAACCGCCAGCGCCCGATTGGCGATGATCGGGCCGCCGCGAGTCTTCTGCGCGGCCGTCCGTTTCGCACCTGCCTTCTTGGCGCCCGTCGCTTTCCGGGCAATCGACCCGTGCAATTTCGCCACGTCGCTCCGGGTCAACGTAACAGCCTTCCGGGAGCCTATTGCGGGCAGAATGTGGGTATCGAGAACAGCGCGATACAGCTTCGCGGTCGCCTCCTTGCGCTTGGGCTCAACGTGCCGGGAAAGCCACTCGGCCGCGATCTCGGAAATGGTGTCAGCCGCCCGGGCCTCGGCGCGTTCGGCCGCAGGATCGGCACCGAGGCGCACCTTGGCGAGGAGGTCTTTCGCCATGTCGCGGGCCTGTTCCGGCGTGACGGTCTCAGGGTTGCCCAGCACAACGCGCTTCTTGGCCGTGCCGCGCCCCCCGGCGCCCGGGCGATATTCCAAAATCCACGAGCGCGAGCCCGAGGGGCGCACGAGGAGCCCGAAGCCTTTCAAGGCGTCATCGTAATAGGTGACGGGCTTCTTGGGCGTCTCGATTGCCGCGATGGTGCGGCGGGCGATCTTGATGACGGGCATTCCGGCCTCCGGGCTTCGGGTGGCGACTTGAGAGCGGAATCGCCACCGAGTCGCCACCGATCATTGAAACCACAAGATAGGCATTCCGGCCAAAAATACAATTATGAAAGCAAAACCAGTGTTTTATTGAAAGATTGTGAAACGGCATGAAAGCCTGTGAAACCGGATTTCTATAACTGTTAATTAATTGGTCGTAGGTTCGATCCCTACCGCCGGAGCCATAAACTAAAAAGTTAGGCAAATTCAGGGGCCTGACTGAAATATCCGGTCAGATCCCGTGGGTGCGACACTCTCTGCGACACAAGAGTCGCGAAAAGGTCGCACACATGGCCGCACCCGGCACCTACATCATTCGCAGAGGCGCGACTCTTGTCTTCCGCCGCCGCGTGCCCTCCTGCGTCACGATTCTCTATCGCAAATCGTTTTTCGCATTCTCACTTCGGACGCATCTGATCGCCGAGGGACGTCGGCGAGCCGCGATCGCAAGACGGTTCACCGACGACCTCATCGGACTGATAGAGGTGTGCGGAGCGGAAATGCGCGAAGAGCGGGACATGGAGGGCGTCATCGACGACCTCATGCGCTTCGAGGTGGAAGCGGTCGAGGCGCTGCGGGAGACCTGCGGCCCCCGGTCGGCAGAAGCCGTCGCCGCCGCCATCCAGGTTCATGAAGCTACACGCGACACGCTGCGCGCGGCCCTGATCTACAATGACTATGGTGCGGTGCATGCCCCCCTCGACCGGACACTGACTCGGCTCGGCCTCGCGATCGATCCACAGACGGACAGCTACCGGAGGCTCGCACGGCGATGCGCCAGGGCACTCGTCGAGGTCGCCGAAGAGAACATCCGGCGCGAAAACGGGGTCTATCGGAGCGACTTTAGAACCATCGGGCTCACCGCCGCCAACGCGCATTGTCATCTCTTCAATCCGCCACGTCAGGTCCCGCTACCACCACCCCCAGGTGCCCCAACTGTCACCACGAATAAAGTTGCGTCCTCGAACCCGGAACGCCCCCATGAGCCGCATCTCGCAAGCGCACCTGCGGCGCCGCGGGACGTCACCCCGGCATCGGGCAGGTCCCTCGACAGGGCTGTGCCGAAATCAAGTGTCGGCACAGGTCCCGCGGATGGCGTAACGGCTTCACGGCCGATTGTCCGACGTGCCGGCATCCCGGGCGATCCGTTTCATGTCGATATTTCTCAGCTGGACGAAAGCAGTCCTTTCTCCGACTGGTTCGCCGCCGCCATCACCGAGAAACGGGAGGAGAATCCCGGGTGGGTCACGAACAGCCTTGGAAATTGGAAATCGACTCGGAAGCTTCTCGTCGAGGCACTCGGCGACCTTCCGGTGTCCGAATACACCAACCGGATGATGCTCGAGTTTCGCTCGATCCTTCAAGCCACATCGCGCTGGCGGAAAACGAGATTGAGTTCTGCGGCCTAAACCGCGGGGAAGCCGAGCAAGCACTGGCGCGAGCACGCCTGGTCCGAATGAAGGTCGCCACCGTTTACCGGCATCTGCAAGCCATCCAGTTCGTCTTCCGTCTCGCTGCCGACTACAAGGCGGTGCCGCATGACCTGATGAGAAAAGTCCTGTGGACAACAAAGCAGCTCAAGAAGCTGAAAGCTGAGGAGAAGGACATGTCACGCCTTGCCTGGGGGGACAAACTCCCTGACCTGCTCGCGACGACCGCCTTCGTATCGCCCCAGGGAGGCGCGCCCCATGCCGTGTTCTGGCCAACGCTCATTTCAGCGCATGCGGGACTTCGGATGGAAGAGGTTTTGCAACTTAAAACTGCTGACTTCGACAAGATCGACGGGATACCGGTGATCCGCGTTCAGAACGGCGAGGGCCAGCATTTGAAATCGGAGGCGGCGGAGCGCATCATCCCGATCCATCGCAACTTGATCGAACTGGGCCTTTTGCAAATGGTGGAAGAGCGCCGAGCCAGTGGTCAGGAGTGGCTGTTTCCCAATATCGAGCGTTGCGCGGCCAAGGCGCGTTTGTCCGGCACGTTCACGAAGGTGTTCACGAACTACCGGATTACCGAAGGCGTCTACGACCCGCGCCGGGACTTTCATTCCCTGCGGACTAATTTCAACGTGATCCTGAAGCGCAAGAAATGCCCTCTCGAGATCCGAAAGCGGCTGTTGGGGCACGAACTCAACGACGTCACCGAGGATCATTACGATCCGGAAGGTTCGCCGATCGCGGAGTTCGATGAATGGGTCCAATCGATCGATATCGACATTTCTGGCATAACGTCACCCTACCGCAAGGAGCGTGCCGTCGTCGGCAACGTTGTCAGCTTTGCAACCAGCGGCGCCGCTTAGGGCCTCGAGGTCAATCGGCACGTTGGATTGGGTAGCATCAGGATGCGGTCGACACGCCGGCGGCGGTGATCCGACCGCAGGCTTGAGCCAGGCGGCCCTCAAGACGCGGCGCCATCGACTGGCGCCGCGCAGGGTCATTGCTCGATCAAAGCCGTGGTTTCTCGGAGCGCCCGCGACGCGCTGAGACAGGCGAGAACAGTATCGTGCAGGAGATCCAGTTCACTCACTGCCGCTTTCAACGGTGCCGTACCGGGTTCCGTGAATGTGCACTCGTATCCGCCCCGCACGTGATTCTCGTCACCATTCCAGTAGACATGGGTGCAGTCCTTTATCTGCCCGTCCAGCATTGTGATGAGCGTTTCGAGATCTCGTGCGAACGAGTCGTCGAAGATTTCGCCCCGGCTGATCGAGCGCGCAATCGCGTTCGGGAAAGCCCGTTTCGATGGCGCCACGTCCGGGATGACGGTCTCATAGAGCGCGGTCTTCACGACATCGCCTTGCATAAGCGCCGCGGTGACGAGGCCGGTGATCAGGTCCGGTGTCATTTCGATACCGTCGACGAGTGCAGCGAAGCGGGGAAGCGTGAGCGACCGGCTCATGCCGCTTCCCCTGCATGCGCGGAATCGCCCAGTTCCGCGCGATAGGCGTCGCGCGCGCCCGCGAGGCCGTCAGCGAGGAGACAAATCTCTTCAACGACGGGTTCGGCAGGATCGAGCGCCGCAAAGCAGATGGATTCGATCCGGCCCGGGTCCTGCACGTGCTCGAGCATGAGCAGGTCGACGAGGTCGTCGAGTGCACGCATCGTGCGCGCGCCAGAATGGCCGGGCTCGCACAGGCCGTCCAGCGCCGCCAGGGCGATGCGGACGCCCGGAGCCGCGCCGAGTAACGCAGCGGCGCAACCGAGCCCGTCAGCGTGCTCGGCGGCGAAAGCCCGCAGGTCGCGGAGGGCGGGGGTCCGCGCAAATTGCGGCGCATCCCAAACCCACGATCTTGCGATGGGCGGTTGACCTGCAACGACGGACAGGAACAAAACTGCCCCGAAGAAAAGGAATGCCCGCCAGCAGGACCCGGACCTATCGCGAACTTGCCCACGATCGCAACCTTGTGAATTCGGGATCGCCTATCCTGGCTCGAACAGCTCAGCCTCAAATCCTTCGTGGATGCCGGGCATGACACGCTTGTCTACTGTTATGACCTAATCCCGAACGCCCCGGTCGGGGTGACACTGCGCGATGCGCGCGAGATCTTTCCTGACGACGAGATCATCCGCCACCGTCGCACAGGAAGCCCCGCCATCCACGCGGACCTGTGGCGACTGCACCTGATGCAGCAGACGGATTTCATCTGGGTCGATGCGGACGTCCTTTGCGTCAAGCCCTTCGACTTTGCGAACCCCTACGTGTTCGGTTTGGAGAAGCCGAAACTGGTCTGCAACGCGATCATGCGGTTGCCGCAGGATTCGAAAACGCTCGAGGGGCTTCTGGATTTCGTCAAGGACCCCTATGCGATCGGTCCATGGCTGAAACAGGAGCAGCAGGACGAACTGCAGGCGGCCAAGGCGAGAGGCAAACCGGTCCATTTCGCCGACCAGGAATGGGGTCTTACCGGTCCGGGCGCACTGTCGCATTTCCTGCGCGAAACTGGCGAATGGTCGCATGCTCTCCCGCGCGAGGCGTTCTATCCGATCTCGTTCAAGGATCGGAACAAGATGATCATGTCCCGCTTCGACATCGAGAAGGACTTCCTGACACCCGATACCTATGCCGTCCACATGTGGGCACGGCGCATGAAGCCTCGCTTGGAAGAGGCCGAGCA
Organism: Paracoccus zeaxanthinifaciens ATCC 21588; assembly: GCF_000420145.1. Taxonomy (GTDB): domain Bacteria; phylum Pseudomonadota; class Alphaproteobacteria; order Rhodobacterales; family Rhodobacteraceae; genus Paracoccus; species Paracoccus zeaxanthinifaciens. The sequence goes on from NZ_ATUJ01000011.1 coordinate 31,972, forward strand.
CAATCGTCCGCGGCGCGGCAGCTTCATGGAAAAGGCGCTAAGCCGCCACGGGATCGACCCGAAGGCAGCTCCCATCCCGCCGAAGAGGAAACCCGCAGCCACGTGATCGCGGCTGCGGGCTGGGGCGTCACAGGTCCTCGCGGCCCTTGCGGCCTGCGGTCTCGGCGGGGGTCAGGCGGTCGAAGCGGCCCTGACCCAGATGCACCCAGCTGCGGCCCGCGGTGGTGGCAAGGAACTCGTCACCCGCACCGGCGGCGCATTCTGCCTGGACAAAGCGGGCCATGACCCAGCCGCGCATCAGGACCAGGTACAGCGCGAAGCCCATCGGGAAGCCGATGACGAAGCTGTAATCCGACACCAGCGCCGCGATCGTGCCCGCCACGATCCAGGCAATCAGCCCTGCCGGGTTGAAGCCCGCGACATAGCGGAACTGCCCGTCGGCGCGATAGAGGTCCGGCACGTTCAGGCGACGGCGGCGCAGGACATAGTAATCCGCGATCATGATGCCGCCGATCCCCGACAGGAACGCCCCGCAATAGCTGAGGAACACGAACAGGTTGTCCAGCAGCGCCCAGGGGAAGCACAGCGTCCCCGCGATCCCGGCCAGCGCGACGGCCATCTTGTAGTTGATGACACGCGGCGCAAGGTTCACGAAGGTCAGCGCCGAGGGGATCAGGTTGGCCGAGTTGTTGGTCGACCACTGCGCCAGCACCACCAGCACCAGCAGGACGATCAGCGACAGACCCTGCCCCTCGCCCTGGATCACCTCGACCGGGTTCCAGTTGCCGGTCGCGATGAAGGACACGGCGCCCAGGCCCGCGATCAGCGCCTGCGTCACGGGCAGCGCGACCAGCTGGCCCAGCATGATCCCGCGATTGCGGCGGAAGAAGCTGCGGGCGCCCGGCTCGGTCCGCACGAAGCGGGTCAGGTTCGGGATGTCGATGGCCAGGGTGGACCAGAAGCCCAGGTTGGCGATGAACAGCACGACCAGCGTCATCTCGCCCGTGGCGTCGAAGTTCCAGATGTTGATCCCCTCGGTCTGGGCGATGCCTTCCAGCTTGAAATACATCCAGATCGAGATCGCGATGATCGCGGGCGCGGCAAGGGCGGCCAGACGCTCGACCGACTTGATGCCGGTGGCGGTGTTGATCACCTGCAGCAGCGCGAAGGCGACATACCAGACGGCCCAGTTGTCGAAGCCCAGAAAATACTGCCCGATCCCGTTCAGCGCCAGCGCCCCCAGATAGGTCTGGACCCCGAACCACGCGGCGGCCACGATGCCGCGCGTCATCGCGGGCAGATGCGTGCCGTGCAGGCCGAAGGGCGCGCGCAGATAGACGGCGAAGGACAGCCCGTGCTCGGTCCCGATATCGGCGCTGAGCACCATGATCGCGCCGATCAGCAGGTTGGCGGCGAAGATGGTCAGCATGACGGTGCCCAGGGGCACGCCCCCGCCGACGCCCGCCGCCCCGAGCGAATAGCCCGCGATGATCACCGCGATCCCCACGAACATCCAGGCATAGCCCAGCATCGAGATGGGCCTCTGGTTCAACTGGGTGGGCAGAATGGATTCCTCGATCAGCCCGTCGCGAACGGGCCCGGAACGCGCGATCGTTTCCGTGACAGCCATGAATTTCTCCTGTTGGTGCGGGGTGCAATGCCCCGTTCCCGCCCGCTGCGGCAAGCAGGAATTTTCAGTCCGTCACGCGGTGACGGACTGAAGCTGGCGCGCGGCCATCGCGGCCTCGCGGCCCTTGCGGACGAAATGTTCGCGGAAGAAACCCACATGTTCGGGGGTTTCCTGGAAGTGGTGCGGGGTCAGCGACACCGAAAGAACCGGCACGCCCGTCTCCAGCCCCGCCTGCATCAGCCCGTTGACGACGGCCTGCGCGACGAAGTCGTGGCGATAGATCCCGCCATCGACGACCAGCGCCGCGCAGATCACCGCGTCGTAGCGCCCCGTCGCGGCAAGGCGCTTGGCCGTCAGCGGCGTCTCGAACGCGCCGGGGACGTCGATCACGTCGATCTCGGCCCCCTCTCCGATCGCCTCGCGGAAGCCCGTCAGCGATTGTGACACGATGTCGGCATGCCAGTTCGCCTTGACGAAGGCATAGCGGGCGGGTGCTGCATTGGCGTCAAGCATTCTCGGGCTCCGTTGCGGTGGTGGTGAAGACGCGGTCGGCATAGATCAGCGGGCGGCCGCCATCCGCGACGCGGCAGCCGACGACATCCGCGATGAAGATCGTGTGGCTGCCGCTTTCGCAGGTCTCGGCGATCACGCAGTCGAAGCTGGCAATGGCGCCGTCCAGCGCCCATTGCCCGTTCTCGGTCCGCGACCAGGACCCGCGATCGAAGCGTTCCTCGCGCGGCAGCGCGCCGCCGAAGCCGGTCGCCACGTCCTCGGTGCGCTCGGGCAGGACGTTGACGCAGAAGCGACCGTTCCCCGTGACGAAGGGGTGCGACGACGACCCGCCGTTCAGGCAGACCAGCAGGCGCGGCGGCGTATCGGTGACCGAGCAGACGGCCGTGGCGGTGAACCCGGTGCGACCCGCGGACCCGTCCGAGGTGACGACCTTCACGGCTGCCGCCATGCGGGCCATCGCGTTGCGGAAATCTGCCTGCTCCATCACAGGACCTCGCAGCCTTCCGAGAAGGCCAGCCGCGGCAGGCGGTCCCAGACCTTCGACGGATCGCCATAGCCCAGGTTGATGACGAAGTTCACCTTCCACGTCCCGTCCGCGAAGAATTCGCCGTTCACGCCATCCGCATCGAAGCCCGACAGCGGACCCCCATCCAGCCCCAGGGCACGCGCCGCCAGCAGCAGGTATGCCGCCTGCAGCGTGCCGTTGCGGAACGCGGTCTCATGCGCAAGATCCGGGCTGGAGGTGAACCAGCTGCGCGCATCGCCATGCGGGAACAGCTGCGGCAGCTTCTCGTAGAACTCGGCATCGAAGGCGGCCAGCACGACCACGGGCGCGGTCATCGTCTTGTCGGTATTGCCGCGCGACAGGTGCGGGCGCAGCCGTTCCTTAGCCTCGGGGGTGGTCAGGAACACGAAGCGGCCCGGCTCGCAATTGGCCGAGGTCGGCCCGAGCGAGGCCATCTCCCACAGCTTCTCGAGGACCTCGGGGGCCACGGGGCGGTCCAGCCAGCCGTTCTGGCTGCGCGCGTCGTAGAAAAGCTGGTCCAGCGCCGCCTGGGTCAGCGGAGCCTTCAGTGTCGCGTTATCGGTCATCGGTGAGGAAACCTTTCAGATCTTGCTCGAAACGGTCTTGGACCGTGATGTTGAGGGCGTGCCCGCCCTGCGGATATTCGACGACCTGCGCCCCCGGGATCGACGCCGCCAGCCGGTGCGTCTGGGCCACGTCCACCAGCGCATCGTCGACCGAGGCCATCAGCAGCACGCGCGGCCCGTTCCGGGGCCAGTCCGGCAGCTCGAAGCCCCGCAACGCGTCGATGCGGGCGATCAGGTTGTCGCGCCCGGCGAAATGGGCGACGGCATGGGCGACATCATGTTCGATACGATCGGCATTCGCACTGATCCAGAACGGCGGATAGAGGAAATTCTGCTGGAGTGCCGCAAATGCAGGCAGACCCTGCCCGTCCAGCGCGGCGATGCGGATGTCGAAGCAGCGCGCGGTGTGGTGGTCGATCCGGCCCCAGGCGTTGATCGCGACCAGCCGGTCCAGCCTGCTGTCCGCGCGACAGGCAAGGTCGAAGCCCACCAGCCCGCCCAGCGCATGGCCCAGCAGGTCGAAGCGGTCCACCCCCGCCGCGTCGCAGACCTCCAGCACGTCGTCGGCCATGTCCGCGATGGTCGTGGGGCCCAGCGCCTCGGTATTCGCGCCGGTCCCCCGCTGATCGTACAGCAGCAGGTCGAAGCCCATCGCCTTCAGGGCATCCAGATGCGGCGTCCAATAGGCCGCAGCCCCCCCCAGCCCCGAACACAGGACCAGCGTGCGGGCGCCCTCGCGCCCGCATGCCTCCAGCCGGTACTTCATTCCGGCAGCACCGCGATGGTCGCGATCTCGACCAGGGCGTCGGGCTTGACCAGGCCGCACTGCACGCAGTACCGCGCGGGCTTGTCGCCGGGGAAATACTCGGCATAGACCTCGTTGACGGCGCCGTAATTCGCCCAGTCCGTGACGAAGATGTTGTTCATCACCACGTCGTCCATCGTGCCGCCGGCCTTCTCGACCACCGACTTGATGATCTCCAGCACGTGGCGGGTCTGGGCTGCCGCATCGCCCACATGGACGACGTTGTTCTCCTTGTCGAAGGGCAGCGTGCCGGACACGAAGACGGTGTTGCCGGCAAGGACGCCCGGCAGGAACGGGGCCAGCGGCTTGCCGCTTCCTTCGGGGATGATCGGGGTCTTAGGCATCGGTGCTCTCCTGTTGGGTTGCGGTGATCGCGCTGCAGTAATCGCCGGTCATGCCCACCCATCCGAAGAAGGTCGCGACATTGTAGACCGAGGCGTCGCGCACGTATTGCGGGCCAAGGTGATGCGTGGCGTCGTCCAGCATCAGACAGTGATATTCCAGGTGGAAGCCGTCGCGCAGCGTGCTCTCGACGCAGACATTCGTGGCGATGCCGCAGAAGACCAGGTTGCGGATGCCGCGCGAGCGCAGCGCGCTGTCCAGCCAGGTGTTGAAGAAGGCCGAGTAGCGCGGCTTGGGCACCAGAAGGTCGCCTTCCTGCGGCTGCAATTCGTCGATGATGTCGTAATCCCAGCCGCCCTTGGCCAGCAGCTGCCCCCACAATTCGGGGCGGCGGCGCATGGTCTTCATGGCGTTCGACTTGGCCAGGTTCGGGGATGCCGGACCCCCGGCCTCGGAATAGCCCTGGTCCCAGCCGTTCTGCAGGAAGACGACCTGCACGCCGGCCTCGCGGCTGGCCTTCACGGCCTTGCCGATATTGTCGATGCAGGACCGCGCGCCGGTCAGGTCGAAGCCCGCCAGGTCGACATAGCCGCCCTTGGTGGCATAGCCGTTCTGCATGTCGACGACGATCAGCGCGGTTTCGGACGGATTGAAGCTGACATTCTCGGGGGTTGCGGTGATCTCCATGCCGGTCCTCATGCGGTTTCCGCCAGCTTGACGGGGTTGCGGGATTTCATCAGCGGCTGGATGCGGGTGCCGAAATCGTCGACGCCCTTGACGAAATCGTCGAAGGTCAGCAGCACGCCGCCGGTGCCCGGCACCTCGGCCACCTCGTCCAGCATCCGGGCCACGGTCTCGTAGGATCCGACCAGCGTGCCCATGTTGATGTTCACGGCGGAAACCGGGTCCGACATCTGGCGGACATTGGTGTCCTTGCCCGATTTCGTGTCGCTTGCGGCCTGCAGGCCCAGCCATTCCAGCGCCTCCTGGTCGGCGCCTGCCTTGTAGTGTTCCCACTTGGCGCGGGCGGCCTCGTCGGTCTCGTCGGCGATGATCATGAACAGCGCATAGGTCTTGACGTCGCGGCCGGTCTTGGCGGTCGCCTCCATCAGGCGTTCGGGGTTCGCCTTGAAGGCCTGCGGCGTGTTCACGCCCTTGCCGAAGCAGAAGTTGTAATCCGCGTGCTTGGCCGAGAATTCCATCCCCGCATCGGACGACCCCGCGCAGATGATCTTCATGTCCGCCTGCGGCTGCGGCGACAGCTTGCAGTCGTTCATGGTGAAATGCTCGCCCTTCATGTCGCAGGACCCGGTTTCCCACAGGTCGCGCAGAACCTGGGCGTATTCCTCGAGATAGCCGTAGCGCGTGCCGAAGAACTCGTCGCCGGGCCACATGCCCATCTGTTCGTATTCGGGCTTCTGCCAGCCCGTGACCAGGTTCACCCCGAAGCGCCCGCCCGAGATGCTGTCGATGGTCGATGCCATGCGGGCCACGATGGCGGGGGGCATGACCAGCGTGGCGGCGGTCGCGAACAGCTTGATCTTCGACGTGGCCGCGGCCAGGCCCGCCATAAGCGTGAAGCTCTCGAGGTTGTGGTCCCAGAACTCGGTCTTGCCGCCGAAGCCGCGCAGCTTGATCATGGTCAGCACGAAATCCAGTCCGTGCTGTTCGGCCTTCTGGGTGATCTCCTTGTTCAACTCGAAGGTGGGCTTGTACTGCGGGGCATTCTCGGAAATGAGCCAGCCGTTGTTGCCGATGGGAAGGAAGATGCCGATTTCCATGTCACGTCTCCTGCTGTCCGTTTTTTTGACTGTTTGATAAAAAATTGCCTCGGCGCAAAAACCGCGTGCCGGAAATGACGCAGGATTCGTCGGCTGGCTGATATTTGTGCGCGCTGCCTGCGCATCGGTGCCGCATCTGGGGAATATCCGTGCAGACCCACGATCCCGTGATGGACCCGACGGCCCACCCGATCGGTTCGCTGCCCTGAAACCCGATCACCAAACGAAGGGGAATCGACATGAGCATCGAGAACAAGGTCGTCCTGATCACCGGCGCCAGCAGCGGCCTGGGCGAGGCTACCGCCCGTCACCTGGCCGAACGCGGCGCGAAGCTGGCGCTTGCCGCCCGTCGTCAGGACAAGCTGGAAACGATCGCCGAGGATCTGCGCGCCAAGGGCACCGAGGTCGAGGTCATCCAGACCGACGTGACCGATCGCGCCCAGGTCCAGACGATGGTGGACCGCACCGTCGAACGTTTCGGCCGCATGGATGTCATCGTCAACAATGCCGGCCTGATGGCCATCGCCCCCATGGACGAGGCGAAGGTCGATGAATGGGACAAGATGATCGACATCAACATCAAGGGTGTCCTCTATGGCATCGCGTCCGCGCTGCCCGTGTTCCGCAAGCAGCAGTCGGGGCATTTCATCAACCTGTCCTCGGTCGCGGGGATCAAGGTCTTCGCGCCTGGCGGCACCGTCTATTCCGGGACCAAATACGCGGTCCGCGCGATCACCGACGGCCTGCGCGCCGAGGTGGGCGGGAACATCCGCACGACCAGCATCGAACCCGGCGCCGTGGATTCGGAACTGAAATACGGCTCCAGCCACGAGGAAAGCTCGGAGGCGGTGCAGCAGTTCTACCAGCAGGCGATCCCGTCTGACAGCGTGGCCCGCGCCATCGCCTATGCGATCGAGCAGCCCGACGAGGTGGACATCAACGAGATCGTCCTGCGTCCGACCTCGCAGGAATTCTGATCGGCGGAAGGGCGCGGGGACAGGTTTCCCCCGCGCCACCCTAAGTTGACTATTCTGGTCGGAAACCTTACCAGACCCTCAGCCAGCGTCATGCAAGCCCTCTTTCCTATCCGGTTCATCCGCGAACCAACCCGAGGCTTACATGAGCATCCCGACCTTGGCCGAACGCACGGCCGCCCGCGTCAGTCTTGGCGCGCTGCTGGCCTGCCTTTACCGTGAAACCGATCTTGTGACCGCCGAGGGCACGACCGCTGTGCTTGGCGCATTGCGCGTGACCGATGGCATCGCACGCTGCGGTCCGGGGCCCGTGGGGCACTGCACGCTTGGCGGGCGCGGGATCGATACGGCCGAGGCGCTTGCCCTGTGCGTGCAGGCGATGCGCGAGCGTTGGCCCGGTCAGGCGGATCTGCTGGCCGACCGCACCCTTCGCAGCGCGGAACGCATGGCCCGCATCGTGGCGGGCCGGATGCATGCCACGCTTGCCGCCGATTTCCAAGGTGCCGAACAGGCGACATGGTTCGGCCACTGGATGCACCCCTGCCCCAAGGCCCTGACCGGGATGAGCCCCGCCGAAGAGGTCGCGATGACCCCCGACTGGCAGGGGCAACTGCGCCTGCACGCGCTGTCGGTCGAGGCGGACCGTCTCGAGGCCACGGACAGCGCCGTGATCCGCAAGCTTCCGGGCTTCGACCTTGACCCTGGCGCGGGGCGTGCGCTGCTGCCCGTGCATCCCTTGACATGGGACCGCCTGCGCGACACGCCTGCCGCGCAGGGCATCCGCGACCTGGGACCGGTGGGGCCGGAATGGATCGCGACATCCTCGGTCAGGACGCTGTGGCACCCGGACAGCCCGTGGCAGGTCAAGGTCTCGCTTCCGGTCACGATCACCAATTCGCAGCGGATCAACAAGCGGCACGAATTGCTGACGGGTCCGGTGATGGCACGCGCGATGGCGGGGCTGCCATCCTTCGGGCCGATGCGCATCGTCACCGACCCGCATTGGGCGACCCTGCGCGGCGACACCCCCGAAACCGGCTTCGAGCTGGTCCTCCGCCAGAACCCCTGGCGCGGCGATGCGGTGATGCAGGTCGCGGGTCTGTGCTCCGCGCCACTGCCGGGGCAGTCCTCGCTGCTGGCGCGGATGGTCGCGGGGCACGATCCGCGCGACTGGTTCGCGGCCTACCTGGATTGCGCGGTCGCACCGCTGCTGCGGATGTACGACCGGACCGGCATCGCGTTCGAGGCGCATCAGCAGAACGCCCTGCTGGACCTGACGCGCGGCCTGCCCATGCGCTGCGACTATCGCGACAACCAGGGCTTCTATGTCGTCCGCGACATGGCCACCCCCGAGATGCGCGCCATCCCGCAGCTGACCTATTCCCGCGCCGAGGCCGAGGACGCGCTGTCCTATACCCTGATCGTCAACCAGGTCTTCGGCGTGATCCACCGCATGGCCGCCGACGCCCTCATGCCCGAAAACGAAGCCCTGCGGATGCTGGCGCGGCACCTGACCCAACTGGCCGCCACCCTGCCCGGTCACGGCGCGCGCCTGATCGGACGCTGGCTGCGCGACGAGCACCTGCCCGCCAAGGGCAACCTGCTGACGCAGCTGGGCGGCGTGGACGAATTGCTGATCCCCGGCGAACGCGCACCGCAGGTCTGCGTCGTGAACCCCCTGCCCGCATTCGCCCCCCGAAAGGCCCTTGTCGATGTCGCCTGAAACCCGCGCCCTGCGCCAGACCGTCGAGGCCCTGGCCTTCGAGGGCATCCTGACACCCCTGCGCGGCGGCTGGCTGATCGGCGGCGTCGCGATCCGCGCGCCCCATCGCATCCAGGCCACGGGCCGGGTGCGGCTGACGGGCGATCCGCTGACAGATGGCGGCGCACCCCTGACGTTTGGGATCCTCGGGCGGGCATTGCGGGCGGCGGGTCATGACGCGACCGCGCTTCTGGACGGCGTGCGCCGCAGCGCGGCCTTCCTGCGGCAGGCGGGTGCCACGCCCCCGAACCGCCACCTGCTGCGCGGCCCCGCGCTGGAATCCGCGCTGATCGAGGGTCACCCCTATCACCCCTGCTTCAAGTCGCGCACGGGGTTCTCGGATGCCGACAACCTGGCCTTCGGCCCCGAGGGCGGCCGCACGATCCGGCCCCTGTGGCTGCAGGCGCGGGGCGCGATCCGGCACGGGACCGACGTGGCGCGCGGCTTTGCCCCGGCGGGCGCGATCCCGGTCCATCCCTGGCAATGGCAGCGCCTTCAGGCCGAGGTGGCGCCGATGATCGCGGATGGCAGCCTGTGCCTGCTGCCCCATGACGGCCCCGACATGCAGGCCACCGCATCGCTGCGCACGCTGGCGCCGCTGGACGGGGGCGACCATCTCAAGATGTCGCTGGCCGTCGGCGTCACCTCGTCGCTGCGCAACCTGCTGCCCTGGTCCGTGGCGGTCGCGCCCGCGATCTCGGACTGGCTGGCGGCGGTGGTGGCGTCGGATCCGGCGCTGGCGGACCTGTCGATCCTGCGCGAACACGGCGCGGTCATCATGCGCCCCGATGCGCTTGGCGGCAGGCTGGCCGCGATCCGGCGCGAGGCTCCGCCCGCGAATGCCGTGCCCGTCAGCGCGCTGTCGCTTGGCGACGGTGCGGGCGGGCTGCTGATCGACCCGTGGCTGCGCCAGCACGGCACGACGCCCTGGATCGCGCAGTTCCTGCGCCTGCTGCGCCCCGTCTGGCACCTGATGGGCCATCACGGCATCGGCCTCGAGGCGCATGGCCAGAACCTTGCCGTTGCGATCCATGACGGCTGGCCCGTCCGCCTGATCGCCCGCGACTTCAGCGAAAGCCTCGAATACGTCCCCGAGCTGCTGGCCCGCCCGGACCTTGCCCCCGACCTGGGCGCGATCGATCCGGCCTTCGACCTGGCCCCGCCCGGCGAATATCACCGCATGGGCCAGGCCACCGACCTGCGCGACCTGGTGATGGACTGCCTTGTCGTCCATGTCCTGTCCGAAATCGCAGACGCGCTGCACCGCACGGGCCGCCTGCCCGAGGACCGCTTCTGGTCCCTGACCCGCGCCGCGCTGCCCGCCCTTCCCGATCTTGCAAGCGATGCCGATCACATCCCCGCCGAATCCCTCGCCTCGCGGCTGCTGGGTCGGACGGCGGTGCATCCGGCCCCGAACCCTCTTGGAAAGAACCGCCCCATGACCGAAACGCGCTTTCGCCTGAACGACCGCCTGATCGACCCGTCCGAGGTCGAACTGCCCGACATGCTGGCGGGCCAGGACCCCGACCGCACGCGCATCGGCGTGCACCTGTCCGACAAGGCCCATGCCCTGACGGCGATCCTGCAACTGCGCCGCGCGGGCGCGTCCTGCCACCCGATCGCCGCCGACACCCCGCCCGCCGCCGCGCTGGTGCTGGCGCGGCAGTCGGGCTGCAACCGCATGGTGACCGACCAGGGCATCATCGTGCTGGACCAGGACGCGCCCCATGCGCCGGGCGGAGTGTTGATCCAGACCAGTTCGGGCACGACCGGCACGCCCAAGATCATCGCCCGCAGCTGGGCCCAGATCGCGACCGAGATCGACGCCTATATCCGCGCCTTCCCCGAGGCCGCCGGGATGACCCCCGTGATCGCGGCATCGGTGACCCACAGCTACGGGCTGATCGCGGGCGTGATGGTCGGACAGGCCCGCGGCCATGTGCCGGTGGTGATCGAGGGCGCGAACCCGCGCCGCATCCTGCGGGTGCTGACGGCGACGGACCGGCCCGTGCTCTATGCCGCGCCGCCGTTGCTGAACGTGCTGGCGCGCTTCGCGGGCGAGGGCGGGATCCACGCGGCCATGTCCTCGGGGACGGTGCTGCCGCGCCCGTGGTTCGATGCGCTGCGCCGCGCATGCCGGCACCTGTTCCAGCAATACGGCTGTTCCGAGGCCGGCTGCTGCGCCATCGCCGCCGACCCCCGCACCCCCGAGGACATGGGCGCCCCCCTGCCCCATCTGCGCATCGCGGCGGGGACCGACACCCCCGCGCCGGTCATCGTCACCGCGGATGGCCACGATATCGCGACGGGCGATCTGGGCGTGATCGACAGCCGCGGCCACCTGGTCTTCGCGGGCCGAGAGGCCGAGGTGATCGACGTCGCGGGCTTCAACATCCACCCCGCCGACATCGAGACCGCTGCCATGTCCTGCCCCGGCATCGACGACGCCGTGGCCTTTCCCATTCCCGATCCCGACACGAACCAGCGTCCCGCGCTGGCCTTCGCGGGCACCGCATCCGAGGACGCGCTGCGCGCCCATCTGGACCGCGCCCTGTCGCCCCGCCAGCGCCCCGTGCGCATCGTCCACCTGCCCGCCCTGCCGCGCGGCGCGAATGGCAAGATCGCCCGCCGCGACCTTGCGACCCGCCTGTCCGAGGAGGCCTGAATGACCGACCCCCGCCCCATCCCCACTCCCGAAACCGTCACGGAAACCCTGCGCGGCATCCTTGCCGGGCCGATGGCCTGTTCCCGCATGGACCGCTTCGCCCCCGAGGCGCGGCTGGGCCACGACCTGGGACTGGACAGCGTGCAGCTGATGACCCTGATGCTGCACCTGGAAGAGGCCGGCATCGAGATGGCCGAGGACACGTTCGACCGCGCCCCCGGCCTGACCATCCGCGCCCTGGCCGAGGCCCTGTCCGGCGCCACCCCCGCCGAGGAGGAGCCGATCGACATCAAGGTCCATTGCGTCGTCAGCTGCTTCTGCCAGGCGCTGAAGGATCGCGGCGGGATCGACCACCGCCCGCTGTATATCGGGTTGTGGGACGGGCAGGTCGTCACCGACGACCGGATGCGCCTGTCCTATCACGCCGATGATATCGACCACGACTTCTACTGTCGCTGGATGAAGCAACTGTTCGGGGTGACGGTCGAACGCTGGCACGACGATGCCGCGCCGAAACAGGCGAACCTGGAACGGCTGGACCGGCTGATCGCCGACTGGCGGCCCGGTCGCTATGTCATGCCGATGATCGACATGTTCCTGCTGCCGCAGCGGGACAACAAGTTCGCGCAGGATCCCTTTCCGCATTACGCCCTGATCGAGCCTTCTGACGACCCCTCGATCTGGCTGATGCGCGACCCCGATTTCCGGTGGGAGGGGCTGATCCCCGCCGCAGACCTGCGCCGCGCCTTCCTGCGCGACAGCGTGGCGGGCGGCTTCGCCTTCGACAACGCGGACGCCCATCCCGCATCGCGCGACGACATCGCGGCCATCTTCGACGCGACCTTCCGCGCGGACGACCTGCCCCTGCTGGACACCTTGGCCGCGATCATCGACGCCCATGCGACCCGCCTGCCCCGCGCCGACCTGGAGCCCGCGCTGCGCGAGCTGCCGGTCATCGCGATCCGCAAATACGCCTATGAGCACGCGCTGGCGATCTTCGGCGACATCGAGGGCGCGGGCCATGCCGCCTTCGAGGAATGCTGCGACCGGATCGCGGCGCTGCATGGCGGACTGAACACGCTGCACCGCCGCGCCGTGGCCTTCGCGCGCGGGGGCGAGGATCTGGACGCCCTGCACGGGATGCTGGGGGAACTGTCTGACCTGGAACGCGGCATCAAGGCGACCGTCGCCGAATGGCACGCCCGCTGGCTGGAGGGCGACGCATGAGAATCCACGCCTGTTCGGTGGCCTTCCGCCACCTCGACGTCACCGCATCCGAGCTGGCCCGATACGTCGCCCGCGAAGGGTTCGACGGGCTGGAGATATGGGCCCCCCACGCCCGCGCGCTGGCGCAGGAATGGGCCGCGCTGGACCGCCGCCCCCGCGTGCCGATGCTGGCGGGATACCTGCCCGTGGGCGATGCGGGCTTCGACGTGCTGGACGCGCGCGCGCTGGTCTCGCTGACCCGCGACTGGGGTGCGGACCGCCTGCGCCTGTTCGCGGGCGGCACCGACAGCGCGCTGGTCCGTCCCGATCACCGCGCCCGCATCATCCGCGACCTGCGCGCCTGCGCGGATATCGCCGCCGATCACGGCATCGACCTTGCGCTGGAAACGCATCCGCAGACGCTGGCCGACGGGCTTGGCCCCGTCACCGACCTTCTGGACGCGCTGGATCATCCGGCGGTGCGGATCAATTTCGACGTGCTGCATGTCTGGGAATCGGGTGCCGACCCGCTGGCGGCGCTGTGCACGCTTGGGGATGTGGTGGCGCATGCACATCTGAAGAACGTGACCTCGGCCAGGGAACTGACCGTGTTCCGCCCGGGCAACATCCACGATGCGAATGGCGACCGGCAGGGCATCTGCCCGCTGACGGAGGGCGCGGTCGATTACGCGGCGCTGCTGCCGCATCTGCGCGGCCTGGACGCCTCGCTCGAATGGTTCGGGCCGAAGCCCGCCGCGCGGATGGCGGCCGATCTGCGCCATGCGCGCCAGGCGCTGACAGTCCCCGCGTGACGAAAAAGGCCCGGCGTTTCGCCGGGCCTTCGCATTCTCAGAACTTCACGCTGGCCGAGAGCGAGATCGTGCGACCCGGCTCGGACTGGCCGAACACGTCGGAATAATCGCCGCCATAGCTCGCACGGTCGATATAGTCCTGGTCGAACAGGTTGCCGATCTCGGCGCGGAAGCTGACGTTCTCGTATTGCGCGGGGGCATATTCCGCGAAGACGTCCACGACGGTATACCCCTCGAGGTCGCTGGTCGCATCGAAGGCGCCGTCCTCGTCGAAGGCATGTTCGACGATGCCGCCGACCTGGATTTCAGGGGTGACGTCCTGCTTGACCTGCAGCGCCAGCATCCGGCCCGGGATCATGCCCAGATCGCGCAGATAGTAGGTCGTGGTGCCCGAACCGTCGATCTCGACCTCGGTGTCGGTATAGCGGATCGAGGCCGAACCGCCCTGCCATTCCTGCGAGACGAACAGGCGATAGCCCTCGGTCTTGGCATCGACGACCCCAAGGCCCTTGCGCGCGTTGTTCAGCTTGGTGCTGAACAGGTCGCCGCCGACGATGGTGCCGCCCTGTTCCCATGCGACGCCCAGCACGGCGTTCTGCGCACGACCCGGCTCCAGGTCGTCATAGGCGCCCGCAGCGGTGTTGTCGGTCCAGTATTCGTAGGCGGACCCGATCTGCGTGCCCCCGAAGACCGAGCTGTAGGCCCCCGAGAAGGACAGCGCATCGGTCGCGTGCCAGGTGACGCTTGCGTTGACGCTGGCGCCGTCGCTGTCGATCTGCTGGCCGTTCGCGCCGGTGAACTCGTTCCAGTCATAGCGCAGGCCCGCACCGAAATCGAAGCGGTCGATGCTGCCGCGCGCCTGGGTGAAGACGCCCGTGTTGCGGTTGTCCTCGCGGAAGCTGTTCATCTCGCCGCGGAACTGGCCTTCGTAATGGCCGGTGCGGTTCTGGATATCGACGCCGGTGGTGAATTCGATGCCGTTCCATTCGTTGACGTTCTGCGCCACCGCCGACACGGTCGAGGCCGTCCCGAGGTTGAAGTCCGGATCGCTCGTGTCATCGGTCGCCAGATCGAAGGTGTTCACCTCGTTTTCCGACTTGGACAGGCGGAACTCGGGGTTCCACGGACCGCCGTCATCGGCCTTCTTCAGGCTCAGCGTGCGGCTGGTCTGGATCAGCTCGTAGCGGCGGGGATCGTTGGTGCGACCCAGAATGCCGTCGATATTCGCGCGATAGGGGCGCAGCGCGTCGTCCTCGATCCGGGTCATGCCGAATTCCGCACGCCAGTCGCCCAGGTCCGCGCCCAGCTTGATCATGCCGCTGTCGAGATCCGCGCCCGTGTTGGCGACCTCGTTGCCGGCACCGTCCTCGTAGTCGTCACCGCTGTCGCGGCGCAGGTACAGAAGTGCGTCCACCGGCCCCTGCTTGCCATAGAGCGTCAGCGCGCCCGTGGCCGTGTTGCCGTTGTCCGAATAGCCCGTCGTGACCTTGCCGCCGAAGGTCTGGCCCGGCTCCAGCAGGTCGATGGCCGATTTCGTGGTATAGGCGAGGCTGCCCGCCAGCGCATAGGGGCCCGCATCCGCGCCCGCAACGCCCGGATCGACGCGGACGGCCTTCAGCAGGCCCGGATCGATCACGTTCGTGCCCGTGTGGTGGAACAGGCTGTTGTTCTGGGAAGCCCCGTCCACGGTGACGGCCAGCTGCTGCTGGTCGATGCCGTTGACGAAGACCTGCTCGGTCAGGGCGATGCCGCCACCCACCGACACGGCGGGCTCCTCGGCGAAGACGTCGTCCAGGCTGCCGGTCGCGACATCCTCGAGGCGTTCGGCCCCGATCTCGACGCGGCCAAGTGCGGCCTGTTCCTCGGCGGTCAAGACGATACCTTCCAGCATGACCGGTTCCTGGGCCAGGACGGTCAACGGGAAGCAGGCGCCACAGAGAAGCCCTGCGGCAAGGCGGCGCGATGCGGCCATGCAATCCTCCAACGGTTCAATTCGCAATGGCTGGCTGCGGAACGGACCGTCGGCTGGCTTCCGGGCTGGCGTTAGAGGAAAACCGCCCGTCCGCCAAGACGACAGGCGGAACGGGCGGCGATGCGTTGCGGAATTGGCGCAGTAGGTCGGCTCAGACGGCGATCATGTCGCGCCCGCGCAGCGCGGCCTGGGTACGGTTCGCGACCCCCAGCTTGCGGCACAGCGTCTTGACATACAGCTTGATCGTGACCTCCTTCAGGCCCAGATCCTCGGCGATGGCGCGGTTCGTCAGGCCGTGGCACAGATGCTCCAGCACCTCGATCTCGCGCGTGCTGAGGCCCAGATCGGTCGCGCGGCGTCGCGTCTCGTCGGCGGCATAGGGCATGAAGACCTGACCCGCGACGATGAACTGGATCGCGGCCTCCAGCGACTTGGCGGTCAGCGTCTTGGGCAGGAAGCCCCGCGCACCGGCCTCGATCACCTGCTGGGCGATCAGGGGCGTGGCCGATCCGGTGATGACCCCGACGGGGATGGGCGCCACGCGTTCGACCATGCGCCGCACGCTGTCCACGCCCTCCATCCCGGGCATGTTCAGGTCCAGCAGCACGATGTCGAAGGCATTGCCCGCGTCCAGCAGGCTCTCGGCCTCGGTCAGGCTGGCGCAGCCGGTCACGCGGTTCATGCGTTGCCCCAGCCAGGCCGAGATGGTGTCGCGGATCAGGGCGTGATCATCCGCCAGAAGGATCTTCATGGGGTTGCTCCCTCTTGGTTCTTCTACCTCGTCACCATCATAGCGGGCGGGACGCGGCAGACAGATCGCGCAAAGGGTGCAGCGGCATCTCGAAAGTATAGGGCCGCGATACCTTCGCATCGCGGCCCCGGTCATCGATCTCGGCGGTCGGCCTCAGGCCGTTCCGCGGATGGGATAGCCCTTCTTCAGGATGAACCCCAGGCCCTTCAGCAGGTCGTCCAGCGTCGGGCGCGCAAAGGGCACGTTCTGGAAATACAGCGAATAGATGCGGCCGTCGGGATAGGTGACCGCGATCCCCGGTTCCGCGAAGCGCGCGGGTTCGCTGTCCTGCGCCTTGTCGGAAATGAACAGCCCCCATTCGCGGGCCGAGGCCTCGGTCATGGCATGGGCCACGGGCAGGTCGCCCAGGTTCCATTCCGCCTGCTGGCGGGCAAAGCGGTCGTCGTCATCCATCGAGACGGCGGAGACATCGACGCCAAGCTCGCGGAACTCGGACTGGCGGGCGGCCAGGTCCTCGATCTGGGTCTTGCAGATCGGGCAATGGACGCCGCGATAGAAGAAGGTCACCGCCATCCTGGCATCGGCGCTTGCGGGGGCGTGGAAGGGCTGGCCCGTGGCGTCCTTGGCCTCGATCGCGGGGGCCTTGCTGCCGGGCATGGGGGTCTGATGGGTCATGTCGCCTCCTCTGGCTTGTGATCGGCGGACGGCTGGTAATGCCGCACCGCCGGGTGCAGGCTGCCCCCGATCGAAACACCGGAGGTCATGCCATGTCCGAACGCCCCGTCCTCGTCTTCGACGTGAACGAAACGCTGTTGGATCTTGAAACGCTGTCGCCCGTCTTCGACCGGATCTTCGGCGATCCGGCGATCATGCGGGACTGGTTCGCGCAGCTGGTGCTGTATTCCCAATCGCTGACGCTGGCCGGGATCGAGGGCGATTTCGCCCAGCTTGCGGGCGGCGTGCTGCGCATGATGGGCCGCATCCGCGGCACGGCCATCGTCGATGACGACGTGACCGCGCTGCGCCACGCCATCGCGAACATGCCCGCCCATCCCGACGCGACCGAGGCCCTGTCGCTGCTGCGCGACCGGGGGTTCCGGATGGTGACGCTGACGAACTCGCCGCCCTCGGACGGGCCGGATGCGCTGACCCGCGCGGGGCTGGCCGATTTCTTCGAGCACCGCTTCAGCGTCCAGCCCACGGGCCGCTTCAAGCCCGCGCCCGAAACCTATCGCATGGTGGCCGACCGCCTTGGCACGGATTGCAGCAGGCTGTGCCTTGTCGCCTGCCATGTCTGGGACACGTTGGGCATGCAGGCGCTTGGGGGATACGGCGCGCTGGTCACGCATGGCGCGAATGCCCCCCTGCCGGTCGAGGGCGTGCCCCAGCCCGACCCCGTGCGCCCTACGCTGACGCAACTGGCACAGGCCATCGCGGATCGCTGGCCGGGCTGATCGCAGGGTCCGGGGGTGGGTCATCATGGCCTTCGGGCGAAGCTGCTGCATTGATTTGAGAACGAGCGTTCTGCTAGGCTGGTTCCATGCAGACAACCTCCCCGAATGCCGGACGCCCGCGCCGGACCGATCCGGATGACGCGCTGGAATCCGCGATGCGGATCTTCTGGGCGCATGGCTATGAGGGGGCCTCGGTCGGGCGGCTGTCGCGGGGGATGGGCGTGCCGCGTGCGGGGATCTACCGCGATCACGGCTGCAAGCGCGGGCTGTTCCTCGCCTCGCTGGACCGATACGGCGCGACCCGCGTGCCGCCGCTGATGGCGGCCTTCGACGGCGACGCGCCACCGGCAAGGGCGCTGCGCGATTTCCTTGGCCGCGTGATCGAACTGGGCACGACCGATCCCGACACGCCCGGCTGCCTGATATCCTGCGTGCTGGCCGATGCCGCAGGCAGCGACGAGGCCTTCCGGACCGAATTCCGCAGGCGCCTGGACGCGATGGACCGCGCAATCGCTGACCGCCTGCGCGCGATGCCGCGCGATGCGCTGGCAGCCGCGCCGGATGCGCTGGCCCCGCTGGTCGGGGCGACGGCGCGCGGGCTGATGCTGCGCGCCCGTGCGGGCGATCCGGCGGCGGAACTTCTGCCCTTGGCGGCGACCGCATCGCGGATATGGTGTAACGATCCGGCTGTCCGGCACGAATAGCAGGCGATACCTGCAACAAGAGGAACGATCGCGCCCATGTCACGCCCCCTGATCTTCGCCGCCCTTGCCGTGGGCGTCATCGCCGCAGCCTTCCTCGTGCCGGGCGACCTGCTGACGCTGGACGGCATCCGCAGCCAGCTGGATCGCGTGCAGACGCTGCGCGAGACCAGCCCCGTCGCCGTCGTCGCGGGCTTCTTCCTGGCCTATGTCGCGGTCACCGCGCTGTCGCTGCCGCTGGCCGTGTGGCTGACGCTGGCCGCGGGCGCGCTGTTCGGCTTCTGGCAGGGGCTGGTGATCGTGTCCTTCGCCTCGACCATCGGGGCGTCCATCGCCTTTCTCGTGGCGCGGCACCTGCTGCGCGACTGGGTCCGCGCGCGCTTCGGCGACCGCCTGCGCCGGATCGAGGACGGGCTGGAGCGTGACGGCGCCTTCTACCTGTTTTCCCTGCGGCTGATTCCGGTCCTGCCCTTCGTGGCGGTCAACCTGCTGATGGCGCTGACGCCGATGCGCCTGCGCACCTTCGCGGGCGTCAGCCAGCTGGGCATGCTGGCGGGCACCGCCGTCTACGTCAACGCGGGCACGCAGCTTGCCAGCCTGGACAGCCTGTCGGGCATCGTCTCGCCGCGGATCCTCGCGTCCTTCGCGGCGCTGGCGGTCTTTCCCTGGATCGCCAAGGCCATCGTGGGCATCGTGCGCCGCCGCAAGCAGAACGGCCAGTGGACGAAACCGAAATCCTTCGACCGCAACCTGATCGTCATCGGCGGCGGCAGCGCGGGCCTCGTGACGGCCTATATCGCCGCCGCGACCAAGGCCAAGGTCACCCTGATCGAGGCGAACGAGATGGGCGGCGACTGCCTGAACACCGGCTGCGTGCCCTCGAAATCGCTGATCCGCAGCGCCGCCGTCGCGCGCACGATGCGCCGCGCCGATGGCTATGGTATCGCGCCCGTGGAACCGCAGGTCGATTTCCGCGCCGTGATGGAGCGCGTCCACGGTGCCATCGCCACCATCGCGCCCCATGACAGCGTCGAACGCTATGAAGGGCTGGGCGTCGAGGTCCTGCAGGGCCGCGGTCGCCTGACCGACCCCTGGACGGTCGAGATCGCGATGAACGACGGCTCGACCCGCAAGCTGACCTCGCGCGCGATCGTCATCGCGACGGGGGCCAGCCCGATCGTCCCGCCCGTTCCGGGCCTTCGCGAAGCGGGGGTGCTGACCTCGGACACGATGTGGGGCGCGCTGCGCGACCGCGACCGGGTGCCCGCGCGCATGGCCATCCTGGGCGGCGGACCCATCGGGACGGAACTGGCGCAGGCCTTCGGCCGCCTTGGCGCGCAGGTCTTCCAGGTCGAGATGTCCGACCGCATCCTGGGCCGAGAGGACCCCGAGGTGTCCGAGCTGGTGACCGCCGCGCTGCAGGATGACGGGATCGAGGTGCTGACCGGCCACAAGGCCGTCGGCGCGGGCCGTGACGATGACGGCCCCTGGCTGGAGGTCGAGGGCCCCGACGGCACCCGCACCCTGCGCGTGGACGAGATCGTCGCCGCCACGGGCCGCGCCGCCAACCTTAAGGGCATCGGCCTCG
Source organism: Paracoccus zeaxanthinifaciens ATCC 21588 (assembly GCF_000420145.1). Lineage (GTDB taxonomy): Bacteria > Pseudomonadota > Alphaproteobacteria > Rhodobacterales > Rhodobacteraceae > Paracoccus > Paracoccus zeaxanthinifaciens. The sequence continues at coordinate 52,020 of NZ_ATUJ01000011.1, forward strand.
AGGAGCTGGGCATCGGCACGGATCGCACGGTGGACACGAACGAATACCTGCAGACGATCCATCCCAACATCCTGGCCGCGGGCGACGTGGCGGGCCCCTGGCAGTTCACCCATACCGCCAGCCACCAGGCGTACTATGCTGCGGTGAACGGGCTGTTCGGCGACATCCGCGCCTCGCGCGTGGACGACCGGGTGATCCCCTGGGCCACCTTCACCGACCCCGAGATCGCGCGCCTTGGCCTGTCGGAAACCGAGGCCCGCGACCAGGGAGTCCCCTACGAGGTCACGCGCTTCGACCTGTCGGGGTCCGACCGCGCCATCGCGGACGGCGCGACCAAGGGCTTCGTCAAGGTGCTGACCCGCAAGGGCAGCGACAAGATCATCGGTGCGACCATCGCGGGCGTCCATGCGGGCGACCTGATGGCGGAATTCGTGCTGGCGATGAAGCACGGGCTGGGCCTGTCCAAGATCCTGGGCACGATCCACATCTATCCCACCTTGGCCGAGGCGAACAAATCCGTCGCCGGTCAATGGCGCCGCGCCCATGTGAACCCGCGCCTGACCGACATCGCCCGCCGTTTCCACGACTGGAGGCGCGGATGATCGACGCCCTGATCCTGCCCGCGCAACGCAGCGCCTTGGCTCCGGCCGCGCGATACCTGTCCGCGCGGGGGATCGGGGCCGACCAGCTGACGGTGGCGGGCTTCGCCATCGGCTTTCTGGGCTTCGTGGCGCTGGCCTTCGGGTTCTGCCTGATCGGGCTGGCGCTGATCGTGGCGAACCGGCTGATGGACGGGCTGGACGGCGCGGTCGCGCGCATCCAGGGGCCGACCGACCGAGGCGCCTTCCTGGATATCGCGATGGACTTCCTGTTCTACGCGCTGGTCCCCTTGGGCTTCGCGATCCACGACCCGGCGGCGAACGCCCTGCCCGCCGCCCTGCTGATCGCGGCCTTCGTGGGGACGGGGTCGTCCTTCCTGGCCTTTGCCGCCATCGCCGCCAAGCGCGGGCAGGCCGCCGCCGCCTTTCCGTCCAAGGGCATCTACTATCTGGGCGGCCTGACCGAGGGGTTCGAGACGATCGCGCTGTTCGTGCTGATCTGCATCTTCCCGCAGGCCTTCCCCTTCCTTGCCGTGCTGTTCGCCGCCGCATGTGCCGTCACGACGGCCCTTCGCTGGCACCAAGGCTGGACCGCCTTCGCCCCCGACAACAGGAGCCGCTGATGCACCGTCGATCCCTTCTTGCCCTGGCCCTTGCGGCCCTTGCCACGCCCGCGATGGCGGATTGGACCGACACGCTGCAAGCCGCGCGCGGGCAGACCGTCTACTGGAACGCATGGGGCGGCGATCAGCGCACCAACGATTTCATCCGGTGGGTCGGCCAGCAGACCGAGGAACGCTTCGGGGTCGAGGTCGTGCACGTGAAGCTGACCGACACCGCCGAGGCCGTGACCCGCGTCCTGTCCGAGAAGTCGGCCGGCCGCACCGAGGGCGGCTCGGTCGATCTGATCTGGATCAACGGGCCGAACTTCCTGTCGATGAAGGAACAGGACCTGCTGCACGGTCCCTTCGCGGGCGACCTGCCGAACGCGCGCTTCCTGGACCTGTCCGAGGGCGCGCCCGCCGCGCTGGACTTCACCACCCCCGTCGACGGGATGGAGAGCGCGTGGCGCCTGGCCCGCTTCGTCTTCATCCGCGATGCCGACCGCGTGCCCGAACCGCCTGTCGACATGGCGGGCTTCGTCGATTGGGCCGCCGCCAATCCGGGCCGGATGACGCATCCCGACCCCGCGAACTTCATGGGCGCGACCTTCCTCAAGCAGGCGCTGCTGGAACTGGCCCCCGACCCGCGGGCGCTGAAGGCGCCGGTAACCGACGCGGCCTATGCCGCGCAGACCGCGCCGCTGTGGGACTGGTACGACGCGCTGCGCCCCAACCTGTGGCGCGGCGGCGAGGCGTTCCCCGAAAACGAATCCGTTCAGCAGCAGCTTCTGGCCGACGGAGAGATCGACATTGCCATGTCCTTCGACCCCGCCGCAGCCGCAGCCCAGGTCGAACAGGGCCTGCTGCCCGAAACCGCGCGGGTCTTCGTGCCGGATGCCGGGTCCATCGGCAATGTCAGCTTCGTCGCGATCCCCTTCAACGCCGCCAACCGCGAAGGGGCCGAGGTCGTGGCCGACTTCCTGCTGGCCCCCGAAACGCAGGCGAGGATGCAGAACATCGAGGTGCTCGGCTCGTTCTCGGTCCTCGATCCCGAACGGCTGGACGCCGAGGCGCAGGCCCGGTTCGAGGCCCTGCCCACCGCCCCTGCCCTGCCCACGCTGGCCGAGCTGGGCCCGACGCTGCCCGAACCGCATGCCAGCTGGATGACGCGCCTGACCGAAGACTGGGCGGATCGCCACACCAGATGAGCCTGGCCGCCCGGTTCCTTCCGGCGCTGATCCTGACCGCGATCCTGCTGCCCATCGGCGCGGGGTTGTGGCAGACGGCGCTTGCAGCCGCAGGCCACCTGCCCGCCATCGGCGCGCAGGGGCCGGACCTTGCCGCATGGGCGGCGCTGTGGGACCGGCCGGGTCTGGGCCGCGCGGTCTGGCTGTCGCTGTTCACCGGGATCGGCGCGACGCTGCTGTCCTTCCTGCTGGCGCTGGCATCCGCGATGGCGATCACCCGCAAGGGTCGGGGCGGCAGGCTGCTTGCGCCCCTTCTGGCCATGCCCCACGCGGCGCTGGCGATCGGGCTGGCCTTCGTCATGGCACCCTCGGGCTGGATCGCGCGGGCAGTCGCGCCCGTGCTTGGCTGGGACCGACCGCCGGACATCGCCAGCATCGGCGATCCGTTCGGCCTGTCGCTGATCGCGGGGCTGACGGTCAAGGAGTTCCCGTTCCTGCTGCTGATGATGCTGACCGCCTGCGCGCAGATCCCCCTGCGGCGCCACCTGCGCGCGGGTCGCGCGCTTGGCGCGTCCGAGGCACGGCTGTGGCTGGCGATCATCCTGCCGCAGATCTGGCCGCTGATGCGGCTGCCGGTTCTGGTGGTCCTGGCCTATTCGATGTCGGTCGTGGATGTCGCGCTGATCCTCGGGCCGTCGAACCCGCCCACGCTGGCCGTCCTGCTGGCGCGCGACTATGCCGATCCGGACCTGACGCGGCTCATGTCGGGATCGGCGGGCAGCCTGCTGCAACTGGCGCTGGTCGGCGCGGCGGCGGGGGCGGGCCTGCTGATCCGAAGGCCCGTCGCGCGACTGGGCGGGGCCTGGGTCCATGCCGGTGCGCCCGCGCCGGGGGCGGGCATCGCGCTGCGTGCCCTGCGCGGGGCCGCCTGCGTCGCGATGACGCTTGGCTTCGGCGCGATGGTGGCGCTTGTCATCTGGTCGCTTGCGTGGCGATGGGCATTCCCCGACCTGGTCCCGCAGGAATTGTCGCTGCGGATCTGGGCACGCTCGGTTCAGGGATGGGCCGCGCCGCTGGCGAACACGCTGATCATGGCGGGGGCCAGCACCGCGCTGGCCCTGCTGGCGGCCATCGCGTGGCTGGAATCCGAGACCCGCAGCAATCGCCGCCTGCCTTGGGCCGAGGCCGCGATATTCGTGCCGCTGCTGCTGCCGCAGATCGGCTTCCTGTTCGGGGTGAACACCGCCGCATTGCGGGCGGGCCTGTCGCCGGGGATGTGGCTGGTGATCTGGGGGCACGCGATCTTCGTCTTTCCCTATACGATGATCGCCCTCGCCGATCCGTGGCGGGCGGTCGATCCGCGCCATTTCCGCGCGGGCGCGGCGCTCGGGGCCGGTCCGTGGCGGCGGCTGTTCGCGCTGCGCCTGCCGATCCTGCTGCGCCCGATCCTGACCGCAGCCGCCATCGGCATCGCCGTATCCGTCGCGCAATACCTGCCGACGCTGTTCCTTGGCGCAGGTCGCACCCCCAGCCTGACGACCGAGGCCGTGACCCTTGCCGCTTCGTCCGACAGGCGGGTCACGGCGGTCGTGGCGACCATCCAGGCCGCGCTGCCGCTGATGGGCTTTGCGGCGGCATTCGTGATACCCGCGATCCTGCATCGCAACCGCCGCGACCTGAGAGGGGCCTGAGGGAATGTTAGAGCTGATCGACCTTGCCATCCGCCTGCCCGGTGGCCGCCCGCTGCTGGGGCCCATGTCGCTGCGGGTAGAGGCGGGACAGGTCCTGTCGGTGATGGGGCCGTCGGGCGTGGGCAAGTCCAGCCTGCTGGACGCCATCGGCGGTCACCTGGGCGCGGGCTTCGCCTTGCAGGGCCGCGTCCTGCTGGACGGGCGCGACCTGACGGGCCTTCCGGCCGAGCGGCGCAATATCGGAATGATTTTCCAGAACTCGGACCTTTTCCCGCATCTGAGCGTTGGGCAGAACCTCGGCTTCGGGATGCCGCGCCGCCATCGCGACCGACGCGCCCGGATCGAGTCCGCGCTGGTCGATGCGGGTCTGGGCGGAATGCATGACCGCGATCCGGCCACCCTGTCGGGCGGACAACGGGCGCGGGCCGCGCTGATGCGGGGGCTGCTGGCCGAACCCGCGGCGATCCTTCTGGACGAGCCGTTCTCGGCCCTCGATGCGCAGCTGCGCGACGAGATCCGCAGCTTCACCTTCGATCACCTGCGTGCTGCGGGCATCCCCGCGCTGATGGTCACCCATGATGCGCAGGATGCGACAAGCGCGGGCGGCCCCGTAATCGCACTGGGCTGAGGGCCGCCCGCAGGTTCACTTGCCCGGCTTACCGGGAGCACCCGATTCCGTGCCCGGCGTGTCGTTCACATTCGACATGGGCTGTTCGGTGGGCGTCTCGGATCCGGTTCCGGGGCGCATGATGCCGCCCTTCTCCTCGGCGGCCAGCTCGGCCTCGGCCTGTTCCCAATGTGCATGTTCATGGCCTTCGGGGCGACCGGCATCTTCCCAGATGCGATGGGCGCGGGCCTTGATCAGTTCTTCACGTTCCATTTCCATCCTTGCCTCCGTCGTCAGATGGCGATTTCGCCGGACCCGTCCTCGGTCAGGGCCAGCACGCTTTGCCAGGGCAGCGGGATGCGGCCCGTGACATTCCTTTCGCAGGCGACAGGCGCAGCCGCGCTGTCGATGCGAAGTGTCCATTCACCGGGGGGCAGCACGAATTCGGCGTCCTCTCCGGCATTCAGCACGATCAACACCCGGGCGCCGTCGGGGTTTCGACGCATCATGCCCAATGTCTGCAACCCCTCGTCGGCCCAGTCCGCATCGCCAAGCGGGCGACCCTCGGGGTGCAGCCATTCGACGACGGGCCTGCGGTCCTGCAGGTCCTGCCCCGCCATGGCAAAGCGGGGACGCGACAGGCCCGCATCGCGGCGGAAGGCAGTCAGCGCCGCCACGGCATCGGTCAGGTCGTCCCGCGCGGATGCCCAGTCCAGCCACGAGATGTCGTTGTCCTGGCAATAGGCGTTGTTGTTGCCGCCCTGCGAATTGCCGATCTCGTCGCCCGCAAGCAGCATGGGCACGCCCTGTGACAGCAGCACCGTCGCCAGGATCGCGCGGGCGCGACGGCTGCGGGCCTCGTCGATGGACGCGTCCCCGGTCGGGCCTTCGGCGCCCATGTTGTCGGACAGGTTGTGATCGTGCCCGTCGCGGCCATCCTCGCCATTGGCGTCGTTGTGCTTGTCGTTGAAGGACAGCGTGTCCCACAGGGTGAAGCCGTCATGGGCGGCGACGAAATTCACGCTGCTGGTGGCGGGGCGGTGGCTATGGTCGAACTGGACGGGCGATCCCGACAGGCGCTCGGCCATGGCGGGGACCAGCGCGGGGTCCCTGCGCCAGAAGGCGCGCGTGTCGTCGCGGAACTTGTCGTTCCATTCGCGGAAGGGCCAGGGATATCCCCCGACCTGGTATCCCCCCTCGCCGATATCCCACGGCTCGGCGATCAGCTTGATGCCCGACAGCACAGGATCCTGCCGCAGCGCGTTGAAGAACGAGCCGTGCCTCTCGAAGCCCTCGGCCTCGCGGCCCAGGGTGGATGCCAGGTCGAAGCGGAAGCCGTTTACATGCATCGCCTCGACCCAGTATCGCAGGCTGTCCATGACCATGCGCAGCACCATCGGATGCGCCACGTTCAGCGTGTTGCCCGTGCCGGTCGTGTCGAAGCTGTGGCGCGGATCGTCGGACAGCAGGTAATAGGACGCGTTGTCGATCCCGCGGAAGGACAGCGTCTGGCCCAGCTCGTTCCCCTCGCAGCTGTGGTTGTAGACCACGTCCAGGATCACCTCGATGCCGGCCTTGTGGAACCGGCGGATCGCCTCCTTCATCTCTCGGATCTGGCCGCTGCGAAGATAGGGGGCGTGCGGCGCGAAGAAGGACAGCGTGTTGTAGCCCCAGTAGTTCGACAGCCCCTTGTCAGCCAGGTGGCGGTCATTGGCGAAGGCATGGACGGGCAGCAGCTCGATCGCGGTGACGCCGATGCGCAGCAGGTGGTCGATCACCGCATCCGAGGCCAGCCCCGCGAAGGTGCCGCGCAGCGTCTCGGGCACGCCCGGATGCAGCTGCGTCAGGCCCTTCACATGCGCCTCGTAGATGACGGTATCGGTCCAATGCGTGCGCAGCGCGGCCTCGCTTTCCCAGTCGAAGTCGGTATCGGCCACCACGCCCTTGACCATGTAGGGCGCGCTGTCGCGTTCGTCGAAGGACAGGTCGTCCTGCCCGATGACATAGCCGTGCAGCGCGTCGTGCCATTCGATCCGGCCACGCAGCTCCTGCGCATAGGGGTCCAGCAGCAGCTTGTTCGGATTGAAGCGGTGCCCCTGTTCGGGCGCATAGGGCCCGTGCACGCGGTAACCATAGACCTGCCCCGGCCCCACACCGGGAAGGAAGCCGTGCCAGATCCCGCCCTCCATCTCGGGCAGCATCAGGCGGTGCAGCTCCTGGGTGCCGGTCCGGTCGAACAGGCACAGCTCGACCGCATCGGCATGTTCCGAGAACAGCGCGAAATTGGTGCCGTCGCCCAGATGCTGCGCCCCCAGCAGGTCGGGGCGCAGGACGCTTCGGTCAAAGGACGGGGTGTCGGTCGCGTCACGCATGGCGGCGCATCCCCCGCAGGACATGGGCCGGGCGCGGGCGCAGCGCATCGCGACGGCGCAGCATCGCGGGCGTGATCAGCAGCGTGTCGCCGGATTGACGGAACCAGCGGGCATCCTCGGACGGATCCTCGCCCGCGACCAGGTCGGCGGGAACATGGCAGCCGGGCGCCACGATGCAGCGGGTCAGGCGTGCATGGGGGTGAACGGTCGCGCCGGGCATCGCCACGCTGTCATTGCCCAGATACCAGTCCCCCACGGCCGAGGGGAACGGCAGGCGCGCGGGCGGATCGCGCAGGAAATCCAGCTGCGCAAGGCGCAGGGCCTGCAGCGTGCCCACGTCGCGCCAATAGCTGCGCCCGCCCCTGCCCGCGGGCAAGCGATAGGACATCGCCTCGGCCCGGTCCACCGCCAGCGGCACGAGGTCGTGCCCGAAATCGGTCGCGGTTCCGTCGCGCATTGCATCGGCCAGCCACGCCTTGTCGAAGACATAGATGCCCATCGACACCAGCGCCCGTCCCGGCTCGTCCGGGATCGAGGGCGGGAATTCGGGCTTCTCCAGGAAGGACAGGATGCGGCCCTGACGGTCGGCATGCATCACGCCGAAGCCCGATGCCTGCGCCTGGTCCACCACGTCGGCGGCCAGCGTCACCGCCGCCCCCGACGCGACATGCGCCTCGATCATGGGGCGATAGTCCATCTCGTAGACATGGTCGGCGGCAAGGACCAGGACATGGCTTGCGCCCGACGCCTCGATCGCGTCCCAGTTGCGCCGGACGGCATCGGCGGTCCCGGCATAGGCGCCGCGCCCGTCGGCGATGCTCAGCCCGTTCGGGGCGAAATGCGCCCCCCATCTTGCGGGCAGGTGGTCATGTAGCGTCGCGGGGGCGAACTGCGTCGCCACGATCATGCGCCCGATCCCCGAGCGCACGCAATTGGCCATCGTGAAATCGACGATCCGGTTGCGTCCCGCGAAGTGGATGGCGGGCTTCGCCTCGGTCGCGGTCAGGTCGGCAAGGCGCGTCCCCTTGCCGCCGGCCAGCAGGATGGTGGCCACGGAATATCCGGTCGCAGCCGGCATACGGTGCGTGATCGACACGGCGATGATCCTTGTCTGGATGGGACTTTGTCAAAAGCATGTCCGGCATCGGATTTGCCGGACATGCAAGAAACACGCCCGCGCCAAGGCCGTTCCGCGTGTTGCTGTTTATCAATCAGGGATTGCCGTCGCTGCCTTCCAGAAGGGCGACCACATCGCCCGATTGCCCCTGCCAGGACAGGAGCGCACGCCCCGGCGGCAGTTCGCGCCCGAAGAAGGCGGTCAGGCTGTCGCCCCCCGACCGGCGGATCATGCGCATGCCGCCCTCGTCGCGTTCCAGAAGCACATCCGCCTCGCGCAGGAAGCCCGCCCGGTCGCGGCGCAGATGCAGCAGCTCGCGCGTCCAGCGCGCCTTGACCGAACTGCTGCGGGCCAGCGCGTCCCAGTCGACCGAGTGCCGGTTGTCGGGATCGGTCAGGGCCAGCAGCTGCTCTTCGGTACCGCGATAGATGTCGGGAAAGCCCGGCGTCAGGACCTTCATCGCCAGCTGCATCAGGATCAGCGCCTCGGCGCGTTCGATCAGGCGGGTCAGCGCGGGCGGCGGGACGCGCCAGCTGTCCAGCACGGCCGAGGTCAGGGCCTTGGCGCGGCTCTCGGCATCCTCGTCGGGATTGGTCCAGAAGCTGCGCAGCTTCGCCTCTCTCATGGCCTTTTCCAGGTGGGCGCACAGTCGTGCATCCGCATCGGGTGCGCCGTGGATCGCCAGCGCCGACTGCACGCCATACCAGATCCGCCGCCCCGGAACCCCCCGCGCCTGCGGCAGCGCGGCGGCGGCATCGTGCAGCGCGGCGAAATCGTCGGGCAGATGGCTGATCGCGACCAGCCGGATGCGCGAATCCTCGGACCGCTTGGTGTCATGGGTCGAGGTCAGGTTCATCTCGGTCGCGGCACGGGCCTTCAGGAAGGCCGTCGCCTCGGCATCGGTGATCGTGGCCTCGTCCGGCTCGGCGCCGACCTCGTTCGCGGCAAGATAGCGGGTCCAGCGGAAGCCCGCGGTATCCTCCTGCGCCTTCGCCAGAAGCGCGCCCGACACCTGCTGGAAGCGCCGCGTGAAGGGGCCGTCCTGCCGCAGCAGGTCCGCCAGCGCATCGACCACCGCACGCGACCGCAGCCCCTGCCCCGCCCGTTCGGCGATGTCCGTCAGCAGTTCGGCATCGCCCGGCGCCATGCCCCCCGCCGCGACATAGGTGCGGTAGCGCGGCACGGCGACCAGAAGCGCGGTCACCGCCTCTCGCAGCCATTCAGGGCCGGGGGCGCCTTCGGGGCGCGCGCCCAGTGCATTGCGGGCCAGCGCGATCAGCTGGCGCCTTTCGGCGGCCAGCTCGTTGTCCAGGATCTCGTGCTTGGCGGCCATCAGCGAGGATGCGAAATCCTCGGTGATGAGGGTCGCACGGCGCCAATGCGCATCCAGCCGCGCAAGGCCCTTCGCATCGGTCAGCGCCCGCGCGAACAGGCGCGCGGATTCGTAGCCGGTCGTCCCCGCCACCGGCCACGAGGCGGGCAGCGTCTCGTGATCCACGAGGATCTTCTCGACCCAGATCGGCGTGTCGGGCAGCGCGCCGTGCAGCCGGTCCAGGTATCCTGCCGGATCGACCAGCCCGTCGATGTGATCGACGCGCAAGCCCTGCACCAGCCCCTTCCGCACCAGGTCGAGGATCAGCGAATGGGTCGCGTCGAACACCTCGGGACGTTCGACCCGCATCCCGATCAGGCCGGTGACGTTGAAGAAGCGGCGATGGGTGATGCTGTCGCGTTCGCGTTCGTAATGCACCAGCCGCCAGTGCTGGACGCGGTGCAGGTCGCGCAGGGATTGCGGGCGCGGTCCGGGGGCCAGCGGCAGGCGCAGCCCGCCCATGACCCATTCGTCGCCCTCGACCGTGAAATCGCCGCGTTCCAGCACGATCTCGAAGGGGTCGGGCAGGAACGGCAGGACAAGCGGCCCCGCATCCCAGTCGATGTCGAAGGCCGGCGCATGCATGCTGGACCGCCCGTGGCGCAGCACGTCGGCCAGCCAGGGATTCGCGGGCGAGAAGGCCGTATGGTTCGGCACGATGTCGATGATGATGCCCATGCCCGCATCGCGTGCGGCTGCGGCCAGCGCCTCGAATGCCGGGCGGCCGCCCAGCTCGGGCTCGATCGCGGTGGGGTCGGTCACGTCATAGCCGTGGGTGGACCCGGGCACCGCCGCGAAGATGGGCGAGAGATAGAGGTCCGACACCCCGAGGTCGCGCAGATAGGGCAGCAGCCCCTGCACGCGGGCGAAATCGACGCCGTTCCTCAGCTGGATGCGATAGGTCGCGTCGGGAATGTTCATGCGGGGTCCACCTTGACGGAAATGGCAAAGGGATCGCGGCCCATCAGGCCGATCCCGAACTGTGCGCCGGAAATGCCCTCGCCGCCCGGACGGCCCAGCGACAGCGCGATGCGCAGGCGACCCGCATCGAAGCGCCAGTCGGCCAGCAGGCTGGCATCGTCGCGCGCGACATCGACGGATCGCCGCGCGCTGCGGATCAGCGGCAGCAGATGGGTCGCGCGGAAATCCAGCGCGCGCCGGGTCAGGTCCTGCCATTCGCGCACCCGCGCATCGTCCGTCCAGTCGAGGCGCGAGGCGGCGAAGGTCTGCATCGACAGCGGGTCGGGCACGGTGTCGCCGTGGCGGGCGACCTCGGGGAACTCGGACGCGCGGCCCGTGCGGACGGCCTGCGCCAGATCGCCGGTGAAATCCGCGAAGAACAGGAAGGGCGTCGTCGCGCCGCGTTCCTCGCCCATGAAGACCATGGGGACATAAGGCGCACACAGCAGCAGCGCATAGGCGACCGCGACCCCCGCCGGGTCCGCGATTGACAGCAGGCGATCCCCGAAGGCGCGGTTCCCGACCTGGTCGTGCGTCTGGACCGAATTGACGAATGCGGTGACCGGCAGATGCCCGCAGGACGCGCCGCGCAGGCTGTCGCGCGGCGGGCGGGGCTGGCCTTCCTCGACATGGCCGCGACGCAGGGCCAGCGCCAGATCGCCCACGGGATCGACCGCGAAGGGCGCGTAATAGGCGTGATCCTCGGAGGTCAGGGCGACATGGACGGCGTGGTGGAAATCGTCGTTCCAGCTGGCGTCATAGCCGCCCTCCTCGCGCAGGGCGGGCTCGTTCCTTTCGTCCTCGGTGATCAGATGGACGGGGGCGATGCCGCGCAGGGTGGCGGCAAGGTCATGCAGGAAGTCGCGCGACCCCGGCCCCGCGATCTGGTGCACCGCATCCAGCCGCAGCCCGTCGATGGCGTATTCCGACACCCAGTGGCAGGCGCATTCCGTCCAGAAGCGGCGGACGGCCTCCTGCCCGAAATCGATCGCGGCGCCCCATGGCGTCATGCGGTCCGCGTCGAAGAACTCGGGCGTGATCGCGTGCAGATAGGCGCCATCCGGGCCGAAATGGTTCATCACCAAGTCCAGGATGACCGACAGCCCCGCCCGATGCGCGGCAGCGACCAGCGCGCGCAGATCGTCGGGGGTGCCATAGGCGGGATGGGGCGCGAAGGGCAGCACCCCGTCATAGCCCCAGCCCCGGTTCCCCGCCCATTGCCCCAGGGGCATCAGCTCGATCGCGGTGAAGCCCAGCCCGGCCAGCAGCTCCATCCTGGCGGCGGCGGCTGCAAGGCTGCCCTCGGGGGTGAACGTGCCGACATGCATCTCGTAGATGACCATCGAGGCCCAGTCCCGCGCGGGGCCGCGGGGCGCGGGGCGCGGGGCGATCAGCCGCGAGGGGGCATGGACATCGCCCGCCTGAAGGCGGCTGGCCGGGTCGGGAACGCATTGCCCGTCGACGCGGAACAGGTACTCCGCGCCCTCGGGGGCGGGATGCAGCAGGTCCCACCAGCCCTTGGCCTCGCGGCGCATCGGCAGGGCCTGCCCCTCCAGCATCAGATCGACCTGCGCCGCCCCGGGCGACCACAGGCCGAAGCGCCATTCGCCGCCTTCCGGGCGGGCGCCCCAACGCGGGGTCATGCGGGGCATCCCCGGCCTGCAAATTCCTGAAAACGCGGCAGATGCATGGAAATCCCCCTTCCAGTCGCTGCGACCTGCAAGGCAACATCGGCGCATCGCGGCGGTTCCCTTGACATAAGTGAACTCTGCAACCCCGAAGGGCCGTCGCACAATGGCGAAGTCCTGCGGGGTGGACAGCCGCACGCCGCCTGTCGCATTCAGGGCATGACATTGCCCGAAAGGACGCCCATGGCCCGCATCCTGCACATCTTCGCCCATCCCGGGCTGGCCTCGTCGCAGATCAACGCCGCCATGTGGCACGCGGCCGGCCGGGTCGAGGGGATCACCAGCGTCGATCTCTATGCCGAGAACCCGCGATACGAGATCGACGTGGCCGCGCAGCAGAACCGGCTGGAGGCGCATGACGTGCTGCTGCTGCAGTTCCCGATGTTCTGGTATTCCGCGCCGGCGCTGCTGAAGGAATGGATCGACCTGGTGCTGTCGCGCGGCTTCGCCTATGGCGCGGGCGGCGACAGGCTGGCCGGCCGGACGATGCAGCTTGCGGTGTCCACCTCGGCCCCGGCCGAGGCGTTCGGCCCGGACGGATACCAGAACTTTCCGCTGCGGACCTTCCTAACCCCGTTCGAGCAGACCGCCCGCTTGTGCGGCATGCGGTTCCTTGCGCCCTATGTCCGCCACGATGCGCTGCATGGCGACGGATCGGCCCATGCGCAGGGCTTTGCGCGGCTTCTGGCGGGGCTGCGCGACGGGCGGCTGGACATGGACCGCGCCCAGGCGGCGGATGCGCTGTTCCATGATACACTTCCCCTGAGAGAGGGCTGAGACCATGACGGAATTCCTGCTGCCCGCCTTCCTGTTCCTGATCGCCGGGGTGATCTCGGTTCCCATCGCGTCGCGGCTGGGGCTGGGATCGGTGCTTGGCTACCTAGTGGCGGGGATCGCGCTTGGACCCGTGCTGTCCGTGCTGGGCGTCGACGTGATCCAGGTCCAGCATTTCGCGGAGTTCGGCGTCGTCATGATGCTGTTCCTCGTGGGGCTGGAGCTGGAGCCGAAGCTGCTCTGGGCGATGCGGACGCGGCTTCTGGGACTGGGCGGGCTGCAGGTCGGGCTGACGGCTGCGCTGATCGCGGCTGCGGCATACGCGCTTGGATCCGCATGGCAGGTCGCGGTCGCGATCGGGCTGATCTTCGCGCTGTCCTCGACCGCGATCGTGCTGCAGACCCTGAACGAGAAGGGCCTGATGAAAAGCGATGGCGGGCAGGCCAGCTTCTCGGTGCTGCTGTTCCAGGACATCGCGGTCATCCCCATGCTGGCGCTGCTGCCGCTGCTGGCCACGCAGCATGTCACCCACGAGGGCGACGCCCATGGCGGCATGTCCCTGGTCGAGGGGCTGAACGGCTGGCAGACCGGGCTTGCGACGCTGGCGGCCATCGGGCTGGTCGTCGCGGGCGGCATGTACCTGACGCGCCCCGCCTTCCGCTTCATCGCGCATGCCAACCTGCGAGAGGTGTTCATCGCCGCCGCCCTGACCTTTGTCATCGGCATCGCGCTGCTGATGTCGCTGGTCGGCCTGTCGCCCGCGCTCGGGACCTTCCTGGCGGGTGTGGTGCTGGCCAACAGCGAATACCGCCACGAGCTGGAGAGCGATATCGACCCCTTCCGCGGCCTGCTGCTGGGGCTGTTCTTCATGACCGTCGGCGCGGGCATCGATTTCGGCCTTCTGGCGGCCGAGCCGCTGACCATCCTGGGGCTGACCCTGGGCGTGATCGCGCTGAAGGCGGGTGTGCTGCTGGCGCTTGGCTGGGCGTTCGGGGTGCGCGACGAACAGGGCTGGCTGTTCGGCATGTCGCTGGCGCAGGCCGGGGAATTCGGCTTCGTGCTGATCAGCTTCGCGACCGCGGGGGCGATCCTGCCCGACGACATCGCGCCGCGGCTGACGCTGATCGTCACGCTGTCGATGATGCTGACGCCGGGGCTGTTCATCCTGTATGACCGGGTCGTGCTGCCGCGATACCATGCGGCGGAACCCCGCGCGGCGGACGACATCGACAGGCAGGGGCGGATCATCATCGCGGGCCACGGCCGCTTCGGCGGGGTGGTCAACCGCATGCTTCTCAGCGCGGGCCACGAGACGACGGTGCTGGACCATTCCTCGAACCAGCTGGAGGTGCTGCGCGCCTTCGGCGTCCGCGCCTTCTATGGCGACGCGACGCGCCCCGACCTGCTGCATGCCGCCGGGATCGAGGATGCGCGCCTGCTGGTCGTGGCCATCGACGACCGGCACCGCGCGACGGAAATGGTGCGCCACGTGGTCAAGCACCACCCCCATATCCACGTCGTCGCGCGTGCGCTGGACCGGGGCCATGTCTACGAATTGTGGGGCGCGGGCTGCCGCGACATCATCCGCGACACCTTCGACAGCGCGGTCCGGGCGGGCCGCTCGACCCTCGAGGCGCTTGGGATGCACCCGTTCGAGGCCGAGCGCACGGCCCGCACCTTCGTCAACCAGAACCGCCGGTCGATGAGGGAACTGGCGGACCTGTACGATCCCGAGGTGCCCAACCACGAGAACGCGCCCTATCGCGACAGGGCGCGGGAACTGATGGACGAACAGGCCGAGGAGATGCGGAACCGCGGGCGCGGCGCCCATCACGAGGGGGCGGACGGCGCATGGGCCCGCCCCACCCTGCGCGACCAGGAGGCCGCGCGCCGCACGCGCGACTAGGACGCGGGCGGCTGGGCCTCAGGCGAAGCCGGCCTCCTTGGCGATGACGGCGGCCTGGGTGCGGTTCTTCGCGCCGATCTTGCGGCAGAGCGTGCGGACATGCAGCTTGACCGTGACCTCCTGCAACTCCAGCTCGCGCGCGATCTCCTTGTTGGCCTTGCCAAGGCACAGGCCCAGCAGCACCTCGCGCTCTCGCTGGCTCAGCTGGCGGACGAACTCGGTCTCGTTCTCCTCCTCGCCCTCGCCCAGGACGGATGCGGGCACGAAGGTCTCGCCCATGATCATGAAGCGGGCGGCGTTCACCAGCGACTTGGCCCCAAGCGATTTCGGGATGAAGCCCGCCGCGCCCAAGTCCACGGCCTCTTGCGCGATGCGGGCGGGGGCCGTCCCGCTG
The DNA here is from genome assembly GCF_000420145.1 of Paracoccus zeaxanthinifaciens ATCC 21588. GTDB lineage: Bacteria > Pseudomonadota > Alphaproteobacteria > Rhodobacterales > Rhodobacteraceae > Paracoccus > Paracoccus zeaxanthinifaciens. The sequence continues at coordinate 67,289 of NZ_ATUJ01000011.1, forward strand.
AGAAGCGCGACCGGCGCATCGCGCGAGATCTGGATCGCGCGCTTCAGCCCCTCGAGGCCGTTCATGCCGGGCATGGTGAAATCCAGAAGGATCAGGTCGAAGGGGCGCTCGGCCTCGATCGTCTTGGCGGCGGCCACGAAATCGGGGACGCAGACGACCTCGGCATTGCCTTCGGAGCGAAGATAGGCCGCGATGGTGTCGCGGACCATTTCATGGTCGTCGGCCAGAAGAATGCGCATCACGCCACCTTGCCGCAGGCTGCGACTGCTGGATGACCCGACCGGCGGGCTGCGAAAATACGTCGCGATTTCAAGTCGATCCCCCGATCATGGCCGATCCGTCGCAATCGCGCGGATCCTTGGCGTCAAAGCTTCGGCATATGCGATGCCGCTGTCAATAGAAAGCCCGGCAGGCATACAACCCAAAGGTTAATGATAACCCTTGGTATATCCGCGTAATCCGATGCACAGTTGATCGCGCGGGGCGTTTCGACAGAATTGGAGACGGTTCGCCGGATGTGACCGAATTCCCCCTTCGCCGACATCCGGCGGGCCGCGAAGCCCCTGCACACCGAACTGGCAGAGGACGCATGACCAAGCAGACCCCCCCCGGATTCGCCCGCCGCTACTGGACCCGCGCCCTGTGGATCGCGGCGCTGGTCGCCTGCCTTGCCCAGACCGCCATGCTGTCGCGCGAGGTGCAGCGCGGGCTGGACCGCCTGTCCACCGCCCCCATCGACGACGTGCGCTGGACCCTGTCCCAGACCGAGGTCGAGCTGCTGCGCATGCTGCTGGCGGTCAAGGAGGTCAGCACGCCGGGCGCGCGGGCATCGGTGGATGGCCTGCGCGAGGCCCGCCGCCGGTTCGACATCTTCTACAGCCGGGTGAACACGCTGGCGACCAGCGACCGCTTCGGGCGCTTCCGCCAATCCGAGACCGTGCAGGAGGCGCTCGGGCATGTGCGGGGCTTCCTCGACCGGACGGTTCCGGCGATGGACGGCACCGACGAGGTGCTGCGCGACAGCCTGCCCCGCATCGCGGACGAGGCCGAGGCCCTGATCCCCGACGTGCGTCAGCTGACGCTGGCGGGCATCCCGGTCTTCGCGCAATCGGCCGACCAGCGGCGCATGGACATCATGTCCACGCTGCAGCAGCTGGCGCTGACCGCGCTGGCGCTGGTCGTGCTGCTGGTCGCGTTCCTCGTGATCCTGTGGCGCCTGCAGCGCAAGGCCACCGCCCTTGCGTCCGAGCACGAGACGATGCGCAACCGCTTCGAGGCCGCCATCGCGTCATCGCTGGACGCGGTCTTCGTGACCGACACGCGCGGGCGCATCCTGGAATTCAACGGCGGCGCGGAACGCATCTTCGGCTTTGCCCGCGACGAGGTCCTGGGCCGAGAGATCGTGGACCTGACCATCCCCCCCGAGCGCCGCGAGGAACATCTTCGCCGCCTTGCCCATTACCGCGAGACTGGCCAGACCGAGGTCGTAGGCAAGGGCCGCCACCGCCTGGACCTGATGCGCAAGTCGGGCGAGGTCTTCCCCGCCGAGATCGCCGTCGCGGCCGCATTCTCGGACCGGCAGGAGGTCTTCGTGGCCTTTGCCCGCGACATCACCATCGAACAGGCCGCCGAACAGGAACTGCGCGACGCCCGCGACAGCGCCCGCGCCGGCGAAGAGGCCAAGACCAAGCTTCTGACCGTCATGAGCCACGAGATGCGCACGCCCCTGAACGGCATCCTGGGCTCGCTGGACCTGATGGACCGCGCGAACCTGACGGATCGCCAGAACCGCCTGCTGGGGGCGATCCGCGTCTCGGGGGAACTGCTGCTGTCGCATGTGAACAAGGTGCTGGAGCTGTCGCGGCTGGACAGCGAACACTCGCAGTCCCGCACCGAGGATTTCGACCTGTCCGCCCTGGTCGAAAGCGTCGCCGACAGCCTGCGCCCCGCCGCGCAGGATCGCGGCAACGAGGTGACGACCGCCTTCCTGCAGAACGCCGCGGGCCCCGTCTGCGGCGACAAGCGCGCCCTGCAGCAATGCCTGGTGAACCTGATCGGCAACGCGATCAAGTTCACCCGCGACGGCGAGATCTCGGTCGAGGTCGAGCGGATGGGCGATGCGGTCGAATTCCGCGTGGCCGATACGGGCCTCGGGATCCCCGACGACCAGCTGGAACGGATCTTCGACGAATTCGTCACCATCGACACCGATTATGCCCGCGAGAACCCGGGGACGGGCCTGGGCCTTCCGATCACGCGCAAGCTGGTCACGACCATGGGCGGCACGATCGAGGTCGACAGCCTCGAGGACGAGGGCAGCCTGTTCACCATCCGCCTGCCCCTGCCCGTCGCGGCCTCGGCCCCCACGGACGCGGATCCGCAGGCGCGGACCGCCTGCAAGGTGACCCCGAGGCATGTCCTCATCGTCGAGGACAATGCCGTGAACCGCATGATCCTGGAGCATATGCTGGACGAACTGGGCTGCACCCATGAAAGCGCCGATAACGGCGATGCGGGGATCGCGCTGGCAGCCAAGGGCGAATTCGACCTGCTGCTGCTGGATATCAGCATGCCCGGGAAGGACGGGCTGCAGACCCTTGCGGGGATCCGCGCGCTGGACAGCCAGCCTGCGTCCGCGCGCGCCATCGCCATCACCGCCCATGCCGGTCGCGAGGATCGCGAGCGCATCCTTGCGGTCTTCGACGACATCCTGATCAAGCCCATCAACCTTGCCCGCCTGACCGAGAAGCTGTCGCCCACCGCCGCGCCCGAACCCGAGGGCGACGTGGCGCAGGACTTCATCGCGCGCTTCGGCAGGGATGCCTTCGACGGCCACGTGGCCGACCTGCGATCCGAGATGGACGGCATGCTGGACCGCCTTGCCGATGCGCCCGCCCTGACCGAGGAGGACCGGCAGCAGGCGCACAAGATGGCGGGCACGGCGGCCGTGCTGGGTCAGGCACCCTTGCGCCAGGCCCTTCAGCGGCTGGAGACGCTGCCCGATGCGCGATGGCAGGGCGACGGCCCCGCGCTTCTGGCCGAACTGGGCCGAGAGATCCGCAGGATCAGCGCAGCGCAAGCCGCATGAGGCGCTCCTTGATGCGCGAATAGGGCGCATAGCGGGCCGCGACATCCATGCGCGACCCGCGCCGCAGGACCGGTTTCATATGGGTGAAGCACAGGAACCCCCTGTGCCCGCCATAGGCCCCCATGCCGCTGCCGCCCACGCCCCCGAAAGGCAGTTCCGGCACCGCCGCGAACATCATCAGGTCGTTGATCGCCACCATCCCCGCCGAGAAGCGGTCCAGCATCCGGTCCTGGAATTCGCGACCTTCGGAAAAGACATAGAGCGCGAGCGGCTTCTCGTGGCGGTTCAGCAGGCGGGCAAGGTCGTCCTCGTCCCGCCACTCGACGATGGGCAGCAGGGGGCCGAAGATCTCGTCGCGCATCAGGGCGCCGTCCTCGGGCGGGTCAAGCACGATGGTCGGTTCCAGGTACAGATCCTCGCGGTCGTGACGGCCGCCATGGACGATGCGCCCCTCGGACAGAAGGGCGTGCAGGCGGTCGAAATGCCGATGGTTCACGATGCGCCCGTAATCCTTGGACTTCTGCGGATCAGCGCCGTAGCCGCGCGTGAACTCGGCCTTCAACGCATCGACCAGCGCATCGCGGCAGCCCGCGCGGACCAGGACGTAATCGGCGTTGATGCAGATCTGGCCGGCATTCTGCGCCTTGGCCCAGACGATGCGGCGCGCGGCCAGCGCGATATCGGCATCGTCGTTCACGATGACCGGGCATTTCCCGCCCAGTTCCAGCGTCACGGGCGTCAGGTGCCGCGCGGCGGCCTGCATGACGATCCGCCCCACCGTCCCCCCGCCGGTATAGAGGATGTGATCGAAGCGGCATTCCAGCAGCGCACCCGTTTCCTCGGGGCCGCCCTGCACCACCGCGACGGCATCGGGGTCCAGGTATTCCGGCAGCAGCCGGGCAATGGCCGCGGCGCAGTTCGAGGACAGCTCGGACGGCTTGACCATCACGCAGTTCCCCGCCGCAAGCGCGCCCACCATCGGCTGCAGCGATTGCTGCCAGGGAAAGTTCCAGGACGCGATGCACAGCACCACCCCAAGCGGCTCGGGCTGCAACCAGGACCGCCCCGGCTGAACCGAGATGGGCGTCGGGACGCGCTGGCGGGCGGTCCAGCGGCGCAGGTTGCGCAGGGCGTGCTGCGTCTCCTTTCGCAGCAGCGCGATCTCGGCCATCCAGGATTCCAGCCGCCCCTTGCGCAGGTCGGCATGGATCGCGGCGATGATGTCGCCCTCGCGTTCCTTCAGCAGGCGCAGGATCGCCCGAAGCTGCGCGCGGCGCCAGTCCAGAGGCCGGGTGCGCCCGCCATCGAAGGTGGCCCGAAGCCGGGCCAGGTCGGCCTGCATCTGCGGGATCGGGGTGTACTGGCTGTCGGTCATGGCGGCCCTTCGTCCAAGCGTCGCGGCCACTCTAGCCCGCCTTGTCCCGAAGGCCATGCATGACGCTGCGCCCATGCACGCAGTCGAAAGGTGCTATTCGCTTCTGTGCGTTGTCCGGCAGGGCGGCCTGCATATATCACCCTGCGAAAGACGTTAGCGATAAACCTTCCCGCTGACCCGAGGATATGACCATGGCAATGTACCAGACCACCGCACCGGCAATCGCCCTTCCCCTGCCCCGCCGCCTGTTCGAACGTTTCGCCACCTGGCGCCGCCAGAGCGCAGTCTATCGCGCGACCATGGACGAGCTGAACAGCCTTGGCGATCGCGAACTGCTGGACCTGAACATGAGCCGCGCCGATTTCGACAAGATCGCACGCGACGCGGCCCTGAAGGCCTGATTCCGGTCCCGACGACCGGCGAAAAGCCCGGCCGCGCATCCGCGCGCCGGGCTTTCCCATGTCCGCAGGGTCGTTGACCCAGGGTCAGTTTCCGCGCGGACGCTGCGCCAGTTCCTGCGGCGTCAGAAAACCGTCCTTGTCCGCGTCCATGCGGCCAAAGCGTTCCTCGGGCGAGGGGCGGTCGCCGCGCCCGTCGCGCTGGCCGCGCTCGGCATGTTCGCCACGTTCACCACGTTCGGCGCGCTGCTTGCCGCCCTGTTCGAATTCGCGCTTGCTGATGCGATGATCGCCATTGGCGTCCAGCTGCTGCATGACCTGCGCGGGATCGGGCGCGCGGTCGCCGCGCTTCGAACCCTCGGCCTGGGCTGCCCCTGCGGCACCCAGAAGCATGATCGCGAACACGGCAAAGCTCTTTTTCGACATCGTATTGACCTTCTTGTTGTCGAACCCGATTCGTCGGGCACATCCCCTGTCTAGCCAGGCCGCCGGAAACACCCGCCCAACCGTGCGTTTCGGTTCGGTTGGGGTGAAATTCGCGCATCCGGTATTGATAATGAAAATTCATTATCATACATGAGCCGCACCGAAGGAAAGGATGCGCCATGCCCAGGACCACCCGTGACGAGACCCGCACAAGGCTGAACCATGCCGTCATCGCCGAGGCGGTGGAAAAGGGCCTGTCGCAGGTGAACGTGGCGGGCGTGGTCGCGCGTGCCGGCGTGTCCGCCGGGACCATCTATGTCCATTTCCGGAACAAGGACGACATGCTGCGGCAGGTCTACATGCAGACCAAGACCGAGTTCCACGACCGCATCATGCAGGCGCGCGACATCCCCGACAGCGCGGCCATGATCCGCCGCATGTGGGACGAGATGTTCGCCTTCGTCCGCGCAAGGCCGCAGGACATCCTGTTCCTGGAACAGGGGGCCACGGCACGCATCCTGACGCCCGAACAGCAGCGCGTCACCGAAGGCTTCGGCGCCGATATCGCGGCGCTGCTGCAGCGGGGCGTGCAGGACGGCACGCTGGCCGATCTGGACAGCGCGACCCTGTCGCTGCTGCTGACCGCGCCCGCCATGCAGCTTGCGCGCGGCGCTGTGCTGTCGGGGCGCGACATCGATCCCGAAACCGTCGGGCGCGTCTTCGACCGCGTCTGGCTGTCCATCGCACGCTGAGATTCCCGCCCGAACCAGGGGCCGGACCCGAACAGAAGGGAAGACGACATGAAGAAGACCATCCTGATCACCGGCACCTCGACCGGGCTTGGCATCTCGATCGCGGTCGAGGCCGCGAAGGCGGGCCACCACGTCTATGCCACCATGCGCAACACGGATCGCCGCGCCGCGCTGGATCAGGCCGCGGCCCAGGCCGGGGTCGAGCTGACCGTGCTGCCGCTGGACGTGCAGGACAGCGCCACGATCACCCCCGTCACCGACCGCATCATGCGCGATCACGGGCGCATCGACGTGCTGATCAACAATGCCGGGATGGGATACGCGCGCAGCCTGGAACAGGCGGACGAGGCCGACATCCAGCGCATCCTCGACATCAACTACACGGGCACCGCGCGCTGCATCAAGGCGGTCATGCCGCATATGCGCAAGGCCCGCGCGGGCCATGTCATCAACATCACCTCGGTCGGGGGGCTGGTGGGCCAGCCCTTCAACGAGGTCTATTGCGGTGCGAAATTCGCGGTCGAGGGGCTGACCGAAGCGATGGCCAGCTATGTCACGCCATCCTTCGGCATCAACTTCACCGCGGTCGAGCCGGGCGGCATCCGCAGCGAATTCGCCAACACCGTCCTGCGCCAGATCGAGGAAACCGGCGGCATGCTGGATGACGAGTACCTGCCCATCCTGCAGAAATATGTCAGCGGATCGCAGACGCGGATGGGCGAAGGGATCTACCAGACCCCGGACGAGGTGGCGGCCGTGGTCATGCGCGTGATGACCGACCCCGAACCGCCGATCCGCGTGCGCAGCTCGGACTGGGCCGAGGAGTTCACGCGGATCAAGACCGGCCTGGACCCCGACGGGACCAGGCAGCAGCAGATGGTCGTGAAGACCTTCCTGCTCTGACGCTCAGGCGCCGGCGGTCCATGCGTCGATGCCCGCCTGCGCGACCTCCTGGTCCTGCGCGGGCGTGCCCGACGACACGCCGATGCCGCCCACGACCTGCCCGTCATGCATGACGGGCAGACCGCCGCCGACCACCATCAGGCGCCCGCCGATCGACGAGTTGATGCCATAGGCGGGCGCGCCGGGCTGGCTGGCGCTGCCGTAATCATGGGTGGCCTTCTTGGCCGCCGCCGCGGTGAACGCCTTGTCGATCGCGATGGTGGTCGAGGTGACCTTGCCGCCCTCCATCCGCTCGAACGCGATCAGCTGGCCGGATTCGTCGGTGATGGCGATGCACATGGGCACGCCGATGCTGTCGGCATGGGCCGCGGCACCTGCGATCAGGGCGCGCGCGTCGGTCAGGTCCAGGCGGGTGATGGTCTTCATGCGGTTCTCCTTGGGGTGTTCGTATCGCTCAGCGCGGCGGGTCGCGGTCCGCCCGTCGCCCAGTCCAGCAGCTCGACCGTGTGGACGACGGGAATGCCCGTGCCCGATGCGATCTGCATCATGCAGCCGATATTGCCCGCGCTGATAACTTCGGGGGCGGTCTGCTGCAATGTCGCGACCTTGCGCGATTTCAGCTGGGCCGAGATCTCGGGCTGCATCAGGTTGTAGGTGCCCGCCGATCCGCAGCAGATATGGGCGTTGCGCGGTTCGACCACCTCGAAGCCCGCGGCGCGCAGAAGGTCCTTGGGTGCCGACCTGACCTGCTGGCCGTGCTGCAGCGAACAGGCCGCGTGATAGGCGACGCGCATGCCCGCGGCATGGCCCGCATCCTGCAACCCGATATCGGCCATCACCTCGGAGATGTCGCGCGCGATGGCGGCGACGCGGGCCGCATCCTCGGCCAGAGGATCGTTGCGGAACATGTGGCCGTAATCCTTGACCGTCGTCCCGCAGCCCGAGGTGTTGATGACGACGGCGTCCAGCCCCCCGGCGTCCATCTCGGCGGCGATGGCGCGGATATTGGCGGCGGCCATCGCGTGGCTCTGGTCGGTCTTGCCCATGTGATGGGTCAGCGCGCCGCAGCAGCCGATGCCCTTGGGGATCACCACCTCGCAGCCGTGGCGCTGCAGCAGGCGGATCGTCGCGTCGTTGATGTCGGTGTTCAGCGCCCTCTGCGCGCATCCCGTCAGCAGGGCCACCCGCCGCGTCCGCGCGGGGGTGGCCGCGAAGCTTTGGGGGCGGTCGTTCGGGCTGGGCGCGGGAATGCGGGCCGGGGCCATGTCCAGCATGGCCCGCAGCCGCGCGTCGGGCATCAGGCGCGCGAAGGGCCGCGCCAACCGGGCGCCCATCAGCGCCAGCCGGAAGCGCCCCGGATAGGGCAGGATCTTCGACAGCAGCCAGCGCAGCGCACGGTCGCCCAAGGGGCGGCGATAGTTCTGCTCGATATATTCGCGGGCGTGATCGACCAGGTGCATGTAATGGACCCCCGACGGGCAGGTCGTCATGCAGCTGAGACAGCTGAGACAGCGGTCCACGTGCTTGACCGTCTTGTCGTCCGGGACGCGCCCGTTCTCCAGCATGTCCTTGATCAGGTAGATCCGGCCGCGCGGGCTGTCCAACTCGTCGCCCAGCACCTTGTAGGTCGGGCAGGTCGCCGTGCAGAAACCGCAATGGACGCAGGACCGCAGGATCTCGTTCGAGCGGGCGGTGGCGGGGTCGGCCAGCTGGTCGGGCGTGAAGTTCGTCTGCATGTCAGTCCCCCATCAGGCCGGGGTTGAGGATGTTCGCCGGATCGAAGGTGCGCCGCAGCCGTTGGGAAAGCTCGGCCACGACGGGCGGTTCGGGGGGAAAGACCCTGCCCTGCCCGCGGACCAGCGTGGCAAGCCCGCCCGCCGCACGCACGGTCGAGGCATCCTTCGGTCCCGAATACCAGACCGCCGCCCCGCCCCAGTCGAGCGCGCACTGCCCGCCCAGCCGTTCGGCAATGGCAGGCCCCTCCGAGGGCTTGCACAGGATGCGCCAGACCGGATCGTCGCCCGTCAGGTGGGCCGCGTCGCGCAGGTCGCGCCACAGGGCGCGGCTGTCCGCATCCTCGATCGTGTCGATCCGGTCGCGGCCCAGCAGCGCGGTCAGCCGGTCGGTGCGATAGGCGACCTGCGCGGTCAGCCCCTCGACCCGCAGCCATGCGGTGCCGTCATGGAAGGCCGCGCCCGAGACCTCGAAGGGGGTGGACAGCGCGGTGGCGAAATCCTGCACCGCGCGGGCCGCATCGATGCCGCGGATGACCAGCGTGCGGCTGCTTTCGGCCATGGGCAGGACCTTCAGCGCGACCTCGGTCAGGATGCCCAGGGTGCCGTGCGATCCGGCAAGCAGCTTGCCCAGATCCATGCCGGTGACGTTCTTCATCACCCGCCCGCCATTCCTGAGGATGCGCCCCTGCCCGTCCACGAAGCGCACGCCCAGCAGGTGGTCGCGGCACGCCCCCGCCATGATGCGGCGCGGGCCGGACACGTTGGCCGCGACGATGCCGCCGATGGTGGGCTCGCCCGACAGGCCCGTCAGGCGGCGATGGTCCATCGGCTCGAACGCGAGGGCCTGGCCTTCGGCGGCCAGCATGGTCTCGATCTGCCGGACCGGGGTGCCCGCGCGGGCGATCAGGGTCAGCTCGCCCGGTTCATAGGTCACAACGCCGCTGATGGCAGACGTCGTCAGCGTATCGCCCGGCCCGTCGGGGCGCAGGCGGGTGCCGCCCCCGTTGATGCGCAGGGCGGTGGTGCGGCCGGTCAGGATCTCGGACAGCTCGGCCTCGGATGCGGGGGTCAGCACGGTGCTCATGCGCGGGCCGCCGCGCGGTCGCGATGGGGCTGGCTGACCTCCAGCGGAAAGACCTTGGCCGGGTTCAGCAGCCAGCCGGGGTCGAAGGCGTCCTTGATCTCCATCTGGATGGCCATGTCCTGCGGATCGTATTGCCGCGTCATCAGGTCCCGCTTCTCGATGCCCACGCCGTGTTCGCCGGTCAGGCAACCGCCCACCTCGACGCACAGCGCAAGGATGTCACGGCCGAAGGCCTCGGCCCGTTCCAGGTCGCCCGGCGTGTTGGCGTCGAACAGGATCAACGGGTGCATGTTGCCGTCGCCCGCGTGAAACACGTTCGCGACCTCCAACCCGTGTTCGACCGACAGTTCCCCGATGCGCTTGAGCGTGTGCGGCAGCTGCGACACCGGCACCGTTCCATCAAGGCACAGATAGTCGCCCAGCCGTCCCATCGCCCCGAAGGCCGATTTGCGGCCCTTCCAGATGGCGGCGGATTCGTCGGCATTGCGGCTGGTACGGAACTCGATCGGGTCCAGCTGATCCGCGATGGCGCGGATGCGGGCGATCTGGTCGGCGATCTCGTCCTCGGAGCCCTCGACCTCGACGATCAGCACGGCGGGACAGTCGGGATAGCCGGCCTTGGCGAAATCCTCGACCGCGCGCAGGCAGACCTCGTCCATGTATTCGATGGCGACGGGCAGCACGCCCGACCGGATGATGCGGGCCACGCATTCGCCCGCGATCTCCGGGCTGGCAAAGCCGATCAGCATGGGGCGCGCGCCTTCGGGGCGCGGCAGGATGCGCAGGGTCGCCTCGGTCACGATGGCCAGCTGGCCCTCGGACCCGCAGATCAGGCCCAGCATGTCCAGCCCCGGCGCCCCCGGCTGCGGGCCGCCCAGTTCGACGATCCGGCCATCGGCCAGGACCATGCGCACCCCCATCAGGTTGTTCGTGGTGACGCCGTATTTCAGGCAATGCGCCCCGCCCGAGTTCATCCCGATATTGCCCGCGATGGTGCAGGCCAGCTGGGACGAGGGATCGGGGGCATAGAAGAAGCCCGCAGGCTCCAGCTCGGCGCTGACGGACAGGTTCGTGACCCCGGTCTGCACGCGGATGAAGCGGTTGGCGGTGTCGATCTCCAGCACGTCGTTCAGGCGCATCGTGCCGATGACAACACTGTCGGCGGTGGGCAGCGCGCCCCCTGCCAGCGACGTGCCCGCGCCCCGCGGAACGACCGGCGCGCGGTGGTCGTGGCAGATGCGCATGGCGGTCGCCAGCTCCTCGGTCGTGCGCGGCAGGACCACGGCCAGCGGCGGACAGCGATAGGCCGTCAGCGCGTCGCATTCATAGGCCAGCGTCTCCTCGGGGTCCGAGATGACGGTATCGGCGGGCAGCGCACGCGCCAGGTCCGCGACGATGCGGTCCTTCTTCGCGATGATCGCCGCGTCCGGCTGGGGCATCGAAATCGAGGACATCCGACCTCTCCCTTGCTTGGTTGCGGACGGGGCACCGCGGCGCCCCGCCCCGTTATCCTAGCCGCCCATCAGCGGATCGCCGATACCCAGCACGTAGAAGCCGATGCACAGCATCAGCCCCGTCAGCGACAGGTAGTAGATCGTCGGCAGGATGGTGATGCGCAGCGTCGCGCCCTCGCGGCCCAGAAGGCCCACGGTGGCCGATGCGGCGACGACGTTGTGGATGGCGATCATGTTGCCTGCAGCCGCGCCGACCGACTGGCCCGCGACCATCAGCGCCGAGCTGAGCCCGAGCCCGTCCGCGACCGAGAACTGGAACTGGCTCAGCATCAGGTTGCTGACCGTGTTCGACCCGGCAAGGAACGCGCCGAGGCCGCCCACCGCCGGTGCGAAGAACGGATAGACCGCCCCCACCTGCGCCGAGACCCATTCCGCCACCACGACCGGCATGCTTTGCAGGTCGTTCGCGTTCACGCCCGAATTGATCATCACCCGCACCATCGGCACGGTGAAGATCAGCACGAAGCCCGCGCCCAGAAGCGTGCCGGTGCTTTCGCCCACGGCCTCGCGGAAGCCGCGGAAGGACATGCGGTGCAGCGCGACCGTCAGCAGGCAGACCATCACCAGGATCCCGCCCGGCGAATAGAGCGCCGAGAAATCGCCGTTGATGCCTTCCTCGCCCAGCATGCCCCGGAAGACGATGTTGGCCGATTTCAGCAGGTCGCCGAAGGGCGCCACCGTCCGGCTGAGGACCAGCACCACCGCCAGGATCACATAGGGCGCCCAGGCCAGCGCCAGCGGGATCTGCCGCCGCGCAAGGCTGTCGAGCTTGACCTCGACCGCGCCGAACCATTCGCGCGACCATTCCGATACCGGCGGAAAGTCCCAGGGCACGTTCGGCACCAGGAACCCGCGCTTGGCCGCCACCGTCATGATCGCAAGCCCCACGAGGCCCCCGATCAGGGACGGGAACTCGGCCCCCAGGAACACCGCCGCCAGGACATAGGGCACGGTCATCGCGAAGGCCGCCATGATGGCGAAGGGCGCGATCGCTAGGCCCTCGGACCAGGACCGGTTGCGCCCGAAGAAGCGCGTCATCACCGCCACCAGGAACAGCGGCAGCAGCGTGCCGCAGATCGCGTGCAGGATCGCCACCTCGGACGTGATGATGTGGAAGAACGACGCCCAGTCCGATCCGACGGCGGTCAGGTCGCCCGTGATGGTCGCCTGGTCCAGACCCGTCTGGACGCCCACGATCAGCGGTGTGCCGACGGCGCCGAAGGATACCGGCGTCGACTGGATCATCATCCCGAAGACCACCGCCGCCATCGCCGGAAAGCCCACGGCGACCATCAGCGGCGCCGCGACCGCGGCGGGCGTGCCGAAGCCCGACGCCCCCTCGATGAAGGATCCGAACAGCCAGGCGATCAGGATCACCTGCACGCGCCGGTCCGGGCTGATCGCGGTAAAGCCCGACCGGATCGTCGCGATCGCGCCCGAATGCTTCAGCGTGTTCAGCAGCAGCAGCGCGCCGAAGATGATCCACAGCAGCCCCGCGCTTTGCAGCAGGCCCTGCAGCGTCGAGGCGACGATGCGGTTCGTGCTGACCCCCCATGCCGAGATCGCGACGATCACGGCAATCGCATAGGTCAGCGGCATCACGTATTTCGCGGGCACGCGGAACCCGATCAGAAGCACCCCTGCCGTGATGATCGGCAGGAACGCCAGAAGCGCCAGTATTCCATCGGACATCAGGATCTCCCCCCTTCCTGAAAGGCGGGGGCCGCCACATCCCGCGACCCGCCCGCCATGGATCCGGCCCTCCCAGACCGGAATGAAGGTTTGGTAAAATCTGTTTACCGTGCATGTCAAGCGCGCAGCCATGACGCGTTGCGCCCGTGACGGTGGGTAAGCTATGCATCGGATGACCCAGAGCCATGAGCATTCCGATGGACGACAGCACCCCCGCCCGCCCGCCCAGGGCCGCCGACACGGCCGCGCAGCATATCGAGCGGCTGATCCTGGAAGGCACGCTGACGCCCGGCGAACAGCTGGCCCCGGAACGCGACCTGGCCGAAAGGCTGGGCGTGTCGCGCCCCACGCTGCGCGATGCGCTGAAGACGCTCGAGGATCGGGGCCTGCTGACCCGCCGCCCGCGCGGGGTCGAGGTGGCGCAGCTGGGCGCCTCGATCCGCGACCCGCTGATCGCGATGCTGGACCGGGGCGAGGTCGCGGACGACTATCTCGAATTCCGCGAGGTGGTCGAAAGCGAGGCCGCCGCCATGTCGGCCATCCGCGCGACCGATATCGACCGCCAGCGCCTGCGCGACTGCATCGACGCGATCCACCGCGCCCATGACGATGGCGACCCCGCCGCGGAATCCGAGGCCGATGCCGACATGCATGTCGCCGTCTACGAGGCCAGCCACAACCTCGTGCTGCTGCAGATCATGCGCGCGCTGTCAGGCAGCCTGCGCTCGGACGTGCTGCAGAACCGTCAGCGGCTGTTCACCATTCCGCAGGTCCGCGACATCCTGCGCGACCAGCACGTGGCCATCGCGACGGCCATCGTCGCAGGCGATGCCGACGCCGCCCGCAAGGCGGCGCAGGCCCATCTTCGATACCTGCGCCAGGCCCTGCGAGAGATCCGCGAGGCCGAGGCCAAGCTGGACCTGTCGCTGCGCCGGCTGAAGGGCGGAGGGCTGAGCGCCTCGCGCGGCCAGGGGCGCGGCTAGTCGCGCGGCAGGATCAGGATCGCCCTGAAATCGTTGACGTTCGTCAGCGTGGGTCCGGTCACGACCTGCCGATCCACCGCCGCGAAGAAGCTGTGGGCGTCGTTGCGATCCAATGCCGCGCGCATGTCGAGGCCCGCCATGCGCGCAAGCTGCGGCAGGTCGGGGCCGATGCAGGCGCCCGCCACCTCGGCGGCGCCATCGACGCCGTCTGTGTCGCAGGCCAGCACGTGGATCCCCTCGGTCCCGTCCAGTTCCAGCGCGGCGGCCAGAACGTATTCCGCGTTCGGACCGCCCACCCCGTCGCCGCGCCGCGTGACGGTGCATTCCCCGCCCGAGAGCAGCAGCACGGGCCCCTCGCCCCGCAGCGATTTCGCCATGCGGGCATGTTCGACGGCAAGGTCGCGGGCCTCGCCCTCGATCGCGTCGCCCAGGATGCGGACCTCGATCCCCGCCGCGCGCGCGATCCCTGCCGCCGCCTCCAACGAGGCAGATGGCGCGGCCACGATCCGGGTCTCGGCGCGGGCAAGGCGCGGATCGTCGGGGGCCACCACGCCGGTCGGGCGGTCCAAGGCGTCGCGCACCGATTGCGGCAGGTCCAGACCGAAACGCGCCACGATAGCACGCGCATCGGCGGCGGTGCCGGTCTCGCCCACGGTGGGGCCGGAGGCGATCTGGCCCGGATCGTCGCCCGGCACGTCCGAGATCAGCAGGCTGAGAAGCGCCGCAGGTGCGCAGGCCGCGGCCAGCTGCCCGCCCTTCACGCGGCTCAGATGCTTGCGGACCACGTTCATCTGGCCGATGGGCGCCCCCGATGCCAGAAGCGCGCGATTGACGGCCATCTTGTCGTCCAGGCTGACGCCCTCGGCCGGGGCCACCAGCAGCGACGACCCCCCGCCCGAGATCAGCGCGATCACCTGGTCGTCGGGGCCAAGGCCCGAGACCAGGTCCAGAAGCCGCGCGGTCGCGGCCTCGCCCGCCGCGTCGGGCACGGGATGCGCGGCCTCGACGATCTCGATGCCCTTGCAGGGGCGGGCATAGCCGTAGCGCGTGATGACCAGCCCCTCGCAGGGGCCGTAATGGGCCTCGACCGCCTCGGCCATGCGGGCGCTGGCCTTGCCCGCGCCGATCACGACCAGCCGCCCTGCGGGGCGTTCGGGCAGGTGATCGGCCAGCACCGCCATCGGGTCGGCCACCTCGACCGCGCGATGGAACAGGCCGGTCAGGAAATCGCGGGGGTTGAAGGGGGTTTCGGTCATGCGTCCTCGCTGTGGCGTGTCGGGAATCGGGTTGTCATCGCGGCGATCCGGGGGGCGTGCCCCTCATGTCAGGATCATGTCGGCGGTGCGGCTGTGGGCGCGCATGTCGCGCCCGTTCGGCAGGTCGTTCGCCTCGACCTTGCGCGTGATCTCGGAGTCGTCCAGCCCCTGCCCCTGCCAGCGGGCCTTCAGCCTGCGGGCCAGTTCGGCCTCGGGGACGTCCAGCATGACGGTCAGGTCGAAGGCGTCGCGCAGCCCGTCCCACGGGGCGCGGTCCAGCAGAAGATAGTTCCCCTCGACCAGGATCAGCCGCGCCTGCGGCCCGATGATGCGCGCCGATCCGCGCGACAGTTCGAGGTCGCGGTCGAAGACGGGCACGGCCACATCGCCTTGGTCGCCGCGCAGCCTGTCCAGCGTGGCGATCAGCCCGCCCACGTCGAAGGTGTCGGGCGCGCCCTTCCAGGGCCGCCTGCCCCGCGCATTCAGGATGGCGTCGTCATAGTGGAAGCCGTCCATCGGCAGGATCGCGACCGCGCCGGGATGGCGGGCCCCGATGGCCGCGGCAATCGCGTCCGAGGCCGTGCTCTTGCCCGAACCGGGCGCACCGGCGATGGCGACGAAGTGCCGCCCCGGCCGCGTCAGCATCGCGGCGCAGCGTTCGACGACGGGCGTGATGTCCATGGGCCTCCCCCCGATATGGCGATCCGTATCGGGGGGCAGCCTAGGCGTGACGCGCCGGACGCGCCAGAGGTCGCGGTCAGTCCCCCATCACCGAGGGCAGCCACAGCGACACCGCCGGGACATAGGTGACCAGGATCAGCGCCACGAAGATCGCCAGGTAGAAGGGCCAGATCGAGCGCATCGCCTGTTCCAACTTGATCCGCCCGACCGCGCAGCCCACGAACAGGCAGGTCCCGACCGGCGGGGTGCACAGGCCGATCCCCAGGTTGATCAGCAGCATGATCCCGAACTGGACCGGATCCATCCCCAGATCCTTGGCGATGGGCAGGAAGATCGGCGTGCAGATCAGGATCAGCGCGGCCATGTCCATGATCATGCCCAGCATTAGCAGGATGACGTTGATCATCAGCAGCACGATCAGCGGGTTCTCGGAAATCGACAGCAGCAGCCCGCTCAGCAGTTCGGGAACCTGGTACAGCGCCAGAAGATAGGCGAAGCTGCCCGCGAAGGCGATCAGCACCATCACCATCGCGGTCGTCCGGACCGCCCCCGTGACCGAGATCCAGAAGCCCTGCCAGTTCAGGCTGCGATAGTAGAGCGCCGTCAGGATCACCGCATAGATCGCGCCGAAGGCACCCGATTCCGTGACCGTGAACACCCCAGACAGCGTGCCGCCGACGATGATGACCGCCGTCATCAGGCCCGGCACCGCGTCCAGCGCGGCGCGCCCCACGACGCCCCAGCCGGGGAACGGCTCGGCCGGATAGTTGTGGCGCACGGACAGGATCCAGGCTGCGACCGCCAGCGACAGGCACATCAGGATGCCGGGGATGACACCCGCAAGGAACAGCTTGGACACGGATATGCCGCCGCCCGCCGCCACCGCGAAGATGATCATGTTATGGCTGGGCGGGATCACGATCCCCGCGATCGACGAGGTCACCGTCACGTTCACCGCGAAATCGGTGCGATAGCCGCGCTCTTTCATGACCGGCACCAGCAGCGACCCCAGCGCCGAGATGTCGGCCACCGCCGAACCCGAGATGCCCCCGAACAGCATGGACGAGAAGATGTTGACCATCGCCAGCCCGCCCTTGAGATGGCCGACCAGCGCGGATGCCAGCTTGACCAGCCGCCTTGCGATGCCGCCATGCAGCATGATCTCGCCCGCGAAGACGAAGAAGGGGATCGCCAGCAGCGAGAAGACCGAGATGCCCGCCGTCGCCCGCTGGAAGGTGATCAGCATGGGGAAGCCCTCGTACCAGAAGGCTGCTGCGGCGGCGATGCCCATGGCGAAGGCGACCGGCACCCCCGCGACGACGCCGAAGGCAAAGGCGCCCAGAAGGATGAGAAGACCCACGTTCAGTATTCCTTGATGAAATCGTCGGGCGACCAGCTGCGGAACCGCAGGATCCGCAGGATCGCGCGCAGCCCCGCGAACAGCGCCATCAGCCCCCCGAGCGACGTGATCGCCAGGGTCCGGAAGCTTTCGGGGATGTCCAGCATCGGCAGCCGGGTGTCCCAGCCGAAGCGCATCAGCGTGATGCCCGCGATCAGCATCACGATGCCGAAGATCGCAAGCGACAGGTCCACCGCGATGATCAGCCCCTTGCGGGCGGGCATGGGCAGGATGTCGCGGAACAGGGTCACGCCGATATGGCTGTCCTCCTGCACGCCCGCCGCCGCGCCCAGGAAGGCGACATAGCAGATCAGCAGCAGGGCCAGCTGCTCGACCCAGGTGGGGGTCGCGTTCAGCACATAGCGTCCGAAGACGAGCCAGCCGAAGGTCAGGATCAGCGTCACGAGGGCCAGGGCCGCGACCAGGATGCACAGCCTGCGCACCTGGACCAGCGCGCGCTCGATCCCGACGGGATTCGTCGTTTCATGGTTCATGGGGGACCGTCCGATAAGGGACCGGCGCGGGACTGCCCCGCGCCGGATGTCGTCATTCGGCGTTGCGGATCATGTCGACCAGTTCGGTCAGTTCGGGATTGTCCTGCAGGAACCCCTCGTAGACCGGGGTCATCGCCTCCTGGAACGGGGCCTTGTCGGCGACCTCGGTGATCTGGCCGCCCGCCGCGCGGACGGTTTCCAGGCTGGCCATCTCGCGCTCGTCCCACAGCTCTCGCTGCATCTGGGCGCTGGCGCGACCGGCCTCCATCACGATGTCCTGCTGCTCGGGGGTCAGCTTCTCCCAGGTCTTCAGGCTCATGCACAGGCATTCGGGAATGATCAGGTGCTCGGTCAGCGACAGGTTCTTCGCGACCTCGTGATGCGCCGTCGACTCGTAGCTGGGCGGGTTGTTCTCGGCCCCGTCCACGACGCCGGTCTTGATGGACTGGTAGACCTCGCCGAAAGCCATCGGCGTCGCGTTGCCGCCCATGGATTCGACCATGTCCACGAACAGGTCGTTGCTCATGACACGGATCTTCAGGCCCTGCACATCCTCGGGGGTCGCGATCGCCTTGTCGGCGGTATAGAAGGACCGCGCACCGGCGGTGTACCAGCCAAGCGGCACGATCCCCTTGGCCTTCATCCCCTCGCCGATGGCCTCGCCGACCTCGCCGTCCATCAGCTCGTACATCTTCGGCACGCTCGGGAAGATGAAGGGCAGCGACACGACGTTGGTTTCCGGCACCGCCTGGCCCATCGGCCCGAGGCTGAATTCGCCGAAGTCGATCGCGCCCAGGCGCACCTGCTCGATCGCGTCGGGCTGATCGCCCAGCACGCCGTTGTGGAACACCTTGCCGGTGATCTCGCCGCCGGTCTTCTCGGCCACCTCCTCGATGAAGGATTCCATCGCGATGGAGACGGGATATTCCTCGACATGGATGTTCCAGCCACGCAGTTCCAGCGCAAGCGCGGGACCGGCGGCCAACGCGACACCAAGCGCCGCAGCCGAGACAGCAAAAGCTCTGACAGTCATCTTCAACCTCCCCTTTGGATCGCCGCGACGCCCTCCTCCGGCGCCTTGTCGCGATCGGTCAGGGCAGGATGCTGGTAGACAAACTGGAATACAAGAAAATTCTAAAACGCCGTTTCATTTTCTGCCGTGTCAGCTTCGTCGGGCGCGAAATAGGCGCCGCTGGTCGCGTGGATCGTGCGGATCGTCTCGTCCAGGCGCGACAGGTGCACCATGCCTGCCCGGTCGGCGGCGCCGGCATCATGCGCCTTGATCGCATCCGCGATCGCCAGGTGATCGTCGATCAGCTGCTGCATCCGGTCCTGCTTCTCCAGGCTGAGCAGGCAGAGCCGGTCCACCTTCTGCTTCTCGGCGCGGATGACGTCGAAGGCATAGGGCCGCCTTGCGATGTCGCAGAGCAACTCGTGGAATTCATAATCGAGCCGCGCGAATCCGGCATGGTCGCGAACGGCCAGCGCGCGGCGCTGCATCGCGATATGGGCATCCAGCCTGCGGGCATCGGCATCGCCGGCATGCAGGGCCGCCTGACGCAGCACCGCCGATTCGACCGCCGCCCGGATGAAGCGCGACTTCTCGATCGAGCGCAGCGAGAAGCGCTTCACCTCGGTCGCGCGCTTGGGGCGGATGACGATCAGGTCCATGCCCTCCAGCCGGTTGAAGGCGTCGCGCACGGGCTGCCGCGAGACGCCGAACCGGTCCGCCACGTCCTGTTCCGAGATGCGCGTGCCCGGCAGCAGGCGCATCGACAGGATCTCGGCGCGCAACTGCCCGACGATCAGTTCGACGCTGCTCTTGCGGTCGCCCGGCTGGCTGGCTCGTGTCATGTGCTGCTCCCTCTTGCCCCGCGCTTATAGGCAGCTTCGCCGCGCACGGCCAGTCGGGCGGACGGGGCGAAACGGGGCGCGGATCGCGGATGCCGGTGTGCAGCGGCGTTGCCCCCGGACACCGGCACGGCCGGCGATGACACGGCCATGCAAATTCACGCGGATTCGCCTCTTGCCACCCCCGGACAGCTTACATATACGGGTCGGCGGAGACGTGGCCGAGTGGTCGAAGGCACACCCCTGCTAAGGGTGCAGGCCCGAAAGGGTCTCGAGGGTTCGAATCCCTTCGTCTCCGCCATCACCCTCTCCTAAAGCGCTATTTTGATTTATCTTTGATAGATCAGCGGCTTTTCTTTCCCCCATTACTTCCCCCAATAGGCGCTGGGTGCCAGGCGGGGCGCTGTCACCCATACCCCTGTTCGACGGGTCGTATCAGTGCGCATGAAGGGGCTGCACGGGTGCGTGACGCCGGGGGGCATCCTTTTTTATCGGGGGGCTACCTCGGTCCCTGCACGCGCAGCCTGACGGACCCGCCGCCTTCTCACGCGCCGATTTTACTTCGGACGATTGAAAGCCGCAGGGTCGCAGCGCGTCACGGGTCGATTGGCTCCAGAAGTTCCGGCCCGTCGTCCTCGATGCCGAAACGTGCGACCGGATGATGGGTCAGCCTTGCGCCTTCGCCCAGCGACACATCGTCCGATCCGCCAAGCCATGCCTCTCTTTCATCGGCATTCAGCATAACGGGCATGCGGTGATGCACGGCCTTCACGTCGTCGTTCGCGGCCCGCGTCATGACGGTGCAGGTCAGCAGATCCTGCCAGCGTGACGCCAGACCGGCGAACCACAGCGTCTCCTCGTTCCCGGCAGAGCGGATTAGGTGCGGCTGCTTCGCACCCTTGTCGCCCGTCCATTCGTAATAACCCCCGCCGGGAATGAGGCAGCGGCCATGCCTCCAGACCGCGCGGAAGGTTGGCTTGGTCTTGGCATCCTCGATCCGCGCGTTGAAGGTCGTCGCCTTCCAGTCCTTCAGGTCGCCACGGTGCCAGGACGGGACCAGCCACCATCGGGCGAACATGCCCACCAACGGCGTCTTGGCGACAACCAGCACGTCCTGCGTCGGCTTGATGTTGAACCGGCGCGGGAAGGGGTCGATCTTCAGTTCGGAATGTTCGACCTCGGTTCCGCGAAGATTCGGGTCGATGAAGCGTCCGCACATGCCGTTCCCCTCTCTCCAGTCCAACAACCGTCGCAGCCTGTGGCTTACATATATATTCTGCTCAGTTTCTGCGCCGCACGACATAAACAAACACGATCTAACGGCGCAGTAATTGAGCCACTTTCGACGTCGCAGCCGACCGAACAGGCAAAGGCGGCTCAATAGTTGCGCCACCCCTGTCAGTTTTTCAGCGGGGATTCTGGGTCTCTCTCCAGCGCATGAACCTCTTTGTCGCCGGCTTGCCGAAGCAGGTTTCCTCCTCCAGCGCATACTGACTCGCTTGCCCAATCCCTGATACCGTCAGGTGATGCGCAACCGTCATCTGCAGAAAGCCGCGCTCCTCCAACTCTCGGAAGTATGCGGCCACGGTATTCCGGCTGACGTTCAGCGCTTTCGCGGCGTCCCTGTGCGACAGATACAGTTTGCCATTGTTGGTGCCGTTGAACCGGCGCTTGACCTCGACATACAGCGCGCGGGGTCCGGGCTTCATCGTGGCCCATGCTTCGGATGACTGCATGTATTCCGTCAACTGGACGAAACGAGCGGATGCTCCGCGCTTGTGGCGCTTGTAGGGCTTAGAGGCCATCCGGCACCCCCTGACGGCGCTTCAGCCGTCCGCTGGCATGATGAAAGACCTCGCGACAGTCCACCTGCCGTCCGGTCAGAGCTGCCCAGCGCAGCGCCCACAGAATGGCGCTGTGCCGGTCGTCGGATTGAAAGACCATCCGCACACGCGTCCGGTCCTCGGTCATGTCATAGACCGCGTGGGTGAAGGCGGCGCGCACCCTTACGGTGCGCACCTCGACCCATCCGCGCGGCGCTTGCTGCCGCGCTGGGGTCAATCGCTATCCCTCCAGACAAGGTGGGCAATCATCGCCGCGCGTTGATTGGACAGGCCATAACGGCTGCGCAGATGCGCAATGCGACGGCCCCTCATTCCGTCACCTCGTTTACCGGCACGATGGCGGATTGCAGGACATAGCGTCCATGCGTTCCGCTGAACGGCCCGTCATGCTTCTCGTGCCTGGTCTCAATCTCCACGCCAGCTTGACGCAAATTGAAAACGTAGGCGGAAAGGCGCGGCCCGACGCATTCCAGCGTCGTGCAGCCCTGCTCTCCGACCCGCATCAGCCATTCCAGTGCCCAGCGGTCGCGCCCGCTGACGACAAGGCGCTTGCGCTGGGAACTGGACATGCAGATCCAGTAGGCCCGCTCGGGCCATTCACATGCTTTCGGCATGGCAATATTCACCTTTGGTGTTGATTGCCGAACGCGAAGGGTCTAGGGCTGAAGGTGTGGAGACTTCAGTTCAGAGACCGGTTTCCGGTTCGGCAATCGGTTTCTGGATTTTCAGCGTCGGCTTGCAAGCCAATCGCTGATTGCGCTTTCAGACCACCCTACGGCCTTTCCGGTCAGCTTGACCGGCTTGGGGAAATCTCCTTTCTGCATGAGATTATAGATGGTGCTGCGGCTTAGACCGGTTAGCTCCTCGATTGCCGGGCGTCGGTAGTATCGTTCGACCATAGCGTTCCTTGATGATTCGCCGCCGTCCGTGGCGATAACTATGTATCGTGGTTCCGGACCTGTGCGGCAATATACCTAGTGTCAGTTTTTGGGGCTTGACCGACAATCCGTCGCAGAACCCGCATAAACTCCAAATCTGTTGGCGAATCGTCTCGCTTAGAGACCCGGCATTCTTCCGACGTTCGTTAGCCAATCTGTCCAATTGAAACGACGACTGCGTGGGCCTCGATCAAATGCCGTGCCCACGCCTCCATCATCTTGCGCCGCTTCTCGAAAACATCGCTGCGTGCATAGGCCCGTTCGACTGCATCACCGGACAGGTGTGCCAGCGCGGCCTCGGCTACCTCGCGCGGAAAGGTCGTCCGCTCCTGCGCCCAAGTGCGGAAAGACGTGCGAAAGCCGTGCACGTCCGCCTCAAAGCCCAGTTCCTTGACCAGTTTAGAAAGCGTCATGTCCGACAGCGGGCGTCCCGGCTTCGTGCCGGGAAAGACAAGCCCGCTGCCGTCGCTCAGACTTTCGGCATTCTTCAACAGTTCGACCGCGCGCGGCGACAGGGGAACGCGGTGCGGTCGCTTCATCTTCATCCGCTCGGCTGGAACTTCCCAGACGGCGCGGTCCAGATCCATCTCATCCCAGCGCGCTTCTCGCGCCTCGCCAGAGCGCGCGGCGGTCAGGACCAGGAACTCCAGCGCCAGCTTGGTTGACAGCCCTGCGCGCGAAGCCTGAACGGCCCGTAGGCATCCAGCCACCTCGGCATAGGGCAGCGCCTTGCGATGCGTCTGGCGCTTGGGCGTTTTGGGCAAAGCCTGCCCGATATCCTGCGCGGGGTTGTCCTTGCGCCAGCCTTGCGCAATCGCCCATTTCATCACCGTGCCGATGCGCTGCCGAACCCTGCGCGCTGTTTCCGGCTTGCTGGTCCAGATCGGCATGAGCGCATGCAGAACGTCGGCGCTGGTCACGTCCTGCAGTTTCATTTTGCCCAAGCGGGGGAAGGCGTAGGTCTCCAGCGTGGTGATGAACTGCGCGCCGTGCTTGGCATTCCTCCAGGTCGGCAGGTGCAGCTGATGAACCTTGCGCGCGGCCTCCTCAAAGGTCAGGACGCCTTGTGCATCGCGCTTGGCCTGCAGCGGGTCTCCACCCTCGCGCGCCAGCTTGCGGTTCTCCAGCGCCTTGCTCCGCGCCTCTGCCAACGTAACCAGCGACGGCGACCCAAGACCCAATTCGGTGCGCTTGCTGCGAATGGTGATCCGCTGAACCCAGAACTGTGCGCCGTTGGCATCGACACGCAGGTAAAGCCCGTTGCCGTCAAAATACTTCCCCGGCAGCTTGGCGTTCCGAACGGCCTGCGCGGTCAGCGCCTTGCTCGGCCTGCGTCCTGCGTTCTCCATGCTTCCCCCATTCCTTCCCCCAAGAAGGTCGGGAACAAGCTAGAACGACACGGCATGCAGGGGAAGCGAATAAGCGTTTTTTCCCAGTATTTTCTGGACATACGGGACAACGGCAGAATGCGACGGACGATCCAGAGGCGGACTTCGTCTCCGCCACCCACCATTTTGGTTGATTGGCATACAGTGCTGTTCTACCCTCCAAGGTATTGAACTTATGCACCACCTCGCCTCGCTTCGATACTGATCGCCTTAATTCGCTTTTGCTCGGTGCTATTCAATCCGTGGTATGAAACGAGGTATAGGCATTGCCTACAGCACCGGTTGGCTGACGAGGAATCTCGTCCGCTCGCTTGGTCCGGGCCGTCATGGTGACGGCAATGGACTCTACCTAATCGTTGATCCTTCCGGCGCACGACGTTGGATCGTGCGCGTGATCGTGAAGGGACAACGCAATCGCATGGGCAAGCCCCTGCGCCCTGACTTCGGACTAGGCGGCACTGATGTCGTCACGCTTAACGTCGCCAGGGATCGAGCTCTCGAGTATCGCAGGCTTGCACGGCAAGGGCTGAACCCCAAGTTCAACCAAGATGTAGTGGTACCGTGCTTCGAAGAAGTCGCCCGCACCGTTCACGTCGAGCGGCTCCCCACTTGGAAGAACCCCAAGCATGCCCAGCAGTGGATCAATACGCTGGCTGAGTATACTTTCCCGAAGATTGGAGGATGCCGGTTTCGGAAATTGGGCAGCCCGAGGTCCTGCAGGTGTTGTCCCCTATCTGGACCGTCAAGCACGAGACCGCTCGGCGCGTGGCGCAGCGGATGAAAGCTGTTCTTGATGTAGCCCGCTCACGGGGTCACCGTGAAGGCGAGAACCCCGTTACGGTCGTATTGGACGGCCGTGTCCTGCCTCGCGTCAAGGCCAAGGTGAAGCATCATAAGGCTATGCACTGGCGCGAAGTGCCTTCCTTCTATGCTGCGGTTCTCCGCCAGCCAGGCATCGCGGCCAAGGCACTTGCGATGAGTTGTTTGACCGGCTGCCGCGCCAGTGAAGTCCTACAGGCCACCTGGGAGTAAGTTGACTTCGAGGAGCAGATCTGGACCATTCCAGAAGGAAGGACCAAGACCGGCACTGAGCATCGTGTTCCCCTGACCCAACAAAGGATTGCCACGGTGGAGCCGCTGACAGCTCTCCGCTCTCGGTGTGTCTTCGAGGGGCAGAAGCGCCATCAGCCGCTCTCCAACATGTCTATGCTCATGCTGTTAAGGCGTATGCAGACGGACAATGTCACGGTCCACGGCTTCCGCTCGACCTTTCGAGACTGGACTTCCGAAGAAGCCAATGTGCCACGCGAGATTGCGGAAATGAGCCTCGGGCACAAGGTCGGCGATGATGTTGAGCGCGCCTATGCCCGTTCAGACATTCTGGAAAAGCGCAGACAACTCATGGTCAGCTGGTGCAACTTCGTTTCGCAGGATGTGAAAGGCGTGTGCCATAACTAAAATCGCCGTCCCGACCGAAGACCTTTTCTACTGCACGCCTGAGTACGCCCGCGTGTACGCGATTGAGGCGCTTTTCGTGTCCAAGTCACGAGACGAAAGCTTCTACGATATATATTTTGCGCTTGTCCCTCACCACTTAGGGTCAGGACTCGTTCTCTCTCAAAGCCAGAAGATTACGGTCGCAGCGAGTGCTATTGCTGAGAAGAAGGTTTGCGGACAGCGATCACAGCGGGTCGCAACCCTCCTCCAGTCCTTGAGCCTGCCGAACACGATCTCGATCCTGTTGCGCCGCTTGTAGCGGCGCTTGTCGTATTTGACTGGGGTCTTGCGCTGCTTCCGACCGGGAATGCAGGGGCATATCCCTCTGTTTTGCAACGCTTCTCGGAACAAATCGGCATCATAGCCACGACCTCCGAGCAGCCACTTCACGTTGGGCAACCCGCTCACCAGGGCGCGCGCCCCGATGTAGTCGCTGACGGGTCCGGCAGTCAGGAACAGGTCGATGGGTCGGCATTCGCCATCGTCGCTCGGACCGATGGCGCGAGATGGCTCATCTGTCGCAGATCGCGTGCAGCGTCGTATTCATGCCGCCCTTGGTTCGGCCAATCAGACGCGCACGCCCCCCTTTTTGACGCCCAGGCTGGACGCCGTACGATGGGCCTTCAGATGAGTTGCGTCGATCATCACGGTCGTCTCTTCACCGTGCTCGGCCGCCAACCCCGCCATGATCCGGGCGAAGACACCCCTGTCGCTCCAACGCTTCCAGCGATTGTAGAGCGTCTTGTGCGGGCCGTATTCCCTTGGTGCATCGCGCCACCGCAAGCCATTGCGATTGATGAAGATAATCCCGCTCAAGACACGCCGGTCATCAACCCTGAGCTTGCCATGCGACTTGGGAAAGTAAGGCTCCAGACGCGCCATCTGCGCATCGCTCAACCAGAAAAGATCAGACATGTTCACCGCTCGTTTTCGAACGGTGAATCACGCTCGCGCAACCAGATCAATGGGTCCTGACCCTAG
>NZ_ATUJ01000012.1 GCF_000420145.1 Paracoccus zeaxanthinifaciens ATCC 21588
CGAAGGCTAGAGAGCCGATATGCGAGATCCAAGATCGTGTAACGACCATCGAACCGCCCGCATATCCCTTCAGATATCCATCAATGTCAAACAGCAGAGGAACCAAAATCGCAGATGGTGCGCCAATCCAACTCAGCGCCCCGCCCGGTCATCAATCCCAGAATTTTCCCGACTTCCCAACCCCTCAGGGCCGGTCCGTCGCACCGTCCGGCGTGTCCCGCCCTTCGGTGAAGCGGTGTTTAGACACACCGATCAGAACCCGCAAGCAGAAAATCCAAGATTCACGAAAATCGACACCGGATTCCGCGCAAACCACTGAAAACGCTCACATCGTTTCAGACGATCGCCGGAAACCCCACCGCACACGGCCACGAAACACAACCCGAAAACCCAGAATCGCAAGAATCGATACGAACCAGAACCACGGCTGAAGCTCGTCGACCTTCACCGCCCACAACCAGTGAAGCCCGGCAAGGATCGCAGCCGCATAGACACCCTTGTGCAGACGCCGCCACGCCTGCCCGCCCATGCGCCGGATCGACAGGTTGTTCGATGTCACGGCAAGCGGGATCAGGATCGCGAATGCCAGCATCCCTACCAGAAGATAGGGCCGCTTGATGATGTCCTTCAGCATCTGCGACCACAGAAGCCCCATATCCAGCACCACCCATGCCAGCACATGCGGCACGACATAGGTGAAGCACAGAAGCCCGATCGCACGGCGGAACTTCATCAGGCTGATCCCCGTCAGCCGCAGCAGCGGCGTCACCGCCAGCCCGCCCACCAGGAAATAGAGCGCGGTCTGCCCAAGCCGGTGCTCGATCTCTCGGATCGGGTCCACGCCCATCCGACCGGTCAGCAGGTCGAAGACCACCAGCGCCAGCGGAACCAGCCCCGCGACCCAGACCGCCCAGACAGGCAGGCGGCGCAGGGCATTGTTCACGGCTGACCGCATCAGTAGTTCACCCGCAGGTCCATCCCGGCATAGAGCGAGGCGACCTCTTCGCCATAGCCGTTGAACATCAGCGTTTCCTGCCGCCCGCCAAAAAGGCCCGCGCCGATGCGGCGTTCGGTGGCCTGGCTCCAGCGGGGATGGTCCACCTCGGGGTTCACATTGGCATAGAAGCCGTACTCGCTGGCCTGAAGCTGCTTCCAGGTGTTCACCGGCTCCTGCTCGATCACGTTGATCCGCACGATCGACTTGATCGACTTGAAGCCGTATTTCCACGGAACGACCAGCCGGATCGGCGCGCCGTTCTGGTTGGGCATCGGCTGGTCGTACAGCCCCGTCGCCAGAATCGTCAGCGGGTGCATGGCCTCGTCGATGCGCAGCCCCTCGCGATAGGGCCAGTCCAGAAGCGCGCGCTGCTGGCCGACCATCTCCTCGGGGCGGACGAGGGTCTCGAACTCGACGAACTTCGCGCCGGGCTGCACGCCCGCCTTCTCCAGCACGGATGCCAGCGTGACGCCCAGCCAGGGAACGACCATCGACCATGCCTCGACGCAGCGCAGGCGATAGATGCGTTCCTCCAGCGCGTTCTCGGGGGCTAGGTCGTCCACCGAGTAGCTGCCGGGCCGATCCACCAGCCCCGAGATCTGCACCGACCACGGGTCCGTCGTCAGGCGATGGGCATTGCGGGCGGGATCCTCCTTGCCGGTGCCGAACTCATAGAAGTTGTTGTAGTTCGTGATCTCCTCGAAGCTGTTCGGGGTCTCGTCGGTCGAGAAGCGCGAGGGCTTGCCCGTCAGCGCCAGCGCAGGCCCGCCGGGCAACGCGCCCGCGGCCATCGCCAGGCTGCCGGCCGCGATGAACTTGCGGCGGTTCAGGTAATCACGCTTCGGGGTGACGTCGGACCATTTCAGCTTCATGTCTCGCTCCTCTGGCGGGGCCGTGTTGGACCCAGCATGGCACAAGACACGCGGGCCGCGGCCCGAATGATGCATCACATTCCCTTGAAATCGCTCAGTCGGCGATCTCGACCTCGTGCAGGATGGCTGCGCCGAAGCGTTCCAGGCGCGCATCGTCCAGGTATCGCGACAGGGCGTCCATGCTGGTGGGCCGGGCCTCGGCGATGCGGCGGATCTGCGCGGTGGACAGGCTCAGCGGTTTCTCGGTGCCGTCCTCTCCGCGCTGCAGGCGCAGCTGCAGATCGCCCAGCCGGTCGAACAGCGCGCCCGCCGGACTGCCCGCAAGCGCGCGACGCGCGGGGTGCATCGCCGGCTGTTCGCCCGCGATCACCGTCAGGAATTCCGCGCCATAGCTTTCCAGCTTCTTGGCCCCCACCCCGCTGACACGGGCCATCTGGTCCATGTCCTGCGGACGCACGGTCGCCATCTCGATCAGGGTGCGGTCGGGGAAGATGACATAGGCGGGCACGCGCGCGGCCTCGGCCAGCGCCCGGCGCTTGGCCTTCAGCGCGGACAGAAGCGGCTCGTCTTCCTCCGAGACCTGCGCGCGCAGGACGGTCGAGGACTTGGCACTGGCGGTCGTGTCCTGGCGCAGGGTCACGTTCTCCTCTCCGCGCAGGATCGGATGGGCGGCCTCGGTCAGTTGCAGCGCGCCGTGGCGTTCGGGATCGGGGCGGCACAGGTCCAGCCCCATCATCTGCCGGAAGATCGCCTGCCACTGGCCGCGCCCGTGTTCGCGCCCGACCCCGAAGGTCGGCAGGTGGTCGTGGCCCCGTTCGCGCACCTTGTCGGTCTGGTTGCCGGTCAGCACGTCGATCAGGTGGCCCGATCCGAACCATTCGCCCG
The DNA here is from genome assembly GCF_000420145.1 of Paracoccus zeaxanthinifaciens ATCC 21588. Lineage (GTDB taxonomy): Bacteria > Pseudomonadota > Alphaproteobacteria > Rhodobacterales > Rhodobacteraceae > Paracoccus > Paracoccus zeaxanthinifaciens. The sequence goes on from NZ_ATUJ01000012.1 coordinate 2,755, forward strand.
TGCGCAGCATCGCCGACAGCGCCTTGCGCACGGCCATCGTGCCGTCGAACAGCCTGGGCGGGGTCTGGCACAGGTCGCAATTGCCGCAATCGCCGTGCTGCTCCTCGCCGAAATAGGCAAGCAGGCGGCTGCGGCGGCATCCCGTCGCCTCGGCCAGGCCCAGCAGCGCGTTCAGGCGGGCATGGTCGGCGGTCTTGCGGGCAGGCTCGGCCAGCCCCTCGTCGATCTGGGTCCGGCGCAGGCGGATGTCGTCGGGACCGTAGAGCGTCAGCGTCTCGGCCGGGTCGCCGTCGCGGCCCGCGCGGCCGATCTCCTGGTAATATCCCTCGATGGATTTCGGCAGGTCGGCATGCAGCACCCACCGGATGTCGGGCTTGTCGATGCCCATGCCGAAGGCGACGGTGGCCACGACGATCAGCCCGTCCTCGCGCTGGAACCGCGCCTCGGCCTCGCGGCGCTGATCAGGTTCAAGGCCCGCATGATAGGCGATGGCCGGATGCCCCGCCTCGCGCAGCGCCTGGGCCAGCGATTCCGTCCGCGCCCGCGCCCCGCAATAGACGATGCCCGACTGGCCGCGACGCGCGGCGACGAAGGACAGCACCTGCTTGCGGGGACTGTCCTTGGGCTGGAAGGCAAGCCGGATGTTGGGCCGGTCGAAGCCGCGCAGGAAGGTGACCGGATCGGTGCCCGCGAAGAGGCGCTCGACGATCTCGGCGCGGGTTTCGGCGTCGGCGGTGGCGGTGAAGGCCGCAAGCGGGACGTTCAGCGCCCGCTTCAAATCGCCGATGCGAAGATAGTCGGGGCGGAAATCGTGGCCCCACTGGCTGACGCAATGCGCCTCGTCGACCGCGATGGCCGTGACATTCGCGCGGCGCAGCAGGTTGACCGTGCCCCCCGACGCCAGCCGCTCGGGCGCCATGTAGAGGATGCGCAGGCTGCCATCCGACAGTCCCGCGAAGACGGCCTCGGTCTCGGCATCGGTATTGCCGCTGGTCAGGGCGCCGGCCTCGACGCCCGCCGCGCGAAGGGCGCGCACCTGGTCCCGCATCAGCGCGATCAGCGGAGAGATGACGACCGTCACCCCCTGCCGCATCAGCGCGGGCAGCTGATAGCACAGCGACTTGCCGCCGCCCGTGGGCATGATCGCCAGCACGTCGCGGCCATCGGCCACCGACTCGACGATCTCCTGCTGGCCGGGCCGGAAGCCGTCAAAGCCCCAGACCTGGCGCAGAAGGTCGTCCGCTGGCAGATCCCGCGCCATCAGAAGCCGTAGAAGAAGCCCGCGTTGTTCGCCAGCGCGCGCTGCAGGATGATGATGATCAGGAAGACGACAAGCGGCGCCAGGTCCAGCCCGCCGGTATTGGGCAGCACGTTGCGGATCGGGCGATAGATCGGTTCCAGCAGGCGCGTCAGCCCGTCCCAGATCTGCGCAACCAGCGGCTGGCGCAGGTTCAGCACCTGGAAGTTGATCAGCCAGGACATGATGATGTGGACGATCATCACGAACCACACCACCTGCAGGATCAGCTGCAGCGCCTCATAGAGCGTTCCCATAATTCTTCCCCGTATTCGATCCGGTATTCGATCCGCGCGATCGCGGCCCTGTATGCGGGCACATGGCCGCGCGCGCAAGCATCCCCCGACCGATAGGGGTGCCATGTCGTCGCGTCGCCGGTTGACCTGCGCGTGAACTGCGGCCACGCATGGGCCCGCCGGAACGATGCCGGAACGAATACGGGGGGCCAGATGTATCCGATTGTCCGCTTCGCCAAGGAGATGGTGAAATACCGCAAGGCACCGCGCCTCGGGCCGTTCGACGCGCATGTGTCGCGTCACATGTGCTGGCCCTGGGATCTGGACCCCTGGATCGAGCTGAACAACGGCCGGACCCTGACGCTGTACGATCTGGGGCGCATCCCGCTGGCGCAGCGCACGGGGCTGGTCGCCGTGCTACGGGCGCATGGCTGGGGAATGACGGTGGCGGGCAACTCGACCCGCTATCGCCGCCGGATCAAGGCGTTCGACCGCTTCGAGATGGTGTCGCGCATGGTCGGCTGGGATCACCGCTTCATCTATATCGACCAGTCGATGTGGAAGCGTGGCGAGTGCTGCAACCAGGTCCTGATCCGCATGGCCGTCACCTCGGACAAGGGGATCGTGGCGCCCGCCGATGTCGCGGCGGCCCTGGGGCATTCGGGCGACAGCCCCGCCCTGCCAGCTTGGGTCGCCGCCTGGGTCGAGGCCGACGGCGCGCGCCCCTGGCCGCCCGAACTTCCCGAGGATGCCCGCAGGGCCTTGAAAGCCTGAGCGCGGGCGGGCCTTATGTCCCCTGACGCCAAAGGGGGACGGGCATGGATCGCAAGCGCATCTGGGGCTGGTGGTTTTTCGACTGGGCCAGCCAGCCCTATCACACGCTGCTGCTGACCTTCGTCTTCTCGATCTATTTCGCCGAGGTCGCGAAGACCCATTTCATCGCGCTCGGATACAGCAGCACCATCGCGGGGGCGAATGCGCAGGCGCTGTGGGGCTACGGGCTGTCGATCACCGGCGTGCTGATCGCGGTGCTTGCGCCGATCCTGGGGGCCATCGCGGACGGATCGGGTCGGCGCATGGGCTGGATCTGGCTGTTCTCGGGGCTGTACGTGCTGGGGGCTGCCGGGCTGTGGTCGCTGACGCCCGAACAGCCCGCGCTGGTGCAGGCGGTCGTGCTGTTCGGCATCGGCCTGATCGGGACCGAGTTCGCCACCATCTTCACCAACGCCCTGCTGCCCGGCCTTGCCCCGCGCGACGAGATCGGCCGCCTGTCCGGGTCGGGCTATGCCTTCGGCTATCTGGGGGGTGTCAGCGCGCTGGCGATCATGCTGCTTCTGTTTGCCGAAACCCCCTCGGGGCGGACGCTGGCGGGGATCGAGCCGCTGTTCGGCCTCGATCCCACCCTGCGCGAGGGGACGCGCTTCGTCGGGCCCTTCACCGCGATCTGGTACGCGGTCTTCATGATCCCGTTCTTCCTGTGGGTGCGCGAACCGCGCGGGCCGCGCCGCCCGATCCGGCTTGGCGCGTCGCTTCGGGACTTGGGATCGCTGATCGCCAGCCTGCGTCACCGGCGCAGCCTGCGGAACTGGCTGCTGTCCTCGATGTTCTCGCGCGATGCGCTGAACGCGCTCTATGGGTTCGGGGGCGTCTATGCGGGGACGGTGCTGGGCTGGCCGGTGTTCCTGGCGGGGGTGTTCGGGGTGATCAGCGCGATCTCGGCCGCGATCATCAGCTGGCTGGGCGGACGCGCCGACCGCGCCTTCGGGCCGCGCGCGGTGATCGCCGCCTGCATCCTTGCGCTGACGGCGATCTGCGTGCTGCTGGTCGGCATGGACCGCGCATCGGTCATGGGGATCCCCGTGGCCGAAGGCGGCGTGATCGGCAGGCTGGGCGTCGCAGACCTGCTGTTCTTCCTGTGCGGGGCGGTGATCGGCGGGGCCGGCGGCGCGCTGCAGGCCGCAAGCCGCACCATGATGGTGCGCCACACCACCGAGGAACGCGCGACCGAGGGGTTCGGCCTCTATGCGCTGTCGGGCAAGGCGACGGCCTTCCTGGCGCCCTTCCTGATCGCGGTGACGACCGATCTCAGCGGCAATCAGCGCGTCGGGCTTGCGCCGTTGATCCTGATCTTCCTTGTCGCGCTGGTTCTGCTAGGCTGGGTCGACCCGGACGGAGAAGAAGAGGCACGCCCGTGATCATTAAGACCGCCATCCGCAGGATGCTGACCGCCGCAGCCGCAGCGCTGACCATGACATTGCCCGCCGCGGCGGACCCGCTGGCCAAGGACGTGTTCGGCGCGTTCGGCAGCGCGTCGCAGGGGCCCGCCGTATCCATCGGCAATTACAGCCGCGGCTGTGCGCAGGGCCTCGTGCAGCTGCCCGAGACCGGGCCGACCTGGCAGGCGATGCGCCTGTCGCGCGGTCGCAACTGGGGCCACCCGGTGATGATCGACTTCCTGATCGGGCTGTCGCGCGCCGCGAACCAGGCCGGCTGGCAGGGGCTCTATATCGGCGATATCGGCCAGCCGCGCGGCGGGCCCACGCTGTCGGGCCATGCCAGCCACCAGATCGGGCTGGATGCCGACATCTGGATGCGCCCGCCCGGTTCGCTGACCCTGTCGCCCCAGCAGCGCGAGAACATCTCGTCGACCTCGGCCGTGGCATCGAACGGGCTGGGGCTGTCGGGCAACTGGACGCCGCAGCACATGTCGATCCTGCGCGCCGCTGCCAACGACAGCCGGGTCGAGCGCATCTTCACCGATCCCGTGGTCAAGGTCGCCATGTGCCAGATGGAGACCGGAAACCGCAGCTGGCTGCGCAAGATCCGCCCGCTGAACAACCACGACTATCACTTCCACGTCCGGCTGAACTGCCCGCCCGGATCGATCTGCGAACGCCAGAACCCGATCCCCGCAGGCGACGGCTGCGCCGAGGCCGCCGAATGGCTGGCCATCCGCAAGAACCCGTCGCTGGCCAAGCCCAGCACGCCCAACCCCAATTATCGCCACCCCCGCACCTACCGCCTGAGCGAGCTTCCGGACCAATGCCGAACCGTTGCCGGCGCGCCCTGACGGGCACGCTCCTGTCGATGCTGACCCTGGCCGCGCCTGCACATGCAGGCGCGGTTCTCGATTATGTCGGCACCTATGTCTGGTCCGAGGACCGTGCCGATTTCGGAGGTTTCTCGGGGATCGAGGTGTCGGATGACGGGCAGACCTTCCACGCGCTGTCGGACCGTTCGCAGCTGTACTGGGGACGCTTCGAACGCGACGGCCAGGGGATCGTGCGCGGCATGCGCACCCTGGGCCGGGCCCATCTGCGCGACAGCCGCGGCAGGCCCCTGCCCCCCGGATATACCGGCGACAGCGAGGGGCTGGCCATCGGTCCCGACGGCACGGTCCATGTCAGCTTCGAGGGGCTGAACCGCGTCGCCTCCTATCCCGATCTGGAAGGCGGGCCGACGGTGCTGCGCCGCGCGCCCAAGCTGCCGGGCATGGTCGTGAACAACGGGCTGGAAGCGCTGGCCATCGGCCCCGAAGGCGAATTGCTGACCCTGCCCGAGGCCTCGAAATCGAAGGACACGCCCTTCGTCCTGCTGGAATATTCGGACGACCGCTGGCATCGCCGGGCCGAGATCCGGCGCGACGGCGACTGGCTGATGGTCGGCGCCGACATGGGCCCGGACGGCTGGCTCTACCTGCTGGAACGCGACTTCAACGGCATCCTGGGCTTCTCGTCCCGCGTGCGGCGGGTCATGCTGGACGATGACGGCGTGACCGAGGACGAGATCGTCCTGCGCACGCGGTCGCTGCAATACGACAACCTCGAGGGAATCGCCGCCTGGGACGACGGGATCGGCACGCGGCTGACGATGATCTCGGACGACAACTTCCTGTTCGTCCAGCGCACCGAGATCGTCGAGTATCGCCTGCGCGAACAGACCCGCCGCGCTGCCACGGATTGACAAGACGCCCTTCGCGGACGTATGCGCGCCCTGCCCGCACGGGGCCGAGTTCTTCCGCAACCTTGTCAAAACGGAAATCCCGATGACACGTTTCCTGCCCGGCATCATTGCCATGGCCACCATCGTCGTGGCCTCGAACATCCTCGTCCAGTTCGTCCTGGGCGACTGGCTGACCTGGGGTGCCTTCACCTATCCCTTCGCCTTCCTGGTGACCGACGTGATGAACCGCGTGCACGGCCCCGCCGCCGCACGCCGCGTCGTCGCCGCGGGCTTCGTCACCGGTGTCGCCTGTTCGCTGATCGCGGCGGGCTTCGACATGACCACGCTGCGCATCGCCATCGCCTCGGGTGCGGCCTTCCTGGTGGCGCAGATGACCGACATCGCGATCTTCGACCGGCTTCGCGGCGGGCAGTGGTGGCGCGCTCCGCTGGCCTCGACGCTGATCGGGTCGGCGCTGGATACCGCGCTGTTCTTCGGCATCGCCTTCTCGGCCATGCTGCCCGCCGATGCCAATACCGGCTGGTCCAACGAGATCGTTCCCCTTCTTGGTCAGGGACCGGGCGTGCAGCTGTGGGTTTCGCTGGCAGTTGCCGACTGGCTGGTCAAACTGGGTCTGGCCCTACTGGCGCTTGTGCCCTTCCGCCTCATCGTCCGCAATTTGTTGAGGGCTGCCCAAGAAAGTTGATTGACACATGGTCGATCTGTGGCACCCTGAACCTACAACGGCAACTTATTGAAAGGAGGTGGTCCAGTGTCGAGAGTGATATTGGAGAGAGGTGTCGGAACAGTCAGGGGGGCCGTGGCCTGAAGGCAGCCCTTCGGGTCGTAAACCCTGGTTGGGACCGGATGCGCTTCCGTCCCTAACTGGGCCATCTCCGTGGATCTCGCGGGTCGTCTGATCTGGACGGCCCGTTCCACATTCGCGCAAGGGCGGCGGTTTCGACCGCCGCCCGCGCCTTTTCAGGGATCAGCCGCGACGGATCGCGATGGCGATCCCCTGCCCGCCGCCGATGCACATGGTGATCAGCGCGGTGGTGCCGCCCGTCCGCTCCAGTTCGGCCAGCGCCTTGACCGTCAGGATCGCGCCGGTTGCGCCGACCGGATGGCCAAGCGCGATCGCGCCGCCATTGGGGTTCACGCGCGCCGGATCCAGCCCCAGCCCCTTGTTCACCGCAAGCGCCTGCGCGGCAAAGGCCTCGTTCGATTCGATCACGTCGAAATCGCCGGGCTTCAGGCCGGTCTTCTCCATCAGGGCCTGGACCGCCGGGATCGGGCCGATGCCCATCACCCCGGGGCGGACGCCCGCCACGGCATAGCCCAGGATGCGCGCACGCGGCGTCAGGCCCGCAGCCTCGGCCGCGCTTGCACGCGCCAGGACTAGCGCCGCGGCGCCGTCGTTGATGCCGCTGGCATTGCCTGCCGTCACGCTGCCGCCCTTCTGGAACACGGGCTTGAGTCCGGCCAGCTTGTCCAGGCTGGTCTCCTTGGGATGTTCGTCCGTGTCGAAGGCCACGATGCCCTTGCGGGTCTTCACCTCGACCGGGACGATCTGGTCCGCGAAATGCCCCGCCGCGATGGCAGCCGCCGCGCGACGCTGCGATTCCATCGCGAATTCGTCCTGCTGCTCGCGGGTGATGTCATGTTCGGCGGCCACGTTTTCCGCCGTGACGCCCATATGGCCGGTGCCCATCGGACAGGTCAGCGCGCCGGTCATCATGTCCAGCATCACCTGGTCGCCCATCTTGGCCCCGAACCGCGCCGAGGGGATGGCATAGGGCGATCGGCTCATGCTCTCGGCGCCGCCGGCGATGGCGAAATCGGCATCCCCCAGCATCAGCGCCTGCGTGGCCGAGACGATGGCCTGCGCGCCCGATCCGCAAAGGCGGTTCACGTTCATCGCGGGCGTCGTGTGCGGAATGCCCGCGTTCAGCATCGCGACGCGGGACAGGTACATGTCGCGGGGTTCGGTATTGATGACGTGGCCGAAGACCACCTGCCCGATCAGGTCGGGCGCGAAGCCCGCGCGTTCCAGCGCGGCACGGGTGACCGTGGTGGCCAGGTCGATGGGCGCCACGCCGGCAAGGCTGCCCCCGAAGGTGCCGATCGCCGTGCGCGCCCCGGACAGAATGACGATATCGTCTGCGGACATGGTTCCCTCCCATAAGATGTCCGGGGCAGGATAGGCGCGGGCCCCGCCTTCGCAAGACGCGCGGCACCGTTCCGTCACGGCAGTGTTTGCAGCCGCAGCACCGGCGCGGTATGCTTCCGGGGAATAACGCAGGAACGGACAGCACATGCCCACGAACGCGAATGGCCCGCGGCTGCGGATCAAGCTTCGCCTCGAATACGATTCCCCGCTGATCCTCGGGCCGGGCAAGGCCGAGCTGCTGTCGCGCATCGACAGGCTCGGCTCGATCTCGGCGGCAGCGCGCGAGATGGGCATGAGCTACAAGCGCGCCTGGACCCTGGTCGAGGAGATGAACGTGGCCTTCGCCCGGCCCGTCATCGACCGCGCCCGTGGCGGGGCGGGTGGGGGCGGCGCGACCGTGACCCCGACCGGCAAGGATGTGCTGACGCATTACCGCGCGCTGGAGACGCTGCTGCGCGAGGCGGGGGCCGATCATCTGCAGGCGCTGAACGCCCTTCTGCACCCCGAACCCGAAGGCTGACGCGGATATCCGCCACATGCTAAGGGCTTTGTGATTTCACCCAGCCGTGATTTCCCGTAATATCGCTGCCAACGAAAAGAAGAGCACGAGGGCAGTATGAACAGGCTTCTCAAGCTGGGAATCGTCTTGCTGGTCGCATCCTGCGGCGGCGGCAACTACAGCGCGCCGCGCAATCTGGAAAACGCCTGCGCGATCGCTTCGGAACGGCCGCAATACATGCGCGCGATGAAGCGGACCGAACGCAAATGGGGCGTGCCGGTCCATGTCCAGATGGCGACCATGTACCAGGAATCGAAGTTCATCGGCGATGCGCGGACCCCGCACAAGTTCGCCCTGGGCGTCATCCCGATCGGGCGCCAGTCCAGCGCCTTCGGCTACAGCCAGGCGCTCGACGGCACGTGGGAGGAATACCAGCGCGAGACCGGCAACCGCCGCGCGCGCCGCGACAACATCCGCGATGCCACGGACTTCATCGGCTGGTACATGAACGGCAGCCAGCGGCAGCTGGGCCTGTCGAAATACGACGCGACCTCGCAATACCTTGCCTATCACGAAGGGCGCGGCGGTTTCGCACGCGGCAGTCATCGCAGCAAGGGCTGGCTGATGAGCGTCGCCGCCCGCGTCGGCCAACGATCGGAAATGTATCGCCAGCAGCTGCGCTCCTGTCGCTGACCTTGACGTCGCCCGCCCGATCGGGCCCACTTCCCTTCCGGCACTACGATGGGGGGGAACCATGTACCAGGTGATCGGCACGGCGAAATCGCGTGCCTTCCGCGTTCTGTGGATGATGGAGGAGCTGGGCGCGGATTACGACCACGTCCCCGCCGTTCCCCGCAGCGAGGGGGTGACCCAGGTGAACCCCGCGGGCAAGGTTCCGGTGCTGGTCGATGACGGCACGCCCATCACCGATTCGACCGCGATCCTCGCCTATCTTGCCGACCGGCACGGGCAGCTGACGCACAAGGCGGGCACGCTGGATCGCGCCCGCCAGGACAGCCTGACCCAGTTCCTGCTGGACGAATTCGACGCGGCATTGTGGCTTGCCGCGCGCCACAGCTTCGTGCTGCCCGAGGAAATGCGTCTCAGCGCGATCAAGAACACCCTGCGGTGGGAATTCGAATCCAGCCAGAAGACGATGGTCCACCGGATGGGCGACGGCCCCTTCGTGATGGGGTCCGAGATGACGGTCCCCGACATCATCCTGACCCATTGCCTCGACTGGGCGCTGAGCGCGCGCTTTCCCATAACCGAGCCACGGCTGTCGGATTACCTCGAACGGATGCGCGAGCGTCCGGCCTATGTCAGGGCACGGTCGCTCTGATCGAGAAGGCGGGCGGCGGCGATGCCCGCACGCCTGCCGGTCGCAAGGCAGCCGGTCAGGAGATAGCCGCCGGTCGGCGCCTCCCAGTCCAGCATCTCTCCGGCGGCGAAGGTGCGGGGCAGCGCGCGCAGTTCCAGATCGCCCGTCAACGCGCCGCCGGTGATCCCGCCTGCGGCGGAGATGGCCCCGTCCAGCCCCATCGGCCCGTCATGGCGCAGGGGCAGCGCCTTGATCAGCCCGGCCAGCGCGCCGGGATCCTTGGGCAGGGGCTGGCCCCATTCCAGCAGCAGGGCGACCTTGACCGGATCATTGATCGTGCGCCGCAGCCAGTTCCCGACCGACAGCTTGCCGCGCGGCTTGGCCAGCCGCCGCGCCAGCGCCTCGCGATCCAGGTCGGGGGCCAGGTCGACATGCGCATTTGCGCCGTCGCGCATGGGGGCCGACACCTCGTAGATGCCGCCGCCCTCGACCCCCTGAGCCCCGATCACCCATTCGCCGCGCCCGATCAGGCCGCCCGCATGGATCGCCACGCCCTTGACCGCCGCGCCCAGATGCCTGCGCATCGGGTCCGACCAGCCCACGCGGAACCCCATATTGGCGGGACGAAAGCCCGCGACATCGACGCCCGCATCCCGCAGCATCGGCACCCATGCGGCATCCGATCCAAGGCGCGGCCAGCTTGCGCCGCCAAGCGCCAGCACGGTGACGCGCGGCGCGATCCATTGCGGCCCGTCCAGCGTGTCGAAGCCGAATTCGCCGTCGCGAATCGCGGTCCAGCGCCAGCGGCGACGCAGATCGACGCCCGCCAGCCGTTCCAGCCACGCCCGCAGCAGCGGCGAGGCCTTCATGCCGACCGGAAAGACGCGCCCCGTGCTGCCGGTGAACAGCTCGACCCCCAGCCCCTCGGCCCATTCGATCACGTCCAGCGGACCGAAATCGCCGGTTCGCAGATCGACGCTGCCCGCGAAATGCCGCGCGAAATCGGCCTCTGGCTCGGCCTTGGTCAGGTTCAGCCCCGATTTTCCCGCCATCAGGAACTTTCGCGCGGGCGAGGGCATGGCGTCGGCCAGCACGATCCGGCGACCGGGCGCGGCCAGCATCTCGGCGGCCATCAGCCCTGCGGGGCCCGCGCCCACGATCAGCGCATCGACGGGTTCCGCCGTCACCGCCGCCCCCGCGGGCGCATCGCCAGGCGCAGCAGCGCGCGTTCGACCAGCGGCATCTGTGGCGCGCGGCTGGCGGATCGCAGGGTCATGTCGGTCTGAAGCAGCGCCGAGACGGCCTCTTCCAGCGGGCCAGCACCCCATGATTGCGCCTGCCGCGCCATGCGGTCGCGCCGCGGACCGAAGACCGGCGGCTTGGCGCGGGCCAGGGCGTTACCCGCCCCCTGCGGGTCGGAGGCGGCCAGATGCAGGGTGCGGAAATGGCGCAGCGCCGCGATGCAGATGGTGACGGGGTTGATCCCCTGCCCCTCGATCCGGCGCATCAGGCGGCTGAAATCGACCTCTCGGCGTTCGGCGACGGTGTGGATCAGCTCGTCCAGGTCGGCCTCGATGGTCGCGGGGGCCATCAGGGCGATTTCCTCGGCGCTCAGCGGCGAGGGATCGCCATGCTTGTACAGCCCGATCTTCTCGATCGTCTGGCGCAGGTCGCCCGGATCCAGCGCGCGGGCCAGGACGGCCATCTCGCGCATGGCGGCCTGCGGGATCTCGGGCAGGCCGACATCGGCCAGCCAGCGGCGAATCTCGTCCTCGCCGGGGGGATCGTCATAGATGGGGGCGCAGACGGCCTGGCCATGCGTCTCGAACAGCTTGCGCAGGGCCGACGACTTCTTGAGGTTCCCCGCCGTCACCACCACGATCGCATCGCCCGCCCGCCATTCCGACAGGGCCTCGGCCACGGCATCGGCGGCGCTGTCGGGGGCGTCGTCGACCAGGACGACGCGCGGACCGGGAAAGAAGCCCACCTCGCGGACGGCATCGACCAGCTGCGCGCGGTCCTTGTTCAGGCCCGCGCCCGCCATGCGGGTCAGGCGCATCTCCTCGTCGGCCTTCTCGCCCACCAGCGCCTTCACGGCCTCGGCCCGCTTAAGGGCCACGCGCATCGCGTCCTGCCCGTGGATCAGCAGCCCCGGCCGCGACGGATCGGGCCGAGAGAGATAGCGCGCGATCTCTCCTCCCTTCAGCAGCATGTCAGCCCGGCAGCCGCATCGAGGCCGCCAGAAGCCGCGTCACGACCTGGTCGGCCAGCATGATCGCCAGCCGCTGCCGCGCATCGCCTTCCGCCGACAGGGTCGAGACGGTGGTGCCCGTGGTCGAATACGAGGTGAAGTTGCTGACGCGCCCGCGCGTGATCTCGGTGCCGTCCGGTCCGGTCAGCACGAAATCGGCGGTCCCGTTCAGCGAATAGCGGGTCGTCACCTCGTCGGGGGTGATGGCCTGGCTGACCACGCCCACGCTGATGCGGTAATCCAGATCGTATTCGGGGCTGTCCTCGGGGCCCAACCGTTCGGCAAGGCGGCTGTTGAAGACGAAGTCGATGGGGGTCTCGGGGTCGCGCGGGCGCAGCTTGCCGAACAGCTTGCGGCCCCCGCCCTCGGGTCCGTAGACGGGTTTCAGCCCGCAGCCTGCCAGGGCCAGAAGCCCCAGCAGTGCCACGCGCCGGCTGGGGTCACGCGACCACATTGACGATCCGTCCCGGCACGACGATCAGCTTCTTGGGCGCCGCCCCTTCCAGGAAGCGCTGCACCGTCTCGTCGGCCATGACCAGCGCCTCGATCTGGTCCTTGGCCATGTCCTTGGAGACGGTGATCTCGGCCCGGCGCTTGCCGTTGATCTGGATGGGCAGCGTCACGCTGTCATCCTGCAGCAGCGCGGGATCCGCCTTGGGCCAGGGCGCATCGACGACCAGCCCCTGCCCGCCGGCCAGCGACCAGACATCCTCGGCCAGGTGCGGGACCATCGGGGCCAGCAGCTGCGCGGTGATGCGCAGCACCTCGGCGCGCTGAGCGCCGCCGGCCTTCGACTTGCCGATGGCATTGGCCAGCTCGTACAGCTTGGCGACCGCCTTGTTGAAGGCAAAGCCCTCGATCGCCTTGGTCACATCCGCGATGGCGCGGTGGGCGGCGCGGGACAGGTCCAGATCCTCGGGGCCGTCGGCGGGCGCATCCTCGGCCAGGCGGTGGACGCGGCCCAGGAACTTGGCCGCAGCCTCGGCGCCCGCCGCGGTCCATTCGACGTCACGCTCAGGGGGGCTGTCGGACAGCATGAACCAGCGCGCGGTATCGGCACCGAAGCCCTGCACGATGTTCACCGGATCGACGACGTTCTTCTTCGATTTCGACATCTTGGCCGAGGGGATGATCTCGACCTCGGTGCCGTCGGCCAGTTTCCCGTCGGTCACGTCCTCGGGCAGGTGATAGACCGGACGCCCCTTGGCATCGCGGGTCATGTAGATCTCGTGCGTGACCATGCCTTGCGTGAACAGCGCGTCGAAGGGTTCCTTTGCGGCCTCGGGCAGGTGGCCGGTCTTGACCATCGCGCGGGCGAAGAAGCGCGAATACAGCAGGTGCAGGATCGCGTGTTCGATGCCGCCGATATACTGGTCCACGTTCATCCAGTAATCCGCATCGGCGCGGTTCGTCGGCGTGTCGGCACCGGGGCTGGTGAAGCGGGCATAGTACCAGGACGAATCGACGAAGGTGTCCATCGTGTCGGTCTCGCGGCGCGCGGCGCCACCGCATTTCGGACAGGTCGCCTGACGCCAGGTCGGGTGACGGTCCAGCGGGTTGCCCGGCACGTCGAAGGTCACGTCCTGCGGCAGAAGGACCGGCAGGTTCTCCTTGGCCTCGGGGACGGTGCCGCAGCTGTCGCAATGCACCACCGGGATCGGGCAACCCCAGTAGCGCTGGCGCGAGATGCCCCAGTCGCGCAGGCGGAACTTGGTCACGCCCTCGCCATAGCCCTGCGCCTCGGCATGGGCGATGGCGGCGTCCACCGCGGCCTCGCCGGTCTGGTCGGCATCGCCCGCGAAACCGCGGACATAGGTGACGGTCTCGGATTTCAGCGGCACGAAGGGCGCGGCGGCGACCAGCTCGTCCGCCTGTTCCAGCGTCATCCCCGGCTGACCGAAGGTCGCGCGGATCGGCAGCCCGTATTTCGTGGCGAATTCGTGGTCGCGTTCGTCATGCGCCGGGCTGCCGAAGATCGCGCCGGTGCCGTAATCCATCAGCACGAAATTCGCGACCCAGATCGGCAGCTGCCAGTTCGGGTCCAGCGGATGGGTGACGGTCAGGCCGGTGTCGAAGCCCAGCTTGGGCGCGGTCTCGATCGCCTCTTCGGTGGTGCCGATGCGCTTGCATTCCTCGATGAAGGCGGCGACCTCGGGGCGGGTTTCGGCCAGCTTCTTCACCAGAGAATGATCCGGCGACAGCGCGGCAAAGCTTGCGCCCATCAGCGTGTCGGGGCGCGTGGTATAGACCTCGATCGCGTCGAAGCCCTCGGGCGCATCGACGGTGGCAAAGCGGAACTGCAGCCCGCGCGACTTGCCGATCCAGTTGGCCTGCATCAGGCGCACCTTTTCCGGCCAGCCCGACAGCCCGTCCAGCGCCGACAGCAGCTCGTCGCTGTAGTCGCTGATCTTGAAGAACCACTGGGTCAGCTCCTTGCGCTCGACCGTGGCACCAGACCGCCAGCCCTTGCCGTCGATGACCTGTTCATTGGCCAGAACGGTCATGTCGACCGGGTCCCAGTTCACCTGCGCCGATTTGCGCGTGATCAGGCCCGCATCCAGCATGTCCAGGAACATCGCCTGCTGCTGGTGGACGTAATCGTCGTCGCAGGTCGCGAATTCGCGGCTCCAGTCGATGGACAGGCCAAGCGGCTTCAGCTGGTCACGCATCGTGGCGATATTGGCATAGGTCCAGTCGCGGGGATGGCCGCCCTGTTCCATCGCGGCATTCTCGGCGGGCATGCCGAAGGCGTCCCAGCCCATCGGGTGCAGCACGCTGAACCCCTGCGCGCGCTTGAACCGCGCCACCACGTCGCCCATCGTGTAATTGCGCACATGGCCCATGTGGATGCGCCCCGAGGGATAGGGGAACATCTCCAGCACGTAGTATTTGGGGCGCTCGTCGCGGATGGCGGCAAAGCTGCCGGCATCGGCCCAGGCCTTCTGCCACCGGGCTTCGCTGCTGGACGGATCATAGGGCATATCGGACCTCGGGCATCATCTCTTGCCTGCAGGGTTTATACGCGCCCGATCAGCGGGTCCAGCCCGCCGCGGCCTTACAGGCGTCCGTCGCGCTGGCGCAGCTGGCGCGCGCGGGTCAGGATCGCATCCTCGACCGCGCGGACGGTGCCGGGGGCCACGGCGGCCCCGCCCGGCCCCTGCAGCGACAGGCGCAGGCTGCGCGCGTCCATCGCGGGGTCCGTCACCTGGATCGTCGCGCGATAGGGCCGCCCCCCGCCCGGAGGCGTGCCGTAACCGGTCTGGATCACGCCCGTGAACGGATCGATCGTCTGCACCGGCAGGAAGTCCAGCACGTCCAGGCTGGCATTCCACAGGTACTTGTTCACGCCGACCGTGCGGTTGGGGTTCTCGGACCGGGCCAGCACGTCCTGGATGCGGGTCGAGCGCTGCGAATCCCGCATGTCGGGATCGGTCAGGATCGACGCGGTCTGGTTCTGTCGCCCGGCGTCGTTGCCGCAGGCAGCCAGTCCCGCGCAAAGCGTCGTGACGATCATCAGGCGCGCGGCGCGTGCGTAGGTCATGCGGTCCCCCGGTCTGTAATTCGCGCCCAGCATTAGCGCGGATCGCCAGGGCGAAACAAGCGCCTTGACCCGCGCGCGACTCGTGCAGGGCGGCATTCGCGATGTCACATCGCGGTCACGGAAAGGTGTGGCGGTTGTGCATCACAGGATTCCGGATCGGCCCGAGGGCCTGCCCGATTCCGTTGCATCACAAGTTCGAAAGCGCGAAACCTTGCACATCCCCAGGGCGGAACCCCGATCTGGGCATCAGAGAGACAAGAGGGAACATCACCATGAAAAAGGCTCTTTTCGCCTCGACCGCGCTGGTTCTGACCGCCGGTGTGGCTGCCGCAGACGTGACCATCTCGGGCTACGGCCGTACCGCCGTTCTCTATGATGAGAACGCCGATCAGGAAACCTTCGTCCAGTCGCGCGTCCGCCTGAACATCCACGGCACCACCTCGACCGACCAGGGCGTCGACTTCGGCGCACGCTTCCGCGTCCAGTGGGACCAGGGCGATGAAGGCGTCGACTCGGTCGCACCGGGCCAGATCTACGTGACCTCGAACGGCCTGACCGTTGCAGTCGGCAACGTCGGCACCGCATTCGACAACGCCGGCCTGATCTATGAATCGGAAGTCGGCCTGATCAGCCGTTCGTTCGGTAACCCGGCTGGCGACTTCTACGCCTACGAATCGAAGTCGTATGCCGACGGCGACCAGCTGGGCCTGGCAGTCGAGTACTCGGTCGACGCGCTGACCGCTCGCTTCTCGTATGTCGACCCCGACCAGCTGGACGACTCGGCCACCGAAGAGTTCGGCGTCTCGGTTGACTACCAGTGGAACGACATCGCCCTGTCGGCTGCCGCTGTCAAAGACGGCGCTGGCATCGAAGACAACGACCAGTACTTCGTCGGCGCATACTACACCATGCCCGGCACCGAGAACGGCGTTGGCCTGAACTACCTCGACAACGGCGACGACGCTGGCGACACCATCGTCCTGTACGGTGACTATGTCGTCGCTCCGATGACCACCGTCAGCGCCTACGTGTCGAACAACGACGCAGACGGCAACGAGACCGACAACGCCTTCGGCATCGGCGCCAAGTACGACCTGGGCGGCGCCTACCTGGCCGGCTCGCTCGAGCGTGGCTACGACGAAGACCTGCGCGGCGACTTCGGCGTCCGCTTCGACTTCTGATCCTCGGATCAAGTCGCTTCGACAGAGAGAGCGGGCCTTGCGCCCGCTCTTTTCTTTTTGTCTTCTGCGCCCATGGGACTGGATGACATCAAGGGCCGCCTTCGCGCGGCGGAACGCGACGCGGGTCGCGAAGCAGGCAGCGTCACGCTGATCGCGGTCAGCAAGGTGCAGCCGAACGATAGGGTCGAATCGGTGCTGGATGTCGGGCACCGCGTCTTTGGCGAGAATTACGTTCAGGAAACGCAGGCCAAGTGGCCCGACTGGCGCGCGCGCTTTCCCGATGTGTCGGTCCACATGATCGGGCCGCTGCAATCGAACAAGGCCAAGCCCGCCGTCGCGCTGTTCGACGCCATCCACACGCTGGACCGCATGTCGCTGGCCCGCAAGCTGGCGCAGCAGATCGACGAACAGGGCCGCAGCCCTGAACTGTTCGTGCAGGTCAATACCGGTGACGAGCCGCAGAAGGCCGGCATCCTGGTGGACGAGCTGCCGACCTTCCTGTCATCCTGCGCCGGGCTGGGCCTGCGCCCGCAGGGGCTGATGTGCATCCCCCCCGAAGGCCACGACCCCCGCCCCCATTTCAGGCTGCTGCGGGACCTTGCCGCCGATCACGGCCTGCCGGGTCTGTCCATGGGCATGAGCGCCGATTTCGAGATCGCCGTGGCCGAGGGTGCGACCCATGTCCGCGTCGGCTCGGCCATCTTCGGGGCGCGGGATTACGGCTGATCCGCAAGCCCTTCGGGGATGACGATGCGCGTGCCCGGGACGGCATGCGCCGCGATGCGGATCAGGTCGTGCCGCGCGAAGGCGATGCAGCCCTCGGTCCCGAAACGCGGGCGGCGCCACTGGTGCAGGAAGATAGCCGAGCCCCAGCCCGGCACCGCCTCAGGCCAGTTCCAATCCGTCGTCAGGATCACGTCATAGAGCGGATCGGCCCGCCGCAGCCGTTCATGGCTGGCGGCCAGCGGCGCGCGCGCGTGGTGGTTGTAGGCCGGATACCCCGGCGCGTCGCACCACAGGTCCCCCGGCCCGATGGGCCGCGCCCAGGGCGCGGGCGGGGCCAGCCGATCGGGCCGATACCACAGCCCGGTGACATGCAGGATGCCCGCAGGCGTCGCCTTGTCGCCCTCGCGCTTGGTGCGGGTCACGCCGGTCCTGCCGATGCTGCAGGGATACAGGCGCCCGCGGTAACGCAGGCCCCGCGGCGTCAGGATCATGTCGGCCAGGCTCACAGAAGGTGCCCCGACTTGTCGGCCTTCACGTCCAGGTAGTCCGTGTTGTGACGGTTGCGCGGCACGATCAGGGGCACGCGCTCGGCCACCTTCACGCCCTGCCCCTCCATCATGGCGATCTTGCGCGGGTTGTTCGTCATCAACCGGACCGAAGCGAAGCCCAGCCGCCGCAGCAGCGCGGCCCCGATGCGGAAATCGCGCTCGTCATCCTCGAAGCCCAGGCGGTGATTGGCCTCGACCGTGTCGAAGCCCTGGTCCTGCAGGCTGTAGGCGCGCATCTTGTTGGCCAGCCCGATGCCCCGCCCCTCCTGGTTCAGATAGAGCAGCACCCCCGCCCCCGCCTGCCCCATCGCGGCCAACGCGGCCTGCAATTGCGGCCCGCAATCGCATTTCAGGCTGCCCAGCACGTCGCCGGTGAAGCAGGCGGAATGCAGCCGCGCAAGAACGGGGGCATCGCGGGGCGGATCGCCGATCTCGACCGCGTAATGTTCTTCGGCGCCGTCATCGGGCCGGAAGATGTGCAGGCGCGACCGCTCGGCCGACAGAAGCGGCACGCGCGCGCCCGCGACGGGGGCCATCGCGGTTTCGGCGGCAAGCTGCGCCAGCGTCGCGGCCGGGTTCAGCGCCGTCAGGCCGGGCGTCGCCTGCGCGACCGGCACGACCAGCACCGCAGGCAGCAGCTGCGCGGATTTCGCCAGCGCCAGGGCCGCGCGATGGGCCGCGACCTCGCCGCCACGCTCGGTCGCAAGCGGCCCTTTCATCGGCGACATCAGATCGCCCGCCGGATCGGCCAGCGCCCGCAGCCAGCGCAGGTCGGCATCGCCCGGCAGCCGTACCCGCGCCAGGCCGTCATCATAGGCGCGCGCCTTCAACGTTCCGGCACGGCGCGCGGTCAGGGTGACGACCGCCGCGCCCATGCCGCGCAGATCCGCCAGCCGTTCCGGCGACAGCGTCTCGATGGCGGCGGCAAGGTGATCGCCCAGCCGCACCGGCAGGCCCATGCGCAGATCGGCGCGGGCGCGGGAAATCGTTTCGGCAAGTGTGGGGATCAGGCTCATGGGGCCACGCGATTTTGAAACATTCTGAAACATAAGCCCGCCCAACCCTGAACTCCATGTGAGAATCCCGACATGTTGCTGGACGCCGCGCAGGCCCGTCCCCACTGATTGCAGCAAGAAAGCCAAAGGAGGCAACATGGCCGGACTGAAAAAAATCCTGCTGATCGACGACGAGGAAGACCTGCGCGAGGCGCTGGCCGAACAGCTGGCCGCCACCGACGAGTTCGAGGTCAGCGAGGGCGGCAGCGGCGCCGAGGCCGTCGAGGCCACCAAGAACGCGATCTTCGACCTCGTGGTGCTGGATGTGGGCCTGCCCGATACCGACGGCCGCGAGCTGTGCAAGAAGCTGCGCAAGCTGAACGTCAAATGCCCCATCGTGATGCTGACCGGCCACGACACCGATGCCGACACGATCCTGGGTCTGGACGCGGGCGCGAACGATTACGTGACCAAGCCCTTCAAGTTCCCGGTCCTGCTGGCCCGCCTGCGCGCCCAGCTGCGCACGCATGAACAGTCCGAGGACGCGATCTTCCAGCTGGGGCCGTACACCTTCAAGCCGGCGATGAAGATGCTGATCGATCAGAAGGATCGCAAGATCCGCCTGACCGAGAAGGAGACGAACATCCTCAAGTTCCTCTACCGCGCGCAGGACGGCGTGGTGCCGCGCGACGTGCTGCTGCACGAGGTCTGGGGATACAATGCGGGCGTGACGACGCACACGCTGGAAACGCATATCTACCGCCTGCGCCAGAAGATCGAGCCCGATCCCGGCAATGCACGGCTGCTGGTGACGGAATCGGGCGGCTATCGCCTGGTGTCGTGACGACCTTGGGCCCGCCGATCAGGCGGGCCTTCGCATTCCCGCACGCCGCAGGCGCGGCAGCGGTGCCGTGGTCCAGAACAGGCAGGCCACGATCAGCCCCACCCCGACCCAGCCATGCGCGGGCAGCCGTTCCCCCACGATGACGACCGCAAGGATCGCGGCGACAACCGGCTCGAACAGGGTGATCGTCGTGGCAAGGCTGGTCGAGATCGCCGCCAGCCCCAGCCCGAAGGCGACATAGCCGAGGAACATCGGCACCAGCGCCATATAGGCGCCCACCGCGAAATTGCCCGCCGACCCCAGGAACGCGCCCCCGCTGAGCGCCAGAACCGGCATCAGCAGCAGGCCCCCCAGCCCGAAGATCGCGCCCATCGCGGCGCGCGAACGCACCCCCGATTGCATGATCCGTCTCGCGCACCAGCTGTAGGCCGCATAGGTTCCGCCCGCGACCAGCCCCAGCCCGACCCCCAGGGGGACGTTCGGCGCAAGGTCGTGATGCCCGCCTTCGGCCATGCTCAGCAGACCCATGCCCAGCAGCCCGATCGCCGCGCCGACGGCCCACCGCGCAGTCAGGCGCTGTCCGTCCAGCCGGTTCTCGATCAGGGCCGAGATCAGCGGGGCCGACCCGATCGAGATGACGGTGCCGATCGTCACCCCCGCCATCCGCATCGACGAATAGAAGGCCAGCGGATAGATCGCGACCGCGACCGCCCCAAGGGCCAGGAGCAGCGGGTTGGCCAGCAGCGCGGCCCGCGCGCGCCGCATCGCCCCAAGCGCGATCAGCGCCTGCAGCAGACCGCCCACGCCCATCGCGGCCGCCCCGATGGCGATGGCCGGAACCTCGGGGGCCAGGCTTGCGACGGTGCCCGTCGTCCCCCACAAAGTCGCCGCGACCAGGCAGAAGAGCACTCCCGTGGAATGTGCGCTCATGCAAGGGCCTCCAGCATCTCGGCGGCCATGGCGCGGGCGTCGTGGACGCGGCGGCTGTCGCCGTCCAGGCCCGCCCGCGTGATCGACCCCTCCAGCAGATAGGACAGGTGGTCGCCCAGCCGCTGACGCCTGCCCGGGTCCGCGACCAGCTGCGCCAGCTCGGCCATCAGGATGTCCTGCACCTGCGCCTTGTGGCGGCGGATCGCGGCGCGGGCAGGGTCGTCGGCGGTCAGCTCGGCCGCGGCATTCAGCAGGCCGCAGCCGCGAAACCCGCGCTCATAGGCATCCTCGGCGTGGTCGGCATAGGCGTCGAACACGGCCAGCACCCGCGCCTTAGGGCCACGCGCCACGGCCTGCCGCCGGTCGTGCAGGGCCAGCCATTCGGCGTGGCGTGCCTCGACATAGGCCGCGACCAGATCGGATTTCGACGCGAAGTTGTTGTACAGGCTCTGCTTCGCGACGCCGGCCCGGCGCGTGATCGTGTCGATCCCCGTCGCGGCGATGCCGTCATTGTAGAACAGCGCCGCTGCGGCATGCAGCAGGCGGTCGCGGGCCGTAAGCGGCTTGTCCATCGGTCCTCCGGGGTGACTGGACAGACCGTTCTACCCAGTGCCGGAGCAGAGTCAACCTTCGATGGAACCGGCCCGAGGGATGCGACGTTCAGATCCCGAAGCCCAGTGACCGGTGGATGCGGTCACATCCCTCCCTCTACTCTCTCTGAACTGCCCCGGCCTTCGGCCGGGGCTTCTTTCTTCAGCCGCGACCGTGCGGGGCCGACCAGTCGGCATCCGGCCCGATCGGCACGATCCGGTGCGGATTGATCATGTCGTGGCTGTAGTAATAGTGGCGCATGAAGTGATCCGGATGCACGGTCCCCGCGACGCCCGGCCACTGGTACAGCTCTCGTGCCCAGCCCCACAGGCTGGGATGGTCCACGATCCGCCTGCGGTTGCACTTGAAATGCGTGTGATAGACCGCATCGAAGCGGATCACCGTGGTGAACAGCCGCCAGTCGGCCTCGGTGATGCGGTCCCCGGTCAGATAGCGGTGCTGCCCCAGCAGCCCCTCGATCGAGTCCAGGCTGTCGAACAGCGGGCCGACGGCCTTGTCATAGGCGTCCTGACTGGTGGCGAAGCCCGCCTTGTAGACGCCGTTGTTGACGGTGTCGTAGACGCGCGCGTTCACCTTCTCGATGGCGGGGCGCAGGTCCTCGGGGTGATAGTCGTCGTCATTGCCGGTGATCGCGTCGAAGGCGCTGTTGAACATGCGGATGATGTCCGCGCTTTCGTTCGAGACGATGGTACCCGTCTCGCGGTCCCACAGCACGGGAACCGTCACCCGCCCGGACGCATCCGGCTGGGCGCGCAGATAGACCTCGCGCAGGTAATCGTATCCGAACTGGCGGTCGCCCGTGGCGCCGTCGAAATCGGTGCGGAACTCCCACCCCTCGGACAGCATCTCGGGGTGGACGACGGAAACGTCGACGTGATCCTCCAGCCCCTTCAGCGCGCGGAAGATCATCGTGCGGTGGGCCCAGGGGCAGGCATGGCTGACATAGAGGTGGTATCGCCCGCTGGCAGCCGCGAAGCCGCCATCGCCGGTCGGCCCGGGCGATCCGTCGGCGGTCACCCAGGACCGGAATTTCGACGTGTCGCGGACGAACTCGCCGCCGTTGCGCTTGGTGTCGTACCACTGGTCCTTCCAGACCCCGTTCACGAGCTGGCCCATCATCCCATCCTTTCGCTTGGATGCCGCGGCGACCCGCCGCGACCGGCTGCTGTCACAGCGCGGCACGGCGGACGGGGGTTCCATCCCCCGCCCGCCGCGGTCGCGCACCGATCAGCCGATGGCGCGGTCGCGCGTATCGGTCCGCACCGCCGTCAGCGCGACGGCCGCAAGGACCAGAAGCCCCGCGAAGACGCCGATGGCCACGCCGAAGCCCTGCGCGAAGACGATCGCCAGCAGGCTGGGCGCAAGGATGCCCCCCGCCCGCGCCATCGCGCTGGCCGTGCCCATGCCGGTCCCGCGCAGATGCGTCGGATACAGTTCCGGCGTGAAGGCATAGAGCGCGCCCCAGCTGCCCAGCAGCGCGAAGGACATGATCAGCAGCGACACCGCCACCATCACCGCCCCGCTGGAGATCGTGAACAGGAAGCACGCCGCCGCACTCAGCAGCAGGAAGCCCATCAGCGTGGCGCGACGGCCCACGGCCTCGACGCCCCAGGCGGCCAGCGCGTATCCGGGGATCTGCGCCAGCGCCAGCGCGACGATGAAGCCGTATCCGCGGATGAAGCCGAAGCCCTCGGCGGCCAGCTGCGCGGGCACCCAGATGAAGATGCCGTAATAGGACAGCGACACGAGGAACCAGACCGCCAGCACCGCAAGGGTGGCGCGGCGCAGAGGCTCGGACAGGATGGACCGCGCGGCACCCGCGGGCACGGTCGCCGCGACCAGATGCGCATCCGCCGGAAGGGGCTGGGCGCCGTTCACGCGCAGCACGCGGTCGATGACGGCGCGGGCCTCGGCCTGGCGGCCCTTGCGGACCAGGTACATGGGCGATTCCGGCACCCAGACGCGCAGCACAAAGCCGATCAGCGCGGGCAGCGCGGCGACCAGGAAGATCCAGCGCCACGGGGCCTCGGACCCGAAGGTCACGGCCAGCCATGCCGTCAGCGCGACGACCAGCGTGCCGATGGCCCAGAACCCCTCCAGCCAGACCAGCCAGCGGCCGCGGTTCTTCGGGGGCAGGAATTCGGCCATCATCGCGTAATCGACGGGCAGCGTCCCGCCGACCGCCACGCCGGTCAGGAAGCGCAGGATCAGCAGCCAGGTGAAATCGCCCGCCATGACCGAGGCCAGCCCGAAGACCGCATCCATCGCGACCGTGCCGATCAGCACCCATTTGCGCCCCACGCGGTCGGCCACGCGCCCGAACAGGAACGCGCCCACGAACATGCCCAGGAAGAAGACCGTCCCGATTTGGAACGCGGTCACCCGTTCGATCCCGAAGGTCGCCGCCACCGAAGGCGCGGCAAAGCCCACAGCGATGACCTGCATCGCGTCGGCGGCCCACACGAGGCCGAATATCCCCAGAAGTCGCCACTGGAACGGGCCGATGCCGCCGCGTCCAAGGGCCTCGTCGATGGTCAGTTTCATCTTCTCTCTCCGCTGTCCCGCATGTTTTTTTGCGACATGCATAGACCAGCCCCGGCATATGGCAAGCTTCGCGTGGCGGCTTCTCGACACGCGGGGCGGGCGCAGCTAGGGTCCGGGCGCAAAACGGAGACGCCCAATGTTCACGATCGCCACCTGGAACATCAACTCGGTCCGCCTGCGCGAAGGACTGGTCGCGCGGCTGCTGTCCGAAGAGGCGCCGGACATCCTGTGCCTGCAGGAATGCAAGTCCCCGGTCGAGAAGATCCCCCTGACCGCCTTCGCGGAGCTGGGCTATCGCCATATCGTGGCGCGCGGGCAGAAGGGCTATAACGGCGTGGCGATCCTGTCGCGCCTGCCGATCGAGGATGCGGGCGACCGCGACTATGCGGGCCTCGGCCATGCCCGCCACGTCGCCGCGCGGATGGAGAACGGCGTCACCATCCACAACATGTACATCCCGGCGGGCGGCGACGTCCCCGACCGCGAGGTGAACGTGAAATTCGGCCAGAAGCTGGATTTCCTGACCGAGATGCGCGACGTGTTCCATGCCGAGAACCCCGCGAAGTCGATCATGGTCGGCGATTTCAACATCGCCCCGCGCGAGGACGACGTCTGGTCGCACAAGCAGCTTCTGAAGGTCGTCAGCCACACCCCGATCGAGGTCGAGCACCTTCAGGCCGCGCAGGATGCGGGCAAATGGGTGGACATCACGCGGCAGGACATCCCGACGGGGCAGCTCTATTCCTGGTGGTCCTATCGCGCGAAGGATTGGGACGCGGCCGACAAGGGCCGCAGGCTGGATCACATCTGGGCCAGCCCCGACATTTCCAACGCGGCCCATTCCAGCCGCGTGCTGCGCCCCGTGCGTGGCTGGGAACAGCCGAGCGACCACGTTCCCGTCTTCGCGACCTTCGACCTGTAACCCCCGGAAGGGCGGCATCCGCCCTTTCGTTCGCGCGTCAGAGGTCCCATATTGTCGCCTGAAACAAGGCACCGAAGAACCGGGGACCCCATGACCATTCTTTTCGACGGACCGCAGGACGCGCCGAACACCAGCGACTTCATCAAGGACGTGACCGAAGCCGACTTCATGGCCGAGGTGGTCGAAGCCTCGATGCAGGTCCCCGTCATCGTCGATTTCTGGGCGCCGTGGTGCGGCCCGTGCAAGACGCTCGGCCCCGCGCTCGAGGCCGAGGTGGCCAAGCACAAGGGCCGCGTCCGCATGGCCAAGGTCAACGTGGACGAGGCGCAGATGATCGCGGGCCAGCTGCAGATCCAGTCGATCCCGACCGTCTATGCCTTCTTCCAGGGCCGCCCCGTCGACGCCTTCCAGGGCGCGCTGCCCGCCAGCCAGATCAAGCAGTTCATCGACAAGGTCGCGGCCATGGGCGGCGATGACGGTGGGCTGGCCGATGCCATCGCCGCCGCCGAGGAGATGCTCGAGACCGGCGAATATGCCGATGCCGCCGAGACCTTCACCGCCATCATCGGCGAACTGCCCGACAGCCCCGAGGCATGGGGCGGCCTGATCCGCGCCCAGCTTGGCGCAGGCGATGCCGCCGCCGCGTCGGCCACGCTGACGCAGGTGCCCCAGCCCATCGCCGGCAGCGCCCCCGTCGAGGCCGCCCGCGCCCAGCTGGAACTGGCCCGCCAGGCCGAGGATGCAGGCCCGCTGGCCGATCTGCAGTCCCGCGTCGATGCGGATCCCGCCGACCAGCAGGCGCGGCTGGACCTCGCGCGCGCGCTGCACGCCGCCGGTCAGGTCGAACAGGCCGTGGACATCCTGCTGGACAGCTTCCGCCGCGACCGCGAATGGAACGACGGCGCGGCCAAGGCGCAGCTGCTGACCATCTTCGACAGCCTCAAGCCCGGCGACCCGATCGGCCAGAAGGGCCGCCGCCGCCT
Source organism: Paracoccus zeaxanthinifaciens ATCC 21588 (assembly GCF_000420145.1). Taxonomy (GTDB): domain Bacteria; phylum Pseudomonadota; class Alphaproteobacteria; order Rhodobacterales; family Rhodobacteraceae; genus Paracoccus; species Paracoccus zeaxanthinifaciens. The sequence goes on from NZ_ATUJ01000012.1 coordinate 28,297, forward strand.
GTCCTCGCTGATCTTCGCCTGATCCCATGAACCTGCGCTTCGACCTGCCCGACCGCATCCCGCTGTTCCCCCTTCCGGGGGCGGTGCTGATGCCGCGCGCGCGCCTGCCGCTGCACATCTTCGAGCCGCGTTACCTGCAGATGCTCGAGGATGCGCTGAAGACCGAGCACCGCCTGATCGGCATGATCCAGCCCGAGGGCGACACCCTGTCGGCCATCGGCTGCGCGGGGCGGGTCGTGGCCTTCACCGAACAGGATGACGGGCGGATGATGATCTCGCTCCAGGCGATATCGCGCTTCCGCCTGAACGAGGTCGAGGAAGGCTTCGCCCCCTATCTGCAGGGGCATGTCGACTGGACCAGCTTCGCGCGCGACCGCGCGGGCAGCGAACGCGATCCCGGCATGGACCGCGACGCGCTGTTCGCGCTGCTGTCGCGCTTCATGGAGGCCGAGGGCCTGTCCACCGATTGGGACGCCGCCGCCACCGCCGAGGACGAGCTGCTGGTCAATTCGCTGTCGATGATGCTGCCCTTCGGCAATGGCGACAAGCAGGCGCTGCTGGAATCCCCCACCCTTGCCGACCGGCGCGAACTGCTGGTCGGACTGATCGAATTCGCGCTGCGTGGCGGCGATACCGAGGAACGACTGCAATGACCGAGACCCCAGGCTTCGACCGCCACATGCTCGAGTCGCTCGTCTGCCCCGTGACCCACGGGCCGCTGTCCTACGACGCGACGCGGCAGGAACTGGTGTCGCGTTCGGCGGGGCTGGCCTTTCCGATCCGCTCGGGCATCCCGATCATGCTGATCGACGAGGCCCGCCAGATCCGCGCCGATGACTGACATCCCCCGCGTGTCGGCCCGCAGGCTGGGCCCTGCGCGACTGCCGGGATGGGCAAGGGCCGTCATCCTGATCTGCTGCGCGGTCGAGCTGCTGCTGCTGGCCGCGCCCTTGCTGGGCGCGCCGCGCATCCGGGTCGCATCCTCGCTTCTGGGCGGGTTCTGGTCGCCGCTGATGCATGGCGGTCAGGGCCTCTATCCGGCGCAGGGGGCGGCGATGTTCGTCACCTACGGCTTCCTTCATGCGGGGCTGATGCACCTTGCGATGAACATGATCTCGCTTGCGGCGATCGCGCGGGAACTGAACCGCATGATCGGCGGGCGGGCCATGGCGCTGGCCTATGCGCTGTCGCAGATCGCGGGGGCGGCGGTCTTCGGCATCATGGAGCCGATGGGCGGGCCGATGATCGGCGCGTCCGGCGCGGTCTTCGGGTTGGCGGGCACGCTGGTCGGCTATGCCGCGATCAACCTGCGCCTGCGCGGGCGGTCGATGCAGCCGCTGCTGCGGTCGGTCGGCACGATCCTTGCGCTGAACGTGGCGCTGACGGTGCTTATGCCGCAGATCGCGTGGCAGGCGCATCTCGGCGGGGCCGCGATGGGCGCCGTGATCGGCGCCGCGCTGGCCTTCCGCCGCTAGGGCGTCACTCGGATGCCGTGCCTTCGGGCGCGGCATCCTGCGCTTCTTCTTCGGGTTCCTCGACACCCTCGGCGGCCATCAGGCGGCGCAGGGCGGGGCGGAAGGCGTCGGCACGCGTCGCCAGCAGGGTTGCCGGATCGGCGGGGCCTTCCTCGGACAGGTGCTGCGCGATCAGCCGGTGCGCGATGGCCCAGCCCGTCCCCTTGCGGATCTTGCCGCGCCCGAGGAACCATTCGTCGAAGCTGAAATCGTGGCGCGACCAGATATTCGCCGCCTGCCGCAGCGATCCGCCCGCGGGACGCGCGGCATCGCGCGGATCGACCGGCCCGCCCATGACTTGCTGCGCGAAATGCCCGGCCAGTCCCTCGCTGACCAGAACCTCGCCCAGGGACCGGCCATAGCCGGGGCCGGCCCACCGCGCGACATGGTGCAATTCGCGCAGCAGCGCGCGGCGCAGGGCGTCGGCGGTCACGCGGTCGGGCGACAGGGTCAGGTCGATCACCCCCGGCTGCGACGGCCGGGCCAGAAGCCCCCCGTCGGGGATCGGCACCTCGGAGGCGCGCACGACAAGGTCGAAGCGCGGCAGGTCGAAATGCCCCTCGGCCAGTGCGACGGCCTCTCGGGCGGTCGCGCGGGTCTCGGCCATGATGGTGGTCAGCGCGTTGCGCGCGTTCAGCAGGTGGATGTGCCAGATCGTCATGGCCGACATATACCCCCAGCCCGGAACCCTTGCCAGTGCATCCCTTACACCTCGGGGACCAGAACCTCGCGCTTGCCGACATGGTTGGCCGCGCTGACGACGCCCTGCTCCTCCATCTGCTCGACCAGGCGCGCGGCCTTGTTGTAGCCGATGGCAAGCTTGCGCTGGATATAGCTGGTCGAGCACTTGCGGTCCCGCGCCACGATCGCCACCGCCTGGTCGTACAGCGCGTCGTCGCCGTTGTCGCCGCCGCCAAGGCCCAGCACCGCGTCGATATTGTCGGCCTTCTCCTCGTCGGGGCCCTCGACCACGCCGGACTTGTAGTCGGGCGGACCGAAGGATTTCAGGTGGGTCACCACCTCTTCGACCTCTTCGTCGCTGCAGAAGGGGCCGTGGATACGCGTGATCCGCGCACCGTTGCCCATGTACAGCATGTCGCCCTGGCCCAGCAGCTGCTCGGCACCCTGCTCGCCCAGGATGGTGCGGCTGTCGATCTTCGAGGTCACCTGGAAGCTGATCCGCGTCGGGAAGTTCGCCTTGATCGTGCCGGTGATGACATCGACCGAGGGGCGCTGCGTGGCCATGATCAGGTGGATGCCCGATGCCCGCGCCATCTGCGCAAGGCGCTGGATGCAGGCCTCGATCTCCTTGCCGGCGACCATCATCAGGTCGGCCATCTCGTCGACGATGACGACGATATAGGGGAAGGTCTCGGGCTGGAATTCCTCTGTTTCCCAGATGGCGTCGCCCGTATCCTCGTCGAAGCCGGTCTGGACGGTGCGCTTGAACATCTCGCCCTTGGACAGCGCCTCGCGGACGCGCCCGTTATAGCCCTCGATGTTGCGCACGCCCATCTTGGACATCTTGCGATACCGGTCCTCCATCTCGCCCACGACCCATTTCAGCGCGACGACGGCCTTCTTGGGGTCGGTGACGACCGGGGACAGCAGGTGCGGGATGCCGTCATAGACGGACAGTTCCAGCATCTTGGGGTCGATCATGATCAGGCGGCATTCGTCCGGCGTCAGCTTGTACAGAAGCGACAGGATCATGGTGTTGATCGCGACCGACTTGCCCGAACCCGTGGTCCCCGCGATCAGCAGGTGGGGCATCTTGGCAAGGTTCGCCACGATCGGATCGCCGCCGATATCCTTGCCCAACGCCAGCGGCAGCGGCTGCGTGCCGTCGCCGAAGGCGCGGCTGGCAAGGATCTCTCGCAGCAGGACCTTTTCGCGGCGGGCGTTCGGCAGTTCGATCCCGATGACCGTGCGCCCCGGCACGGTGCTGACACGCGCGGACAGCGCCGACATCGACCGCGCGATGTCGTCGGCCAGGCCGATGACGCGGCTGGCCTTCAGGCCCGGCGCAGGTTCCAGTTCGTACAGCGTGACGACCGGGCCGGGGCGGACCTCGGTGATCTGGCCCTTCACGCCGTAATCGTCCAGCACCGCCTCGAGCATGCGGGCGTTTTCCATCAGCTGTTCCTGGGGGATCTGCAGCTGATCGCCGGGAACGGGCGCCGACAGCAGCGCCAGTGGCGGGCGTTCATAGGCGGGGCCGTTCTGGTCCATGACCAGCGGCGCGGGATCGGCGCGGCGGGGCGCCGCCTTGGGCGCGGCTGCGGGTCGCGGGGCCGGTTCGGGGTCGATGTCGAAGGCCTCGTCGCGCGGGGCGTCCTGAACAGGCATGTCCTGCACCGCCATCTCCTGCGCAGGCATCTCGACCGGCGGAACGCCGTCGCGCGCCAGCCGCGAGGTGACGGCCGCCAGGACCGAGGGCTTGGATTCGCGGCTGCGGATCGCATCGCTGATGCGGCCCTTGATCTGCTCGGCATCGGGGCCCTCGCCCTCCCAGTCGCTGTCGCGCTCGATCAGCTCGGGTTCGGGCATCTCCTCCTCCAGCTCGAAGGCCGGGGCGGGGCGGCGGGCGGCGGCGGGTTCGGCGCGTTCGGGTTCGGGGGCCGCGCGGCGGCGGTCCTTCAGCCGCTGCACGAGGCCCGCGCCCGCATCGGTCGCCCGCAGCGACAGCTGCAGCGCCGTGGCCAGCCCGATCAGGAAGCGGCGCCACATCGCGCGCAGCTCCTGCTTGTCGAAGCCCAGCACGAAGGCCATCACCGCGACCACGCCCAGCGCGATGACCAGGCCCGCGAAGCGGATGCCGATCTGTGCCTTCATCGGCAGGATGTTCAGGACGGCCCCCATGGCCATGTCGCCGAAATGCCCGCCAAGGCCGTAATTCTGCAGCCAGCCCGGCTCGGGAACCAGCGTGGCCGCGTGGATCGACACCAGCGCCACCGCGATGGGCGTGAAGACCGCGCGCATGGCGCGTTCCTCGCCCTTGTGCAGCATCAGGCGCAGGCCCCAGACGAATGCCGCGACGACCAGCACCCAGGACCCCTTGCCCGCGATCATCATCAGCGGCGAGGCGACATAGGCGCCAAAGCTGCCCAGCATGTTCTGCGCGGGCGCATCCGTGGCGGACAGGAAGCTCGGATCCTCGGCGGACCAGCTGCCCAGCATCATCGAGATCACGACCCCGAGGATGATCAGCACGCCGCCCAGCAATTCCTTGCCCCTGCGTTCCAGCGCCGCCTGCGTGGACTGGTCGAACAGCGGGTCCCGCTTTCCTGCCTGCCAGCTTGCCATGTCCTCAGCCCCTCCCCGTCGTCGTGTCATAGAGAACCGATGCCAGCCGCGTCAGCGCGGCCTCGGTCTCGGCCTCGGGGGCGACCAGCGCCACGCGGACGAAGCCCTGCCCCGGATTGAACCCATCGACCTCTCGCGCAAGATAGGCGCCGGGCAGCACCTGGATGCCCGCGCGCGCCCACAGCAGGCGTGCGGCGGATTCTCCGTCGGCGACCGGCAGCCACAGGAAGAACCCGCCCTGCGGCGCGGCATAGCCCGGAACGCCGCCCAGCACGCGATCCGCGATGGCGTATTTCGCATGATACATGCGCAGGCTGTCCTGCACGTGATCCTCGTCCGACCAGGCGGCGGCGCTGACGGCCTGCAGCGGCATCGGCAGCGGCGCACCCGCATAGCTGCGCAGCCTGCGCATCTGGCGCAGCTGTTCGGGACCGCCCGCGGCAAAGCCCGAACGCAGCCCCGGCAGGTTCGACCGCTTGGACAGCGAATTGAACATCACGACCCGGTCGGCCAGCCCCATGTCGGTCGCGACCTTCAGCGCGCCGGGCGGGGGCGCATCGCGCCAGATCTCGGAATAGCATTCGTCGGCGAAGACCAGGAAATCGTGCTTCTCGGCCAGCGCGATCAGGTCGCGCAGGTAATCCTCGTCCGCGACGGCACCCTGCGGGTTCGCCGGCGAACACAGATAGGCGATGGCCGTGCGGTCCAGAAGCGCCGCGTCCAGCCCCGCGTAATCGGGCAGGTTCCCCGTTTCGGGCGTGGCCGCCACGAAGACCGGTTCGGCATTCACCGCCGCCGCCGCCACCGCATAGACCTGATAGAACGGGTTCGGGATCAGGATCGCCGGGCGCTGGCCGTTCTTCGTTTCAGGGCACAGCGCAAGGGCCGCGTTGAACAGCCCCTCTCGGGTGCCGTTCAGGGCCATGATCCGGTCGGGCGCGACATCCAGGTTGTGCCGGCGTCCCAGCCACCCCGAGATCGCGCCCAGCAGGTCCGGGCCGCCCTCGTTGACGGGATACTTGGCAAAGCCCTGAAGGCTGGCCTGCAGGACGTCGGACAGGAAGGGCGGCATCGGGTGCCGCGGCTCTCCTATGGTCAGGATCTGCGGAGATTCGCCCGGGGCAAGCCCCGGCGCGACATCCGAAAGCAGCGCCCGCAGACGCGGGAACGCGTATTCCGGCAGGTTCGAGAACCGCTCGGGGAATGCCATCTGTGCCTCGCTTTCCGGGGTCTCCGCCCCGTTGTCATGGCCGAAACATTAGCGTGTGATGGGTCTTGCGTCCAGTAAAGACCCCCGCTCAGCCCGCAAGCGCGGCCTCGGCTGCCGCAGCGACGCGCAGCAGGTGCCGGTCGCGCCCCGCATGGCCCATCAGCGAGATGCCGCAGCCCGGCAATCCGGCGGGCAGCGTCACGGCGGGCAGGCCCAAGAGGTTCGCGATCCGCGTGTTGCGCAGCGTCAGAAGGTTGGCGCGGACGAACTCGGCCTCGTCCTTCATCAGGCGGTCGGCATCGGGGGGCAGGATCGGCACGGTCGGCACCAGCACGGCGTCGTATCCGCCCACGACCTCCTTGATCCACTTGCGGCGGATGCGGGTCAGGGCCTCCCATGCGGCGACGTATTCGGGGCCGCTGGTGTCCTTGCCGCCGCGGAACCGGTCCAGGATCGGCTTCCACATCAGCTCGGGCGCATCCTCGATCTGGGCGTGCCAGATGCCATAGCCCTCGGGCGCGAAGACCTGCGGCGACAGGGCCAGCGCCCGGTCCAGCCAATCGGTCGAGGCATGGGCGACATGCGCCCCCGCCCGGCCCAGCCGGTCCACCGCCTGCTGGAAGGCGGTCTCGGGGCCCGCCTCGATATCGTCGAAGGGCATCCCCTCCAGAACCAGGAAGCGCAGCCCCGCGACCGAGGATTCGTTCAGGTCCGCGGCGGGCTGGTCGGCCAGCAGCGCGAAGATCTCGGCGCAGTCCTCGACCGTGCGGGCGATGGGGCCCGCGATGTCGAAGCGGCGACACAGCGGAACGACGCCCTTTTCGGGCAGCGCGCCATGCGTCGGCTTGAACCCCACCAGCCCGTTCCAGGCGGCAGGCACGCGGATCGAGCCGCCCGTGTCGGTCCCGATCGCCGCGGCGGCCAGCCCCAGGGCCACGGACACCGCCGCCCCCGAGGACGAGCCCCCCGGCGCAAGCGCGGGGTCCAGCGCGTTGGGCGGCGTCGCGGTCACGGGGTTCAGCCCCAGCCCGCTGAAGGCCAGTTCGGTCATGTGGGTCTTGCCCAGGCACACCGTGCCCCGCCGCGAGGCACGCGCCAGGATGTTCGCGTCCTTGCGCGGCGTACGCCCGTCCAGCAGCTTCGAGCCTGCCTCGGTCCGCGTGCCGCCGCTGTCGATATTGTCCTTCCAGCTGATCGCGACGCCGTCCAGCAGGCTGTGGCGACGCTCCTGCTTGGCGCGGTCATGGGCGGCGACGGCCTCGGACCGGGCGCGGGCGGCGGTCAGCCTTGCATAGATGCGGTCGCAATCGGGATGCGATTTCGCGGCGGCCAGATAGGCCTCGGTCTGGTCGATCGGGTCCAGCAGACCCGCCATGATCGCGCGGCCCTGCCGGACCGCCGAGGCCTTCAGCCAATCCATTCAGAAATCCACCGCCAGTCCGTTCTTCTCGTAATCGCCGAAGCGCACGGCCTCGGGGCCGTCGCGGCCGCCGTATTCCACGGGCAGCTCCATCTCGGCCCGTGCCTTGCGGCGTTCCTCGGCCTCGGCCAGGGCGCGCCGCGCTGCGGGCGGCAGGTCCTGGCGCGGATCGGCGGCGGTCTGTTCATCGCTCATGGAAAGATCCCCCGAATGGGCGTATGTGTCCGGTTCAGTCTTCAGGAATATCTAGGCGAAGGAAAGCAATTTGGCAAAGCCGGGCGGCGACATGGCGCGGAAGGGCGCATTGCAATTGATCCAGGGCGTGCGCGACGGGCGCAGTCTTGCCGACCAGCAGGGCAGGTTGTCGAAGCTGCCCGTGGCCGAGCAGGCACGCGCCGCAAGGCTTGCGGCCGAGACGCTGCGCCACCAGGGCCGCGCCGATCGCGTGATCGCGGGGCTGGTCGCGCGCAAGCCCACCCCGCAGGTCATGGACGTGCTGCGCCTGGCCGTGGTCGAGATGCTGGAACTGGGCGCCCCCGCCCATGGCGTCGTCGGTGCCGCGGTCGATCTGACCCGCACCCTGGGCAAGCGCGGGCAGTCCGCCGCGGGCATGGTCAATGCCGTGCTGCGCAAGGCGGGCGCATACCAGGGCTGGGCCGACCTGCCGCCGCAGGAACTGCCGGAATGGCTACGCGGGCCGCTGTCGATGGCCTATGACGCGGACACGCTGACCGCGATCGAGGCCGCGCACCAGGCGGGCGCGCCCCTCGACATCACGCCGAAACCCGGCGCCCAGCCCTTCGAGGGCGCGGAACCCCTGCCCACCGGATCGTGGCGCGTGGCGGGTCCGGCGCAGGTCTCGACCCTGCCGGGCTTCGACGCGGGCGAATGGTGGGTGCAGGATGCGGCCGCGGCCCTGCCCGTGCGCCTGCTGGCCCCGCAACCGAACGAGACCGTCGCGGATCTGTGCGCGGCACCGGGCGGCAAGACCATGCAGATCGCCGTCAGCGGGGCGCAGGTCGTCGCGGTGGACGTGAACGAGCATCGCCTGAAGCGCCTGCACCAGAACCTGGAACGCTGCGGGCTGACGGCCACCGTCGTCACCGCCGACGCGCTGGAATGGCGCCCCGACGCGCCGCTGGACGCGGTGCTGCTGGATGCGCCCTGCAGCGCGACCGGCACGATCCGGCGCCATCCCGACATGCCCTTCATCCGCGACGGGCACGGCATCGCCGAACTGATCGAGCTGCAGGCCGCGATGATCGATCACGCGCTGTCGATCCTGCGCCCCGGCGGGCGGCTGGTCTTCGCGACCTGCTCGCTGATCCCCGACGAGGGCGAGGTCCAGGTCGACGAGGCGCTGGCCCGCCATCCCGGCCTGACCGTGGAGCGCCCCGACATCCCCGGCATCGACCCCGACTGGATCACGGACGAGGGCGGCATCCGCCTGCGGCCCGATCACTGGGCGGATCGTGGCGGAATGGACGGCTTCTACATGGCGCTTCTGCGAAAGCCCGCCTGAGGCGGTCACGATGCTGGACCTTCGGCGCGGGCTTCGGTAACTGGGCGGCACATCCAGACATGAGGCTGCCATGACCCGTCCCGCCGAATCCCGTCAGGTCCTGAAACGCGCGCTCATCTCGGTCTCCGACAAGACCGGGCTGATCGACTTCGCCAAGGCGCTGGAGGCACGGGGCGTCCAGATCCTGTCGACCGGCGGCAGCGCCAAGGCCATCCGCGAGGCGGGCGTCGCCGTCACCGACGTGGCCGATGTCACCGGATTCCCGGAAATGATGGACGGCCGCGTCAAGACGCTGCACCCCAAGGTGCATGGCGGCCTGCTGGCACTGCGCGACAATGCCGACCACGTCGCGGCGATGGAGGAACACGGCATCGGCGGCATCGACCTCCTGGTCGTGAACCTCTATCCGTTCGAGGAGACGGTCGCGAAGGGCGCCGAATACGACGACTGCATCGAGAACATCGATATCGGCGGCCCCGCGATGATCCGCGCCGCCGCCAAGAACCACGGCTTCGTCACGACCATCGTGGACGTGCAGGACTATGACGCGCTGCTGGCCGAGCTGGACGCGAACGAAGGCGCGACCACCCTGCCCTTCCGCCAGCGCCAGGCCCAGATCGCCTATGCCCGCACCGCGGCCTATGACGCCGCCGTCAGCACCTGGATGGCCGGCGCCATCAACGAGGATCAGCCCCGCCGCCGCGCCTTCGCGGGCACGCTGGCCCAGGGGCTGCGCTATGGCGAGAACCCGCACCAGTCCGCCGCCTTCTACGTCACCGGCGAGGAACGTCCGGGCGTGGCCACCGCGAAGCAGTGGCAGGGCAAGGAGCTGTCCTACAACAACATCAACGACACCGATGCCGCCTTCGAGCTGGTAGCCGAGTTCGACCCCGCCGAGGGTCCGGCCTGCGCGATCATCAAGCATGCCAACCCCTGCGGCGTGGCCCGCGGCGCGACCGCGCTCGAAGCCTACAAGCGGGCCTTCGACTGCGACCGCACCTCGGCCTTCGGCGGCATCATCGCGCTGAACGGCACGCTGGACGGCGCCACGGCGGAAGAGATCGCGGGCATCTTCACCGAGGTCGTCATCGCACCCGATGCCGACGAGGACGCCAAGCGCATCTTCGCCGCCAAGAAGAACCTGCGCCTGCTGACCACGGGCGGCCTGCCCGACATCCGCGCGGGCGGCACCGCCTTCCGCCAGGTCGCAGGCGGCTTCCTGGTCCAGGGCCGCGACAACGGTCACGTCACCATGTCCGACCTGAAGATCGTGACCGAGCGTCAGCCCTCCGAGGCGGAACTGGCCGACCTGCTGTTCGCCTGGACCGTCGCCAAGCACGTGAAATCGAACGCCATCGTCTATGCCAAGGACCGCGCCACCGTGGGCGTCGGCGCAGGCCAGATGAGCCGGGTGGACAGCACCCGCATCGGTCGCCGCAAGTCCGAGGACATGGCCGAGGTGCTGGGCCTGTCCGAGCCGCTGACCAACGGCGCGGCGGTCGCATCGGATGCGTTCTTCCCCTTCGCCGACGGCATCGAGGCCCTGGCCGAGGCCGGTGCCCGCGCGGTCATCCAGCCCGGCGGCTCCATGCGCGACGCCGAGGTGATCGAGGCCGCGAACCGTCTTGGCCTGGCCATGGTCTTTACCGGCCAGCGGCATTTCCGCCACTGATGGCCGCGCCGCGACAGGGCGCCGCCGGAACGGGCGGCACTTTCGGTCGGCCCATGCGCCTTGTCGCATGGGTCGCCACGGTCATCTTCCTGATCGATCAGGCGCTGAAATACTGGGTGGTCCATGTCCTGAACCTGGACCGCATCCGCGAATACGACCTGCTGCCTCCATGGCTGAACCTGCGCATGGCGTGGAACCAGGGCGTGAATTTCGGGCTGTTCTCGTCGGGGCAGGCGACGATGCGGTGGGTGCTCGTGGGCATCGCGCTGGCGATCTGCCTGTGGGTCTCGGTCTGGGTGTGGCGCGCGCGGCTGGGCCGCTTCGCGCAGGTCTCGGCGGGGCTGCTGATCGGCGGGGCGCTCGGGAACGTGATCGACCGCATCCTCTATGGCGCGGTGGCCGATTTCCTGAACATGTCGCTGCCGGGCTGGCAGAACCCCTACAGCTTCAACGTGGCCGACATCGCGATCTTCGCAGGCGCGATCGGGCTGGTGCTGATGCCGCAGAAACCGGCGGACGACGGCGCGAAGCCGCAACCCGCCCCCAAGGCGCGCCGCAGCGCCACGCCCGCGCGCGCACCCAAGCCCGCCGACGATTTCCGCCCCCAGCCGCGACAGGGCGACCTGTTCCGCGACGCGGGCCGCAAGCCCGCGAAACCGACGCGTGACGGCAACGGAAAATCCCGCTAGAACGGGCGAAACGGGCAGAAGGATGCACCAGATGCGCAAGGCGTCGCTGATCTTGGGAATGGCCGCGATGATGGCCCTGACCGCCTGCGCGGGCGGCTCCAAGCTGAACAATTTCCGCAAGGTGCAGTCCGGCCCGGACGAATTCGGCATCCTTCCGACCAAGCCCCTGTCGATGCCGCCCGACCTGGCGGTGCTGCCCCAGCCGACGCCCGGCGGCGCGAACATCACCGACCCCACGCCCAAGGGCGACGCGGTCGCGGTGCTGGGCGGCAACCCCGCCCGCCTGGCCGACCAGGGCGTCGCCGCAGCTGACCAGGCGCTGATCGCCCATGCGACGCGCCAGGGCACCGATCCCGCCATCCGCGAGGATCTGGCCCAACGCGACGCGCGCTGGCGCGAACGCAACGGCCGCCGCCTGATCGAACGGATCATCGGCTCCTCGGTCTATCAGCGCGCCTACGAGGACGTGTCGCTGGATGCCGAGGCCGAGCAGGTCCGCTGGCAGCGTGCGGGCGCCATCACCTCGACCGCACCCTGACCCCACGACCCTTGCACATTCGCGCGAGGGTGGCTTGCGCGAGCGACCTCTGACGGGCCAAGTTCCGCCCAGCAAGAGGAGGTCGCACCACCGATGCGTTGCTTGGCACACCGCCCCCGTCCCGTCACCGCAGCCCTTCTGGCCGCGCTGACCCTGTCGCCCGTCATCGCCGCCGCGCAGGACGCCGAACCCGTCGCCCAGCCCGCGGGCATCACCCATTTCACGCTGCCCAACGGGCTGGAAACCGTGGTCATCCCCGACGACCGCGCCCCGGTCGTCGTCCAGATGGTCTGGTACCGCATCGGCGCCGCCGACGAGGTTCCGGGCAAGTCCGGCATCGCCCATTACCTGGAACACCTGATGTTCAAGGGGACCGACAAGCTGGCTCCGGGCGAATTGTCGAAGACCGTCACCGCGAATGGCGGCAGCGACAACGCCTTCACCTCGTGGGACTTCACCGCCTATTTCCAGCGCATCGCCAGCGACCGCCTGCCCCTGATCATGGGGATGGAGGCCGACCGGATGCAGAACCTGTCGATCTCGGACGACGACTGGCAGGCCGAGCGCAAGGTCGTGCTGGAGGAGCGGGCGCAGCGCGTGGACAGCGACCCCGCCGCCCTGTTCCGAGAGGAGATGAACGCCATCCTCTATGACAACCACCCCTATGGCCGCCCGATCATCGGCTGGCGGGACGAGATCGCGGCCCTGACGCTGGACGATGCCAACGCCTGGTACGACGAACACTATGCGCCGAACGAGGCCGTGCTGGTCATCGCGGGCGATGTCACCCCCGAACGCGCCCGCGAACTGGCCGAGGAACATTACGGCCCGATCCCCGCATCCGACGACGCGGCCCCCCGCATCCGCCCGCAGGAACCGCAAAAGCAGACCGACCGCCGCATCACCATGTCCGACCCCCGCGTCGCGCAGCCCCGCTTCAGCCGCGCGATCCTTGCACCCGAACGCGACCCCGGCGACCAGCGGCAGGCCGCCGCGCTGACGGTCCTGTCGGAGCTGCTGGGCGGATCCACGCAGACCTCGTTCCTTGCGCGTGAACTGATGCTGTCGGGCAAGGCGCTGTGGGTGGGCGCGAATTACGACGGGCTGTCGCTGGACGATACCGAGTTCACCATCTCGATGGTGCCCGCAAACGGCCAGGATCCCGAACAGGCCGAGGCCGATCTGGACGCCGCGCTGGACAAGTTCGTGAAGGACGGCATCGATCCCGCCGACCTGGACCGGGTGAAGACCCGCATCCGCGCCGCGCAGGTCTATGCCCGCGACAGCGCGCATGGCCGCGCCTACGATTACGGCCAGGGCCTGTCCGTGGGCCTGGGCGTCGATGACGTGTCGGAATGGCCCGACATCCTGGGTTCCGTCACCGAGGACGAGGTGATGGAGGCCGCGCGGCTGGTACTGGACGGCCCCGGCCACGTGACCGGCTGGCTGCTGCCCGAGAAACCCGAGGAACCGGAGGTGCAGAAATGATCCGCGCCGCATTCGCCGCGCTTCTGGCGCTGATGGCCCTGCCTGCCCATGCCACGCAGATCGACCAGGTCACCTCGCCCGGCGGGATCGAGGCGTGGCTGGTCCAGGATGACAGCATCCCCTTCGTCGCGCTGGACATCCAGTTCAAGGGCGGCGCCAGCATGGACGCCGATGGCAAGCGCGGCGCCATCAACCTGATGACCGGCCTTCTGGAGGAAGGCGCGGGCCAGCGCGACGCCACCGCCTTTGCCCGCGCGGTCGAGGATCTGGGCGCGCGCCTGTCCTTCGACGCCAGCGACGACACGCTGTCCATCGGCTTCCAGGCGCTGTCCGAGAACCGCGATCAGGCCGCCGACCTTCTGGCACAGGCGCTGCGCGAACCCCGCTTCGACGACACCGCCGTGGAACGCGTCCGCTCGCAGGTGCAGGCGATCATCCGGTCCGAGGCGACCGACCCGAACAGCATCGCCGCCAAGGAAATGGCCGCGCAGGCATGGGGCGACCACCCCTATGCCACGTCGATCAACGGGACGGCCGAAAGCGTCGCGGCCCTGACGCGGCAGGATCTCGTGCAGGCCAAGAACCGCGTCCTTGCGCGCGACCGCGTGGTCGTGGGGGCCGCCGGCGACATCACCCCCGAGGAACTGGGCCCGCTGCTAGACCGCATCCTGGGCGGGCTGCCCGAAAAGGCGACCGCGCCCCTGCCCGACAAGGTCGAACCGCAGCTGACGGGCGGCGTCAGCGTGATCGACTGGGACAGCCCGCAGACGGTGGTGTCCTTCGCGGGGCCGGGGCTGGCCATCGACGATCCGGACTATTTCGCGGCCTATGTCGCGAACCACATCCTGGGCGGCGGGGGCTTCAGCTCGCGCCTGATGACCGAGGTGCGCGAGAAGCGCGGCCTGACCTATGGCGTGGGGACCGCCCTTGCGCCGGGGCTGTTCGGCGATACCTGGCGCGGCGGCATGGCCGGATCGAACGCCACCACCGCGCAGGCGATCGACCTGATCCGCGCCGAATATGCCCGCATGGCCGAAGGCGGCGTCACCGAGGCCGAGCTGACCGACGCCAAGACCTATCTGACGGGAGAATACCCGCTGCGCTTCGACGGCAATTCGCGCATCGCCTCGATCATGGCGGGGATGCAGCTGATGGGCTTTGCGCCCGACTACATCGACACCCGCAACGACCGGGTCGAGGCCGTGACCGCGGATGACGTCGCGCGCGTGGCGGCCCGGATGCTGGACCCCGATGCGCTGCGCTTCGTGCTGGTGGGCCGCCCCGAGGGCATCGCGGAATAACAGGCCCCGCGGCGCGAAGCTCTGGCAGTTTGGCGCCGCGGGCATTAGGTTTCGGGGGCCATGAACGAACACGCCCCCCAGGACGGCCACCAGACGCGCCCCGTCATCCGACAGCTGGACGAGAACACCGCCAACCGCATCGCGGCGGGCGAGGTGGTCGAACGCCCCGCATCCGCCGTCAAGGAACTGGTCGAGAACGCGCTGGACGCGGGCGCGACCCGCATCGACGTCGCGATCGAGGAAGGCGGCAAGCGCCTGATCCGCGTCACCGACGACGGCTGCGGCATGACGGGCGACGACCTGCCGCTGGCGCTGTCGCGCCACGCCACCAGCAAGATCGACGGTACCGACCTTCTGGCGATCCGCAGCTTCGGCTTTCGTGGCGAGGCTCTGCCCTCGCTCGGGGCGGTGGGGCGGCTGACGATCACGTCGCGGGTCCAGGGCGGCGACGGCGCGCAGATCCGGGTCGAGGGCGGGCGCATCGCCCCCGTGCGTCCGGCGGGCGCGAATTGCGGCACGGTGGTCGAACTGCGCGACCTGTTCTTCGCCACGCCCGCGCGGCTGAAATTCATGCGCACCGACCGCGCCGAGACGCAGGCCGTGGCCGACGTGATGCGCCGCCTTGCGATGGCCGAACCCTATGTCGGCTTCCGCCTGACCGCCGATGGCCGAGAGATCTTCCGCACCGATGCCGAACAAGGAGAGCTGTTCGGCGCGCTGACCATGCGCCTGACCCGCATCATGGGCCCCGAGTTCACCGAGAACGCCCTGTCCATCGACGCCGAACGCGACGGGATCGCCCTGACCGGGCTGGCGGCGCTGCCGACCTATTCGCGCGGCGCGGCGGTGGCGCAGCATCTCTATGTGAACGGGCGTCCCGTGCGCGACAAAGTGCTGAGCGGCGCATTGCGGGCGGGTTACATGGACGTGCTGGCCTCGGGGCGCTATCCAGCGGCGGTGCTGTTCCTGAACTGCGACCCGCAGCTGGTCGACGTGAACGTCCACCCCGCCAAGGCCGAGGTGCGGTTCCGCGACGGCCAGTCCGCGCGCGGCCTGATCGTGTCGGCGCTGCGCCACGCGCTGGCGGGCGCCGGTCACAGGGCATCGTCCACGGTGGGGGATGCGACGCTGGCGGCGTTCCAACCCGAACAGGCCCCCCCAGCCGCGCAACGCGCATGGCGGCCCGACACGCCCTCGGACGCGGCGATCCGCGCCTCGCTGGACCTGCAGGCCCCGGTGGAACATCGCGATCCGGGCTTTGCCGAGGCGCCCTCGGGCCGCTACGAGGAACCGTCCGAGCAGCCGGTCGCGGCCCCCCTTGGCGCGGCGCGGGCCCAGATCCACGAGAATTACATCATCGCCCAGACCGAGGACGGCATGATCGTCGTCGATCAGCATGCCGCGCATGAACGGCTCGTCTATGAACGGCTGAAGGCGCAGGCCGCCGAACACGGCATCCGGTCCCAGGCCCTGCTGATCCCCGAGGTGATCGAGCTGTCCGAGGGCGATGCGCAGCGCATCATGTCCATCGCCGACGAGCTGGCGGATCTGGGGCTGGTTCTGGAACCCTTCGGCAGCGGCGCGGTGGCGCTGCGCGAACAGCCCGCCATGCTGACGCGGCTGGATGCCAAGGCGCTGATCCGCGATATCCTGGACGACCTGGCCGACCAGGGCAGCTCGGACAGGCTGCGCGGGCGGATCGACGCGGTGCTGTCCTCGATGGCGTGCCACGGCTCGGTCCGGTCGGGCCGCCGGATGAGCGCGGACGAGATGAACGCCCTGCTGCGGGAAATGGAGCGCACGCCCCGGTCGGGCCAGTGCAATCACGGCCGCCCAACATGGGTGAAGCTGCGCCTGACCGATATCGAGCGGCTGTTCGGCCGCAGCGGTTAACCTTCGGGCGTCACCCGGATCAGGCGACCGTCATCATGGTCGGTGATCAGGACGATGGCCCCGTCCGGCGCGACCTCGATCTCTCGAACGCGGCCCACGCCCTGCAGGTGACGCGCCTCGCCGGTGACCTCGTCGCCCTCGATCCGCAGGCGGTGGATGGATTGCGACTGCAGCCCGCCCAGCAGCGCCTGCCCCTGCCATTCGGGGAACATCGCGCCGTCATAGAACGCCATCCCGCTGAGCGCGGGCGACGGGTCCCAGTAATAGACGGGCTGGTCGGTCCCCTCGACCTGCGTCGCCCCCATCTGCGCACCGTTGTAGTTGGTGCCATAGGTCGCCAGCGGCCAGCCGTGATTCTCGGCCTGCTCGATCAGGTTCAGCTCGTCCCCGCCGCGGGGACCGTGTTCGGACATCCACACGCGCCCGTCCGGGCCCATCGCCGCGCCCTGGATGTTGCGGTGCCCGATGGACCAGATCTCGGGCAGCCAGCCCTCGACGCCCGCCCCTGCCGGGGCGCCGTCGGATGCGCGGATGCGGACGACCTTGCCCAGGGTGGTCTGCGGGTCCTGCGCCAGCTGGCGCGGTTCGGGGTCGGACCGTTCGCCCAGGCCCACCAGGATGTGCCCCTGCCCGTCATGGACGATGCGCGCGCCGAAATGCTTGGTCGAGGCCCAGGCGGGGTGCTGCTGCCAGATGCGTTCGACCTGCTCCATCCGGGTGCCGTCATCCGACAGGATGCCGGTGGCGACGGCGGTGGCGTTCCTGCCGCCCTCGCGCGGTTCGGCATAGGTCCACCAGACGCGGCGCGTCTGCGCGAAATCCCCGGCGACCGAGACGTCGTGAAGCCCGCCCTGATCGCGGGCATCCACCTGGGGCAGCCCCTCGATCGGGGCCGACAGGCTGCCATCCGCACCCACGATGCGCATCCGGCCCGGGCGTTCGGTGACAAGCCAGCTGCCATCCGGCAGACCGGCCAGACCCCAGGGATGTTCCAGCCCCTCGGCCAGGACCTGCATCTGCAGTTCCGGTCCCTGCGGCAGCGCGGGGGCGCGGGTCTGGGCCGCGAAGGCGGGCGACTGGTCATAGGCCCGCCCGTTCGGCGCGCCGTCGAAGTAATCCTGCGCGCAGGCGGCGGTGGCCAGCAGGCTGGCGGCGGCAAGCGTCAGGGACGCGGATCTGGGGACGGGCATCGTATCTCCTCCGGTCGGATGCTTGACAAGGGAACCCGTCGCCCGCGAAAACGTTCCGCGCGGCCCGTCACGCCCCCGCCAGATGTTCGTCGAACAGCCGCGAGGCACGGCCCCATGCCCCGCCCTGCAGATCGCCCAGCCCCTCCAGCACGGGCAGAAGCTGCGCCGCGTAATCCTCCGAGCTTTCGCGCGGCAGCATCGAGGGCAGGTTGTCGATGGCCATCACGTCCAGCGGCGGATTATCTGCCACCCGCAGCACCGGCGCCTCCCAGTCGGTCGCCCGGTCATAGACCTTGATCGGTGAGAATTCGCTGTCGGGATCGCAGGCCACGTCGCCGATGACGCGCAGCGCGCGGGCGGGGCCCGTCGCCTCGGCGGGCACGAAGACCGGCGCGCCCGGACGGGCCAGGATCGCGTTGACGAAGATGTCATGCGCCAGCACCTCGGGGAAGGGGCCGCCATGCGCGGTCTCGGCCATGTCCCATTCGGTGACGCCCACGCCCATCGCGGTCATCAGGTCGCGCGCACCGCTGCCGACGCGGCCCTTCGCGCCGATGACGATGGCGCGGGGGCGCGGCCTGCCCGACGCGTCCAGCCGCGCCCGCAGCGCGTCCTGCAGCGCGTCCTTGTCGGGCCATGCATGGACCGGTCCGCAGATCCCGCCGCGCATCTGCGCGACCCAGGCCATCAGCGACACCGCAGCCCCGGCATAGCCCGCCCAGTACCCGAAGGCTGCCAGCCTGCGGCCATCGCCATCCGTCAGGTATTCAAGGTCCAGAAGCCGCCCACCGCCCCTGCGGAACCGGTCCAGCAGCACCCTGCCCGCGGGTTGCCCCTTGTAGGCGTGGCCGAACATGATGTGACGATGGACCAGGGCCGAGCCGTCCTCGGGCAGCTCCTTCAGGCCGAAGACGATGGCGTCGCGGGGGGCGTCGGGCCAGCTGCCCTCGGGGGCGATGATGGCCCCCGCCTTGCGGTATTCCTCGGTCGCGATGACGCGGCGGGCGCTGTCCTCGACCGTGACGCGGAAGCCCTGAGCGATCAGCCGGCGGACGCCGTCCGGGGTGATGCCCACCCGATCCTCGTTGGGGCGGCTTTCGGCCCTGACCCAGAGATGCGTCATCTGTCTTCCCCCTGCCGTGATCCTGTCACAAACAGTAGGTTACACATCGTCGGGCGGCAAGGCGCGGAACCCCACGCGCAGTGCCGGGGTTGGGCGGTTGCCCAGTCACATATCACAAGCCCGAGGTTCCCATGCGCCTGACCCGTCGCCACAGCCTGCAGATCGCCGCCGCCTCGCTCGGGGCGGGCCTGCTGCCCCGCATCGCCGCCGCACAGGAGGCCGGGCCCTTCACCCATGCGACCGAGGCCGGCGACGTGGTGATCCATGCCGTCGATCACGCCAGCATGGTCTGGGAAACGCCCTCGGGGGTGATCTTCGTCGATCCGGTCGGCGGCGCCGAGGCATATGCAGAACTGCCCGCGCCCGACCTGATCCTGATCACCCACGAACATGGCGACCACTATGACCAGCCGACGCTGGACGCCCTGCCCGAGGTGCCGATGATCACCAACCCTGCCGTGGCCGACATGCTTCCGCAGGCGATGCGCGAACGCGTCACGGTCATGGCCAACGGCGATACCGGCACCGCGCTGGACCTGCCGATCGAGGCCATCCCCGCCTACAACATCACGGAGGACCGGCTGAAGTTCCACCCGCAGGGTCGCGACAACGGCTATATCCTGACCATCGGCGACAAGCGCTTCCTGATCGCGGGCGATACCGAGGACACGCCGGAACTGCGCGCCCTGACCGATATCGAGGTGGCGTTCCTGCCGATGAACCTGCCCTATACCATGACCGTCGAACAGGCGGCCGAGGCCGTGACCGCCTTCGCGCCGCGCGTGGTCTATCCCTATCACCACCGCGGCAGCGACCTTGACGCATTCGCGAAGGCGGTCGAAGCTGGCGGCTCGGGCGCGGAAGTGGTGATTGCCAATTGGTATCCGAACGGCGAAGAGTGAACCCAGCCATCAAGGGCGTCCTGGTGCTGCTGGCCCTTGGGGTCGTCATCGCCGGGGCACCCATCCTGTGGCCGTCGCTGTCGGCGCTGCAGGCCGATCTGGACCAGTTGCGCATCCTGCTGATCCGCGCCGAGGCATGGCGCGACGCGAACCCCGCCCTGTCATTGCTGTTCTTCGTGCTGATCGTGGGGATCGGCGCGTCGCTGCCCCTGCCGGTCATCGTGCCGATGGCGCTGATCGGCGGCGCGGTCTTCGGCTTCTGGCTGGCGATGGCGCTGGTGGTGGCGGGCACCATGATCGCGGCGCTGCTGACCTTTGCCCTGGGCCGGTACTGGCTGAACGGCCCCGTCAGGCGGCTGATGGGCGCACGGGCCGACAGGCTGGATGCCCGCGTGGCCGAGAACGGGCTGCTGGCGCTTCTCAGCCTGCGACTGACGCCGGGGCTGCCCTTCTTCGTGCTGAACCTGCTGTCGGGCCTGTCGCGGATGACGATGCGCGGCTATGCCGCCGTCACCGCATTGGGCGTGCTGCCGAACAGCGCCATCCTGGTCGCCGCCGGCACCCAGATCGCCGAGATCGAGCGCGTGCGCGACATCGTGGGCCCCCGCATCATCGCCATCGTGGCGATGCTGGCGGTCTTTCCCTGGATCGCGCGATGGGCCGCTAGAACGGTGCGGGCGAGGTGAAGCCTTGCTGCACGCCCCCGTCGGGATGGGCGAAACGCAGGCTCTCGGCATGCAGCATCAGGCGCGGATGGTCCCGCGCCTCGCCCGTGGCATAGAGCGGATCGCCCAGGATCGCGTGCCCCGTTTCCGCCATGTGCACGCGCAGCTGGTGGCTGCGGCCCGTGACGGGCATCAGCCGGACGCGGGTTTCCGCATCGTCCGCGCGCACCACGCGCCAATCGGTCTGGGCGGGGCGGCCCTCGTCGAGATCGACCTTCTGGCGCGGCCTGTTCGGCCAGTCCACGATCAGCGGCAGATCGACCCGGCCCGTGCGCGGCTCCAGCCGTCCATGCAGGCGCGCGACATAGACCTTCTTGGTGCGCCGTTCCTCGAACTGCTTGGACAGGTGGCGCTGCGCATGGGGCGTCAGGCCGAAGACCATCACCCCCGAGGTGTCCAGATCCAGCCGGTGGACCAGCAGCACTGTCGGGAACGCCTCTCGCAGGCGGGCGATCAGGCAATCCGCCCGATCCTCGCCCCGGCCCGGCACGGACAGCAGCCCCGAGGGTTTCTCGACCACCAGCACCTCGTGATCGGCATGGATCACGCGCGGGGCGCCCGGGGGCGGATCATAGACGAAATCGCTCATGCCACCTAAATTACTCATGCCCCGGGGTTACTTGGCCACCAGCCGGATGGCCAGCCCCGCGAACATCACCGCCGCGATCCGGTTCACCAGGCCCAGCCGCTTGCCGATGACCTGCCCCGCAACCCCGCCGACGATGCCATAGCCGATGGTGACCAGCGTGCCGGTGAAGGCGAAGATCAGGCCGAGGCCCAGGATCTGCTGCCAGATCGGCCCCCAGGCGGCATTGGTGAACTGCGGCAGGAAGGCCAGCATGAACAGCACCGGCTTGGGGTTCAGCGCGTTCGACAAAAACCCGCGGCGGATGATGTTCCAGACGCGCACGCTGCCGCGCGCGCTCGGGTCAATCTCTCCTGCATTCCAGCTTTTCCAGGCCAGCCACAGAAGATAGGCTGCGCCCGCATACTTGATCGCGCGCAGCGCCTCGGGGTGGGCGGCGACGACCGCGCCCAGGCCCACCGTCGCCAGCGTCACGTGCATCAGCACGCCCAGTCCCACACCGAAGCCCGCCCAGGCGCCCGCGCGCGGCCCGCCCTGGATGCCGCAGGCGCTGGCGAAGAACACGTCCTGGCCGGGGGCGAAGTTCAGGACCAGCCCGCCCAGGATGAAAGGCAGCAGCTGGCTGGCGGGGATGTTGGCGATGGTGTCCCAGATCATGTCACGCTCCGCTTCGGGAAATCAGAGGTCGCCGAAGACCTCGGCCAGGATGGCTTCCAGACGATCGGCGTCGGTCTGGTCGAATGCGTCGGGCCGGTCGCTGTCGATGTCCAGCACGCCGATCAGGCGCCCCTCGCGACCGATCACCGGCAGCACGATTTCCGACCGCGTGCTGCTGGAACAGGCGATATGGCCGGGGAATGCCTCGACATCGGCCACGAGCTGGGTGCGTTTCTCGCGTGCGGCGGCGCCGCAGACGCCGCGGGCGAAGGGGATCACCAGGCAGCCGTGCCCGCCCTGGTAGGGGCCGATCTTCAGCAGCTCGGGGCCCGTCACGCGGTAGAAGCCGGTCCAGTCGAAGCGGTCGTCGGAATGGTGCAGTTCGCAGGCGATGGTGGCCATCAGCGCGACCTCGTCGGTCTCGCCGTCACACAGGGCCCGGATGCGGGCGATCACGTCGGTATCGATGCTCATGGCGCAAGTCATACGCGGGCGGAACGGCGACGAAAAGCCGTCCCGTCACATGCCGTCGC
The DNA here is from genome assembly GCF_000420145.1 of Paracoccus zeaxanthinifaciens ATCC 21588. GTDB lineage: Bacteria > Pseudomonadota > Alphaproteobacteria > Rhodobacterales > Rhodobacteraceae > Paracoccus > Paracoccus zeaxanthinifaciens. The sequence continues at coordinate 50,566 of NZ_ATUJ01000012.1, forward strand.
GCAATGTCGCCAAGCGCCGCGCGATCGGATAAGGCTTGGGGCCGCTGCATCATGGGGGATGATCGAATGCTGGCCTGGTTCACCTCTGCCGCCGGGGACGCACCCGGCATGGCCGACCGGCTGCTGGTCGACCTGGCACGCGACCTGCAGCGCATGGGCGCCCGGCTGGGCGGCGCGGTGCAGCACAACCACGATCTTGGCCCGGACCGCCCCTGCGACATGGAGGTCGAGGCGCTTGGGCTGGACGCGCCCCGGTTTCGCATCTCGCAATCGCTCGGGCCGGGGGCGCAGGGCTGCCGGCTGGACCCGGGCGCGCTGGAACAGGCGGCGGCGACCGCGCTGCCGGGGCTGGCACATGCGCAGCTGGTGATCGTGCCGAAATTCGCCCGGCAAGAGGTCGCGGGCCGCGGCTTCGTCGCCCTGATCGCGGATGCGATGGATCGCGACCTGCCCGTCATCCTGTACGTGCCGCGCCAGCAGGCCGATGCATTCGCCGAATTCGCGGGCGATCTGGCGCAGCGGATCGAACCGTCGCAGGCCCGCCCCTGGGCCCTGGCGCAGCTGGTGCCGCCGCTGGATGCGCGCGACCTGCTGTGCCCCCTGCCCGTCCTGCGCCTGCGCAAGGCGCTGGAGGCCGCCGATCCCGGCGCGATGGTCCGCATCCGCACGACCGACCGCATGGCCTTGGTCGATCTGCCGCATTTCTGCCACGAGGCCGGTCATGCCATGATCGCGCAACGGGACCTGCCCGGCGGCGTGACCGAGTTCACCGTCGCAAGGTCGGTCCGCAACCCTGCCAAGGCCGCGCCATGACCCTGCCCTTCCTGTCCAGCCGCAAGCGCCTGTCCGACCTGTCGGAACGAGAGATCCTGGCGCTTGCCATCGCCTCCGAGGAGGACGACGCCCGCATCTATCGCAACTGGGCGGTCGAGCTGCGCGACGATTTCCCCGCGACCGCCGCCGTGTTCGAGGGCATGGCCGCCGAGGAGGACGGGCATCGCCGCCTGCTGATCGACCGCTTCACCGACCGCTTCGGCGACGCGATCCCGGTGATCCGGCGCGAACATGTCGCGGGCTACCTGTCGCGCAGGCCCGCATGGATGATGCAGAACCTGTCGCTGGAGGCGATCCGCGCCGAGGCGGCGGGCATGGAACGCGATGCGGCCGAATTCTATGCCCATGCCGCGCAGCGCTGCCAGGACGCCACGACCCGCAAGCTGCTGGGCGACTTGGCCGCCGCCGAGCGCGGCCACGAGGATCGCGCGGGCGAGCTGTCCGAGACCCACCTGACCCCCGAGGCCCGCGCCGAGGAGGACGCCGTCGCGCATCGCAACTTCGTCCTGACCTGGATCCAGCCGGGGCTGGCGGGGCTGATGGATGGCAGCGTCTCGACGCTGGCGCCGATCTTCGCGACCGCCTTCGCGACGCAGGACCCCTGGACGACATTCCTGGTCGGCCTGGCCGCCAGCGTCGGCGCGGGGATCAGCATGGGCTTCACCGAGGCCGCATCCGACGACGGCGTCATCTCGGGGCGTGGATCGCCGATCAAGCGCGGCATCGCCTCGGGGGTGATGACGATGGTGGGGGGCCTCGGCCATGCGCTGCCCTACCTGATCCCGGATTTCACCTTGGCCACGACCATCGCGATCCTGTTCGTCGCGATCGAGCTGTGGGCCATCGCCTGGATCCAGAGCCGCTGGATGGCCACGCCCTTCTGGCGGGCCACCTTGCAAGTCGTGCTGGGCGGTGGTCTGGTGCTGGCGGTGGGGGTGCTGATCGGACAGGGCTGACCCCCGGCCCGACCGGGGGGTCCAATGTTCGAGGTCTTTCTGAAGACGCTGCCCTTCTTCGGGCTGATCGGCCTTGGCTGGCTGGCATCGCGCATCCGCTTCTTCCCGCCCGAGGGTGCGGCATGGCTGACCCGCTTCGTCTTCTGGTTCGCCCTGTCGGCCATGCTGTTCCGCTTTGCCGCGGGGCTGGACCTGGGCGCGATCTTCGATCCGCGCTTCGCCGCCGCCTATCTGCTGGGATCGCTGGCCGTCTGGGCGGTGGGCATGTCCGTCGCACGCTGGCGGGGCCTGTCGACCCCCGAGGCCGCGATGGAGGCGCAATGTTGCATGATCGGGAATACCGGCTTTCTGGGCGTGCCGATGCTGGTCGTACTGCTGGGCGAGGCCGCGGTCGGGCCGGTGCTGATGGTGCTGACCATCGACACCATCGTCTTCTCGACCCTGATCACGCTGATCGTGCATGCCTCGCGCAGCGGAGGAATCAGGCTGCGCACGCTGCGCCCCATCGCGCGCGGCATCGCGTCCAACCCCATGATCCTGTCGATGGCGGCGGGACTGGCCTGGGCGGGGGCGGACCTGCCCATGCCGCGCCCGCTGGACGAGTTCCTGTCGATCCTGGGCGCCGCCGCGACGCCGGGTGCGCTGTTCGCCATCGGCGCCAGCCTTGCGGGGCTGCGGCTGGGCCGGGTCGCGGTGTCGGGCTGGCTGGGCACGGCCAAGCTGGTGCTGCACCCGCTGGCGGTGTGGATCGCGGCGCGCGCCTTCGGGGTGGATCCCTTCGCGGCGGGCGTCATGGTCGCCGCCGCCGCCCTGCCGGTGGCGGGAAACGTCTATATCCTGGCGCAGCATTTCGGGCTGGCCGAACAGCGGACATCGGCGGCGATCCTGATCTCGACCGCGTTCGGCATCGCGACCATCCCGCTGGTCATGTCCCTCATCGGCAGCTAAGCCTTCCGCACGAGGGAAGAGGAGGAACGGGATGCGCAAGCTTGCGGATCTGGAACTGCGCAACATCGCGCTGGACGTGGACGGCATGGGCATCGCCACGGTGACGCTGAACCGCCCGGCCAAGCGCAACGCGCTGGACATCGCCACCATCGAGGAACTGGTCGACATCTTCGCGGCCCTGCCCCACGAGGGCATCCGCGCCGCGATCCTGCGCGCCGAGGGGCCGCATTTCTGCGCGGGCCTGGACCTGGTCGAACATCACCGCGAGGAACGCTCGGCCGCGGATTTCATGCGCGTCTGCATGCGCTGGCACGAGGCGTTCAACAAGATGGAATATGGCGGGGTGCCGGTCATCGCGGCGCTGAAGGGCGCGGTCGTCGGCGGCGGGCTGGAACTGGCATCGGCGGCGCATATCCGTGTCGCGGGGCCCGATTGCTATTTCGGGCTGCCCGAAGGACAGCGCGGCCTGTTCACCGGGGGCGGCGCGACGATCCGCGTCGCGGACCTGATCGGCAAGGCGCGGATGATCGACATGATGCTGACGGGCAGGCTCTATGCAGGCGACGAGGCCGTTTCGGTCGGGCTGTGCCAGTACCTGGTCGAGGACCCCGAGACGAAGGCGCGCGAGCTGGCGGAACGGGCGGCGCAGAACCCGGCCCTGTCGAACTTCGCCATCTGCTCGGCCATCAGCCACATGCAGAACATGAGCGCGCTGGATGCGGCCTATGCCGAGGCGGTCGTCGCGGGGGTGGTGAACACGCAGGACGCCGCGCGCGAGCGGCTGGCAGCCTTCGCCGGCGGAACCGCCGCCAAGGTGCGCCCCGACAGCTGATCGGGGGATCGCCACGGTGTCGGCCATCGAGGCCGACGCCGTGGCGGCGCGCGGTCCGGCCTCGATGGCCGGTCCGCGCGCACCCGTCCCATCGGCCGCGGTTCAGTGCAGCAGCGTCGTCAGCCCGGAATAGAGACCGCCGATCGCGGCAAATCCAAGGATCGTGAACACCCCGTCGCGTGCCAGCATCCCCAATGCCAACATGCTGACCATCCCGCCCAGGATGGACGAGGTGAAGGGGACCAGCTCCAGCACCGGCATGACCAGCCCCGCGATCAGGCACATCGCCTGCGTCACCCAGATGAACGGCCTGTGCACCAGGAACCCGATGCGCCGCGCCGTGATCCGGTCGAGAAACCGCGCGGGTCCGCGCATCCACCGGACCGCCGCCTCCAGCCGCTTCGACGGCAGCCTGCGCCGCATCAGGATGTCCGGCAGCCACAAGTGATCGCGCCGCATCAGCATCTGCGCCGAGATGAGAAAGATCGCCGCCCCGCAGATCGTCGAGAAGAGCGGCACGCCCGACAGCGGCGACAGCACCGCCAGCGACGGCACCAGCAGATAGGCCGCAAGCGATCGCTGCCCCAGGGCCTCGACGACCTCGCGCAGGCTCGTCTCCTCGCCCGTCGCGGCCTCGCCGATCCGCTCGATCAATTCCTCGATACTGTCCTGCGCGTCCATCGCCCCTCTCGTGCAGCCAGCCCCCGCAACGCATCGCGGGGGCCTGCGGTTCGCGCCGGGATCAGTCGCGCAGCAGCTCGTTGACCGAGGTCTTGGCGCGGGTCTTGGCATCCACCCGCTTCACGATCACCGCACAATACAGGTGCACGCCGTTCTTCGACGGCATCGAGCCCGAGACCACGACCGAGCCCGCGGGCACTTCGCCATACATGACCTCGCCCGTCTCGCGGTCCACGATCTTGGTCGACTGCCCGATATAGACGCCCATGCCCAGCACGGCACCCTCGCGGACGATCACGCCCTCGACCACCTCGGAACGCGCGCCGATGAAGCAGCCATCCTCGATGATGGTCGGACCCGCCTGCAGGGGTTCCAGCACACCGCCGATTCCGACGCCGCCCGACAGGTGGACGTTCTTGCCGATCTGCGCGCAGCTGCCGACGGTCGCCCAGGTATCGACCATCGTGCCCTCGCCCACATGGGCGCCCAGGTTCACGAAGGAGGGCATCAGCACGGCGCCCTTGCCTACGAAGGCGCTGCGGCGGACGATCGCGCCCGGAACCGCGCGGAAGCCCGCGTCCTTCCACTGGGCCTCGCCCCAGCCCGCGAATTTCGACGGCACCTTGTCCCACCAGTTGCTGCCCTGCGGGCCGCCCGACATCTCTTCCATGTCGTTCAGGCGGAAGGACAGCAGCACGGCCTTCTTGGCCCACTGGTTCACATGCCAGTCGTCGCCGCGCTTCTCGGCCACGCGCAGGCTGCCGTCGTCCAGCGCCGACAGGACCTCGGTCACGGCGTCGCGCACCTCTCCGGTGGTTGCGCTGGTGATGTCGGCGCGGGCTTCCCACGCGGCTTCGATGGCGTTTTCCAGTGCTTCGGTCATCGCGGCTCTCTCTTGTCGGTTGGGACGGAAACTGTCACCACTGGGCTATAAGGGTCACGCATGGCCCGCGCAATGCGCAGGGCATGCGCCGGAAGATACCGAGGCAGGAATGAACGACATGGCCGAAGAAGAACGCGCCCACAGCTTTACCCACAGCGACGAGGACGTCGTCCGCGCCAAGCGCATCCCGCAGACCGCGCAGACCCGCGCGCCCGCCTACAGGCTGGCCTTCACCGACGAGGATTTCCTGCTGCGCGAGGAGCTGCGCCCCGTGCGCCTGCAGCTGGAGCTGCTGAAGCCGCAGATGATCATGGACGAACGCGGCATCGAATCGACCGTGGTGATCTTCGGCGGCGCCCGCATCCCCGCGCCCGACCGCGCCGACGAGGCCCGCACGCCCACCCTGGGCGCGCTGTCGAAATATTACGACGAGGCCCGCATCTTCGCCCGCAAGATGACCGAGCGCAGCCTCGACAGCTATGGCCGTGAATACGTCGTCTGCACGGGCGGCGGCCCCGGCGTGATGGAGGCCGGGAACATGGGCGCCGACCAGGCAGGCGGCCAGTCCATCGGGCTGGGCATCGTGCTGCCCCATGAACAGGCGCCGAACGAATACGTGACGCCCGACCTGTGCTTCAACTTCCACTATTTCGCGATCCGGAAGATGCATTTCCTGATGCGCGCCCGCGCGGTCACCGTCTTCCCCGGCGGCTTCGGCACCATGGACGAGCTGTTCGAGACGCTGACCCTGGTGCAGACCCGGCGCATGGCCCGCGTACCCATCCTGCTGTTCGGCAAGGAGTTCTGGGAGGAGATCATCAACTGGAAGGCGCTGGCCAAGGCAGGCACCATCTCGGAGGAGGATCTGGACCTGATCCGCTATGTCGAGACCGCGGACGAGGCCATCGAGATCATCGACGGCTGGCCGAAACCCTGCTGATCGCGCAAATGCGAAGGGGCGCCGGATCGGCGCCCCTTTGTCGTTCTCAGCCCGCCGCCTCGGCGTCGATCTGGGCCTTGGACTTGCGGCCCCGCTCGGTCGCGGATTTCAGCTGGCCGCAGGCGGCCATGATATCCTCTCCGCGCGGGGTGCGGATGGGGCTGGCATAGCCCGCCTTGTAGACGATGTCGGCAAAGGCCTCGATCCGGTCCCAGCTGGAGCGGTCGTAGGGTGCGCCGGGCCAGGGGTTGAACGGGATCAGGTTGATCTTGGCCGGGATGCCGCGGATCAGCTTGACCAGCCGGCGCGCGTCCTCGTCGCTGTCGTTCACGCCGTCCAGCATCACGTATTCGAAGGTGATGCGTTCGCTGTTGGACAGGCGCGGATAGTCGCGCAGCGCATCCAGCAGCGTCTGGATGTTCCAGCGCTTGTTGATCGGGACCAGCTTGTTGCGCACCTCGTCGGTGGTGGCGTGGAAGCTGATGGCCAGCAGGCAGCCGATCTCTTCGGCGGTGCGGGCGATTTCCGGCACGACGCCGCTGGTGGACAGCGTGATGCGGCGGCGCGACAGCGACAGCCCCTCGCCGTCCATGACGACGCGCATGGCGTCGCGGACATTATCGAAATTGTACAGCGGCTCGCCCATGCCCATCAGGACGATGTTGCTGACGAGGCGCTGTTCGTCCTTGGGCTTGCCCTGTTCGGGCCATTCGCCCAGATCGTCGCGCACCAGCATCAGCTGGCCGACAATTTCCCCGGCGGTCAGGTTGCGGACCAGCTTCTGGGTGCCGGTGTGGCAGAAGGAACAGGTCAGCGTGCAGCCGACCTGGCTGCTGACGCACAGCGTGCCGCGGCCTTCCTCGGGGATGTAGACGGCCTCGACCTCGTGACCGCCGGCGATGCGCAGCAGGTACTTGCGCGTGCCGTCGGTGCTGATCTGGCGGGTCACGATCTCGGGCAGGGCGATCTCGAACCGCTCGGCCAGCATGGCGCGGTAGTCCTTGGCCAGGTTCGTCATCTGGGCGAAGTCGCGCACGCCCCAGTAATAGACCCACTGCCAGACCTGGCCCACGCGCATCTTGGCCTGCTTCTCGGGGGTGCCGGCCTCGATCAGCGCGTCGCGCAGCTGGTCGCGGGTCAGGCCGACGATGTTCGTCAATCCGCCTTCCGGCAGCTTGCGGGGAATGGTCAGCACGTCCTGCGTGATCGGAGCGTTCATGGGATCACCGGTAAGTTTGGCATGTGAATGGGGCGAAGACTGGCACATAAGCCAAAGAGGGGCGGAAATCAACCGATCCGCCCCATCCGGGATGCATAACAGCCTTGGCGTGGCCGAATGGCCGCGCGGCTTACTTGCAGCGTTCCTGCGCGGTGTTCGTCGCCGCGGTGATGCCCGACAGGCTGAACGTGTCCTTGGTCGTGGTGCCGCGCGCCGAACGCCCGGTCACGACCGCGGTCGCACCCGCACGCAGCGCGCCGACCAGCGCCTGGTCGTCCGAGGGGCTGCCGGTCCAGGCGCTCTCGCCTTCGGTGAACAGGTTGAACTTGCGACCGCCGATATCGACCTCGACCGTCGAATCGGGCGCGAAGGGATAACCGCCGGTAAAGGACACCTCGCCGGCCTGGCCCGGACGATACGCGACATAGAGCCGGATGTCCCCGCGCGTCACCTCGGCCGGCTGGCCGTCCTTGGTGTTCAGCGTGGATTTCGGGGGCGAAACCGCCCAGCATTCGCGCGGATTGTCCGCGGCGAAGACCGTCCAGTCGCCTTCCGTGGCGACCACATTCGTCGATTCCTGCGCCATCGCCGAACCCATCCCCGCGATCAGGATCAGGCTGGCGCCGATGCCGCGCAGCGTGGTGGTAAACATGCTCTGGCCTCCTGCCATTCGTTTCGCCGCTTCAACGGGCGTTGTTCCCGATTGGAGTGGTCTTTTCAACCATCTCCGATCAGGATAGCGAAAATCATGTGCCGATAAAGGCCATGCTTCCACATATCGCGCAATTGTCAGGGGGGACGGGGCATGCAACCAGCCGAAATGATAGAATTGTGGCGCGGCGACCTGTGCGAGAGCGTGCATCGCGGCCATGCCGTCATCTGCGACCGCCAGGGCGTGGTCGAGGCATGGGGCAACCCATCCGAGGTGATCCTGCCCCGATCGTCCTGCAAGATGATCCAGGCCCTGCCCCTGATCGAGAGCGGCGCCGCCGACGCCGCCGGCCTGACCGACCGGCAGCTGGCGCTGGCCTGCGCCAGCCATTCGGGCGCGGCGATGCATGTCGATGCGGTCGGCGACTGGCTGCACGGCCTCGGGATGGCCGAGGGCGACCTGCGCTGCGGCTGCCACCTGCCCCGCGACCGGGACGAACGCCACCGGCTGACCTGCGGCGGCCATGCGCCCTCGCAACTGCACAACAACTGCTCGGGCAAGCATGCGGGCTTTCTGACGCTGAACCGCCACCTGGGCGGCGACGCGGACTATACTTGCGTCGACCACCCCGTGCAGCAGGCCGTCCGGACCGCCTTCGAAGAGGTGACGGGCGAGGAAAGCCCGGGCTTCGGGATCGACGGCTGCTCGGCGCCGAACTGGGCCTGTTCGCTGACCGGGCTGGCGCGCGCGATGGCGCAGTTCGCCACCCCGCGCGACGATCTGCGGGGGCGTGCGATGGGCCGCCTGGTCGATGCGATGCGCACCCATCCCGAGATGGTAGCGGGCGAGGGGCGCGTCTGCACCGAACTGATGCGCGCGGGCCGCGGGCGCGTCGCCGCCAAGACCGGGGCCGAGGCCGTCTTCGTGGCGATCCTGCCGGACGAGGGGATGGGCCTTGCGCTGAAGATCACCGACGGTGCGACCCGCGCCTCCGAGGCCGCGATCACGGCGCTGGTGCGCTATCTGGGCGTGATCGACCGCAATGCGCCGGTCATCGGGCGCGTGTTGACCGATCCGATCGTGAACTGGCGCGGCATCGCGACGGGCGAGATGCGCCTTGCGCCCGGATTCCCGAACTGAGCTGCGACCCGCCCGCGAATCGTCACGTTACCGTGGCATTCCCGCGCTAGGCTGGGGCCACGGGATCGTCCCCCTAGTCCCGCGATGCGCGAAGGCCGGCGCCCCTTGGCAGAGCGGGCGTCGGCGACGCGGGCTCAGACCATCTGCCAGATCAGCCGGACCGCAAGGATGGACGAGGTCGCGACCAGCAGCGGCTTGATCAGCCGCGACCCGATCCGCGAGGCCAGCCGCGCACCCAGCATCGCACCCGCGATCTGCGCGGCCCCCATCGCAAGGCCAAGCAGCCACAGCGGCTTGCCCACCAGCGCAAAGGCAGCAAGCCCGCCCAGGTTCGACGCGAAGTTCAGCAGCTTGGTATGCGCCGTCGCCTTCAGCACGCCGTATCCGGCCAAGGTCACGAAGCCGATCATGTAGAACGCCCCCGCCCCCGGCCCGATCAGCCCGTCATAGAAGCCCACCAGCGGCACGATGGTCGCGGCGAACATCCCCGCCCCCATCCGGCGGATGCGGTCCAGGTCGTTCAGGCCGGGCTTGAGCGCGAAGAACAGCGCGATGCCGATCAGGATCACCGGCAGCAGCAGCCGCAGCCCGTCCGTCGGCACCGACGAGATCAGCGCCGCGCCCACGGCCCCCGCCACGCCCGCGATCGCCGCCTGCCGCCACTGGCTGCGCAGATCGACCAGACCGCGGCGGGCATAGCTGATGGCAGCGGTTCCCGCCCCGAACAGGCCCTGCACCTTGTTCGTGGCCAGCGCCTGCGCGGGCGGGATGCCCGCCAGCATCAGCGCGGGCACGGTGATCAACCCGCCGCCCCCCGCGATGCTGTCGATGAAGCCCGCCGCGAAACCCGCCGCCACCAGCAGCAGGAACAGATCGAATGTCAGGTCCAGCATGGGCTTATGCCGTCACGAAATCGGATGCGGCATAGCCTTGCAGATACAGAAGCGCGGTCAGGTCGCCGTGATTGATCCGCAGCTGCGCCTGCGCGGCGACGGCGGGCTTGGCGTGCAGCGCGACGCCCGCGCCCGCCATCTGGATCATCCCCAGATCGTTCGCCCCGTCGCCCACGGCCAGCACATCCTCGGGGGTCAGGCCCAGCCTTGCGGCGATCTCCTCCAGCGCCTCGACCTTGGCCTCGCGGCCCAGGACGGGCAGCGCGACATGGCCGGTCAGGACGCCATCCTCGGCCAACAGCGTGTTGGCGCGGTTCTCGTCGAAGCCCAGCTGCGCCGCGACCGATTCGGTAAAGGCCGTGAACCCGCCCGAGACCAGCGCCGCATAGGCCCCGTGGGCGCGCATGGTCGCCACCAGCACCTGCCCGCCGGGGGCCATGGTGATGCGGCTGGCCAGCACCTCCTGGATGGTGCCCTCGGGCAGGCCGGCCAGCAGGCCGACGCGCTCGACCAGCGCCTCGTGGAAGTTCAGCTCGCCGTTCATGGCGCGGGCGGTGATGTCGGCGACGCGTTCGCCGACGCCCGCGACATCGGCAAGCTCGTCGATGCATTCCTGCGCGATCATGGTCGAATCCATGTCCGCCAGCAGGATGCGCTTGCGGCGGCCCTGCGCGGGCTGGATCGCCAGGTCGATGCCGATCTGCTGCAGGTCCGACCAGACCCGGTCCAGGTCCGACGGCACGGTCGCCACGTCGAATTCCGCAGCGATTCCGGGGGCAAGCCAGCGCGGATCGCTGCCGTGCCACTGGGCGGCAAGCCCGCCGGGAAGATCCTGGTCCAGATTGGCCGCGGCAGGCGCGGCGATCAGCGAAACGGTGAACATGCGGGCGATCCTTTCCTGACTGCACATCGTCTAGGCCAAAGTTTTTTCTTGCGCCAGTGATGCCGTGGCCCTATTTCCGTCAGCGGGACACCCTTCCCCAACGAAGGGCTTCTAGCTGGAAGGCTAAGCACATGAGCGATCATCCGATCCCGGCCACGCGGCCGGCAAACCCGCGTTTCTCGTCCGGCCCCTGCGCCAAGATTCCCCAATACGATCTGAACATGCTGTCGGACGCGCCCCTTGGCCGTTCGCACCGTTCCGCCGTCGGCAAGTCCAAGCTGGCCGAGGCGATCGACCTGACCCGCAAGGTCCTGGGCGTCCCCGACGACTACCGCATCGGCATCGTCCCCGGTTCCGACACCGGCGCGGTCGAGATGGCGATGTGGACCATGCTGGGCGAACGCCCCGTGGAAATGCTGGCTTGGGAAAGCTTCGGCGAAGGCTGGGTCACCGACGCCGTCAAGCAGCTGAAGCTGGACGCCACCGTCCGCAAGGCCGATTACGGCCATATCGTCGACCTGGCCGAAGTCGATTTCGACCGCGACGTGGTCTTCACCTGGAACGGCACCACCAGCGGCGTGCGCGTGCCGAACGGCGATGCGATCCCGGCGGACCGCGCGGGCCTGACCATCTGCGACGCGACCAGCGCGGCCTTCGCGATGGAGTTGCCCTGGGACAAGCTGGACGTGACCACCTTCAGCTGGCAGAAGGTGCTGGGCGGCGAAGGCGCGCATGGCGTGCTGATCCTGTCGCCCCGCGCCGTCGAGCGTCTCGAATCCTATACCCCCGACCGTCCCCTGCCCAAGATCTTCCGCCTGACCAAGGGCGGCAAGCTGATCGAGGGCATCTTCAAGGGCGAGACGATCAACACCCCGTCCATGCTGGCGGTCGAGGATTACCTCGTGGCGCTGAAATGGGCCGAGGGCCTGGGCGGGCTGAAGGGCCTCGTGGCGCGTGCCGACGCGAATGCCAAGGCGGTCGCGGACTTCATCGCCGACAAGGACTGGATCGCGAACCTGGCCGCCGATCCCGCCACCGCATCGACGACCAGCGTCTGCGTGAAATTCACCGATCCGGCCATCAAGGACGGTGCGGCCTTCGCCAAGGCCGTCGCCAAGCGGCTGGAGAAGGAAGGCGTGGCGCTGGACGCCGGCGCCTATCGCGACGCGCCCGCGGGCCTGCGCATCTGGTGCGGATCGACGGTTGAAACCGCCGATGTCGCGGCGCTGATGCCCTGGGTCGAATGGGCCTATCGCGCCGAACTGGCCGCGCAATAAGCGGATTTCCGGGGGCCCCGCGCCCCCCGTTTCCCAAACGAACACAGCATCCGCGAGGCAGCTGCCCGGATGCCGCATGCAAAGGATGAACGCCATGCCGAAGGTTCTCGTGTCCGACAAGCTGTCGGAAACCGCCGTCCAGATCTTCCGCGATCGCGGGGTCGAGGTGGATTACCTGCCCGATCTGGGCAAGGACAAGGAAAAGCTGGCCGAGGTGATCGGCCAGTATGACGGCCTTGCCATCCGCTCGGCCACCAAGGTCACCGAGAAGCTGCTGGAGAACGCGACCAACCTGAAGGTCGTGGGCCGCGCGGGCATCGGTGTCGACAACGTGGACATCCCCGCCGCCAGCAAGAAGGGCGTCATCGTGATGAACACGCCCTTCGGCAACTCGATCACCACCGCCGAACACGCCATCGCGATGATGTTCGCGGTCGCCCGCCAGCTGCCCGAAGCCAGCGTCAGCACCCATGCCGGCAAGTGGGAAAAGAGCCGCTTCATGGGCGTCGAGCTGTTCAACAAGACGCTCGGCGTGATCGGGGCGGGCAATATCGGTTCGATCGTGATCGACCGCGCGCTCGGCCTGCACATGAAGGTCCTGGCCTTCGATCCCTTCCTGTCCGAGGAACGCGCCAAGGAACTGGGCGTCACCAAGGTCGAGCTGGACGAGCTGCTGGGCAAGGCCGATTTCATCACCTTCCACGTGCCGCTGACCGAGAAGACAAAGAACATCCTTTCGCGCGAGAACATCGCCAAGCTGAAGCCGGGCGTCCGCATCGTGAACTGCGCACGCGGCGGCCTGGTGGACGAGGACGCGCTGGCCGACGCCCTGAAGGAGGGCCGCGTCGCCGGTGCCGCCTTCGACGTCTTCGCCGTCGAGCCCGCGACCGAAAGCCCGCTGTTCAACCTGCCGAACGTCGTCGTGACCCCGCACCTGGGCGCCTCGACCACCGAGGCGCAGGAAAACGTGGCCCTTCAGGTCGCCGAGCAGATGTCGGACTATCTGCTGACGGGCGCCGTGCAGAACGCGCTGAACATGCCCTCGGTCACCGCCGAGGAAGCCGCCGTCATGGGCCCCTGGATCAAGCTGGCAGGCCACCTGGGCGCCTTCGTGGGCCAGATGACCGACGAGCCGATCAAGGCCGTGAACATCCTCTATGACGGTGTCGCGTCCGAGATGAACCTGAACGCGCTGAACGCGGCCGTGCTGTCGGGCGTGATGCAGGCGACGAACCCGGACGTGAACATGGTCTCGGCCCCGGTCATGGCCAAGGAACGCGGCGTGCAGGTCTCGACCACGACGCAGGGCAAGGGCGGCGTCTACGAGGGGTACGTGAAGGTGACCTGCGTCACCGCCACGCGCGAACGCTCGATCGCGGGCGCGGTCTTCAGCGACGGCAAGCCGCGCTTCATCCAGATCCGCGGCATCAACATCGACGCCGAGGTGGGCGCGCACATGCTGTACACCCGCAACAAGGACGTGCCGGGCGTCATCGGCGCACTGGGTTCGACCCTGGGCGGGCTGGGCGTCAACATCGCGAACTTCACCCTGGGCCGTGCGGATCAGGGCGGCGACGCCATCGCGATCCTGTACCTGGACGATGCCGTCAGCCCCGAGGTCCTGGCCGCGCTGGAAGGCACCGGCAAGTTCCTGCAGGCCCGCGCCCTGCAATTCGAGGTTTGACCTCGCTGCCGTGCCCCCCTACCCAAGGGGGGCGCGGCACGGCCCGCCGCGCCAAGGGCGGGGAATGCGATGCAAGTTTACGCGATTGGCGACATCCACGGACAGATCGACCTGCTGAGGGCCGCGCATGAGCGGATCTTCCGCGACGGCGGACAGGACGCGCTGATCGTCCATGTCGGCGACCTGATCGACCGCGGCCCGGATTCGCGCGGCGTGGTGGAACACCTGCTGCAAGGGCGCCGCGACGGCCGCAACTGGGTCGTCACCCGCGGCAATCACGACCGCTTCCTGCCGGCATTCCTGAACACCCCCGACTGGATCGACCCCGGCCTGTCCTCGGGGCAGCACTGGCTGGACCATGCGGGCCTGGGGGCGCGTGCGACGCTGGAATCCTATGGCGTCGATATCGACCGACCCCATCACCAGGTGCTGGACGACGCCCGCCGCACGGTGCCGCAGGCCCATTCGGATTTCCTGGCGACCCTGCCGCTGTGGTATCTGCACCCGCTGGCCCTGTTCGTCCATGCGGGCATCCGTCCCGGCGTGGGCCTGACCGACCAGCAGGAACACGACCTCGTCTGGATCCGGAAGGGCTTCCTGGAAAGCGAGGCCGATTTCGGCCCGCTGATCGTGCACGGGCACACCGCTCTGGACCGGCCCACCCGCTATCGCAACAGGCTGAACATCGACGGCGGGGCCGCCTACGGCCGCCCGCTGGCCACCGTCGCCATCGGTCCGGGCACGGTCGACCTGCTGACCGATCAGGGCCGCCAGCCGATGGAGATCGAATGATACGCCCCCTGATCCTGATCGCCGCCCTTCTGCCCCAGACCCTGATGGCCCGCGAAGTGGCCGAGGTCGGCGTGGACTGGGTCGGAAACGACATCGTCATCGAGGCGGTCGCCGATCCCGACATCCCGGGCGTCACCTGCCACCTGGCCTTCTTCAGCCGGTCGGTCATCGACCGCCTCAGCCAGGGGAACTGGTTCGAGGATCCGTCCAACAGCGCGATCGAATGTGCGCGCACCGGTCCGATCGACCTGACGGGGGTCGCGCTGGACGAGGATGGCGACGAGGTCTTCCGAGAGAGCAGGTCGCTGATCTTCAAGTCGCTGCGCGTGCGGCGGGTCTTCGACGCGGAATCGCGGGTGCTGATCTATCTGGCCCACGGGTCCGAACTGACCGAAGGCTCGGCCAAGATGTCCATCGCGACCGTCCCCCTGCTGCCCGAGGATCAGGCACCCTGAAGCCCGCGCGGTGGACAGTTCGCCCCGCGGCGGCTAGAAGGCGGGCTGTCTTTTCAAGTGCCGGGATTCGGGATGGAAGCGAAACACATGCCGCTGCAGGGTCGCATCGCGAAATACAGCCTGGGCCAGGTGGTGCGTCACCGCAACCGCCCCTTTCGCGGCGTGATCTTCGACGTGGACCCCGAATTCGCCAATACCGAGGAATGGTACGAATCCATCCCCGAGGATGCGCGTCCGGCCAAGGACCAGCCCTTCTACCATCTCTATGCCGAGACCGAGGCGACCTTCTATGTCGCCTATGTCTCGGAGCAGAACCTGGAGCTGGACCTGTCGGGCGAACCGCTGGAGCATCCCGAACTGGGCGAGATGTTCGACGAGTTCGAGAACGGCCGATACCACCTGGGCGTGCCGGTCAACTGACCGAGGCGAAGGGCACGCTGAAGGCCAGGTAGTTGCGGCTGCCTTCGCGGTAATAGCACAGCGCCTGCGTCAGATCCTGGATAAGGAACCAGCCGAACCCCCCTTCGGGCATGTCGGTCGCGCGCGGCAGGTTGCGCGGCGCAAGGCATTCGTCGGGCAACGACGCCCCGTCATCGGTCAGCGCACAGGCCAGCCCGCCCGCATGGCGCACCACGCACAGATGGATCACCGGTTGCCCATCCGCGGCCATGTCGGGGGCATGTTCGGCCACGTTATTCATCACCTCGGCCAGGACCAGTTCCAGCCGCCCCAGCGTATCCTCGGCCACCAGGTCGGCAAAGCGGCTGCGGATGTCCTGCAGCGTGCCGCGCACCGTTTCCGGGCTGGCACGCAGGACGCGGTTGAACATGGGCTGGCTGTCGGGGACGGGGCGCATGTCGGGTTCGGTCGAATTCATTTCCCTTGCTCCTTCTGAGCGGGCGGTCCGTCAGGCCGCGCGGATGTCGAACACGCTGTCCATGCGGGTCAGGCGGAACACCCTTTCGACATTCGGGGTCAGGGCCAGCAGCACCAGCGGCAGGCTTTCGGGCAGGCCCTTGCGCACGGCGATCATGGCGCCCAGGCCCGAACTGTCCATGAACTCGACCCGCGCCATGTCCAGGTGGACGGGCTTGCGGTTGCGGTTCACGATCTCGCGCAGCTTGTCCTTGAACTGGGTGGCGATGGCCGCGTCGATGCGCGGCTCGTTCACGCTGATATGGAGGTGGCTGTCCACATCCTCGACGATGAACTGCATGTGCGGGGCCTTTCCTTGATGGGTCGGGGGCAGCCTAGCCCGGATCGGGTTAAGCGCGGGTAACCGCCGGCCCACCCTTTGCCGCGCATTTTAACCATCCCGCCCGGTGCGATCGCTGCCCGTTCGATGGGCAGACCCCTTGAACGAAAGCGGGTTTTCTGCGCTGCATGGGGGTGATCTGCGGAACGGACAGGCATCCGGCGGGGTTCCCCTGTGGACTTCGCCGGGGGGCTTTCCGATCATCGATCGGCGGAAAGGCGCGAAAGACTGGGGGACAGATGAGCCATTACAACGAGATGTTCGAGGGCGACGCCGTCCGGGACCCCTATGCGCGGCTCAGCCAATGGGTCGCGACCATGCCCGACGATTTCCGCCAGATGAAGCAGGCCGAGGCCGAGGAGCTGTTCCGCCGCATCGGCATCACCTTCGCCGTCTATGGCGAAGGCGGCGACCCCGACCGCCTGATCCCCTTCGACATGATGCCCCGCGTCTTCGAACAGGCCGAGTGGCGCAAGCTGGAACGCGGCATCAAGCAGCGTGCCCGCGCGCTGAACGCCTTCCTGCGCGACGTCTATGGCCGAGGAGAGATCATCCGCGCGGGCCGCATCCCCGCGCGCCTCGTCTATCAGAACGAGGCCTACGAGAAGGCGGTCGTCGGTGTCGTGCCGCCGCGCGGCGTCTACAGCCACATCATCGGCGTGGACCTGGTGCGGACCGGCAAGGACGAGTTCTACGTGCTGGAGGACAATTGCCGCACGCCGTCCGGCGTCAGCTACATGCTGGAGAACCGCGAGATCATGATGCGCATGTTCCCGCAGCTGTTCCGCCACAACCGGATCGAGCCGGTGGACCAGTATCCCGCCCTGCTGCGCCGCACGCTGGAATCGGTCGCCCCGCCCAAATGCACCGACCGCCCGACCTGCGTGATCCTGACGCCCGGGCATTTCAACAGCGCATATTACGAACACAGCTTCCTTGCGAACCTGATGGGGGTCGAACTGGTCGAGGGGCAGGACCTCTTCGTGGATGGCGAATTCGTCTACATGCGCACGACGACCGGTCCGCGGCGCGTCGACGTGATCTATCGCCGGATCGACGATCCGTTCCTCGACCCTTTATGCTTCCGACCCGACAGCATGCTGGGGATCCCGGGGCTGATGGACGTCTATCGTTCGGGCGGGGTGTCGATCTGCTCGGCGCCCGGCGCGGGCGTGGCGGACGACAAGGCGATCTATACCTTCGTGCCCGAAATGGTCCGCTTCTACCTGGGAGAGGAGCCGATCCTGAACAACGTCCAGACCTGGACGCTGTGGAAGGACGACGACTACAGGTACGTGATGGAGAACCTGCCCGACCTGGTGGTCAAGGAGGTTCACGGATCGGGCGGATACGGCATGCTGGTCGGCCCGAAATCCACCAAGGAGGAGATCGAGCATTTCCGCCGCAAGATCGAGGCCAATCCCTCGAACTATATCGCGCAGCCGACCCTGTCGCTGTCCACCTGCCCCACCTTCGTCGAAGAAGGCATCGCGCCGCGTCACGTGGACCTGCGCCCCTATTGCCTGTGCGGCGACCGGATCGAGCTGGTGCCGGGCGGCCTGACCCGCGTGGCCCTGCGCGAGGGCAGCCTTGTCGTGAACTCGTCGCAGGGCGGGGGCGTCAAGGATACCTGGGTGCTGTCGGAATGAGGGGAAGATCGACCATGCTCAGCCGCACCGCATCGAACCTGTTCTGGATGGGTCGCCACCTGGAACGCGCCGAAACCGCCGCCCGCCTTCTGGACGTGGGCCAGCGCATCACGCTGCTGCCCAATACCGATGCGGGCTACCAGAACGAGTGGAACTCGCTTCTGCAGGCATCCGGCACATCGGCCGTCTTCGCCCAGAAATACGGCGAGGCCACGCAGGAGAAGATCGAGGAATTCATCTTCTTCGACCGCGACAACCCGTCATCCGTCGTCAGCTGCATCGAGAAGGCCCGCGAATCCGGCCGCATCGTGCGGACCGCGCTGACCAGCCAGGTCTGGGACGCGCTGAACGTGACCTATCAGGAACTGCGCCGGATCGAGCGGACCCCGCGAGAGAAGCTGGACACGGCCAAGCTGACCGATTTCACAACCGGCCACACCTCGACCGTGCGCGGCGCGATCAACGCGACGCAGCTGCGCAACGACGGCTGGCATTTCATGAATCTCGGTTACAGCCTGGAACGCGCGGATGCGACGGCGCGGCTGCTGGACGTGAAGTATTTCGTGCTGCTTCCACGGATCGAATTCGTCGGCTCGGGGCTGGACAGCTATCAGTGGCAGGTGATCCTGCGGGCGCTGTCGGCGCATCGGGCCTATCACTGGGCCTATGGCGGCGACATCACCGCCGGTCGCGTGGCCGATTTCCTGATCCTGAACGGCGAGAGCCCGCGCTCGCTCATCACCTCGCTCTACGAGGCGGTTTGGCACCTGGAAGGGCTGGCGCGCCGCTATGGTCCCGACGTGCCCGCGACCGCCCGCGACAAGGCGCGCGAGGTGCAGGAGGCGCTGCAGGAACGCGACATCGAGATGATCTTCGACGAGGGGCTGCACGAATTCCTCAGCTGGTTCATCGGAGAGCTGGCCGCCGTGTCGGCGCTGGTGCATCAGGACTTTCTGCTTGGGGGGGCCTGAAGGCCATGAAGCTGCGCATTTCGCACGAGACGACCTATCGCTATGACAGGCCCATCCGGAACCTGATCCAGAGCCTGCGCCTGACCCCTTCGATCTACGAGGGGCAGAAGGTGCTGCAATGGCAGATCGACCTGCCGGGCGGGGTGCGCGGCCCCGGCTTCCGCGACGGGGCGGGCGACTGGATCGAGGGCTGGACCCTGCGCGGTCCCACCGACGAGGTGACCGTCCGCATCGAGGGGCGCATCGACACCCGCGACACCGCCGGCGTCCTGCGCGGCCACCGGGAAATGATCCACCCGCTGGCCTACATGCGCGAGACGCAGGTGACGCGCGCCGATCCGGGCCTGCGCGAGCTGGCGGCATCGGTCACTCAGCAGGGCGACGTGCTGAACCTTGCCCACGCCCTGTCCCGCGCCGTCAGCGAGGCCATCACCTTCCGCCCCGGCGTCACCGAATCGCGCACCACCGCCGCCGAGGCCCTGGCCCTTGGCGAAGGCGTCTGCCAGGATCACACCCACGCCCTGATCGCCGTGGCCCGCACGCGCGACATCCCGGCACGTTACGTTTCGGGCTATCTGCATTCGACCATCGACGGCGAACCCCATGACGCGGCCCATGCCTGGGCCGAGCTGCATGTCGAGGGGCTGGGCTGGGTCGGCTTCGATGCCGCCAACAGCTGCTGCCCGGACGAACGCTATGTCCGGCTGGGCTCGGGGCTGAACGCATCCGATGCCGCGCCCATCCGGGGCATCGCGACGGGCGGCGGCGCCGAGGATCTGGATGTGCGCGTCCAGGTCGAGGAAATGGCCCAGTAACTGTCCGAAAGGCACGATTGCACAGCCCGTCGCATGGCCCTAGCTTGGCCGACGATCTGAAGATGCCGAAATGGAATTCCCGATGACCTATTGCGTCGGACTGAAACTGAACGAGGGGCTGGTCCTCCTGTCGGACACCCGCACCAATGCGGGGCTCGACAACATCTCGTGCTATCGCAAGATGTTCCTGTGGGAGGAGCCGGGCGAACGCGTGATCGCGATCATGACCGCCGGTTCGCTGTCGGTCACCCAGACGACCATCGCCCGCCTGGACGAGGCGATCGAGGACGATTTCGCGGACGAGACCACCTCGATCATGCGCGCGCCCAGCATGCTGCGCGTGGCCACGATCATCGGCGACACCCTGTCGCGCACCCGGCGAGAGATCGCGGACCAGCATCGCGACCTCAAGCAGCAGGCATCCGCCAGCATGATCGTCGCCGGCCAGCGCAAGGGCGGGGACATGCGCCTGTTCCTCATCTATCCCGAGGGGAACTTCATCGAGGCGACCGAGGACACGCCCTTCCTGCAGATCGGCGAACACAAATACGGCAAGCCCATCCTTGACCGCGTCGTCACCCCGGAAACCAGCCTGGCCGACGCGCAGAAGGCCGTGCTGCTGTCGATGGATTCGACGCTGCGGTCGAACCTGTCGGTGGGGATGCCGCTGGACCTGACGCTGATCCGCAAGGACGAATGCCGCATCGGCAGCCAGCGCCGCATCCAGGACGGCGATCCCGATTTCGCCGAGATGAGCGCGGCATGGTCCGCCGCCCTGCGCGACAGTTTCACCAAGGTCACGCTCTGACGCGTTGATGCCCCCTGCCCGGCGCGCTACCAATATCTGGCAACGCACCGGGGGGACATCCATGACCGACAAGACCAGCCGCAGGACGCGCATCACACCCGAAGAGGCGCTGGCCTACCACATGGAGCCGCGCCCCGGGAAATACGACATCGTGGCCTCGACGCCGATGACCACGCAGCGCGACCTGTCCCTGGCCTACAGCCCCGGCGTGGCCGTTCCCGTCGAGGCGATCGCCGAGCGCCCGGAAACCGCCTACGACTATACCACCAAGGGCAACATGGTCGCGGTGATCAGCAACGGCACCGCGATCCTGGGGCTGGGGAACCTGGGCGCGCTGGCCTCGAAGCCGGTGATGGAGGGCAAGGCGGTGCTGTTCAAGCGCTTTGCCGACGTGAACGCCATCGATATCGAGCTGGACACCGAGGACCCCGACGAGATCGTCAACGCCGTCCGCCTGATGGGCCCGACCTTCGGGGGCATCAACCTCGAGGACATCAAGGCGCCCGAATGCTTCATCATCGAAAGCCGCCTGAAAGAGATGATGGACATCCCCGTCTTCCACGACGACCAGCACGGCACGGCGGTGATCTGCGCCGCGGGCCTCATCAACGCGCTGGAACTGTCGGGCAAGAAGATCCAGGATGTGCGCATCGTGCTGAACGGCGCGGGCGCGGCGGGGATCGCCTGCCTCGAACTGCTCAAGGCGATGGGCGCGGGGCATGACAACTGCATCATGTGCGACACCAAGGGCGTCATCTATTCGGGCCGGACCGAGGGGATGAACCAGTGGAAATCGGCCCATGCCGCCGTGACCGAGGCCCGCACGCTGGAAGACGCCATGAAGGGCGCCGACGTGTTCCTGGGCGTCAGCGCCAAGGGCGCCGTCACCCAGGAGATGGTGCAGTCCATGGCCGAGAACCCGGTCATCTTCGCCATGGCGAACCCCGATCCGGAAATCACCCCCGAGGATGCCCATGCCGTCCGCCCCGACGCCATCGTGGCCACGGGGCGCAGCGACTATCCCAACCAGGTGAACAACGTCCTGGGCTTCCCCTACCTGTTCCGGGGCGCGCTGGACATCCATGCCCGCGCCATCAACGACGAGATGAAGATCGCCTGCGCCGAGGCACTTGCCCGCCTGGCCCGCGAGGATGTCCCCGACGAGGTCGCCGTCGCCTATGGCCGCAAGCTGCAGTTCGGGCGCGACTACATCATCCCGACGCCCTTCGACCCGCGCCTGATCCATGTCGTGCCGCCCGCCGTCGCGCGTGCGGGCATGGATACGGGCGTCGCGCGCCGCCCGATCATCGACATGGACGGCTATGTCCAGTCGCTCAAGAACCGGATGGACCCGACCGCCGCGATCCTTCAGGGCATCCATGCCCGTGCCCGTGCCAAGCAGGCCCGCATGATCTTTGCCGAAGGGGACGATCCGCGCGTCCTGCGCGCCGCCGTGTCATGGACCCGTACCGGCATGGGCCAGGCGCTGGTCGTCGGCCGCGAGACCGAGGTCAAGGCCGAGCTGGAGGCCCTGGGGCTGGGCGACGCGATGCGAGAGATCACCGTGGTCAACGCCGCCAATACCCGCCATCTCGAGACCTATCACCAGTTCCTGTACGAACGCCTGCAGCGCAAGGGCGTCGACCGCGAGGACGCGATCAAGCTGGCCAATCGCGACCGCCACATCTTTGCCGCGCTGATGCTGGCGCATGGGCATGGCGACGGGCTGGTCACGGGGGCCACGCGCAAGAACGCGCCCGTGCTGGCCCAGATCGGCCATGTCTTCGACGTGCGCCCGCAGGACGGCGCGGTGGGCATCACCGCCGTGCTGCATCGGGGCCGCATCGTGCTGATCGGCGACACGCTGGTCCATGAATGGCCCGAAGCCGAGGATCTGGCCGATATCGCGACCAGCGGCGCGGCGGTCGCGCGGGGGCTCGGCCTCGATCCGCGTGTGGCGTTCCTGTCCTTCTCGAACTTCGGCTATCCGGTCAGCGAACGCGCCCGCAAGATGGCCGAGGCGACCGAGGTGCTGGACCGCCGTGGCGTCGATTTCGAATACGAGGGCGAGATGACGGTGGACGTGGCGCTGAACCCGGAATCCGCCGCGCGCTATCCCTTCAGCCGACTGACGGGGGCGGCGAACGTGCTGGTGGTGCCCGCGCGGCACTCGGCCTCGATCTCGGTCAAGCTGCTGCAGGAGATGGCGGGCGCGACCGTGATCGGCCCGATCCTGACCGGGGTGCCGAAGCCGATCCAGAT
Organism: Paracoccus zeaxanthinifaciens ATCC 21588; assembly: GCF_000420145.1. Classification (GTDB taxonomy): domain Bacteria; phylum Pseudomonadota; class Alphaproteobacteria; order Rhodobacterales; family Rhodobacteraceae; genus Paracoccus; species Paracoccus zeaxanthinifaciens. The sequence continues at coordinate 73,395 of NZ_ATUJ01000012.1, forward strand.
CTGCTCGACCACCTCGACGGTCAGCGACATCCTGAACATGGCCGCGATCGCCGCGGGCGGCCTGGGCGAGCGCTAGGCCCGCCCCTCGCGTTCGAACTGGCGCTGCCGGTCGCGGAACCTCTCGCGGTCGGCATCGCTGTATTCGTCGGCGCAATGCGGGCAGCAGACGCCCAATTCGAAGGCCGGATGCGCGCGGTCCGCGTCCGAGATCGGGCGCCTGCAGGCATGGCACATGCCGTGGCTGCCCTGCTCCAGGCCGTGCTTCAGGCTGACGCGCTGGTCGAAGACGAAGCATTCGCCCTGCCACTTGCTGTCGGCCTCGGGGATCTCCTCGAGATATTTCAGGATGCCGCCCTGGAGGTGATGCACCTCGGGGACGCCCTGGGACATCAGGAAGTTCGTCGACTTCTCGCAGCGGATGCCGCCCGTGCAGAACATCGCGATGCGCTTGCCCTCGAAGCGGTGGGCGTTCTCGGCCCACCAGGCGGGAAAGTCGCGGAAGCTGGCCGTGCCCGGATCGACCGCGCCCTCGAAGGTGCCGATCGCGACCTCGTAATCGTTGCGGGTGTCGATCACCGCGACATCGGGGGCGGATATCAGGGCGTTCCAGTCGCGCGGCGCGACATAGCGGCCGACCGATGCGGTGGGGTCCACATCGGGCTGCCCCATCGTCACGATCTCCTGCTTGAGGCGGACCTTCATGCGGGCGAAGGGCGGCTGGTCGGCATGGCTGGCCTTCCATTCGAGGCCCTCGAAGCCGGGCCAGGACCGCAGATGCGCGATTACCGCGTCGATCCCGTCGCGCGGGCCTGCGATGGTGCCGTTCACCCCCTCGCGGGCCAGAAGCAGCGTGCCGCACAGGCCCTGCGCCAGGCACAGGTCCAGAAGCGGTCCGCGCATTGCGGCCGGATCGGGAAGACGGGCGAAATGATAGAGTGCGGCGACTGTCAGCATGGGCAGGGGCCATAGCGGCCCCCGCCCCTTCGCGCAAGCGTTCTCAGAACTGCAGGCCCAGTGCCAGCCCGCCCAGAAGCCAGGTCAGGCCGGTGATCAGCAGGATGCCCACGATGTTCAGCACGATGCCGCCGCGCGCCATCTGCCCGATGGTGACGGTGCCCGTGCCGAAGACGATGGCATTGGGCGGCGTGCCGACCGGCAGCATGAAGGCGCAGGTGGCGGCCAGCGCGGCCGGGATCAGCAGCGTCATCGCATCCGCGCCGATGCCCAGCGCGACGCCGCCCAGGATCGGGATGAAGGTCGCGGCTGTGGCCGTGTTCGACGTCACCTCGGTCAGGAACAGGATGATCGTGACGACGGCACCGACCAGCAGCACGGTCGGCAGCGTTCCAAGGCCCGTGACCTGTTCGCCGAACCACACGTCCAGCCCCGAGGCCGCGACCGCCGATGCCAGGCTGAGACCGCCGCCGAACAGCAGCAGCACGCCCCAGGGCAGCCCGGTTTCCGCGTCCTTCCATTCCAGCACCATGTTGCCCTGCCGGTCGCCCGGCAGCAGGAACATCACGAGGCCCGCACCGATGGCGATGGCCGTGTCGTCCAGCGCGTCCAGCCAGGGCGCGGCGGCCCTGATCGCGGGGAAGGATGCCAGAAGCCCCGGCACGACCCACAGGAAGGCCGCGCCCAGGAAGACGAACAGGACCATGCGTTCACCCTTGGACAGGCCGCCCAGGCCGCGCAGCTGGTCCTCGATCATCTGGCGACCGCCCGGGATTTCCGGCAGGTCGAAGCGATAGAGCACCTTGGTCATCAGCAGCCATGCGATGATGATGAAGCTGAACGCCGCCGGGGTGCCCAGGATCATCCATTGCAGGAAGCCGATGTCGCGGCCCAGCTGGTCGCTGGCATAGCCCGCGACGATGGCGTTGGGCGGGCTGCCCAGCAGCGTGCCCAGACCGCCCATCGAGGCCGCCCATGCGATCGACAGCACGAGGCAGACGCCGAAGGCGCGGATGTTCGGGTCGGTGACCGCCTGGCTGATCGTCTGCCCGTCGCGCAGCGCGGCCTCGGCATCGGTGCCCGACTGCTTCGATCCGCGCTCGATCACCAGCGACAGGACCGACATGCCGATGGGCAGCATCATCAGCGTGGTGGCGGTGTTCGACACCCACATAGACAGGAAGCCGGTGGCCAGCATCATGCCCAGCACGATCCGCGTCGGCGCCACGCCGACCTTGTTCAGCGTCATCAGCGCGATGCGCGTGTGCAGGTGCCATTTCTCCATCGCGATCGCGATCAGGAACCCTCCCAGGAACAGGAACACGATCGAACTGGCATAGGGCGCCGTCGCCTGCCCCACGGTCGTTTCCGTCATGGCCGGGATCAGCACGATCGGCAGCAGCGCGGTGGCCGAAAGCGGGATCGCCTCGGTCATCCACCAGACCGCCATCAGCGTGCCGATGGCCGCCACGATGCGGGCGTCCGCCGACAGCCCCTCCTGCCCGCCCAGCAGCAGCCAGACCAGCAGCGCAAGGCCCAGGCCCAGCCCGCGCAACCCCCAGGTCATCGCGGCCGAGCGGACCGGCACCTCGTTCTCGTCATACCCGACGGGTTGGTGCAATTCATCCTTGATGCCCATGGACAATCCTCCGTTAGCGCCTTGCAGATACTGCATCGCAGTCGCTGCTGCATCCGGAATCTTCAAGGTGGCCGAAGGCTTGACCGCGCCCTGTCGCAACGTCTTACTGGCCCGACCCATTGCAGGAGGCCGCAGATGTCCGAAGCCCTGATCGTGATCGACATGCAGAAGGATTTCTGCCCCGGCGGCGCGCTGGCCGTCACCGATGGCGACGCGGTGGTCGGGCCGATCAACGCGATGATGGCGGATTTCGACGCGGTGATCCTGACGCAGGACTGGCACCCCGCGGATCATGCCAGCTTTGCGGGCAACCACGCGGGCGGGCAGCCCTTCGCGACGGTGCAGATGCCCTATGGCCCGCAGGTCCTGTGGCCCGCGCATTGCGTGATCGGAACCGGGGGCGCGGCCTTTCATCCCGATCTGGACATCGACCGCGCGGATCTTGTGATCCGCAAGGGATTCCGCAGCGGGATCGACAGCTATTCCGCGTTCTACGAGAACGACCACCAGACCCCCACGGGCCTTGCGGGATACCTGCGCGACCGCGGCATCGCGAAGCTGGCCTTTGTCGGCCTTGCCCATGATTTCTGCGTCGCCTGGAGCGCGATGGACGCGGCCCGCCTGGGCTTCGAGGCCCGCGTGATCGAGGATGCCTGCCGCGCCATCGACCTGGACGGCAGCCTTGCCGCCGCGCGGGACGCGATGCGCCAGGCGGGCGTCGCGCTGGACTGAGACCCTTGCAACCCTGCCCGTCGGCGGGCACCTATGGGCGGATTGCCGGAGGAAGACGAGATGGTCGATATCGCCACGCGGGTCCATAACCACAAATGGAAGATCGACCCGATCGTCCGTTCGTTGATCGACACGGATTTCTACAAGCTTCTGATGTGCCAGTCGGTCTTTCGCAACCGGCGCGACACGCGGGTGACCTTCAGCCTGATCAACCGCTCGACCGACATCAAGCTGGCCGAGCTGATCGACGAGGGCGAGCTGCGCGAGCAGCTGGACCATGTGCGCAGCCTGTCCCTGTCGCGGGGCGAGAGCACCTGGCTGCGGGGCAACACCTTCTATGGCAAGCGCCAGATGTTCCGCCCGGACTTCATGGAGTTCCTGGAAGGGCTGCGCCTTCCGGCCTATCACCTGGAAAAGCGCGACGGGCAGTACGAGCTGACCTTCGAGGGCAGCTGGCCCGAGGTGATGCTGTGGGAGATCCCTGCCCTGGCCGTCCTGATGGAGCTGCGGTCACGCGCCGTCCTGAAGGACATGGGCCGGTTCGAGCTGCAGGTCCTCTATGCCCGCGCGATGACCCGCCTGTGGGAGAAGCTGGAGCGTCTGCGCGACCTGCCCGACCTGCGCATCGCCGATTTCGGCACGCGGCGCAGGCACAGCTTCCTGTGGCAGGACTGGGCCGTGCAGGCCATGATCGAGGGCCTGGGCGAACGTTTCGTCGGCACCTCGAACTGCCTGATCGCCATGCGCCGCGACATCGAGGCCATCGGCACCAACGCCCACGAACTGCCCATGGTCTATGCCGCCCTGGCCGAGGATGACGCCGCCCTGCGCCGCGCGCCCTATGACGTGCTGGCCGACTGGCACGAGGAACACGAGGGCAACCTGCGCATGATCCTGCCCGACACCTATGGCACGCCGGGCTTCCTGGAAGGCGCGCCCGACTGGCTGGCGGGCTGGACCGGCATCCGCATCGACAGCGGCGACCCCGCGACCGGCGCCGAGAACGCGATCCGCTGGTGGAAGGACCGGGGCGAGGATCCGACGAATAAGCTGATCATCTTCTCGGACGGGCTGGACGTGGACAGGATCGAGACGCTCTATCGCCAGTTCCACGGGCGGGTGAAGGTCAGCTTCGGCTGGGGCACGCTTCTGACCAACGATTTCCGCGGGCTGGTGCCTGGTGACGGGCTGGCACCGTTCAGCCTGGTCTGCAAGGCGGTCGCCGCGAACGGGCGGCCCACGGTCAAGCTGTCGGACAACCCCGCCAAGGCGACCGGCCCCGCATCCGAGATCGCGCGCTATCGCCGCGTCTTCGGCGTCGGAGAGCAGACTGCGACCGCGCCCGTGGTCTAGGTCCCGGCCAGCAGCAGCGAACAGACCAGCGCCGACAGCGCGCCCGTCACCGGCACCGTCACGACCCATGCGGCGGTGATGGTCGCCACGTGGCTGCGACGGATCAGGACGCGGCGGCGCATCTCCTCGATGGGCAGGGCGTCGCGGCGGCGGTTGCGGCGGCGGTCCACCCATTCGCGCGCGAAGCCCACGCCGAAGATGCCCCCCACCGCCACATGCGTGGTCGAGACCGGCAGCCCCAGGCTGGAGGCCGTCAGCACCGTCAGTGCCGTCCCGAGCGACACGCAGAAAGCCCGCCCCGCATTCAGCCGCGTGATGCCGCTGCCGACCAGCGTGACCAGCCTGCGCCCGAAGAACAGCGTCCCTGCCGCGATGGCCAGCCCCCCGCCCAGCAGCACCGCCAGCGGCGATCCCGCGATCGAGATGCCGCCACCCAGCATGATGACCGACAGCGGCCCCGCGATGTTGCCGACATCGTTCGCCCCATGCGCAAACGCCATGATCGCCACCGCCAGCACCAGCGCGGGACGCAGGAGGCGCTTGACGCTCGGCTTCCTGGGATCGCGGGCGATCTCGGCCAAAACCTTGCGGCGGGTGATCGCGAAGGCCACCCCGCCCAGAATCGCGGCGGCCGCGATCTCGGGGATAAGGACGTCGCTGCGCAGGGACAGGCGCGCCAGGTAGGCCGCGAACAGCGCCGCCATCAGCGCCACCATCGCGGGGATCCAGTTCAGCGCCGCCCGCGCGCGATCCGGCGCATCGACGACGCGCATCCGCAGCAGCACCAGCAGCGCCCCGGCCAGCGTCCCCGCGACCAGCGGCGTGATCACCCAGACCACGGTGATCGTGCCAAGCGTCGCCCATTTGACGCCCGCAAGACCCGCCGCCGCCGCAGAGGCGCCCGAGATGCCGCCCACGATGGAATGCGATGTGCTGACCGGCAAGCCGATGCCGCTGGCCAGCGTGATCCAGGTCGCCGCCGCGATCAGGGCCGAGACCATGACGATCTGCCCTTGCCCGCCCGCAACGATGCCTGCCGGATCGTAGATTCCCCCCGCCAGCCGCGACGTCACCGCGCCGCCCGCCAGCATCGCACCCGCGATCCCGGCGCCCGCCGCCAGCAACAGCCCGGGCAGCACCCGGATCGCCCCCGCACCGACCGCCGGCCCAAGCGAGTTCGCGACATCGTTCGATCCGATCGCGACGCCCAGCCAGCCCGCGACGATCAGCCCCGCGCCCATCGCCATGAATTCCGGGTCCGCCCCCGACAGGCTGAGCGTCAGGATCACGCCCGCGACCAGCACCAGCACGGCAAGCCCCAGGCGCCAGACGGGCTGGAATGCATGCTGCTGCGCGGCCTCGGCATTGGTGATGCGGCGAAGATCCTTGTCCAGCGTATGGAAGCTGCTTGCGGGCCTCATTCGGCTGCGATGGCCGCAGGATCCAGCGCCAGCAGGATCTGCTTCAGACCCGGCTCGGCCACCATGCGGGCGGCGTCGCGGGGGGCGAACCAGCGGCGCTTGCGCTGGCGGACCTCGGGAAACGCATCCTCGACGCAGTCCACTTCCATCAGGAAGACGCGCACCTGCACGGGCACGGCATAGCCTTCGTCCTGATCCTTGTCATAGAGAAAGCGGCCCAGCTCGGCCTCGGACATGGTACCGCGGAGGCCGGCCTCTTCCCAGGCCTCCTGGGCGGCGGCGCCGGCAAGGGTGCGCCCCTCCATCGGCCAGCCCTTGGGGATGACCCAACGGCCCGTGCCCCGGCTGGTGATCAGCATCACGGCGCCGCTGTCGCGGTCGCGACAGATCGCGCCGACCTGCATCTGTGTCGGCCTGCGCCCCATCAGAAGCGCCAATGCCTTGCCGAAAACCTTCATTCCTGCCCGTCCACTCTGCTTCGCAGCGCCTTGACTTCGCCGCGGATGGACTTCGCCTTCAGGCGGCGTCGCTGCGATCCGAGGGTGGGTCTTGTGGCGACCCGGCGCTTGGGCGCAACGCTAGCCTTACGGATCAGTTCCGCCAAGCGTTCCCGCGCGATCTCTCGATTGCGGGACTGACTGCGCGTTTCCTGTGCAAGGATCACCACCGCGCCGTCCTGCGTCCAGCGGCGCCCGGCCAGCCGTTGCAGGCGGCGCTTGACCGGATCGGAAAGGTTCGGCGAACGCTCGGCCTCGAAGCGCAGCTCGACGGCGGTCTCGACCTTGTTCACGTTCTGCCCGCCCGGACCCTGTGCCCGGGTGAACTGTTCGGACAGCTCCCATTCCTCGATCGCGATCGTGTCGGTGACATACAACATAAGCTGAATATACGCCCTATCTCCGGCGCTATCAAATCGCGGCCTTGGTTGAGATCCGGTTAATTATTGACGCAGCCTTGCCGAATCCTGCAACGATATCGTCGCATGATGCATTTAGCGTCACCTGCGCGTGAACGGGCCCCGGTTTTGCCGACCTTGTAATCCGGCCCGAACCTGTTAGCGCGAAAAGACAAAACCTATCGGAGGACAGTGATGGACGGACGGGATCAGCTTGGCAGGCGCGAGATCACCTGCTTCAAGGCCTATGACGTGCGTGGAGAGCTGGGCAAGAATCTCGATCCCGATGTCGCCTATCGCATCGGCCGCGCCTTTGCGCAGGCACGCGACGCCAAGCGCGTCGTGGTGGGTCGCGACAGCCGCGAAACCTCGCCCGAGCTGGCGAAGGCGCTGATCGAGGGTCTGACCGACGGCGGCGCCGACGTGCTGGACCTTGGCCTTGCGGGCACCGAAGAGGTCTATTTCCACACCGGCTTCCACGACACCGATGGCGGGATCGAGGTGACGGCCTCGCACAACCCGATCAACTACAACGGCATGAAGATCGTGGGCCGTGGTTCCGCACCGCTGGACCCCGCGACCGAGCTGCCCCCCATCGTGGAACTGGCCACGGGCGGCGAATTCGCCCCTGCGACCAAGGGCAGCGTCACCGATTTCAGCCATGCCCGCGCGGATTACGCCAAGCGCATGGCCGATTTCGTCGATGTCTCGGCGCTGAAGCCGATGAAGATCGTCGTGAACGCGGGCAACGGCACCGCCGGCCCGACCTTCGACGCCATCGCCGAGGAACTGGAACGCCGCGGCGCGCCGCTGACCTTCGTGCGCATGCACCACAACGTGGACAGCAGCTTCCCGAACGGCATCCCCAATCCGCTGCTGCCGGAAAACCAGCCGCCCACCGTGGACATGGTCAAGGCCGAGAACGCCGATCTGGGCGTCGCATGGGACGGCGATTTCGACCGCTGCTTCTTCTTCGACGAGAACGGCCGCTTCATCCCCGGCGAATATATCGTCGGCCTTCTGGGCGCGGCATTCCTGGAAAAATCGCCGGGCGAGAAGATCGTGCATGACCCCCGCGTCATCATGAACACCCGCGCCATGATCGAAGAGGCCGGCGGCGAGGCCGTGGTCAGCAAGACCGGACACGCCTTCATCAAGCGCAAGATGCGCGACGTGGGCGCGGTCTATGGCGGCGAGATGTCGGCCCACCACTATTTCCGCGACTTCTACTTCTGCGACAGCGGGATGATCCCCTGGCTGCTGATGATCGAGCTTCTGTCGCGCAAGGGGCAGACCCTGGCCGAGCTGCTGGAAGAGCGGATGAGCCTCTATCCGTCCTCGGGCGAGACGAACTATCACATCGAGGACCCGGATGCGGCCATCGCGCGCCTGATCGACGCCTATGAATCCAAGGCCGACAGCCGCGACGACCTGGACGGCGTGTCGCTGAACTTCGGCAACTGGCGCTTCAACCTGCGCAAGTCGAATACCGAGCCGGTCGTGCGCCTGAACGTCGAGGCCGATGGCGATGCCGATCTGGTCCGCGCCAAGCAGGCCGAATTGGCGGCCCTGCTGAAGGGCTGACCCGACCTTCTCGACAACCGAAAGGGCCGCGCATCATCGCGCGGCCCTTTTGCGTTTTGCGGAATTTTTATCGCTTCACGTGAAACACTTATGACGATTCGGGGTCGTCGAAGCCGAAGGCCGCGTAATCGCGCACATATGCGCTGCGCGCGGCCTTGATCAGCGCCTTGTCCCGCAGGTGGTCCGGCAGCGGCGCGGGTGCCAGCGCGGCGGTGTCCACGCCTTGCAGCCCGACCGTGCGCGCCAGCAGGTCCATGTCCTCGGGCAGGCGTTCCTCGCGGATCAGCATGTCGGGCGAGGCGAAGCGCGCAAAGCCCGCGATCACCTCGGACTGGCTGGCCCATGTGGGATGGGTCGGCAGCGTGGTCTGGCCGTTCAGGTTGCGCTTGAGGAAACCGAGGAACTGGCCGAACAGGCGGACCTGCTCATCCGTGTCCAAGACATCGGGGGCGACGGGTTCGGGCAGGTCGACCTTGTGCAGGCGTCGCAGCGTGTCGCGCAGATCGGCGGGCGCATCCGACAGGACCTGCCCGAAGGCCGTCCAGGCGCGGTGCAGCGGGTGGCGCAGCACCGAGAAGCTGCGATGCCCCGGATGGCCGCGCTTCCACTGGCGCAGGCTGGTCTGGGTGAAATCGCCCGAAACGGCCCCCAGCCCGGCCATCCAGTCGCGCACCGCGACGCCCGCACCGCCGCGCACGGGCATGAACAGCAGCCCCCTGCCCGCCTCGACCGCGCTGAAGCTGGGGACCGAGGGGCCACGACGGGGCTCGAAATTCGGGATGCGGCGCAGCATGAACGGATCGAGCGTCTGCAGATCGGCCTGCATCTGGTCGAAATTGCGCACCTTCTCGGACATCTCGCGCGGGTTCTGGGGCACCTGGTCGCTGGCGGGTTCCACGCGCGGAATGTCGGTGCGGCCCAGCCAGTGCAGCAGGCCGGTCATCACGTCGGCATCGCGCAGATCCTCGTAGCCCAGCCAGAAGGCGCTCTGGCCGGTGACCTGCAGCCAGTGCATGACCTTCATCTGGAAACGCTCGATCGCGGTGACGTTCTCGCGGAACTCGGCCCCGTCATAGGTGATGGCGGCGGGGATCGGGGTCTCGCTCTCGTTCAGCTTCCACTGGTTGGTTTCCCAGGCCAGCCGGGTCGAGACATAGCTGTCCAGCGGGTTGCGCGTCAGCACGATCTTGGCGCAGCGGCGGTCCTGCATGATGGCGTCGAAGACGCGCGGATCGTGGTCGTGGAAATAGCGGAAGCCCGGCAGGTGCCCCGGCCTGTCGGTCAGGATGCGCAGCAGCGGCAGGGGGTCGGCCTCGCGCTGGTCGCGCGTGACGCCCGCCAGCTCGTCCTTGTCGGGCCAGCCCATCATGTAGGGGTTGAACGCCTCGCCGTGGCAGGTGACGCCGCGGATGGCGTTCAGCGTCGCCTCCAGCAGGTTCGAGCCGGTGCGCATTTCGGCAAAGATGACGAAGCTGCGGAACGAGGAGGTCATTCGGCGGCGGTCCTTTCGGTCGTGGGAATGTCGTGGACAGGCAGCCCGTCACCCGACATGCGCGGCTGCAGCCCGGAATTGCGCAGGCGGCGCAGCAGCTCGGCCATGCCGGCCATGTCGCGCATGGCCGGCAGCCCGGTCGGCACCGGCCCGCGCATCGGCAATGCCTGCAGCGCCTGCATCATCAGGGGCTGGGGCCGGGCCAGGAAATCGGTCAGTTCATGCACCTGCACCCGCGCCTTCACCCAGACCGAGTTCAGCACCTCCAGGTGCTTCAGCTCGGCGCGTTGCAGGATCGCGGTGACGCGGCGGATGTCGTCGAAGGGCATGTCGCTGTCCAGCAGCGGCAGCATCCAGGCCCCGGTGATGACGTTCACATGGGCGTTCGGATCGGTCGCCACGAACCAGTTGAGCGCCTGGTTGTCGCGCGGGCTGAACTGGAAGACCTGCATCCGCTGCGTGACGCGGATCAGCGAGGTCAGGAAGCCCTGCGGATCGCGGTCGCGGATCAGGGTGCTGGAGGATATGGCCCCCGGCCCGATCTCGGGGCGGCCCGCGAACTCGGCCATCTCGGGGCCCATCAGGTGGCCGTGGACATCGGCGTCGATCATGCCCGACAGCCAGTCCTCGAACCCCGGGAACACGTCGCTGAAGCCGTGGAACACCGCATAGGGGGCCGAGGTCTTGCCGTTCTCGGCGTCCTTGCGGGGAAAGCGCGACTGCATGTAGAGGCCCGGACGGCCCAGCAGCCTGCGACGGACGGTGCGGTTGATCACCCTCTCGAACCGTTCGGGGCGCGGGGCGGTGGCGTCGGGCGATCCGACCGCGGGGCGCGGGAAATGGTCCAGCAGCCCCGTGGACCCCGGCCAGACCTTGCGCGCGACGAAGCAGTGCGATTCCTCCAGCATCCGCGCGTGGTCGTCATACAGCTGATAGGGGCGCCCCTCGTGGTCGAACTTGGCCAGCGTCAGCGACCTGCTCTCGATCCGCAGGGCGTGGCGGCGGGCCAGCGTCTGGAAATAGCTCTCGTCCGGGATCCAGCTGAGCCGGAAGTACCGGTCGAAGACCTTGCGCTTCGGATCGTCCAGGATCGCGCGCAGGGTCGCGGCGGTCAGGCACCACCATTGCGATCCCAGATGCGGGATGATCCCCTTGGGCACCTTGCGCCGCACGCCCAGGCGCCGCTGCAGGTCCACCAGCCGGTCGAACCACTTGCGATGCCTGCGCCAGTCCAGCGGATAGAACAGCGTGAAGCGTTCCTCGTTGAGGCCGCCGACGGTCCAGCCGACATCATGGGCGGTCACGCTCTCGATATGGTCCAGATCCGGGTCCAGCGCCAGGAATGCCCGAAGGTCGCGGACGGGACGCAGCGGCAGGCAGGCCCCGGATGCCAGGTAGACATGAGTCGTGTCCGGGAACCGGTCCAGCAGCAGCTGCGCCGCGTCCTGCGTGGCGGCGACCAGGCTGAAGCGCCCCCAGTCGCAGGGGCGGCGGCGGCTGAACAGCACCTCGGGCAGGTCCGACAGCGCGGCCTGCATCCGCGCGAAATCCGCGGCCGGAACCTTGGCATCGACATGGACCGCGACCCGCGCGCCGCCCTCGACCCAGATCCGCGCCATGCGCGCGGCAATGTCCAGATCGGCATGGCACAGCAGCACCACCCCAAGCGCGACGCCGCCCGTCATGGCCCCCGTCATGCCCAGTTCCCCCGAGAGATCAGGCCGATATCCTCGAGCTGCTGCCAATCGACATATTCGCGGGATTCGCTGCACCACAGGTCGGTCCCCCGCGTCAGCCCCGCGTGATAGGCGCGGTATTCCTTGCTGTTGGCGTAATGCTGGCGGCGGTCCAGCTCCTCGGCGGATTTCTCGGCGAAGGTGGACAGAAACTTGGCATGCAGCAGCGTGCCCGACGCCATCTCGCCGCCATTCTCGTCATAGACCATGTTTAGGTGGCGCGGCAGCGCCATGTGGGTCGAGCTGACATAGGCATAGCGCCAGTTCCACTTCACCAGCGGGATCTTGTTCAGCGCGGGCCCCGACAGCGGATCGGCGCGGAAGAAGTTGCGCGTGCGCGGCCCCCCCTGGATCCACAGGTTGCCATAGAAGGAATTGCGGCTGATCGAGTAGTTCACCGGATCGAACCAGCGCGCGATCTCGAACGGGTCCTGCCCCTCGGCATAGGGCTGATCCTCGATCGCGCCCTTGGGGTACATGTCCAGCAGCATTGCCGGGAACGACCGCCTGCCCGACGCCTCGAGCCAGCTGGTCAGCGCCGGCAGTGGCCGCGTGTCGCAATGCGGATAGACGAGGAATTCGTCGGGATCGACGGTCAGGCACCAATGGCCATGCCCGTATCTGGCCAGCAGGCGGTTCATCCAGTCCATCCCGAAGCGGGATTTCTTGTAGCCGGCATTGGTCCACCACAACGACACGTCGGGCTGTTCGGCAAGATAATTGCCGCTGCCATCCGTGCTGTCATTGTTGACGAACAGGAAGTGATCGACCCCCAGCCCGCGATAATAGTCCAGGAAATAGGGCAGCCGCACCCGTTCGTTGCGCAGCGTGACGAAGGCCAGGATGTCGCCCGGCCGGATCTGAGAGGTCCGGTCGACCATGGATTTCAGCGCCCTGCGGCGGTTGAAGGCGCGGGCGATCAGATATTGCCTCTCGGCCCGACGCCGGATGCGGGCGGGCAATGGAAGCCGGGCCACGCGCGTCATGGCCTGCCGCCCCCTTGGTCATGGCTGCGTAAGGACGTCATGGCCCTAGGAATGTGCGCGGAGGTTGAAATAAGCAAGGGGAATCAGCGTTCCAACCAGTCGCCCGTCCCCATCAGCCCAAGGTCCACAAGCTGCCGCCACCCCTCATAGCGGCGGGAATCGGCATTGCGCAGCACCGGCCCCGCCACGATCGCCCGGTGATAGGGCGCATAGAGGTCGGGATCCGCGAAATGCTGGCGGCGCGACAGCTCCTCGGCGGATTTGGCGGTGATGTCGGCGGTGAACTTGGCATGCAGCAGCACCCCGGACAGGCGCGCATCCCCCGGCCCGTCATAGAGCATGTTCAGATGCGGCGGCAGCATGCTGTGGGTCGAGTTCACATAGACCTGCCGCCAGTTCCAGCGCATCAGCGGCAGCTTGTTCATCGTGGGCGCACGGCGCGGATCATCGGCAAAGAAGGCCCGGTCGCGCACGCCGCCCTGCAGCCACAGGTTCCGGCGCGGCATCATGCGCCTGCTACGCCACGGCGCCGCGTCGAACCAGGGCAGCCGCGCGGTCAGGGGCGCATCGGGGGCCGCATCCTCGGTGCCCAACGCCCCCGTCGGATAGAGGTCCAGCATCACCGCCCCCATCCCGCGCACGCCCCGCGCATCCAGATGCGCCGTCAGCTGCCGCAGGCCACGGCGGTCGTGATCGGGAAAGACCAGCAGTTCGTCCGCGTCCAGCGTCAGGCACCACCGCCCGCCGCCATGCCGCATCAGCAGCGCATTGGCCCAGTCCAGCCCGAACCGCGCCGCGCGATAGCTGTCGGAACAGCCCCAGACCGACACGTCGGGCTGCGCGCGCAGGTAATCGACCGTCCCGTCGTCGCTGTCATTGTCGACGACCAGGAAGTGGTCGACCCCCAGAGCGCGATGATGGTCCAGGAATTCGGGCAAATGCGCCATCTCGTTGCGCAGGGTCGATACGGCGATGATCGCATCGGGGGCCAGATCGCCCATCTTGATCGCGATGGGGCGCAGCCTGCGCCGCGCCCTGATCGCCCGCCAGATCAGCTCTCGCCGTTTCCAGCGCAGTCGATAGGCCTGCCAGGCCCCTTGCAAAGGGCCCGGCGTCGTCACGCCTTGTAATCGCCCGCCTGATGCCAGCGCCAGGCGTCCGTGATCATCTGCTTCATGGTCGAACGGTCGGGCGTCCAGCCCAGCTCGGACTTGGCACGCTGGCTGCCGCAGACCAGCTTGACGGCATCGCCGCCGCGGCGCGGGCCGTCGACCATCGGCACCTGGCGGTTGGTGACGTGACGCGTCGCATCCACCACCTCGCGAACCGAGAAGCCGTCGCCCGTGCCAAGGCAGAAGACGCGGCTGCCCTGGTCGGCCCGCAGCCATTCGAGACCCTTCGCATGCGCATCGACCAGATCCATCACGTGGACATAGTCGCGGATGCAGGTGCCGTCCGGCGTGGGGTAATCCGTGCCGTGGATGGTCAGCGCGGCGCGCTTGCCGTCGACCGCATCCAGGATCAGCGGGATCAGATGCGTCTCGGGGCGGTGGAATTCACCGACCTCGGCATCCGGATCGGCGCCCGCGACGTTGAAGTAGCGGAAGATCACGTGGCGCAGCCCGTGCGAGGCCTCGAAATCGACCAGCATGTCCTCGATCGCGCGCTTGCTGGCGCCATAGGCGTTCAGGGGCGCCTGGGGCGTATCCTCGTCAAGGACCTCGCCGTCGCGGTCGCCATAGGTCGCGCAGGTCGAGCTGAAGACGAAATGCTTCACGCCCGCCGCGATGGTCGCCTCGATCAGGTTCAACGATCCCGCGACATTGTTGCGCCAGTACTTGCCCGGCTCGGCCATGGCCTCGCCCACCTGGCTCAGTGCCGCGAAATGCAGGACCGCGACGGGGCGGTGTTCCGCGAAGGCCGCGTCCAGCGCGGCGCGGTCCATCAGGTCGGCCTCGACCAGCGGGCCGAATTTCACGGCATCGCGCCAGCCGGTCGCGAAATTGTCCAGCGTGACGGGGACGAACCCCGCCTGCGCCAGTGCCTTGCAGGCGTGCGAGCCGATATAGCCCGCACCCCCGGTCACCAGAACCTTGTCGGCCATCGGATCACTCGGCCGCGCGACGCATCGCGACGACTTCGGCCAGGTAATCCGCGAATTCGTCCTTCAGGTCGTCACGCTCCAGGCCGAAGGCCACGGTCGCCTGCAGGAAGCCCGCCTTCGAGCCGCAGTCGAAGCGCTGGCCGCGGAAGCGCAGACCGAACACGTCGCGGCCTTCCGCGATCTCGTCGGCGATGGCGTCGGTCAGCTGGATCTCGCCACCCGCGCCCTGCTTGAGCTTGTTGAGGTTCTGCATCACGGTCGGCGCAAGGATATAGCGACCGATCACCGCCAGGTTCGAGGGCTGGGTGCCTGCGGCGGGTTTCTCGACCATGCCCTTGGCACGCACGATCGCGCCCATGTCCTCGGCCACGTCGAGGACGCCATAGGCCGACACCTTCTCGGTCGGGACTTCCATCGTGGCGACCATGCTGCCGCCGGTCTCCTCGTAGGCCTCGATCATCTGCTGAAGGCAGGGCGGCTCGCCCTGGATCACGTCGTCGGTCAGGACGACGGCGAAGGGCTCGTCCTCCTGCAGCAGGCGTCGTGCGCACCAGACGGCGTGGCCCAGGCCCAAAGCCTTGTGCTGGCGGATATAGGCGATGGCACCCGAATCCATGTTGGTGCCGCGCAGGATGTCCAGCAGCTTGTCCTTGCCGGACTTGCGCAGGCTGGATTCCAGTTCGTGGGCGTGGTCGAAGTAATCCTCCAGCGCGCCCTTGCCGCGCGAGGTGACGAAGATGAACTCCTCGATGCCGGCGGCGCGGGCCTCGTCGATCGCGTACTGGATCAGCGGCTTGTCGACGAGCGACAGGATCTCTTTCGGGATGCTCTTGGTGGCGGGCAGGAAGCGCGTGCCCAAACCTGCAACCGGAAAGATGGCTTTCGTTACCTTGCGACCCATATCGACACTACCTTCTAGAGAAAATGCGGACGAGATGTCCGCAGCATTTGCCATGGGCGAGGAACCACGCCCCGACCGAATTTTCAACGAACAGATTATTGCCTAGGCGCTTAATCGCCAAGAAAATCCCGAGACTTGCACAAGAAATTCACGGAATGCCCCTTTGAAACGGACATTCCGGTCGGCCCCATCTCAGGCAATTCCCATTTCGCCCATCATCTGTTCGAGGCGCATAACGTCCTCGGGGTTGTTCAGTTCCCAAAACTGTCGGCCCCGCGCCTCGACGGTCACGCACAGCAGGTTGCGCCCGCGTTCAAGGAAGCGCAGCTGCTCCAGCCCCTCCAGCTTCTCGAGGACGCCCTCGTCCCAGCCGGCATAGGCATGAAGCGCCTCGGGGCGATAGGCATAGACGCCGACGTGGTGGAAGACCGGGCTGGGTTCGTCGGGCGCGAATTCGCCCGCCGCGAAGGGCACGACCTCCTTCGAGAAATAGAGCGCACGCCCGTCATGCCCGAAGACGGCGGTGGTGCCGCCCACGCGTCCGGCATGGCGATCCGCGATCAGGTCCGCGCGCATCCGGCCCGTGCAGCGCAGGACCGGGGTCGCCACCTCGGCCTCGGGGGCGGCGCGCAGGCCCGCGACCAGATCCTCGACGAACCAGGCGGGGGTCAGCGGCGCGTCGCCCTGCAGGTTCACGACGATCTCGGGGCGGATGCCCATGTTCGCGACAGCCTCGGCGCAGCGCTCGGTCCCGTTGCGGCATTCGGGGCTGGTCATCACGACCTCGGCACCGAAGCCCTCGGCATGTTCGCGGATGCGGTCGTCATCGGTCGCGACGACCACGCGATCGACGCCCGCGACCTGCATCGCGGCGTCCCAGCTACGGCGGATCAGGCTGCGCGGCTGGCCGTCGGCCCCGCGCAGTTCGACTAGAGGCTTGCCAGGATAACGGGTCGAGGCGAAGCGCGCGGGTATGATGATTACGACCGGCATGGCTTACGGCTTCACCAGCAGGACGCCCGGCGCATAGGCGATGAAGAACGGGTTCGCGAAACCTTCCTTGCCATAGGCAAGCGGGCTGTGATCGTCGAAGCGCACGACCTCGCCGCCGGCACCGCGCAGGACGGCATCGCCCGCCGCCGTGTCCCATTCCATCGTGCGGCCCAGCCGCGGATAGAGATCGGCCTCGCCCGTCGCCACCAGGCAGAACTTGAGCGAGCTGCCCGCGCTGGTCATGTCCTTCACGCCGTATTTCGCGATATAGGCGTCTGTCGCCTCGTCGCGATGCGACTTCGAGGCGACGACCATCAGCGCGCGGTTGTCCGGGGTGGCATGGACGCCGATCGAGGTGGTCTCGCCGGGCTGGTCGCCGAAGGGGCCGGTCTCCTCGACGGAACGACCGTCGGCGGTGGTGTAGAACAGGCGGCCCTTGGCGGGCGCATAGACGATGCCGCGCACCGGCACGCCGTTCTCGACATAGGCGATGTTGACCGTGAAGTCGCCGCGGCGCTTGATGAATTCCTTGGTGCCGTCCAGCGGATCGACGATCAGGAAGGTGTCCAGCGACTGGGAATGGGTGTCCGCCTGTTCCTCGGTGACCAGGGGGATGTCGGGGAAGGCCTCGCGCAGGCCGGCGGCGATCAGCGCATCGGCGGCCTCGTCGGCGGCGGTGACGGGCGAATCGTCGGATTTCGAACGGGTCTCGAAATCGTCGGCCTCGTAGATCTCCATGATCTTCCGGCCCGCCTGAAGCGCCAATTTCCGCATTTCGGACATAAGTCGATCGAATTGCATTCAGTATCCTTTCCCGTCACGCCTTCTGGCCGCATTGTGCGATGCGTCGCGCAATCTTATGATGCCCCGGACGGATGACGGCAAGCATCGCGCTGCCGAAGACCTCCGGACTGTTGCACCTGCCCGACGGCAAACCGGACGGCGAGACCCAGGAGAAGGCCATGTTCCAGCAACGCAGGACCCGGAACATGCTGGAGGCGACGGGCGCCACGCTTGCCCTCATATACCACCAGACCGTCTACAATGTGCGAAGCGGCCATCGGAACCCCGTCGTGGGGTTGCTGATGGAAATCGCTCAGGCCTCCGTGTTCGTAGTGGTTTTCTTGGCCGTTTTCACGCTGATCGGTATCCGGACCTCACCGGTACGAGGCGACTTTCTACTTTATATCATATCCGGGATTTTTGTGTACCTGATACACGTCAAGGCAGTGGGCTCCACATCAGGAAGTCACTCGATTTCATCGGCTCTGACGAAGCATGAACCCCTCAACTCTGCCGTACTAATTTGCAGTGCCGCACTGGCAAGCCTCTATCAGCAAGCTCTTAGCTTGGGCGTCATCCTCACCTGCTACTATCTTTTCTTCCAGCCATACACGATCTACGAACCTTTCTCATTGTCGCTAATGTTCGGGCTGGCTTGGCTCTCGGGGTGCGTCGTAGGCCTTATCCTACTTGGAATTCGTCCATGGGCACCCGGCGCCGCGTCCACACTCAGTCTGTTCTACATGAGGGCGAACATGTTGGCCTCCGGGAAGATGTTTCTTGCCAACTCGATGCCGGGGTTCCTGCTCCCTTGGTTCGAGTGGAACCCGTTGTTCCACATCATCGACCAGACGCGCGGCTTCATGTTCATCAACTACACACCGATGCGCACGAGCCTGATGTATTCCATCTATTTCTGCATTGCGGCCTTCATGGTCGGGCTTCTGATCAACTTCGCGACGCGGAAGTACGAATCGATCAGCTGGGGCGCCACGCGCTGATTGAATAGCCCCATGTTTCGTGGACGCCTTTTTCGCTAACTTTGAGGCAAGGAGGCGATGATGGGCACGGGCAATTTCACTGACGACTTCAAGCGCGATGCTGTCGCGCAGATCACAGAACGGGGTTATCCGGCAAAGGAAGTTTCGGCACGGCTGGGTGTGAGCACGCACTCGCTCTATGCCTGGAAGCGCAAGTTCGCGAAGGCGGTGTCGGGTGACACGGAGAAGGACGCCGAGATCCGTCGGCTGAAGCGTGAGCTGGTCCGGGTGTCGGAGGAGCGCGACATCCTAAAAAAGGCCACCGCGTATTTCGCCAGGGATGCAAAGTGAGTGGAGCCAGCGAGGCGCCACCGGTTCGAGCCCGCTGGCGAC
>NZ_ATUJ01000013.1 GCF_000420145.1 Paracoccus zeaxanthinifaciens ATCC 21588
TTCTGATCCGTTGCCTCCGAGGCCAATCCCTCGAAGATCCTGGCAAACACGCCCATCTCGCTCCAGCGCTTCCACCGGTTGTAGAGCGTCTTGGGCGGGCCATACTCCCGGGGCGCATCGCACCACCGCAACCCATTGCGGTTGATGAAGATTATGCCGCTCAGCACGCGCCGGTCATCGACCCTCGGCTTACCATGGCTCTTGGGAAAGAACGGCTTCAGCCGCTCCATCTGTTCGTCCGTCAGCCAGAAAAGATTACTCATGATGCCCCCACCTGTTTGGGAGCGTGAATCACGCCGACAGGACGGCATCAAGAAAATTAATGGGTCCTGACCCTATGTCGTGATCGACATCGGCATGCGGATGCTGACCCCGCGCGAACTGTTTCGCGCCCAGGGCTTCCCGACGGATTACGTCATCGAGGGGGTCTGGGACGGCCTCGACAGCGACAGCCCGACCTGGCGGCCCTTCGCAAAGGATGTGCAAGTCAGCTGCTGCGGCAACAGCGTTTGCCCGCCCTTGGCCGAGGCTATCGTGTCAGCTAATTGCGGGCACCTGCAGGCAGCCGGACAGGAACGCAAGACGGAAGCCGAGGGCTGACATGGGAAAACGTGCCGTAATGACCGAAGCCCAAGCGCGCCGCTTCATCCGCGCGGCCCGGGCCGAGGATCCCAGATCCGTGGTAGAGATCGTGACCGAAGCGGGCACCGTCCGAATCCTCCCTGAAACGAAGGACGTTGCCCCAAGAGCGACAGGCCCCAGGATGGACGGACATCCATCCCGTGGAACTGACAAACATGAAGATCGCCTATCCAGGCCTGCTGCAGGAACGCCTGCCGTCCGGCGCGCTCCGATATCGCGTGCGCGTCGAGGGCGACAAGACAAAGCGCATCCCGCTTTCGGTCACCCCAAATCATCCGCAATTTGTCGAGATCTACCACGCCGCCAGGGCAGGTGTCCGGCTCGACCCTGAGGCGTCAGCCGAAGAGCGCGCCATCCGGGGTTCTGTTGGCTGGCTTGTGGCCAAGCATCTGACCGCGATGGAAGCCGCCGTCGAGGCGGGCGCCATGTGGCCTCTGACGCTCAAGAAGCGGCGGTCGGTCGGCAAGGTTCTTACTGAGCGATACGCTGACTATGCAATGGAGATCCCGCAGGCAAAGCTGGTCGAGCTGCGCGACGATATGATCGAGACTCCAGCATGGGCGGACAGCGTCATCGAGGGCACCCGGGTTATCTATCGTTGGGCGACAGAGCGGCGGCTGTGCGCGGTAAACCCGGCCGTAGGCATTGCGCGAATTGATCGCGGCAAAGGCGGTGCGAAACCGTGGTCGCCCGACGATCTTCGCAAGTATCGCCAGAAGCATCCGCCGGGGAGCGCTGCCCATTTGACGCTGACACTGTTCATGTTCACTGCATGCAGGATCTCGGATGCCATCAGGCTGGGCCGGCAGCACGAGACGACGATAGAGGGCGTTCGAGCGCTTCGATGGCATCCCGTCAAGCGCGGCTCCGCCGAGGTCGCGATTCCCATGCTTCCCCCGCTCTATCGCGCGACCAGGTCGATGAAGATCGCGGGCGAGACCTACCTGCTGAACAGCAAGGGCAAGCCCTTCGCGACGCCAGATTCGCTGGGCCAGATGTTCCGTCGCTGGTGCCGGGAAGCAGGCTTGGCCGATCGCTCGTCTCACGGGATCCGCAAGGCCGCGGGTCACCTGCTGGCCCAAGACGGATGTTCCCAATACCAGATCATGACGGTGCACGGGCACACCCAGGCAAAGACGTCCGAAATCTACACCAAGGGCGTCGAAAGATGGCGCATGGCGCGCGACGCGATGGCCGCGCTCGAGGCGCTGGATTGGTGAAGTGTTCCACGGACAGTTCCGGCGTGGGACACATCGAGCCCCAAACCCTTGAAATAGCATATTTTCATTGAAGATATTGGAGCGGGTGAAGGGAATCGAACCCTCGTCGTAAGCTTGGGAAGCTTCTGCTCTACCATTGAGCTACACCCGCCTTGGCTGATCGCGTATCCCATGGCCGCGCCATCGTCAAGCGGCCTTTAGCGCAAGCCCATTTCGGCCAGCGCGGCGGCGATGGCGGGGGGCAGCGGTTCCTCGACCTCGCGGCCCTCGGGCAGATCCTGCGGCGCGTCGGCACCGGCAAGATAGCGCCAGCCCTGGAACGGGCGGCGCGGCACCGCCGAGACGCGCACCAGCTTGCGATCCAGCACGATCCCGCAGCGCTGCACGCCGTCCTCGCCCTCGACCCGCTGCAGGTCCAGGATGCGCTGGCGTGCCAGCATGACCCCCTTGAACACCCAGAAGATCGAGCCGCCATCCAGCAGCTCGGCCTCGCGCTTGGGCCACATGCGGGTGACGTGGCGCGCATTGCCGTCGCCGAAGCGCTGCGCCTGCCACGCGGCCAAGTCGTCGGGGCCTTCCGCGCCGACGCACAGCTTCATCAGATTGAGAGAACCGCTCATGCCACGGCATCTAGTCGCGCCGCGCCCGCTTCTCAAGCGCAGAAACGAAAAGAGGCCGCACCCCGAAGGATGCGGCCCCGATCAATCGCCTTGCGGCAGGATCACAGCTCGTCGAGTTTCTCGACAGCCTTCTCCAGTTCGTCCTTCGAGATGGTCTTCTCGGTCACTTCGGCCTTTTCGGCGATGTGATCGACGACCTTGTCCTCGAAGATCGGGGCGCGCAGCTGCTGCTGGGCCTGCTGGTTCTGCTGGATGAACTCGAAGAAGGCGCGTTCCTGGCCCGGATACTGACGGGCGGCCTGCATCACGGCCTGCGTCATTTCCTGGTCGGTCACGGTCACTTCGGCGTTCTGGCCGATCTCGGCCAGCAGCAGACCCAGGCGCACGCGGCGCTCGGCCAGCTTCTTGTGCTCGTCGGTCGGCTCGATGCTGCCGTGATCGTGGCCCTGAACCTCGGGGTTCTCCTCGTGCCACAGCTGGTGCGCGATCTGCGCAGCCTCGGCGTCGACCAGCGACTGCGGCAGGTCGAACTTCACCTGCTCGTCCAGCTGGTCCAGCAGGCCGCGCTTCATGACGGCGCGCGAGGCACCGGCATACTCGGCTTCCAGACGCTCGGAGATCTGCTTCTTCAGACCGTCCAGATCCTCGGCGCCGAACTTCTTGGCCAGCTCGTCGTCGATCTCGGCTTCCTTGGGGGCCTTCACGGCCTTCACCTTGCACTCGAAGGTGGCTTCCTTGCCGGCCAGGTGCGCAGCGCCGTATTCCTCGGGGAACTTGACGGTGACGGTGACGTCCTCATCGGCCTTCGCGCCGACCAGCTGGTCCTCGAAGCCGGGGATGAAGCTATTGGAACCCAGGACCAGCGGATAGTCCTCGGCCTCGCCGCCTTCGAACGCTTCGCCGTCGACGAAGCCCTTGAAGTCGATGACGACCTGATCGCCGTCCTTGGCCTTGCTGCCCTTGCGGCGGTCTTCGAAGTTCTGCGCCGATTTGGCCAGGTTCTCCAGCGCTTCGGTGATCGCGGCGTCCTCGGCCTCGACCTTGAGACGCTCGAGCTTCAGACCCGACAGGTCGATCTCGGGGATCTCGGGCAGTTTTTCATACGAGACGTTGACGACGACGTCGTCGCCCTCTTTCCAGGTCTCGCCGTTCTCCATCTCGACCGCGGGCTGGGTCGCGGGACGGTCGCCCGATTCCTCGAGATGCTTGCGCAGCGCGCCGTCGACGGCTTCCTGCATCGCATCGCCCAGCACGCGCTGGCCGAACTGCTTCTTCAGCATGGCCATCGGGACCTTGCCTTTGCGGAAGCCCTTCATCTCGACTTCGGGCTGTGCCTCTTTCAGCTTGGCGTCGACCGTCTCGGCCAGCTCGGCGGCGGGCAGGGTGAACTGATAGCCCCGCTTCAGACCTTCGTTCTGGGTTTCCTTGACCTGCATCATCGTCCTCATAGCAAGAAGGGCCACCGGACCCGGCGGCCTGAGAATTTGCGCCGTTCTAGTCGCCACGAACCGTCCCTGCAAGCAGATAGAGCGTGGCCCGCTGGAACAGCCCGCGATCAGCGACTATGTTCCGCCCGAAATCACCGGAGAGCATCATGCCTGACACCACCCTTTCCGAACCGCGCCTGACCTCGCTTGCCCATGGCGGCGGCTGCGGGTGCAAGATCGCGCCGGGGGTCCTGTCGGGCCTGCTGCGGGGCAGTGCCGCCCTGCCCGTGCCCCCGGAATTGCTGGTCGGGATCGAAACCTCGGACGATGCCGCGGTCTACAGGCTGAACGATCAGCAGGCGCTGGTGGCCACGACCGACTTCTTCATGCCGGTCGTGGACGATCCGCATGATTTCGGCCGCATCGCCGCGACGAACGCGATCAGCGACGTCTATGCGATGGGCGCGACGCCGATCTTCGCGCTGGCGGTGGTGGGCATGCCGATCAACGCGATCTCGCACGAAACGATCGGGCGGATCCTCGATGGCGGTGCATCCATCTGCCGCGAGGCGGGCATTCCCATCGCGGGCGGCCACACCATCGATTCGGTCGAGCCGATCTACGGCCTCGTGGCGCTTGGGATCGTGCATCCCGACCGGATCGCCAAGAACGCCGCCGCGCGCCCGGGCGATGTCGTGATCCTGGGCAAGCCGCTTGGCGTGGGCGTCATGTCCGCCGCGCTGAAGAAGGGCCTGCTGGGCGAGGACGATTACGCCCGCATGATCGGGGTCACGA
This sequence comes from Paracoccus zeaxanthinifaciens ATCC 21588, assembly GCF_000420145.1. Lineage (GTDB taxonomy): Bacteria > Pseudomonadota > Alphaproteobacteria > Rhodobacterales > Rhodobacteraceae > Paracoccus > Paracoccus zeaxanthinifaciens. The sequence continues at coordinate 4,705 of NZ_ATUJ01000013.1, forward strand.
CCAGGCTGAACCGGCCCGGACCGGATCTTGCCGCCCTGCCCGGCGTCCATGCGATGACCGACGTGACCGGCTTCGGCCTTGGCGGCCACACGCTGGAGATGGCGCGCGGGTCGGGCTGCGACATCCATCTGAACTGGCCCGCGGTTCCGCGCCTGCCGGGCATCGACGCGCTGATCGCCGCGGGCAATGTCACCGGCGCTTCGGGGCGGAACTGGGACAGCTATGGCAGCGGCGTGGTCCTGCCGGACGGCTTCTCGGATGCCGATCGCGCGCTGCTGACCGATCCGCAGACCAGCGGCGGCCTGATGGTCGCCTGCGCCCCCGAGGCCGCAGACGAGGTTCTGGCCGTCTTCGCCCGTCACGGCTTCGCGGATGCGACGGCCATCGGACGCGTGGGCGACCCGTCGGACCAGCCGCGCGTCCGCCTGGACTGATCCGCGCCCCTGCGGTGAACCTCAGCCGAGGTTCACCAGCCTGTCCATGCGGCCCGCAAGCTCGTGGTTGTGGGTCGCGATCAGCGCCGACAGGCCCGTTTCCCGCACCAGATCCATCAGCACGCCGAACACCTTGTCCGAGGTTTCGGGATCGAGGTTGCCCGTCGGTTCGTCCGCCAGCAGCAGCGCGGGCGCATTGGCAAGCGCACGGCAGAAGGCCACCCGCTGCTGTTCCCCGCCCGAAAGCTGCGCGGGACGGTGGTCCGCGCGATGCGACAGCCCCACCCGCGACAGCAGATCCGCCGCGCGCGCCTGAGCCTTCTTCGCGGACACGCCATCGGCCAGCTGCGGCAGGACGATGTTCTCGGCCGCGCTGAATTCGGGCAGCAGGTGGTGGAACTGATAGACGAAGCCGAGCTGACGGCGGCGGGCCTCGGTCCGGGCGCGGTCGGGCAGGCCCGTCATGTCGCGCCCGTCCAGCCAGACCTTGCCGCGATCGGGCGTGTCCAGCAGCCCCGCGATATGCAGCAGCGTGGACTTGCCTGCACCCGAAGGCGCGACAAGGGCCACGACCTCGGCGCGGGCGACATGCAGGTCCAGCGCCGACAGCACCTCGACCGGCGCGGGGCCGTCCGCGTTATAGGTCTTGCCGATCCCCTCCAGCCGCAACACGTCATTCATAGCGCAGGGCCTCCACCGGGTTCATGCGCGCGGCGCGGCGCGCGGGAAAGATCGTGACGACGAAGGACAGCGCCAGCGACAGCCCCACCGCGCGGGCAAGATCCCATGCCCGCAATTCGGCGGGCAGGCGATAGATGCCGCGCACCTCGGGCTGCCACGCGCCGCCATTCGTCAGCGTGTTCAGCAGTGCCATGATATTTTCGACGTTCAACGCCAGCGCGACGCCCAGAACGACGCCCGCAAGCGTGCCGATGACGCCGGTGAAGGCCCCGCACAGGAAGAAGACCCGCAGCACCGACCCCTCGGTCAGGCCCATCGTGCGCAGGATGCCGATGTCGCGCCCCTTGTTCTTGACCAGCATGATCAGGCCGCTGGTGATGTTCATGGACGCGATCAGCACCAGCACCGACAGGATGACGAACATCACGTCATCCTCCATGTCCAGCGCCGACAGGAAGCTGCCCGACGCGTCGCGCCAGCTCCAGACCTGCGCGCCGACGCCTGCGGCCTGCAGCAGCGGGACGGTCAGGTCGTCGACCTTCTCGGGGTCCGCGACAAAGACCTCGATCTCGTCGGCGACGCCCTCGCGGTTGAAATAGCTCTGGGCCTCGGCCAGCGGCATGTAGATGCGCGTCCGGTCGATGTCGTATCGGCCCGCGCTGAAGATATAGGTCACCTCGTAGGCCTTCACGCGGGGCGTCGTGCCGAATGCGGTGCGCGCGCCCTCGGGCGCGATCAGCCGGATGCGGTCGCCCACATCCAGCGCCAGTTCGCGCGCGATGCCCGCGCCGATCGCCACGCCATCGCCGAAGCGGGCGATATCCCCCTGCGAGGTTTCGGGATCGGCGATGCTGGGAATGGCAGCCAGGTCCCCGTCCGAGATGCCGAACACCTCGGCCACGTTCGAGGCGTCGTTGGCGCTGGCCATCACCTGCCCCTTGACCACGGCGGCGGTCCTCTCGACCCCCGGCACCTCGGCCAGGCGGGCGGCCATTTCGGCGTAATCCTGGATGCGGCCCGCGCTGACATAGGTCTCGCCGGTGATCTCGTTCTCGATCCGGTTGGGGACCATGTAGACCGAGGTATGGGCATTCGCGCCCAGGATCGTGTCGACGAACTCGGCGCGGAAACCCGCCCGCACGGCCAGCGTCGCGATCAGCGCCATCACGCCAAGCGCGATGCCGATCAGGCTGATCCATGTCATGACGCTGACGCCGCCCTCGGCGCGTCTTGCGCGCAGGTAACGCCACGCGATCATGAATTCATAGCGTGAGAAGGGTCCCGTTCCGGCCATCGCTTCCGCCCGTTACTTAAACTTCGGCGGACCCTGACCGCAGGGCGGGCGAATATCAAGCCGACATTGGCGTGAGTTGCCGTCTTGCGGCACCCGCGCGGCGGTGCCACAAACGCGGAATGCCGAAACCTACCACCGTCTTCACCTGCACTGCCTGCGGCGCGACCCATAAGAAATGGGCCGGACGCTGCGATGCCTGCGGCCAATGGAACACCATCGTCGAAGAGGCCCCCCTGTCACAGGGACCGGGGCGCGGCCTGGGCGCGATCAAGGGCCGCGCGATCCCGCTGTCTAACCTGCAGGCGCACGAGGCCCCGCCCCCGCGCATCAATGCGGGCATCGCGGAACTGGACCGGGTGCTTGGCGGCGGACTGGTCCCCGGATCCGCCCTGCTGGTCGGCGGCGATCCCGGCATCGGCAAATCGACCCTGCTGCTGCAGGCGGCGGCCGCGTTCTCGAATGCGGGCAAGCACGCGATCTACATCTCGGGCGAGGAAGCCAGCGCGCAGGTCCGCATGCGCGCCCACCGGCTGGGCCTGGCCGAGGCACCGATGCGACTGGGCGCCGAGACGAACCTGCGCGACATCCTGACGACGCTGGACGCCGAGCGCCCCGATGTCGCGGTGATCGATTCGATCCAGACGCTGTGGTCGGACACGGTCGAGGCCGCGCCGGGCAGCGTCTCGCAGGTGCGCGCCTCGGCGCATGAACTGGTGACATTCGCCAAGCGGCGCGGCGTCGCCGTGATCCTTGTCGGCCACGTGACCAAGGAAGGCCAGATCGCGGGCCCCCGAGTGGTCGAGCACATGGTCGATACCGTCCTTTACTTCGAGGGAGAGCGCGGGCACCAGTTCCGCATCCTGCGCAGCGTGAAGAACCGCTTCGGCCCCGCCGGAGAGATCGGCGTCTTCGAGATGACCGGCGCGGGCCTGGCCGAGGTCACGAACCCCTCGGCGCTGTTCCTGTCCGAACGCGGACAGCCCGTGGCGGGCAGCGCGGTCTTCGCGGGGATCGAGGGCACGCGCCCCGTCCTGACCGAGGTGCAGGCGCTGGTCGCCCCCTCGACACTGGCAAGTCCCCGCCGAACGGTCGTCGGGCTGGACAGCGGGCGGGTCAGCACGATCCTTGCCGTTCTCGAGGCGCGCTGCGGGATCCCCTTCGCGGGTCTCGATGTTTTCCTGAACGTTGCCGGGGGGATGAAGGTCGTCGAACCGGCGGCCGACCTTGCCATCGCTGCAGCCCTTCTGTCCGCGCGCGAGGACAGCGCCCTGCCCGCCGATGCGGTGCTTTTCGGCGAAATCAGCCTGTCTGGCGCGCTACGTCCCGTCGCCCAGGCCGAAAATCGGTTGAAAGAAGCGCAGAAACTTGGTTTCACACAAGCGATTTTGCCCGACGCCACGAAGGTCGAGGGTAACGACAACGAACGTGGCGGGATGGGTTTCCGAAGGATCGCGGACCTGACCGGCTTCGTGGGCGAGGTCTTCGGCGCCGGCTGAACCGCCTGCAACAAGATGAACAACCGGCGCGAGGACAGTTAATATGGACGGTTTCACGATCATCGACGCGGTGGTGGCCGGCGTCATCATCCTTTCGGCGATCCTGGCGTGGTCGCGCGGCTTCGTGCGCGAATCGCTGGCGATCCTCGGCTGGATCGCCGCGGCCATCCTGGCGTTCCTGTTCGCGCCCGCCGTGCGCCCGATGATCGCCCAGATCCCGGTCCTGGACCGCTTCATGGGCGACAGCTGCGAGCTGGCGACCATCGCGGGCTTCGCCGTGGTCTTCGCGCTGGCGCTGGTCGTCTTCTCGATCATCACGCCGCTCTTTTCCTCGGTCGTGCAGCGTTCGGCGCTTGGCGGGGTGGATCAGGGCATGGGCTTCCTGTTCGGCGTGGCGCGCGGCATCCTGCTGGTGGCGATCGCCTTCATCATCCACGACCGCGTGATGACCAGCCAGGAACTGGCCATCGTCGAGGAAAGCCGCTCGGCCCAAGTGTTCGAGCGCATGCGCGGTTCCATGGACGAGCAGCTGCCCGAGGATGCGCCCGGCTGGATCGTCACCCGCTATGAGCAGATGGTCCGCGCCTGCACCGCCGACGCGCCCGCACCTGCCGCCACGGCACCCGCATCGAACTGATTTTTCGACAGCCTGCACGGGTTGCGACGGAAAGATGACGAAAAAACGCCCTCGCCTCTCGGCGGGGGCGTGACTTTATGGGATGATGGCACTACACCACCCGCGACAGCCCCCAGCCATCAGGACGTGCCGATGCAACCCTTTCTGGCCCATCCCTTCGATTCCGATCGCCTGCATGAAGAATGCGGGATCTTCGGGGCGATAGGTGTCGCCGATGCCTCGAACTTCGTCGCGCTCGGCCTGCATGCTCTTCAGCATCGCGGGCAGGAAGCGGGCGGAATCGTGGCCTTCCACCCGGAATACGGTTTCAACAGCGCGCATCGCTTCGGCTATGTCCGCGACAACTTCACGAAGCCCGACGTGATGGAGACCCTGCCCGGCCAGCTTGGCATCGGGCATGTGCGCTACTCGACCGCCGGAACCAAGGCCGCGACCGCGATCCGCGACGTGCAGCCCTTCTTCGGCGAATTCTCGATGGGCGGTTGCGCCATCGCGCATAACGGCAACATCACGAACGCCGCCGCCCTGCGCCGCGAACTGATCGAGCGCGGCAGCATCTTCCAGTCCAGCAGCGACAGCGAATGCATCATCCACCTGATGGCGCGTTCGATCCAGCGCAACATCCCCGAACGGATGAAGGACGCCCTGCGCCGGGTCGAGGGCGCGTTCAGCGTCATCGCCATGACCCGCACCAAGCTGATCGGCGTGCGCGACCCCCTGGGCGTGCGCCCGCTGGTCCTGGGCCGCGTGGGCGAGGACGGCTATGTCCTCGCATCCGAGACCTGCGCGCTGGACATCATCGGCGCCGAGTTCGTCCGCGAGATCGACCCCGGCGAGATGGTCGTCATCTCGAAGGGCGAGGTCGAAAGCTCTCGCCCCTTCGGTCCCTCGACCGGTCGCTTCTGCATCTTCGAGCATGTCTATTTCTCGCGCCCCGATTCGATCATCGGCGGACGCTCGGTCTATGAGACCCGCCGCCAGATCGGCGTGGAACTGGCGCGCGAAGCCCCGATCGAGGCCGACCTGGTCTGCCCCGTCCCCGACAGCGGCACCCCCGCGGCCATCGGCTTTGCGCAGGAATCGGGCATTCCCTATGGCATGGGGATCATCCGCAACCAGTATATGGGCCGGACCTTCATCGAGCCGACGGACCAGATCCGCAACATGGGCGTCCGCCTGAAGCTGAACGTGAACCGCGCGCTGATCGCGGGCAAGCGCGTCGTGCTGGTCGATGACAGCGTCGTGCGCGGCACCACCAGCCGCAAGATCAAGGACATGATCCTGGATGCCGGCGCGGCCGAGGTGCATTTCCGCATCGCATCGCCCCCCACCGCATGGCCGTGCTTCTACGGCGTGGATACCCCCGACCGCGAGAAGCTTCTGGCCGCGAACATGTCCCCCGAGGAGATGCGCGACTGGATCGGCGTGGACAGCCTGTCCTTCGTCTCGCTCGACGGGCTCTATCGCGCCGTGGGCGAGGCCGAGGGCCGGAACGCGAAATGCCCGCAATATTGCGATGCGTGCTTCTCGGGCGACTACCCGGTCGCGCCCTTCGACCAGCTGGAACGCGGTTTCGCGATGAAGCCCGGTTCGGAAACCGCGAAGAAGGTCGCGGCAGAGTAACTCAGCCTACGATCCGCTCCAGCGGGTCGTAATGGGCGGCAGTGCTGTCCCAGATCAGATCGATCAGGCTGTCGGGCTTGTAGCGCAGGCCCGACAGTTCGTCCCGATCGACCCACCGGAAACGGTTCACCACACCTTCGGGATCGTCCAGAACGACATTCGCGCCGCCCGACAGGACGGCGCGGAAATGCAGCTCTATCTGGTGAAAGCCGCTGGCGGGATCGTGGAATTCGTTCACGAGGAAGGGCGGACCGATGACGACCCGCAGACCGGTTTCCTCGTGGATCTCGCGCGCAAGGTTCTCGGTCAGGGACTGGCCACGTTCGACCCCGCCGCCGGGCAGGCACCACAGGTCGGACCTCTCACCCGGATAGGCGTTGACCATCAGGACCCGGCCCTCGTGCAGGATCGCGGCGCGAACCGCGATACGGGGCCGGGCCTGGATCATTGCGTGATCCGGTTGGCATGCCCCATCTTGCGGCCCGGACGTGGATCGCCCTTGCCATAGAGATGCAGCTGCACCTTCGGTTCGGCCAGCAGCGCGGGCACGCGGTCCAGATCGTCGCCGATCAGGTTCTCCATCACCACGTCGGCATGGCGCTTGCCATCGCCAAGCGGCAGCCCCGCGACCGCGCGGATATGCTGCTCGAACTGGTCGACGGCGCAGCCTGCCTGCGTCCAATGGCCGGAATTGTGGACCCTCGGCGCGATCTCGTTGACGATCAGCCCGTCGGGGGTCACGAACAGCTCGACCCCCAGAACCCCGACGTAATCCAGCGCATTCGCGATCTGCGCGGCCATCAGGACCGCATCGGTCGTCACGCGGGCCGGTTGGCCGCAGGGGATGGTGGTCGTGCGCAGGATGCCGCCCTCGTGGACGTTCAGGCCCGGATCGAAGGCCGCGACCTGGCCGTCCGCACCGCGCGCGATGATCACGCTGATCTCGGCGCTGAAATCGACGAAGCCTTCCAGGACCGACGGCGCGCCGGTCCATTCGGCGGGACCGTCGCCGATCCGCACCTGGCCCTTGCCGTCGTACCCCATGCGTCGGGTCTTCAGGATCGAGGGGCGACCGATCCGGTCGATCGCGGCGGCCAGCTCGCCTTCATCCTCGACATTGGCGAAGGGCGCGGTGCGCAGGCCGATCTGCTGCAGGAAGGTCTTCTCGGTAAGGCGATCCTGCGACACGGCAAGCGCGCGCCGGTTGGGCCGGATCGGGCGCAGGCTTTCCAGCAGGTCCAGCGCCGAGGTGGGCACGTTCTCGAATTCGTAGGTGATGACATCCACGGAGTCCGCGAATGCACGCAGCGCGGCCTCGTCCTCGTAGGGGGCCTGCGTCACGCGCCACGCGACATCGCCCGCGATGCTGTGACCGGGTTCGTAGATGTGGCAGCGAAGCCCCAGGCGGCTGGCCGCGACCGACAGCATGCGGCCCAGCTGGCCGCCGCCGAGGATGCCGATGGTGCGGATCTCAGTCATCGGAAGGCTCCTCGGGGATCGAGGCCGACAGCGCGTCGCGCCAGGCATCCAGCCGCGCGGCAAGATCGGCGTCGGACACGGCAAGGATCCCCGCCGCCATCAGGCCCGCATTCGCGGCACCCGCCGACCCGATCGCCATGGTGGCAACCGGAAAGCCCTTCGGCATCTGAAGGATGGAATAGAGCGAATCGACGCCCGACAGCGCGCGCGTCTGGACCGGCACGCCGATCACCGGCACGCGCGTCTTGCTGGCCATCATGCCCGGCAGATGCGCCGCGCCGCCTGCACCCGCGATGATGACCCGAAGGCCGCGCGCGACGGCGGTCTTGCCGTAATCCCACAGCCGGTCGGGGGTGCGATGGGCGCTGACGATCTTCGTCTCGTAGGGGATCGCAAGCTCGTCCAGGATGGCCGCGGCCTCGCGCATCGTCGACCAGTCCGACTGGCTGCCCATGATAATTCCGACCGGTGTATCCATCGCCATTTCCCCGTGCGTTAGCCTGTGCACGCCATAGCGCGTGAGGCCCCTGCCCGCAATCAGGCGATGATGTCGGGGGTCAGTTCGTCTTCCAGTCGCGCGATGCGGTCCTTCAGCACCAGCTTCTGCTTCTTCAGCCGCTGAAGCGTCAGCGTGTTCGCCGTCCCCTGCCCCTGCAGGGCCGAGATCGCCTCGTCCAGATCCCGATGTTCGAAGCGCAGCGCCGCAAGGCGGGCGCGGACGATCTCTTCGTGGTTCATGGAATGCTGCATGTTCATCGGGCGTCTCGGGGCTTGCTGGATGCTGTTCCGCCCGATCATACCGCTTTGCCGCCCGCCTGTTAACAGTTCTTGCACGATCTGCGGAAGAAACAGCGCGGACTTGCGCGGATGGGTTCCTGCACACATATTGAAACCCGAAGGGGTTGCCGCTTCGGGGCCCCGGACGACCAGTCGCTTAACCTTCGAAGGGCTGACATGACCAAGATCTCACTGGGCTCGCATCCCTATCTGCTGGGCTTCGACCAGCTGGAACGCATGGCGGAACGCGCCGCCAAGGGGGCCGAGGGCTATCCGCCCTACAATATCGAACATATCGCGCCGGACGGCTTCCGCATCACGCTGGCCGTGGCCGGTTTCGCCGATGACGACCTGTCGGTCACGACCGAGGATCGGCAGCTGGTCATCCGCGGCCGCATGCCCGAAAGCGACGGCGAACGCGTCTTCCTGCACCGTGGCATCGCCTCGCGCGCGTTCCAGCGCAGCTTCGTCTTGGCGGACGGGGTCGAGGTCGTGGGCGCCGCGATGGAGAACGGGCTGCTGAACGTGGACCTCAAGCGCGTCCAGCCCGAACAGGTCGTCCAGAACATTCCGATCAGCCGCAAGTAAGGGGGTCACGATGAACCACGAATATGATTTCGGCGATACGAAGCAGACCGTCTATGTGCGCGAGGTCGCACCCGAAACGCTGCCGGACGATGTCCGTGAACAGATCGGCGATGTCGCGACCATGTACGCGGTCCACGACACCGATGGCGAAAGGCTGGCGCTGGTCTCGGACCGTCGCATGGCCTTCACGCTGGCCCGCCAGAACGAACTGAGCCCGGTCAGCGTTCACTGATCCGTTGCGGGCGCGTATCGCATGAAGGCGAATGCGCGCCCGTCGGGCGACCAGCAGGGCACGTTGATGCTGCCCTGCCCGCCGAACAGGTCGAACAGCTTGCGCCTGCCCGACCCGTCCGGCGCCATCTCCCAGATGGACACGTCCAGATCCCTCGGGTGCCCCAAGGTTCCCGGGGGATAGGACAGGTAGATCACGTGCCCTCCGCAGGGCGAGGGATGGGGGAACCAGTTCACCCGCTCGTCCCGGAACACGGGGGCGGCGTCGGTCCCGTCGAGGCGCATCCGCCAGATCTGCGCATGCCCCGTGGCGTCCGAATTGAACCAGATCCAGTTCCCGCAGGCCGAGAAATCCGGCCCGTCGTGATGTCCCGCCCAATCCGTCAGCACCGTTTCGGTTTCGCCGTCATGGACCGCGATCCGCACGACGCGGTCGCCGCCCCGAACGCATGCATATGCAAGATGCCGACCATGCGCTCCGTGCCACCAGCTGGGGCGCGGCTGGGGCAGCGTCGTCAGCCCAACCGGGCCGAACACATGCATCCCAGCCCCTGTTCCGTCATGGGCCGAGAAGACGATCCGTCCATCGGGCAGAAAGCCGTGGTCGTTGTTGCACCGCTCGGCGCTGCCGGTCTCGATGGCGGTCAGCCCCGTGGCGTCGGCGCGCCACAGACGACCCTCGCCATTCACCAGGAACCAGCCGTCGGGATGCCAGTTCGGCGCCTCGATCAGGCGTTCGCTGCGCAGGACGACATGCGTCCGACCGGTCGCGATGTCGCAGACCTCCAGCGATGAACGCCAGCTCATGTCCGGCGTCCGCGAAGGGCGATGGCCCGCAGCCCCAGGATCGTCAGGATCGCCGCGAACACCACGATCTGATAGCCGAGCGCGTGGTGCATCGCCTCGGAATAGCCCTGCGCCTGCAGCCTGACGAAGAACAACCCCGAGACGATCGCGATGCCGATTGCCGCGCCGACCTGCTGAAGCGCCTGCATCGTCCCCGTCGCGGCACCCGCGATCCGGCCCGGAACATCGCGCAGGACCAGCTGGAACAGAGGAGAGATCGCGAGGCCCATCCCCAGCCCGTTGACGGCCAGAGGCGGCGCAAAGGTCCAGATGTGCAGCCCCTCGGGCGGCTGGCCGGTCATCATGCGGAACCAGGTCATCCCGCACAGAAGAATGGCGGCCCCGGTAGCGATGCGCCACGGGATGCCCTTCGTCCCGAAGCGCCCCGTGATCCAGCTGCCGGTCATCACCCCAAGCGGAAACGGCGCGGTGGCCAGGCCGGACTCCAGCGGCGTGAACCCGAACCCCGTCTGCAGATAGATCGCGAAGACCAGGAACATGCCCGGAATGGCCGAGAAATGCAGCATCACGATGCTGATGCCCGACAGGAACCCGCGATCTTGCAGCAGCGACACCGGCAGCAGCTGCGCCTGGCCCCGACGCTCCAGCCCGATCTGGCGGCGCAGGAACAGCGCGCCCACCGGCAGCGCCGAGACGAGGGCCGCGATGGACCAGGCGGGCCAGCCCAGCAGCGGCCCCTCGATCACGGGCAGGACGACCAGCGTGATCGTCAACCCGAACAGCAGAACGCCCGGCCAGTCGATGCGCATGGTGCGATCCGGGTTCAGCCGCGGGATCAGCCGCATCCCGGCCAGCACGACGACGATGCCGAACGGCAGGTTCACCAGGAAGATCGGCCGCCAGTCCAGCCCGCCCATGTCGAAGGTAATCAGCACGCCGCCAAGAAGCGGTCCCGTCACCGCGCCCAGGCTGATGATGACGCCCGCCAGCGCGAAGGCGCGGGCCTTTTCCTCGGGGCGGAAGATGACATGCATGATCGCCATGACCTGCGGCACCATCATCGCCCCGCCGATCCCCTGCAGGGCGCGCGATGCGATCAGAACCTCGACATTCGGGGCGAGCCCGCAGAACGCCGATGCCAGCGTGAACAGCGACACCCCCGACAGAAACAGCCGCCTGCGACCCAGCTTGTCGCCGAAGCGCCCGCAGGGCAGCAGCCCCACCGCGAAGGTCAGCACATAGGCCGCCGAGATCCACTCGATCTGCGTTTCGGACGCCTGCAAGCTGTCGCGGATCGAGGGCAGCGCGACATTCACGATGCTGACATCGATCAGGTTCATGAAATTGCCCATCAGCAGCAGCACGGTGGCGGCCCATGGGTTCGGCGTGGTCTGCGTTTCGATCGTCATGCGCCTCGGTTCCGTGGATGAGCGTGGGCAACCCGCCCCGCGCGGAAGGGTTCCCCCGCGACGAAAAAGGCCCCGGCGATTGCCGGGGCCCCTTTCTTGGTCACGCGTGGATCACGACAGGCCGATCAGGCCCATGCCTTCCAGCTTCAGCAGCACCTGATGCGCTGCGCCATCGACGTCGATATCGGTCGTGTCGACGACCAGCTCGGGGTTCTGCGGTTCCTCGTAGGGATCCGAGATGCCGGTGAACTCCTTGATCTTGCCTTCGCGCGCAAGCTTGTAGAGCCCCTTGCGGTCACGACGCTCGCATTCCTCCAGCGGGGTCGAGATGTGGATCTCGACGAAGGCGCCGCCGGCCTCGACCATCTCGCGCACGGCGCGGCGGGTCGCGGTATAGGGGGCGATCGGCGCGCAGATCGCGATGCCGCCGTTCTTCGTGATCTCGGACGCGACATAGCCGATGCGCTTGATGTTGATGTCGCGGTGCTCTTTCGAGAAGCCCAGTTCCGACGACAGGTGCTTGCGCACGACGTCACCGTCCAGCAGCGACACGGGGCGGCCGCCCATCTCCATCAGCTTGACCATCAGCGCGTTGGCGACGGTCGACTTGCCCGAACCCGAGAGGCCCGTGAAGAACACCGTGAAGCCCTGCTGGGCGCGCGGGGGCGAGGTGCGGCGCAGCTGCTTCACGACCTCGGGGAAGCTGAACCATTCCGGGATGTCCAGACCTTCGCGCAGACGGCGGCGCAGCTCGGTGCCGCTGATGTTGAGGACGGTCACGCCTTCCTCGATCTCGTCGGCGGGCTCGTACTGGGCGCGCTCCTGCACATAGACCATGTGCTTGAAGTCGACCATCTCGACGCCGATCTCGTCCTGGTGCTTGCGATACAGGTCCTGCGCGTCATAGGGGCCGTAGAAGTCGTCGCCGGCGCTGTTCTTGCCGGGGCCTGCATGGTCGCGACCGACGATGAAGTGCGTCGCGCCGTGGTTGCGGCGGATCAGGCCGTGCCACACGGCCTCACGCGGGCCGGCCATGCGCATGGCAAGGTTCAGCAGCGACAGCGTGGTGGTGGCCTGCGGGTACTTGTCCAGCACCGCCTCGTAGCAGCGGACGCGGGTGAAGTGGTCCACATCGCCCGGCTTGGTCATGCCGACGACCGGGTGGATCATCAGGTTGGCCTGGGCTTCCTTGGCGGCGCGGAAGGTCAGTTCCTGGTGCGCGCGGTGCAGCGGGTTGCGGGTCTGGAAGACCACGACGCGCTGCCAGCCCAGCTTCTTGAACTGCGCGCGCAGTTCGTTCGGCGTGTTGCGGCGGGCGCGGAAATCGTAATGCGTCGGCGCCTGCAGGCCCTTGATCGGGCCGCCCAGATAGACCGGGCCCGCGACGTTGTGCAGATAGTTGACGGCCGGGTGGGCCAGATCATCCGCACCGAAGACCTTCTCGGCTTCCAGCGCCTTGTTCGGGACCCATTTGTCGGTCAGCGACATGATCGCCAGGATCACGCCTTCCTGGTCGCGCAGCGCGATGTCGGTGCCGGGCGCGACGCCCTCGGCGAACTTCTCGCTGACATCCAGCGTGATCGGCATCGGCCACAGCTCACCCGAGGTCAGGCGCATGTCGCTGACGACGCCGTCGTAATCGGCCTCGGTCAGGAAACCCTTCAGCGGGTTGAAGCCGCCGTTCATCAGCAGTTCCAGATCGCAGATCTGGCGCGGGGTCAGGTCCCAGCTGGGCATGTTGCCGGCTTCGTCCTTGAGGGCGGCGGCGGCGTCAGCCGAGACATAGAGCTCGGGGATCGGGGTCTGGTTGGGATGCGTCATATCTCGGGCTCGGGTGGTTGCGGATGAATACGAAGCCGCGCGGCCACCGGATGACCACGCAACGCATTCGTCCCATAGCCGTCGGAAAACCGATATTCAAGTCTGGGAAAACGCCTTGGCGGATTCTTGGCGCCCTGATGCCGATGGGGCACAAGACGCCATGAAAAAGGGCAGGACGCGAACGCCCTGCCCCATTGTTCCGGCCCCTTGGACTGGTCAGCTGATTTCGGCCACCAGGTTCTCGGGGGCAACCTCGACCTCGCCCTGCGCGGCCAGGAAATGCTCGGCGTCCAGGGCGGCCATGCAGCCCATCCCGGCGCTGGTCACGGCCTGCCGATAGACGTGGTCGGTCAGGTCGCCCGCGGCGAAGACGCCGGGGATCGAGGTGCGGGTCGTGCCCGGCTCGACCTTGACGTAGCCGCCATTGTGCAGCTCCAGCTGGTCGGCCACCAGTTCCGACGACGGCGCGTGACCGATGGCGACGAATACGCCATCCGCCGCGACCTCGCGCGTGGATCCGTCCTTGGTCGAAGTCAGCGTGGCGGCGTTCACGCCCATCGGATCCTCGGCGCCATGCACCTCGGTCAGCTCGTGGTCCCAGATCACCTCGACCTTGGGGTTCTTGAACAGGCGGTCCTGCAGGATCTTCTCGGCGCGCAGGCTGTCGCGGCGATGGACCAGCGTCACCTTGCTGGCGAACTTGGTCAGGAACAGCGCCTCCTCGACGGCAGTGTTGCCGCCGCCGATCACCAGCACCTCGCGGTTGCGATAGAAGAAGCCGTCGCAAGTCGCGCAGGCGCTGACGCCGAAGCCCTTGAACTTCTCCTCGGAGGGAAGGCCCAACCAGCGGGCCTGCGCGCCGGTCGCAAGGATGACCGCATCGGCGGTCACGACGCGCCCGCTGTCGCAGGTCGCCGTGAAGGGACGCTTCTGCAGGTCCAGTTCGGTCACCAGGTCGGTCACGATTTCGGCACCCATCGCGCGGGCGTGCTCTTCCATCTTCACCATCAGCTCGGGGCCCTGGATCTCGGTCTCGCCCGGCCAGTTCTCGACTTCGGTGGTGATCGTCAGCTGCCCGCCGGGCTGCATCCCCTGGATCAGCATCGGCTCCAGCATCGCGCGCGATGCATAGACGGCGGCGGTATAGCCTGCCGGACCCGATCCGACGATCAAAACTTTCACATGGCTGCGTTCGGTCATCTTGCGCCTCATTCCCGCTTTGTGCATGAGGTAGTCCCTCCGGAGCGTAACTGCAACGCATCCCGGACCTGCCGCATTTTCAGAAAGAATGTTGCGCGGACCGGCTGCCCATTGTAGTTTCCGGCAACGCCTGAATTGAATACAAGAAAGAGCAGCATGGCCGGCGCCAAACTGGACGACATCGACCGCAAGATCCTGGCCGAACTACAGGCCGACGGCCGAATGACCAATGTCGAACTGGCGCGCCGCGTCGGCATTTCCGCCCCTCCCTGCCTGCGCCGCGTCCGCGCGCTGGAAGAGCTGGGCTATATCCGCGGCTATCACGCGGATATCGACGCGCGCGAACTGGGATTCGAGGTGCAGGTCTTCGCGATGGTCCGCCTGGCCCAGCAATCCGAACGCGACCTCTCGGCCTTCGAGGCCTGCGTCCAGAATTGGCCGCTGGTCCGCGAATGTCACATGCTGAACGGCGAGATCGACTTCATCCTGAAATGCGTCTCGCCGGATCTGTCGACCTTCCAGCGCTTCCTGACGGAAAAGCTGACGGCGGCGCCGAATGTCGCAAGCGTCAAGACCTCGCTGGTGATCCGCGGGGCCAAGGACGAACCCTCGGTCCCGTTCGAGGTGGTCGAGGAACGGATCCGCGAAGCGGGCTGAGGCGATGCCTCAGCCAAGCGCGATGGCCGAGATCAGCCGCCCGTAATCGGCCTGCCCTTCATGGGTGGAACGGCGATAGCTGAAGAACCTGTCCGGATCGGCATAGGTGCAGTGGCGCGACCATTCGGCCGTCGCTCCTGCCTGTCGCAGGCGCATCAGTCCGAAGGCGGGCAGATCGAACATCGGCCTGCCGTTCGGACCGCCCGCGAAGAAGCGTTCGCTGTCGGGATCGAGGGACAGGAACTCGTCCATGAACTCGTCCCCCACCTCGTAATTCGCCTGCGAGATCGTCGGCCCGATCACCGCGCGGATATCGGTCGCACCAAGGGCGCGCATCGCATCCACCGTGGATTCGATCACGCCGCCGATGGCCCCGCGCCAGCCTGCATGGCAGGCACCGATCACGCCCGCATCGGCATCCGCCAGCAGGATCGGCTGGCAATCCGCGGTCAGCACGGCCAGCGCCACGTCGCGTCGCGCGGTGACGATCCCGTCCGCCTGGACATCGCGCGTGGCGACCGGATCAGCCGCATCGTCCAGCGTCACCACGTCCGGCGAATGCACCTGCTTGACGGTGGCAAGCCCCACTTCCGGCACGCCCATCGCCTGCGCGACGCGGGCGCGGTTCACCTGCACCATCTCGGACTGGTCAGAGGATCGCCTGCCGCAATTGAGGCCAGCGAACAGGCCCGACGACGCGCCCCCCTTGCGGGTGAAGAAGCCGTGGCGCGTGCCTTCCAGCAGCGGGTGGGTCAGGATTTCAAGCGTGGTCTGCATGTCACTCCAGCGGGGTAAAGCCGGGGACCGCGGGTGCCCCCTTCGGCCAGATCGCGATTGCCTTGAACAGGTGACCCATTTCCTGCGGGTCGGTCAAGCGGTGAAGCGCGGCGGCGGCCCCGGCGTCGCCCGCGCGGGTCAGGGCATTTGCGCGGGCCTCGATTCCCAGCAGCCGCAGCCAGTCGCCTTGGTGGATCGGTCGGGAGACCTGCGCACCCGCATCCAGCGCGGCTGCGGCCAACGGCGCGAAATCGACATGGGCGGTCAGGTCGGCGAGGCCGGGATTGGCCAGCGGATCCTCGGGGGCGTGGTCGCGCAGCGCCTGGAAGCTGTCGCCATACCCGTTCCAGCCGCCGTAATCGACGATGATCGCGGCGCCGCCATGCGCGGCGATGCGGGCGGCGATGCTGCGGATCGCAGCGACGCCTTCTGGGCATTCCTCGACGATATCACCGGGGCGGCCCTTGCGGCCAAGCGGGACCACAGGCCCCAGTCCCATCGCAAGGGTGCCATCGTCGGACAGGCCGACCAGCCTTTCGTGCCAGCCGTCACCGCCCATCTGGTATTGCCGAATGGGCAGCGCATCGATGAACTCGTTTGCCATTAGGAACAACGGGATGTCAGGAAAATCCTCGACATTGTCGAGATGCGCGGACGAAGGTATGCGCTGCGCCTGGACCTTGCGCAGATGGGCCGATGCCTCGATCAATGCGACCTGGGCAGCTTCGGACATGCCGGGGGCCAGCCGGATCGCGCGCAGCATGTCGGCCATCAGCGTGCCGCGCCCAGGGCCGGGCTCGGCCAGGGTGAACGGCGCGGGGCTGCCCTGATCCATCCAGGCCTGCGCAAGGGCGAGGCCGCAAAGCTCTCCGAATATTTGGTGGATCTCGGGGGCGGTGGTGAAATCGCCTGCCCGACCGAAGGGATCGCGGGTGGCGTAATATCCGTGGCGGCCGTCCAGCAGGCAGATGCGCATGTATTCCGACAGCGGCATCGGCCCCGTCGCGCGAATGCGCATCGCGATCTGTTCGGCCAGCGGCGTCATGCGGCGACGGGCGGGCGCGACCGCGCCCACAGGATCAACACCAGACCGATCACCACCATCGGCAGCGACAGCACCTGCCCCATCGTCAGGCCGATCACCGGCCCACCGATCACATGGCCAAGCGGATTGTCGGGCGTGATGAACTGCGCATCGGCCACGCGGAACAGCTCGACGAAGATGCGCGCCAGGCCATAGCCCAGCAGGAACACGCCGAAGGCGGTTCCCGGACGGCGCAGTGTACCCATGCGGACCAGCCCCCACAGGATCAGGCCCAGCAGCAGACCCTCAAGCCCCGCCTCGTACAGCTGGCTGGGATGGCGCGCGCAAAGCCCCTCGATCCCCGGGCAGGACTGCGCGGCCTGCCCCGGAAAGATCACGCCCCAGGGCAGATCGGTCGGACGGCCCCACAGCTCGGCATTGATGAAATTCGCGACCCGCCCGAAGAACAGCCCGATCGGCGCGACGACCGCCATCGCATCCGCGATGCGCATGACGGGAATGCCGTTGCGGCGGGCATAGATCCAGGTCGCAAGGATGACCCCCGCGAAGCCGCCATGGAAGCTCATCCCGCCCTGCCAGACCTGAAGGATCTGGCCCGGATTCGCCATGTAATACGCAGGCTCGTAGAACAGCACGAAGCCCAGCCTGCCCCCCAGGATCACGCCCAGGATCACCCAGGTTAGCAGATCGTCCACCTTCTCGGCCTGCATCGGCGGCGTGCCGCCCCAGATCGCGGGCCTGCGCATCATGGCGACGATCAGCTGCCAGCCCAGGATCAGCCCCGCGATATAGGCCAGCGCGTACCAGCGCAGCGAGAACGAGAAACCGCCAAGCTGGATCGTGAAGATCTCGGGCGAGATGTCGGGAAAGGGGATCATGTGGCCTCGGGATCGAAGGGGCGGTGCAATTCGGCGCGCACGCTAGTGTCGCAGCAGGGCATGTCAACATTGAACCCCGCCACGATGGCGGCCATATAGGGCCAAAGCCAATACAGGGAACTTGACGCCCATGACCACCCAGAACCGCTTCTTCGACGACATGTCCAAGCTGATGACGAACGCCATGGGCGTGGCGCAGGGCGCCCGCTCCGAGGCCGAGACCGCCATGAAGGGCTGGATCGACCGCTGGCTGGCCGAACGCGATTTCGTGACGCGCGAGGAATTCGAGGCCGTCCGCGAGATGGCGATCAAGGCCCGCACCGAGAATGCCGAGCTGAAGGCACGGCTGGACGCGCTGGAAGGCAAATCCGAAGCCTAAGGCGCGATCCGGTCCTGCAGCGCGCCTGCACGGTCGAACAGCAGCACCTCGCCCGCGTCGGTGACGACGACGATCCAGTCGCGGGCAAAGGTGACGGCGGCAGGCGCGGCCCCTTCGGGCAGCGCGATGTCGTCGGGCAGTTCGGGCAGCGCAGGCTGGTTCAGCCGCACCCACAGCATCGCGACGACCGCGATCATTCCCAATCCCATGACCAGCGTCAGCCCCGTGACCAGCGCCTTCAGCCAGCGCAGCTCGGGGACGGCTTTCGCCGCGTCCTTCCAATCGGTATCCTCGTCCCTCATGTCGCACCTTGATGTCATCATTCCGGCAAACCCGCCCGAGCGGCTTGATAAGGCGCTTGCCGTCGCGGTGCCAGAGGAAGCCGCCCTGTCGCGGTCGCGCCTTGCCCGCCTGATCGCCGACGGAGCCGTCAGCGGCCCCGAAGGCGTCGTCACCGATCTCAAGGCCCGCGTTTCCGAGGGACAGGTCTTCCGCATCGCCATCGAACCCGCGCAAGAGGTCGAGACCCGGCCCGAGGCCATCCCCCTTGTCGTCGTCCACGAGGACGATGACCTGATCGTGATCGACAAGCCCGCCGGAATGGTGGTGCACCCCGCCCCCGGCAGTCCCTCGGGGACGCTGGTCAACGCGCTGCTGGCGCATTGCGGCGAATCGCTGTCGGGCATCGGAGGAGAGAAGCGCCCCGGCATCGTGCACCGCATCGACAAGGACACCTCGGGGTTGCTGGTCGTCGCGAAATCGGATCGCGCGCATCACGGCCTTGCCGCACAGTTCGAGGCGCATACCGCCAGCCGCCGTTATCTGGCGCTGGCGCATGGCATCATCGACCCCGCCGATCCGCGCCTTCGCGGCACCCGCGGCACGAATTTCGAGGACGGCGCCGTCCTCAAGATCACCACCGGTCTTGCCCGCCACCCGTCCGACCGGCAGAAGCAGGCGGTCTATTTCGACAAGGGCCGCCACGCCGTCACCCGGGCGCGCCTGCTGGAGGCCTTCGGCACCCCGCCCACGGCGATGCTGGTCGAATGTCGGCTGGAAACCGGGCGCACCCACCAGATCCGCGTCCACATGGCACATGCCGGCTTGGGGCTGATCGGCGATCCGGTCTATGGCGGTGCGCGCAAGGCATCGTTCAAGGCGCTTGGCCTCGCCGCCGCCGAGGTTGCGGCATTCCGTCGCCAGGCGCTGCACGCGGCGCATCTGGGGTTCACCCATCCGGTGGATGGTCGGCAGATGGCCTTCGACAGCCCGCTTCCCGATGATATGCAACGACTTCTTGACGCGCTGCGCCAGACATCTTGACGCGGATGTGAGCGATCCCCAGATGACATCCCCTGCCGCAGGCGTCAGAATTGACCCCATGCGGCTGCCCGCCACGGACCGGTCCTGCGGAACCGGCGGGTTTCGCATGGCGTTCGACGGTCTCTGGGAAAGGCAAGCATCATGGCAAATTATGGCAACCTTCCGGCCCCGAGTCCCGAACAGGGCCTGAACCGCTATCTTCAGGAGATCCGCAAGTTCCCCCTGCTGGAACCCGAAGAGGAATACATGCTGGCCAAGGCATGGGCCGATCACGAGGACAGCGAATCCGCGCACAGGCTGGTGACCAGCCACCTGCGGCTGGCCGCCAAGATCGCGATGGGCTATCGCGGCTATGGCCTTCCGCAGGCCGAGGTCATCTCGGAGGCGAATGTCGGCCTGATGCAGGCGGTCAAGCGCTTCGATCCCGAGAAGGGCTTCCGCCTTGCGACCTATGCGATGTGGTGGATCCGTGCCTCGATCCAGGAATACATCCTGCGGTCCTGGTCGCTGGTGAAGATGGGCACGACCAGCGCGCAGAAGAAGCTGTTCTTTAACCTGCGCAAGGCGAAATCCCGCATCGGCGCGCTGGAGGACGGCGATCTGCGCCCCGAGAATGTCGCCCAGATCGCGAACGACCTGAACGTCACCGAACAGGAAGTCATCGACATGAACCGCCGCCTGTCGGGCGGTGACGCGTCGCTGAACGCCCAGGTCGGTGCCAGCGACGGCGACAGTTCGGCCCAGTGGCAGGACTGGCTCGAGGACGAGGACGCCAACCAGGCCGACGCCTATGCCGAGAGCGAGGAGCTGGACACCCGCCGCCAGATGCTGATCGCCGCGATGGACGTGCTGAACGACCGCGAGAAGGACGTGCTGATGGAGCGTCGCCTGCGCGACGATCCGATGACGCTGGAAGACCTGTCGGGTCGCTACAATGTCAGCCGCGAGCGCATCCGCCAGATCGAGGTCCGCGCCTTCGAGAAGCTGCAGGAGCGCATGCGCGTCCTCGCGCGCGAAAAGGGCATGCGCATCGCCGAGACGATGGACTGACACGCCCGATTGACGCGGCTGGCGGCAACGCTATGGTCGGCACTGTGACCTTCAGTTCCAGAGCCGACCTTCGACCATGACTGCCTTGACGGAATTCCAGCGGCTCGAGGCGCAGGGATCGTGGCGTGCCACGAATGCGAAGGACGCGCGCGACGTGATCGTGTCCCTTGGCGAAGCGACGCTGACGCTGATGGAGCCTTCGACCGACCGCCCGCTGACCCATTGGTCGCTGCCTGCGGTGACGCGGCTGAACCCCGGCAGGCTGCCCGCATCCTATACCCCCTCATCGGTCGATCGAGACGAAACGGTCGAGATCGACGATCCGCTGATGATCGAGGCGATCGAGCGCGTGCAGCGTGCGATCGCCAATCACCGCTCTCGTCCCGGAAGGCTGCGGGGCGCGCTGCTGCTGATCATGGCCATCATCGGGATCGGCGTGGCGGGGGCGATGTGGCTGCCCGACGCGCTGATCCGGCACGCGGCCCGCATCGCCCCACCCGCGCAGGCGCAGGCGGTCGGCATGGCGGTGCTGCACGATCTGTCGCGCAGCGGCGGCGCGGTCTGCCGCCGCAAGACCGGTCAGCAGGTGCTGGACTGGCTGGCCCCCCGGCTTCTGGGCGAGAACGCGCAGATCTTCGTCATCCCCGGCCCGCTGAACGGCGCGCGCCGCCTGCCCGGCGACATCTATGTCATGGGCGAGGACATGCTGCTTGCCAGCAACGGCCCCGAGGCGGCCGCCGGGCATCTTCTTGCCGCGCAGCAGGCGCAGGACCCCGAGCCGGTCACGCTGGACGCGCTGCGCCATGCCGGGCTTCTGACCAGCCTGCGCATGATGACCATCGGCACCGTCCCCGAGGGCTCGGTTCCCGGCTATGGCGCCGAGATCCTTGCCGAGCCGCTGCCGCGCCCCGATTTCGACGGCCTGCCGCAGGTCTTCGCCGCCAAGGGCGTTCCGACCACGCCCTATGCCCGATCCATCGACCCGACCGGCGCCAGCGTCATGTCGCTGATCCAGAATGATCCCGCACCCGCCAGAAGCATCCTGACGGATGAGCAATGGCTGGCATTGCAGCAGATCTGCGCGGGCTGATCCCTTAAACGAACTGTTCGCGCAGCAGCCTTTCGTCCAGCCCGTGCCCGTTGTCGAACAGCAGCCGGTGGGCGATGGTCGGCACGCTCTCGATATCGACCTTGATCACGTCGCGCACGGAACGGCTGTCGGCATCCGCCATGACGGGTCGGCGGGCGGGGTTCAGGACCTCGACCGTGACGCGGGCGGCCTTGGGGATCAGCGCGCCGCGCCAGCGACGCGGACGGAAGGGAGCGATGGCCGTCAGGGCCAGAACCTCGGACCCGATGGGCAGGATCGGACCATGCGCGGAATAGTTGTAGGCCGTCGAGCCGGCAGGGGTCGAGACCAGCGCACCGTCGCAGACCAGCTCCTCCATCCGCAAGCGGCCATCGACATGGATGCGCAGCTTGGCGGCCTGCGGACCCTGGCGCAGCAGGCTGACCTCGTTGATGGCAAGTTCCTCGTGGCAGATGCCGTCACCGCAGGTCGCGCGCATCCGCAGGGGGTTGATCACCGTCTCCTCGGCCGCGGCAAGGCGTTCCTGCAGCCCTTCCTCGGAGAAGTTGTTCATCAGGAAGCCCACCGTGCCGCGGTTCATCCCGTAGACCGGAAGGTTGCGCCCCTTCATCGCGTGCAGCGTCTGCAGCATGAAACCGTCCCCGCCAAGTGCCACGACGACATCGGCCTCGGGCAGCGGAACCGAGCCATAGCGTGCTTCCAGCCGTTCATGGGCCATCAGCGCGGCCTCGGCCTGGCTGGCGGTGAAATGGATCTTCCGCGTCATCTGCCCGTCTTGTCCCCCGGTTCGCAGTGGCGAAGCATCGGACGGCATCTTCGCGATGACAACCCCTGTCGAGGTCGCCCCCCGCGCATGGCGGGTCGTTTTGTCACTTTCCGCAACGCGAACCTTGCGCTAGAACGCGCCCCATCTGCAGCCCACAGCCATAAAGGACGCGCGACATGAACGCCCCGACCCGCGACACTGGCTTCTTCACCGAAACGCTTGAAACCCGCGACCCCGAGATCGCCCGCGCCATCACCCAGGAACTGGGCCGCCAGCGCGACGAGATCGAGCTGATCGCATCGGAAAACATCGTCAGCCGCGCCGTCATGGAGGCTCAGGGTTCGGTCCTGACCAACAAATACGCCGAGGGTTACCCGGGCAAGCGCTACTATGGCGGTTGCCAGTTCGTCGACATCGCCGAGAACCTGGCGATCGAACGCGCCAAGGAACTGTTCGGCTGCGAATATGCCAACGTCCAGCCCAACAGCGGCAGCCAGATGAACCAGGCCGTGTTCCTGGCGCTGCTGCAGCCGGGCGACACCTTCATGGGCCTGGACCTGAACTCGGGCGGTCACCTGACCCACGGTTCGCCCGTGAACATGTCCGGCAAGTGGTTCAACGTCGTCAGCTATGGCGTGCGCCAGCAGGACCAGATGCTGGACATGGACGCCATCGCCGAGGCTGCGCGCCAGCACAAGCCCAAGCTGATCGTCGCGGGCGGCACCGCCTATAGCCGCGTCTGGGACTGGGCCGCCTTCCGCGCCATCGCGGACGAGGTCGGCGCATACCTGATGGTGGACATGGCCCATATCGCGGGCCTGGTCGCGGGCGGTCAGCACCCCTCGCCCCTGCCCCATGCGCACGTCGTCACCTCGACCACGCACAAGTCGCTGCGCGGCCCGCGCGGTGGTCTGATCCTGACCAACGACGCCGACATCGCCAAAAAGATCAACAGCGCCGTCTTCCCCGGTCTGCAGGGCGGTCCGCTGATGCATGTGATCGCCGCCAAGGCCGTTGCCTTCGGCGAGGCCCTGCGCCCCGAGTTCAAGGACTATGCCGCGCAGGTCGTCAAGAACGCCGCCGCCATGGCGGACGAGCTGATGAAGGGCGGGATCGACATCGTCTCGGGTGGCACCGACAACCACCTGTGCCTGGCCGACCTTCGTCCGAAGGGCGTGACCGGCAAGGCGACCGAGGCCGCCCTGGGCCGCGCGCACATCACCTGCAACAAGAACGGTGTGCCCTTCGACCCGGAAAAGCCCTTCGTGACCTCGGGCATCCGCCTGGGCGCACCGGCTGGCACCACCCGCGGCTTCGCCGAACCCGAGTTCCGCCAGATCGCCCGCTGGATCGTCGAGGTCGTGGACGGCCTTGCCGCCAATGGCGAGGAAGGCAATGCCGCGGTCGAGGAGAAGGTCCGCAACGAAGTGACCGAGCTTTGCGCGCGCTTCCCGCTGTATCAGGGCATGTGATCTTCGAAAGATGACGAAAGGCCCGCCGCGTTCCGCGCGGCGGGCCTTTTCATGTCCGCCTCAGCTCTGCCAGCTTGGGGCGCGCTTGTCGAAGAAGGCCGTGATCCCCTCGACCGCCTCGGGGCCTTCCCACGTGGCGACAAGACGGTCGATACTATCCTCGATCACCTGTGCGTCGATGCGCGGCCCAAGCGCGCGGCACTGCGCCTTGGCCGCCGCGATGGCGCGCGGGGCGGCCAGAAGATAGGGCGCGATCTCGGCCTCGACCGCCGCGTCCAGATCCCCGGCAGGCAGCACGCGCGTCGCGAGGTTCAGGTCCCGCGCCTCGGCCGCATCGAACAGCCGCCCCGAGAAATAGACCCGCCGCGCGCGATCCTCGCCCATGCGGGCCATGACATAGGGGCCGATGGTGGCGGGGATCAGGCCCAGCTTCACCTCGGTCAGGCCGAAGCGCGCCTGATCCGCGACCAGCGCCACGTCGCTGACCGCCATCATCCCGACCCCGCCGCCGAATGCATTGCCATGCACCCGCGCGATCAGCGGCTTGGGCAGCAGGTTCAGCGCCGACAGCATTCCCGCCAGCGCATGCGCGCCCGCGCGTCGCGTCGCGGCATCCGTGTCGATCTGCTGGCGCATCCACGCCAGATCGCCGCCCGCGCAGAAGCTGGGCCCCTCGGCGGCAAGCACGACCACGCGGACGCTGTCGTCGGCGGCCAGCGCGGTCGCGGCCTCGGTCAGTTCGTCCAGCATCTGCCGCGACAGGGCGTTATGCTTCTCGGGGCGGGCAAGCCACAGGGTCGCGACGCCGCGGTCGTCGTGCTGGATACGGATCGTCTCAGGCATGGTCTGCCCCCCTCATGCCGCGTGCAAGGGCGGCTGCCTCGTTCAGGATGGCCGGGTCCAGCCCGGTGTCGTGGCCCAGTTCGGCCAGCCTTGCGGCGACGGCCTCGGTCGCGACATTCCCCGCCGCGCCGGGGGCATAGGGGCAGCCGCCCAGCCCGCCTACAGCCGCGTCGAAGACCCGCAGCCCGCGTTCCAAGCTGACCTCGATGTTCTGCAGCGCAAGACCGCCGGTGTCGTGGTAATGGCCCGCCAGCCGTTCGGGCGGCGCGACGGACAGCACCGAGGCCAGCATCGCGTCGATCCGTTCGGGCGTGCCGCGCCCCACCGTGTCGCCCAGGCTGACCTCGTGACAGCCCATCGCAATCAGTTCGGCCACGACGCGAGCCACCGCGCCCGGATCGGTCGGCCCGTCGAAGGGGCAGTCGGTCACCATGCTGACATAGCCGCGCAGGGGGATGCCGTCCGTGCGCGCGGCCTCGGCCACGGGGCGGAACCGCGCAAGGCTCTCGTCGATCGAGGCGTTGAGGTTGGCGCGACTGAACCCCTCGGACGCGCTGGCAAAGATCGCCACCGCATCGGCCCGCGCCTGCCGCGCCGCGTCATAGCCCTGCATGTTCGGCGTCAGCACGGCATAGGACACGCCCGGCTGCCGCGTGATGCCCGCAAGCACCTGCGCCGCATCGGCCATCTGCGGCACCCATTTCGGGCTGACGAAGCTGGTCACCTCAATCCGGCGAAAGCCCGCGCGCGACAGCATGTCCACCAGCGCGATCTTGTCCTGCGCGGGGATCAGGCGCTTTTCGTTCTGCAGCCCGTCGCGCGGGCCCATCTCGAAGATCTCGACCGGGTCAGCCATCGGCATCCTCCAGCCGGATCAGGGGGGCGCCGGCCTCGACCTGCTGGCCCTCGGTCGCCAGAACCTCGGCCACGACGCCGTCGCGGGCGGCGGTCAGGGTGTGTTCCATCTTCATCGCCTCGAGGATGGCAAGCCGGTCGCCCGCGGCGACCGCCTGCCCCGCCGAGACGTGGATCGCCCGGACCAGCCCCGGCATCGGCGATCGCGTCAGCCCGTCGCCGCCATCGGCGGCCCCCTGTCGGTCCAGCGGGTCCTCGGCCATCAGGATCAGCGTGGCCTGACCGAAGACGCCGACGCCGCCGTCGAAATGGCGGATCGCATCGGGACGGGCCGCGCCATCGACCAGCCAGCGGCCACCCGCGCGGGTGACGTCATGCGCGGTGCCGTCGATGGTGACACGCGCATGATCGCGGGCCAGAACCTCCAGCACGGCTTCGCCGCCCTGCCAGCCGATACGGCGGCGCAGGGGCTGCCACAGCGTCGCGCCCCATTCCGCGTCCGGCAGATCCAGACCCGCCAGCCCGATCACGCCAAGCGCCATCGCGGCGGCATCCGCATCGCGCGGCGCGATCAGCGCGTCTAGGTCACGCTCGATCAGGCCGGTATCGACATCCCCCGCCCGAAAGCCCGCGTGACGCGTCAGCGCGATCAGGAAATCGAGATTCGTGACCGAGCCCGCGACCTCGGTCCGCGTCAGCGCGCGGTCCAACGATTGCAGCGCGGCCGCACGGGTCGGGCCGTGGGTGACGACCTTGGCGATCATCGGATCGTACCACGGGCTGATCCGGTCGCCGGTCCGCACGCCGGTCTCGATCCGCGCGCCTGCGGGGAATTCCAGATGCGCAAGCCGGCCCGTCGCGGGCAGGAAGCCCGCCGGAACATCCTCGGCATAGAGCCGCGCCTCGAAGGCATGGCCGCGGATCGACAGGTCGGACTGGCGGGCGGGCAGATCCTCGCCGCTGGCGACGCGCAGCTGCCATTCGACCAGATCCACGCCCGTGATCGCCTCGGTCACGGGGTGTTCGACCTGAAGGCGGGTGTTCATCTCCATGAACCAGAACCCGTCGGGGCGCAGGCCGTCGCTGCCATCCACGATGAACTCGATCGTGCCCGCCCCCTTGTAGCCGATGGCCTCGGCGGCGCGGACGGCGGCATCGCCCATGGCCTGGCGCATCTCGGGGGTCATGCCTGGGGCCGGTGCCTCCTCGATCACCTTCTGGTGGCGGCGCTGCAGGGAACAGTCGCGTTCGAACAGATGCACGGCGCGGGTGCCGTCGCCGAAGACCTGCACCTCGATATGGCGGGGTTGCAGGACGTATTTCTCGATCAGGACGGCAGGGTTGCCGAAGGCGCCCTTCGCTTCGGACTGGGCGGATCGCAGCGCCTCGGCAAAGCCTTCGGGGGCATCGACGCGGCGCATGCCCTTGCCACCGCCGCCCGCGACCGCCTTGATCAGCACCGGATAGCCGATGTCGTCCGCCTGCTGCGCCAGATGCGCCGCGTCCTGTTCCGCCCCGTGATAGCCGGGAACGACCGGCACGCCCGCCTTCTCCATCAGCGCCTTGGCAGCGTCCTTCAGGCCCATCGCGCGGATCGCATCGGCGGACGGGCCGATGAAGATCAGCCCCGCCGCCTGCACCGCATCGACGAAATCGGGGTTCTCGGACAGGAAGCCGTATCCGGGATGGATGCCCTGCGCGCCGGTCGCCAGCGCCGCGTCGATGATGGCATCGCCGCGAAGATAGCTGTCGGCGGGTGCGGGGCCGCCGATATGGACGGCCTCGTCGGCCATGGCGACATGGCGGGCATCGCGGTCGGCATCGGAGAAGACGGCGACGGTCGCGACCCCCATCCGGCGGCAGGTGTCGATGACGCGGCAGGCGATCTCGCCCCGGTTCGCGATCAGGATCTTGTCGAACATGGCAGCCTCACATCCGGAACAGGCCGAAGCGCGTCGGCTCGATTGGGGCATTCAGGCTGGCACGCAGGGACAGGGCCAGCACGTCGCGGGTCTTGCGCGGATCGACGATGCCGTCGTCCCACAGCCGCGCCGAGGCATAGAGCGGGTGCGACTGGCGATCGAACATCTCGATGGTGGGGCGCTTGAACTCGGCCTCTTCCTCGGGGGACCAGGTGCCGCCCTGCCGCTCGATCCCGTCGCGCTTGACGGTGGCAAGGACGCCCGCGGCCTGTTCGCCGCCCATGACGCTGATGCGGCTGTTGGGCCAGGTCCACAGGAAGCGCGGCGAATAGGCCCGCCCCGCCATGCCGTAATTGCCCGCGCCGAAGCTGCCGCCGACCAGCATGGTGATCTTGGGCACGCTGGTCGTGGCGACGGCGGTGACCATCTTGGCGCCGTGGCGGGCGATGCCCTCGTTCTCGTATTTGCGACCGACCATGAAGCCGGTGATGTTCTGCAGGAAGACCAGCGGGATGCCACGCTGGCTGCACAGTTCGACGAAATGCGCGCCCTTCTGCGCGGCCTCGGAGAACAGCACGCCGTTATTGGCGACGATGCCGACCGGGCAGCCCTTCACATGCGCGAAGCCCGTCACCAGCGTTTCCCCGAAGCGCGCCTTGAACTCGTCGAAGCGGCTGCCGTCGACGGTCCGCGCGATCACCTCGCGGATGTCATAGGGGGTGCGCAGGTCGGCAGGAACGACGCCCAGGATCTCGTCGGGGTCATAGGCCGGATCCTCGGGGGATTGCCAGTTCACCGTGTCGGGCATCCGGCGGTTGAGGCTGGCAATGGCGCGGCGGGCCTGCGCGAGCGCGTGGGCGTCATCCTCGGCCAGGTAGTCCGCGACGCCCGACAGGCGGGTATGCACGTCGCCGCCGCCCAGATCCTCGGAGGACACGACCTCGCCGGTCGCGGCCTTGACCAGCGGCGGACCGGCCAGGAAGATCGTGCCCTGATCGCGCACGATGATCGTCACGTCCGACATGGCGGGCACATAGGCGCCGCCCGCCGTGCAGGAGCCCATCACGACGGCGATCTGGGGAATGCCCTTCGCGCTCATCCTGGCCTGGTTGTAGAAGATGCGCCCGAAATGGTCGCGGTCGGGAAAGACCTCGTCCTGGTTGGGCAGGTTCGCACCGCCGCTGTCGACCAGGTAGACGCAGGGCAGATGACATTCCTCGGCAATTTCCTGCGCGCGGAGGTGCTTCTTGACGGTCAGCGGGTAATAGGTGCCGCCTTTCACCGTCGCGTCGTTCGCCACGACCATCACGTCCTGCCCGTGGACGCGCCCGACGCCCGCGATCACGCCCGCGCAGGGGGCCGCGCCGTCATACATCCCGTGCGCCGCGACGCCGCCGATCTCGAGGAAGGGGCTGCCGGGGTCCAGCAGGTTCGCGACCCGTTCGCGCGGGGGCATCTTGCCCCGCCCGACATGGCGTTCCTGCGCCTTGGGACCACCGCCCGCGGCGGCCAGGCGCGCGGCCTCGGCGGTCTGTTCGATCAGGGCAAGATGCGCCTTGCGGTTGGCCTCGAACGTCTCCGAGCCGGTCAGGGCGTTGCTGTTCAACTTCATGGGCGTTCTCCGATCGGGCGTCAGTTCGGCTGCATGTCGCGCAGCTGCAGGGTCCGGATGGCGGTGTGGCGCAACTGGCAATCGGCGGCGGCGATCACCCGCATCGAACCGCCGTTGTGGATGTCATGGGCCATCGTGCAATCCGCATCGCGCAGCGCGATCCATGCCCGCTGCGCGTCCAGCAGCATATCGGCCTGTGCGGGGCGTGCATCGCGCAAGGCCGTGTATTCGTCGTTCAGCAGGTCATCCCAGGCGGCGGCCTCGGCCATCATGCACTGGCTGATGGCAAGGGTCGTGTCGGGCTGGGAATGCGCCTGCTGGCAGGCCTGCGCGGCCAGGCCGATGCAGTCGGGCGCGACCTCCCCGTGCGCAGCGCCGTCGCGGCAGGACGCGACCGAAGCCGCATCCATCGGCACCGTCTGCGACAGCGCGGGCAGCGGCATCAGGGCCAGGATCAGCGCAAGCATCCTCATTCGGCCTCGGCCAGCTTGCGCAATTCGCGGCGCATCACCTTGCCCGTCACGGTCATCGGCAGCGTCTCCATGAAGGCGATCTCTCGGGGATAGGAATGTGCCGCGCTCAGGCGCTTGGCGTGGTCCTGCAATTCGGCGGCCAGCGCGTCCGAGGGGGCGTAGCCGTCGCGCAGGACGACATAGGCCTTGACCAGTTGCGTGCGCGTCGGACAGGGCTTACCCACGACGCCCGCCTGCGCGACGGCGGGGTGGCGCAGCAGGCAGTCCTCGATCTCGGACGGACCGATGCGATAGCCGGCGCTGGTGATCACGTCGTCGTCGCGCCCGACAAAGCGGATATAGCCGTCCTCGATCACGCCGCGATCGCCGGTCAGCATCCAGTCGCCGCGAAACTTCTCGGCGGTGGCATCCGGACGGTTCCAGTATTCCAGCATCATGCTGCCCGCGCCGCGACGGATGGCGATGTCGCCCTCGGACCGGACGGGGGTGCCGTCATCGTCCACGACCGCGATGTCGAAGCCCGGCACGGCGCGTCCGATCGCGCCGGGACGCACCGGAAACAGGCACGAGGCCGAGGTCGCGACCATGTTGCATTCGGTCTGGCCGTAGAATTCGTTGATGGTCAGGCCCAGTGCCTCGCGGCCCCAGTCCAGCATCTCGGCGCCCAGGGTCTCGCCGCCCGACGCGACGCTGCGAAGGCCACCGATGCGGATGCCCGACGCCTTGAGCATTTTCAGCGCGGTCGGCGGGAAGAACACGTTGCGGATGCCGCATTCCGCGATCATGCCCGCGACGGCCTGCGGATCGAACTTGCCCGCGCGCGCGGCCACCAGCGGCACGCCAAGCGCCAGCGCGGGCATCGCCACGTCGAACAGCCCGCCGATCCAGGCCCAATCCGCGGGCGTCCAGATCATGTCGTTGGGCTGGCCCAGCAGATCATGGCTGAGACAGACCCCCGGCAGGTGCCCCGTCAGGCAGCGATGCCCGTGCAGCGCCCCTTTGGGCGCGCCGGTCGTCCCCGAGGTATAGATCAGCACGGCGGGGTCGTTCGGCCCCGTATCGACCGAGGCGAACCGCCCGGCATCCGGCACGCCGTCCTCGGGGACGATGACGTTCAGGTCGGGGAAGTCTCGCAGCATCTCGCGCCCTTCGGGATCGGCGATGACGGTGCGGACGCCCGCATCGCGCAGGCGCAGGGCCAGCGCCTCGGGGCCGAACAGCTTGAACAGCGGGACCGAGATCGCGCCCGATTTCCAGATCGCCAGGTGGGCAGCGGCGGTCCAGGCCGATTGCGTGCGCAGGACGCCCACGCGATCGCCGCGACCTGCCGCCAGCAGATGCGCCAGATCGTCGGTCATGGCCGTCAGCCGCCCGAAATTCACGCGCACAGGCCTTGCCCCGTATTCCAGGATCGCCAGTCGCGAGGCCGGATGCGACAGGCACTGGTCGGCCATGTTCAACCGCGCCGGAAAGTCCCACCGGAACCCCTCGCGCATGGCCTGCCAATCGGGGATGCCGCTGAAATCCATCAGACGAGGCCCATGAGTTCCCGGCCGATCAGCATCCGGCGGATCTCGCTGGTGCCTGCGCCGATCTCCATCAGCTTGGCGTCGCGGAACAGTCGGCTGACCACGCTGTCGTTCAGGAAGCCCGCCCCCCCGAGCGCCTGCACCGCCTGATGCGCCTGCACCATCGCCTGTTCGCTGGCATAGAGCACGGCCCCCGCCGCGTCCTGCCGCGTCACGCGGCCCGTGTCGCAGGCGCGCGCGACCTCGTAGACATAGGCGCGGGCGGTGTTCAGCGCGACATACATGTCGGCGATCTTGCCCTGCATCAGCTGGAAGGACCCGACCGGCTGGCCGAACTGCTTGCGTTCCGCGACATAGGGCAGCACCTGGTCCAGGCACGCAGCCATGATGCCGGTGCCGATGCCCGACAGGACGACGCGTTCGTAATCAAGCCCCGACATCAGCACGCGGACGCCGCGCCCTTCCTCGCCCAGGACGTTCTCGAAGGGGATCTCGCAATCCTCGAAGATCAGCTCGCCCGTGTTCGATCCGCGCATGCCCATCTTGTCGAAATGCGGGCCTGTGCTGAACCCCTTCATGCCGCGCTCGACGATGAAGGCGGTGATGCCCTTGCTGCCCGCGTCGGGGTCGGTCTTGGCATAGACGACCAGCGTGTCGGCATCGGGGGCGTTGGTGATCCAGTACTTGTTGCCGTTCAGGACATAGCGGTCGTTCTTCTTCTCGGCCCGCAGCTTCATGCCGACGACGTCGCTGCCCGCGCCCTCCTCGGACATGGCCAGCGCACCGACCGCCTTGCCGCTGCACAGGTCCGGCAGATACCGCGCCCGCTGTTCGTCGGTGCCGTTCAGCTTGATCTGGTTCACGCACAGGTTCGAATGCGCGCCATAGGACAGGCTGACGGACGCGCTGGCCCGCGCGATCTCCTCGGTCGCGATGACATGCGCAAGATAGCCCATGCCGCTGCCGCCATGTTCCTCGGCGACGGTGATGCCCAGAAGGCCCAGCTCGCCCATCTCGGTCCACAGGTCGTTCGGAAAGGCGTTGGTGCGGTCAACCTCGGCGGCGATGGGCGCGACGCGGTCCTGCGACCAGCGGTGCACCATCTCGCGCAGCGCATTCACGTCTTCGCCCAGATCGAATTCCATCCCCCGCGTGAACATGACGGGCCCTCCCAAGCCGTTATTGAACACTTGTTCATTTCCTACAGCGCCACCCCTCGCCGCGTCAAGTCCAAGGCTGCGCCCGTCGGGATATTCCGTCAAGCGGGCTTGCCAAGCCCGGACCGCGACGACAGACAGGCCGAAAGGAGATCACCCGATGCGACTGGCCATCATTCGACATGCACCCCCGCTGCACGGCGGCAGGCTGGCGGGACGCCGCGACGTGGACGCCGATTGCACGGACGTCGCGGCCTTTGCGGCCATGCGCGCGGCGGTCGCCCGACGGATGGCGGGTGCCGCGACCGTCAGCAGCCCCGCGCTGCGCTGCGTGAAGACCGCGACGACGCTTGGTCTGCCGCACCGCACCGACGAGACGCTGTGGGAACAGGATTACGGCGCGTGGGAGGGGCTGCCCTTCGACCGGCTGCCCGATCTGGGCGCCCTGCCCCCCGCCCAGCTGGCCCGACACCGCCCCGAGGGCGGAGAGAGCTTCGACGACATGTGCGCCCGCGTGCAGCCCGCATTGCGCGCGCTGAGCGGCGATACCGTGGTCGTCGCGCATGCGGGCACGGTGCGTTCGGCGCTGGCGATGGTTGTCGGGCCGACCGCCCTGTCGTTTCGCGTCGCGCCCCTGTCCCTGACCATCCTGACGCGCCACGGAGCCGACTGGGCGGTCGAGCTGTCGAACCTGACCGCATGAGCGCGCTGGCCGCGATCGCCCTGCTGATCGACGCCGCGATCGGCTGGCCGGATGCCGCGCTGAGGCGGATCGGGCATCCGGTGATCTGGCTGGGGCGCCTGATCTCGGCGCTGGACGACCGCCTGAACAGGGGGCCGCATCGGCAAGCCAAGGGGGCGCTGGCCGTCGCGCTGACCGTGCTGGCGGCGGCCCTTCCGGCGATGGTGCTGCAATCGCTGCTGGGGTTCTGGGTTGCGGCGGTCCTGGCATGGCCGCTGGTCGCCTCGCGGTCGCTTCACGATCACGTCGCGGCGGTCATGCGGCCGCTGGCGCAGGGCGATCTGGCCAGGGCGCGGCACGCGACCTCGATGATCGTCGGGCGCGACGTGACCCGCGCCGACGAGCAGGCCTTGGCGCGCGCCGCGACCGAGAGCCTGGCCGAGAATGCAAGCGACGGCGTGATCGCGCCGCTGTTCTGGGCGGCGGTCGCGGGTCTGCCTGGGATCGCGGCCTACAAGGCGATCAACACGCTGGATTCGATGATCGGGCACAGGACGCCGCGACATGAACGCTTCGGCTGCGTGGCCGCGCGGCTGGACGATGTTGTGAACCTGATCCCCGCGCGGCTGACGGCGCTGCTGTTCGTCGCGGTGTCCGGCAAGGGCGGGCGGATCGTGCTGCGGGACGCCGGCAAGCACCGCTCGCCCAATGCGGGCTGGCCCGAGGCCGCGATGGCGGGCGCGCTCGGGGTGCGGCTGTCGGGGCCGCGCGTCTATGCCGACCGCATCGCGGAAGAGCCATGGCTGAACGAGGGGGCCCGCGATCCGCAGGCCGCCGACCTGGCGCGTGCCCTGCGCATCTATCGCAGAGCCGTCGCCTTGGCCGGGGTGCTGCTGATCCTTCTGGCGATCAGCTGACGGCGACGCGCAGCTTGGACAGCTGTGCGGGGCCGGTCGTGGTCAGGAAGGCCACGTCCGTCGCATCGCGCCCGACCGCGATCACGGCCAGCCTGTCGGCATCGGACATCCCCGTCGGATCGACCAGGTGCCACGCGCCGTCCAGGAACACCTCGACCACGGCATGGAAATCCTGCGGGTTCACCTCGGGGCCGTAGGCGCTGACGATCCGCGCCGGGATCTGCATGGCGCGGCACATCGCGATCATCAGGTGGGCATAGTCGCGGCAGACCCCGCGCCGGTCGAGGAAGCTGTCGCCTGCCGTCGTCTCGGTCGTGCTGACACCGGGGACGTATTCCATGTTGCGCTGGATCCAGTTCTCGATCGCCTTGACCAGCGCCCCGCCGGTCAGGCCCGCGAACCGGGTCGATGTGAAATGCAGGAACCGCTCGACCTCGCAATATCGCGACGGCATCAGGTAACGCAGCGCCTCGGCGGGCAGCGCGACCAGGGGCGTTGCCGCAAGCGAGGCCAGCGCGACGCGGGGCCGGTCCACCGAAACCTCGGCGCGCAGGCGGCAGCTGAGGCGGTCGTCGATATCGACGATCAGGCGTTCACCGATGCCCTCGTCCGCGTCGCGGCGCACGATCAACGAGGGGGAACCGAACTCGACCTCGCAATTCTCGACGGTCTGGCCCGCGGTCGAGGCGGGCTCGATCATCAGGATGGCCGTGCCCGGCAGCGACAGCCGATAGTCGAGCGTGACGTCGATCACCATGCGCATCGCGCAGCTCCTTCCGAAAGGGTGGGAAAGGCGGCCAGATGGACCCGAAGGCCCGGCATGTCAATGGGTCGCGACAGGCTCGGGGCGGATGACCGCGCGGAACATCGCGCCGCCCAGATCCGAGCGGCCATGTTCCAGCCGCCCCTGCATCTGCTGGACATAGGTCAGGCAGATCTGCATCCCCAGCCCGTCCTGCGCGGCGGGGTCGAACCCCTCGGGCAGACCGGGGCCGTTGTCGCAGACCTTCATGGACAATCCGTCGCCCACCAGGTCGAGGCAGATCACCACGCGCGCCCGCCGATGGCCGCCGGAATGCTTGACCGCGTTGCCCACCAGCTCGGCCAGCACCTGCCCGATGCCCGCGGCCTGCGTCGCGCTAACCCGCAGGGTCGAGGCGGGCGTATGCCCCATTTCCACCCGCGCGTTCAGCGCCTGCCCCAGATCGCTGGCAAGCGCCCCGACATAGTCGATCAGCGGCAGGTCCGGCGCACCGGGATCCAGATGCAGCTGGTCATGGACCCGCGCCAGCGTCGCGATCCGCGTCGCGGCATCCGTCAGCGCCTGCCCCGATGCATCGTCGCGATGCCGGCGCGCCTGCATCCGCAACAAGCCCATCACGGCGGCAAAGCTGTTCTTCACCCTGTGGTCGATCTCTCCCAGCAGCAGCTTCTGGCGGCGCAGCGCGTCCTCCTTGGCGGCGACCTCGGCGCGCAGCGCCTCTCGGGCGCCGACCAGCTCGGATATGTCGCGAGAGGTCACGAGGATGTTGTCGATGCCGTGCGCGCCCCTGATCGGGGCCGCGGTCACGTGCCACCACCGCGGCTTGCCCAAAGCGGTCGGGCAGAACGCCTCGAATATGCGGGTCTCGCCATGCAGGGCGGCCTCGATCGCGCCCTCCAGAAGGGAATGCGATTCGGCAGGCCAGAGCGACGGCCAGGGACGGTCCGCGACGGCGCCGAACTCGGCGATCTCCATCGCGCACATGCCGTTGCGGTTCATGAAGACCAGACGGCCATGGCGGTCGAGGATCTTGATGCAGTCGGGCGAGCTGTCGAGGACCGAGAGCGCAAACCCGCCCTCGACCCCCGCAAGAAGGTCGAGCGCCGCATGATTGGCTTCGAGCATTTTCATTTCGGGGGCGTCTTTCATGACCGCCGCGCAGGATCGCCACAGGCGTCCTTCGGGGATCGCAGCCGAGGGGACGACCTGTCAAGGCAATTCCCCCCGGCAAAGAAAGATCAATCCTGCAAGGGTTGTATCCGGGACAGCTCGGACGCTTGTGCGGACAGGCCGCGCGCAAGCGGCAGAAGATCGGCCTGAAGCGCATGATAGATATCGGGTTTTCCCGCGAACTGCGTCACCTGCGGGCGGTCGTCGGGGCCGATCTCGGGGAACCATCCGCCGTGGTCGTGATCGATGAACCGCTCGGCGGCGAATTGCCACATACGGCGATACCAGGCTTCGGTCTGGTCGGTCGGATCGACCTTCTGCAGCGCCGCCAGCGCGCCGATCGCCTCGGTCACGGGCCACCAGTAGCGGTCGGCGATGTCCACCGCGCCATCCATCTGCAGCGTATAGGCAAGCCCCCCTTGCGCGGGGTTCCAGGCATCGGCCAGCGCGGTATCGACCAGCGCGCGGGCCTGCGCGACGGCATCCCCCGCCGGGCGACCTGCCGCATCCCACCATTGCAGCAGCAGGCGGGCCATCTCGAAGCTGTGGCCCGGGGTCGTGCCTGCCGGGCGGAACATCGGATCGCCGGCATAGGCCGGGTCCGGGCTCCAATCCTCGTGGTAATGCTCGGGGATGCGCCAGCCATGCGATGCGGCCTGCCCCGCGATGAAGAAACGCAGGATCCGGCCCGCACGGTCCAGGAAGACCGACTCGCCCGTGGCCTCGTGCGCAGCCAGAAGCGCCTCGACCCCGTGCATGTTCGCGTTCATCCCGCGATAGCCGGAAAAGACCTGCCAGTCGCGCGTGAACTCGTCGCGGAACAGCCCGGCCCCGTCGTCCCAGTAGTGGCGGTCCAGAACCTCGGTGATGTCGGTCAGCAGGCGGTCGGCATCGGGATGCCCCGCCAGCTTCGCGCTGGACGCCGCCAGCAGCACGAAGACATGGCCGTAAGCCAGCTTCGGGCGGTCCATCGGGGCGCCGTCGTCCAGCCCCCACAGGTAACCGCCATGCTGCGCGTCGCGGTGATGCGACCACAGGAAATCCATGCCCCTGTCGATGATCCCGGCGCGGTCGGGCCGACCCGCCAGCGAGGCCAGCGCATAGGAATGGACCAGCCGCGTCGTCGTATGGATCTCCTGCACCTGCGATACCTGGGGGGCACCTTTCAGATCCAGGACATGGAACCCTGCCCCCTGGCGGGCCGAGCGGTCGAAGAAATCCAGCGCGCGCTTCGCGTCATGGACCAGGAAGGCGCGGTGCGTCGCGTCCTCCAGCCAGGGTGCGGTCGCATTCGGGTCGCCTGCTTGCATCACGTGATCCTCAGCGGCGCTTCAGGGCATCGGCAAGGGCCGCGCCGAATGCGCCCTGCTCGGGTTTCGGGGCCGGGCCGCGCTGCGGCTTCGGGGCATGGGCGGGCTTGCCGCCGCGTTGGGCCTTGGGCGCATCGCCGCCATCCTTGCGCATCGACAGGCCAATGCGCTTGCGCGGGACGTCCACCTCGGTCACGCGGACCTTGACCACGTCGCCCGCCTTGACCACCTCGTGCGGGTCCTTGACGAAGCGGTCGGCCAGCTGGCTGACATGGACCAGGCCGTCCTGATGCACGCCGATGTCGACGAAGGCGCCGAAGGCCGCGACATTGGTCACGGTGCCTTCCAGCATCATGCCGGGGCGCAGGTCGGTGATCTCCTCGACCCCGTCGGCAAAGCTGGCGGTCACGAAGGCGGGGCGCGGGTCGCGGCCCGGCTTTTCCAGCTCCGCAAGAATGTCGCGGATGGTCGGAAGGCCGAAATCGGGCGTCACGAAATCCTCGGGGCGCAGGCTGGCCACGGCCTTGGTGTCGCCCATCAGCTGGCGCAGGTCGCGACCGCAGGCCTTCACGATGCCGCGCGCCACGCCATAGGCCTCGGGGTGGACGGCGGACGCGTCCAGCGGCTCTTCGCCGTCGCGGATGCGCAGGAAGCCGGCGCATTGCTCGAACGCGCGCGGCCCGAGGCCCGCGACCTTCTTCAGCGCCTTGCGCGACGGGAAGGCGCCGGTCGCATCGCGATGCGCCACGATGTTCTGCGCCAGCGACGGCCCCAGGCCCGCGACATGCGCCAGAAGCGGGGCCGAGGCCGTGTTCAGATCGACGCCGACCGCGTTCACCGCATCCTCGACCACGGCCTCCAGCGCCTTGGACAGGTGCCGCTGGTCGACGTCGTGCTGATACTGCCCGACCCCGATGGACTGGGGCGGCACCTTGACCAGCTCGGCCAGCGGGTCCTGAAGCCTGCGCGCGATCGACACCGCGCCGCGCAGCGACACGTCGAGGCCCGGAAATTCCTTCGCGGCCAGTTCCGAGGCGGAATAGACCGAGGCACCGGCTTCGGACACGACCACCTTGGTCGGCGCCTTCGTGCCCTTGGGCAGGCGTTTGAGGATATCCGCGACCATGCGCTCGGTCTCTCGGCTGGCGGTGCCGTTGCCGATGGCGATCAGTTCGACCCCGTGACGCGCGATGAGGGCGCTCAGCGCAGCCTCGGACCCGCGGAGGTCGTTCTTGGGCTGGAAGGGATAGATCGTGGTCGTGTCCAGCAGCTTGCCCGTGGCATCGACCACGGCGACCTTGACGCCGGTGCGGATGCCCGGATCCAGCCCGATGGTCGTCTTGGCCCCTGCGGGCGCCGCCAGCAGCAGATCGCGCAGGTTGCGGCCGAAGACGCGGATGGCCTCTTCATGCGCACGGCGGCGCAATTCGGTCAGCAGGTCGATATACATGCTGTTCGACAGCTTCACGCGCCAGCACCAGCCCGCGACACCGCGCAGCCAGTCGGCACCCGGGCCCTGCCCGACCGGACCCAGCCCGCGCGCGACGATCCCCTCGGCCCGCGCGACGCCGGTCTCGGGATCGGGGGCGATGTCGATGGTGACGATCTCCTCCTTGGCGGCGCGCAGGATCGCCAGCGCACGGTGGCCGGGGATGTCGGACCATTTCTCGGCATGGTCGAAATAGTCGGCGAACTTGGCGCCCGCCTCTTCCTTGCCCGGCACCACGCGGGCCGCGATGCGCCCTTCGCGGCGCATGAAATCGCGCAAGGGGCCGAGCACCTCGGCATTCTCGGACAGCTCCTCGACCAGGATGTCGCGGGCGCCGTCCAGCGCGGCCTTGGTCGTCTCGACATTGGCATTCAGGAAGCCCCCCGCCAGCGATGCCGGATCGGCCGAGGGCGCGTTGCGGATCGCCGCCAGCAGCGGCTCCAGCCCGTTTTCGCGCGCGATCGCGGCCTTGGTGCGGCGCTTGGGCTTGTAAGGAAGATAGATATCCTCGAGCGCGGCCTTGGTATCGGCGGCGGCGATCCGGCGGGCCAGATCGTCGGTCAGCTTGCCCTGCTCGCGGATGCTCGAGGTGATGGCCGTGCGGCGGGACTCCATCTCTCGCAGATAGGTCAGGCGCTCGGACAGCGTGCGCAGCTGCGTGTCGTCCAGACCGCCCGTCGCCTCCTTGCGGTATCTTGCGACGAAGGGGACGGTCGCGCCGCCATCCAGCAGTTCCGTCGCGGCCTGAACCTGCTGGGGACTTGCCCCGATCTCGGTCGCGATCTGGCGGGCGATGCGCGGGTTGGCGTCCATGGTCTGTCCCCTTCTGGTAGTCCGGCGATCTGTCTAGCCCTTGGCCGCGCCGTCGCCAAGCGGGGTATCGACCTGCAGTTCGGACAGCTGCAGCACCTCGGCCTCGATCGTCTTGCCCGCGACGCTGCCGCGCACGGCATCGCGCAGCGCGGGACTGCGCCGCAGCAGCCTGCGGAAGTCGATCTCGTCCAGGACCAGCAGCGTCGTCGGCGTGATCGCGCGCACCTCGGTCCGGCGCAGGCGGCTGGTCAGCACGCCCAGCTGGCCGAACATCTCGCCCCGGCCCAGTCGCGTCACCTGGCCCGCGACCTCCTGCTCGACCGCGCCAGAGGCCACGAAGAACACCGACCGCGCGGGCTGATCCTTGCGGGTGATCACATGGCCCGCATTGACATAGCGGGTCCGCAGCGCACGGCTGAGGCGGCGCAGCTCGGATTCGTCCAGGTCCGAGAACAGCGGAAAGACGCGCACGAGGTCGTTCTTGCGAAGCGCCAGGTCCAGCGAGGGGCGCATCTCGGCGCGGGCGCGGCGGCGCGTGATCTCGGCCATCAGCTCGGTATGGACCTCGGTGCCGATCAGCCCGTCCTCGCGCATGGCGTTGTATTCGCGTTCCTCCAGGCGAAGGGCGGTGCGGCGGATGAAGCGGCGCTCCAGCTCTTCGTAGTACCCCGGATATTGCAGGCGCAGACCGTCCAGCGCGGTCTCGACGGCCTCGATCCGGCGGTTG
Organism: Paracoccus zeaxanthinifaciens ATCC 21588; assembly: GCF_000420145.1. Taxonomy (GTDB): domain Bacteria; phylum Pseudomonadota; class Alphaproteobacteria; order Rhodobacterales; family Rhodobacteraceae; genus Paracoccus; species Paracoccus zeaxanthinifaciens. Next base: position 44,881 of record NZ_ATUJ01000013.1, read on the forward strand.
AGCAGCTCGTGCAGCAGGTCGGCCACGCGGCGACCGTGGATGCGGCGGATGCGCCGGTCGATGAAGCCGTGCAGGTCGCGCAGGATCAGGCGCTTGGCCAGCAGCGTCTCGAAGCGGTCGGCGGTCAGGTTCGCCAGCGGCCCCGAAACGCCAAGGCGGCTGTGCAGGAAGGCGGCAAGGCGGAAGTTCGGACCATAGCGCAGCGCCCCGCGCGAGGCACGCTGATACCCGTGCCGCCCGCCGGACCGTGCGCCCTCGATCAAGCGGTCCACGTCGAACAGCGCCTGTTCCGACAGCCGGGCCGAGATCGCGCGTTCGCGGACGCGCTGAAGGATCATCTCGCGTTCGTGGCCTGCAAGGGCGATCAGGCCCAGGGTGATGCGGTCGCGGTCCAGGATCTCGACGGTGCCGTCGGCCTCGGCCCGGTCCACGGCGGCATCCAGCCGTTCGGCAAAGCGCTTGGCCTCGGACCGCACGGTCTCGCGCGTCAGCTCGTAGTTCTCGGTCGTGCCCTGCAGATCCTCGCGCACGCTTTGCAGGGCGACGGCGACGACCTGGTCCGACAGCGCCCTGTCCAGCGGCGACAGCTTGTCCAGGCCCAGCAGGCGGATCACCGCCCGCAGGGTCGTCCCCTGCACGATCAGCGTGAACAGCGCGAAACCTGTTGCAAGGATACCGACAAGGCGCTTCGTCTCGACGGGAACGCGCAGGTTCTCGGTCACCGCCAGCGCCAGCGCCAGCGTGACGGCGCCGCGCAATCCGCCCCACATGATGGCATAGCGATAGGGCCGCTGGATCTTGGGCGACAGCTTCAGCCCCGTCAGCAGCGGCAGCAGCAGGAACAGGATCGCCGCGCGGGCCACGAAGGCCGCCAGCACCACCACGCCCACCAGGAACAGGTCGGTCAGCTGCACGTCGTCCAGCAGGCGCGGGATCAGCAGCGCCGCCAGGATGAAGATGAGCGCGCCGGCCCAATGCGACAGCAGCGACCACACCTCTTTCATGTTGGTCCAGAAGGCGGGCGCCAGCCGCCCCGGCCCCATGAAGTTCAGCGTCAGGCCCGCCACCACGACGCCGATCACGCCCGACGCGCCCAACAGCTGTTCCGCCCCCAGATAGGCCAGATAGGGCACCGCGACCGAGATCGAGATCTGCGCGGTCTCGAACCGCCAGAACATGCCCATCAGTGCAAGGCCCAGCCGCGCGGTCAGCCAGCCCGCGCCCATTCCGCCCAGGATCAGCTGGGGAAACCCTTCCAGCGCCTCGGACAGGCTGGGGTTCGGGACACCCAGCATGACATAGGACATGAACAGGCCGAACAGCGCGATGGCCGCGGCGTCGTTCAGCAGGCTCTCGCCCTCGATGATGCGGGCAAGGCGCTTGGGCGCCGAGATCGAGCGGAAGATGCTGACCACCGCCGAGGGGTCCGTGGTGGACACGATCGAGCCGATCAGCAGGCCCACCATCAGCGGCAGCCCCCCGATCCAGGACAGCGCGTATCCGATCGTCAGTGTCGCCACCACGACCGCGACCACCGCCAGCGTCAGGATCGGCACCCAGTCGTCCAGCATGCGCCTGATGTTCATCTCCAGCGTGGCCTGGAAGATCAGGATCGGCAGGAAGACATAGATGAAGACGCTGGACCGGATCGGCAGGGACAGGATGCTCTCGGCCACCGCGTTGAAGCTGTCGGTCAGCTCGGTCCGCAGCAGGAAGGTCGCGCCGCCACCGATCAGGATGCCGATGCCCGCCAGGATCACGCTGAACGGCAAGGCAAGCCGCGCGGCCAAAGGCTCGGCGGCGGCGATCAGGACGAACAGGAACCCGGTGAAAGTGGTCAGCAGCACGATATCCATGCCGTTGGAATACCGCCATTTCTGGGGGGTGGGAAGTCGGCGGACGCGATATGTGGCGCAGTTTTCGCGGTTGACGCGAAGTTGACCGCGCGGCGCCGCGCTTGAAACGCGGTGGCGGCGACCACAATTCAGAACCCGTGCCCGAATGGGCAGACGAAAACACTGAACAACCGAAAGGAGGGCTGCATGTCCTCGATGTTCGAGCGGCTGGATCTTGGCGGCATTTCACTGCGCAACCGCGTCGTCATGGCCCCCCTGACGCGGTCGCGTTCCGGGCAGGATCGCATCCCCAACGACATGATGGTCGAATATTACCGCCAGCGCGCGGGCGCAGGCATGATCATCACCGAAGCCACCAGCGTGATGCCCATGGGCGTCGGCTACGAGGCGACGCCCGGCATCTGGAACGACGCGCAGGTCGAGGGCTGGTCGAAGATCACCAAGGCCGTCCACCATCAGGGCGGCAAGATCGTCCTGCAACTGTGGCATGTCGGGCGCATCTCGGACCCCAGCCTGCTGGGTGGCGAGACGCCGGTCGCACCCTCGGCGATCCAGCCCGACGGGCATGTCAGCCTGCTGCGCCCCAAGCGCCCCTATGTGACGCCCCGCGCGCTGGAGACAGACGAGGTTCCGGCCATCGTCGAAGCCTATCGCAAGGGGGCCAAAAATGCTCTGCGCGCCGGCTTCGACGGCGTCGAGATTCACGCCGCAAACGGTTATCTTATCGACCAATTCCTGCAGGACAGCACCAACACGCGGACAGATCGCTATGGCGGATCGATCGAGAACCGGATGCGCTTCCTGAACGAGATCGCGGATGCGGCGATCGGCGTCTGGGGTGCGGATCGCGTGGGCGTGCACCTGGCGCCGCGCGCGGACGGGCATGACATGGGCGACAGCGACCGGCACGCGCTGTTCACCGCCGTCGCACGCAGCATGAGGGACAAGGGGATTGCCTTCCTGTGCCTGCGCGAACACGTGGCCGAGGACAGCCTGATGCCCGCAATCCGCGAAGCCTTCGGCGGTCCGGTCATCGCGAACGAAGGGCTGACCCGTGAACTGGCGGCGCAGCTGTTGGCCGAGGATCGCGCCGATGCCGTGGCCTTCGGTCGCGACTTCATCGCGACGCCCGACCTGCCGCATCGTCTGGCGAACGGGCTGGCCCTGAACGAGCAGGACCCCTCGACCTTCTATGCGGGCGGCCCCGAGGGCTATGTCGATTACCCGACCGCATCGCAAGTCGCGGCCGAGTGAGATGAAGAAACCCCGCCGGATCGCCGGCGGGGTTTTTCAGGTCCGATCCTCAGCCGCCATTGGCGCTGGAGAAGTCCACCGGCCCCGCATTTGGGACCAGGCTGACCGTGATGATGTCGTCGGCATCCAGATGGCGGCGAACCAGATCCTTCTGCTGCAGCACGTCGCCCGCGCGGCGCTCGACCGTTTCGTAGGGGGTGGCCGGACGCTCGTCCACCAGCGCGGGGCCGTTGCCGCCCTGAACCGTGGCCAGCGCGGGGGCTGCCGACAGGATGACGGTGGCCGCGATGGCGGCGAAATTGCGGATGCTCATGACATTCTCCAGTGTCTTCAATTCATTTGCGGGCTGCACTACGCGCAGATGAATCCGGACGTTTCACCGCTCTCGCTTCTGTGAAGGGCCGCGACGAACGGGTGATCGGAGGTCACGAAAAAGGGGTGGCCCGACAGGACCACCCCAAGACACTTGCGTATCCGCGAAAACGGATCAGCAGCTGTAATACATCTGGTACTCGACCGGATGCGGCGTGTGTTCGTAGGCGTAGACCTCTTCCCACTTCAGCGCCATGTAGCCTTCCAGCTGGTCGCGGGTGAACACGTCACCTGCCAGCAGGAAGTCCATGTCCTTCTCCAGCTCTTCCAGCGCTTCGCGCAGGCTGCCGCAGACGGTCGGGATCTCGGCCAGTTCTTCCGGCGGCAGATCGTACAGATCCTTGTCCGAAGCGGCGCCCGGATCGATCTTGTTCTTGATGCCGTCCAGACCGGCCATCATCAGTGCCGCGAAGCACAGATACGGGTTGGCCGAGGGATCCGGGAAGCGGGCTTCGACGCGCTTGGCCTTGGGCGATTCCGTCCACGGAATACGGACGCAGCCCGAACGGTTGCGTGCCGAGTACGCGCGCAGGACGGGGGCCTCGAAGCCCGGGATCAGACGCTTGTAGCTGTTGGTCGACGGGTTCGTCAGGGCGTTCAGCGCCTTGGCGTGCTTCAGGATGCCGCCGATGAAGTACAGGGCCTCCTGCGACAGGTCGGCATACTTGTCGCCTGCGAACAGCGGCTTGCCGTCCTTCCAGATCGACATGTTGACGTGCATCCCCGAGCCGTTGTCGCCCTTCATGGGCTTCGGCATGAAGGTCGCCGACTTGCCATAGGCATGCGCGACGTTGTGGATGACGTACTTGTACTTCTGCAGGTTGTCGGCCTGCTCGGTCAGCGATCCGAAGATCAGGCCCAGCTCGTGCTGCGCGCTGGCAACCTCGTGGTGGTGCTTGTCGACCTTCATGCCCATGCGCTTCATGGTCGACAGCATCTCGCCGCGGATGTCCTGGCCGGCGTCGATCGGGTTGACCGGGAAGTAGCCGCCCTTGTGACCGGCGCGGTGACCCTGGTTGCCCATCTCGTATTCGGTGTCGGTGTTCCACGCGGCGTCAAGCGCGTCGATCGAGAACGCGACCTTCTGCGGCGTGACCGAGAAGCGGACGTCGTCGAACAGGAAGAACTCGGCCTCGGGGCCGAAATAGGCCGCATCGCCGATGCCCGACGACTTCAGATAGGCCTCGGCCTTCAGCGCGGTCCCGCGCGGGTCGCGGCTGTAGGCTTCGCCGGTGTCCGGCTCGACCACGTTGCAGTGCACGCACAGCGTCTTCTCGGCATAGAACGGGTCCAGGTAGACCGAGCTCACGTCCGGGATCAGCTTCATGTCGGACTGGTCGATCGACTTCCAGCCCGCGATCGAGCTGCCGTCGAACATGAAGCCTTCCTCGAAGAAGTCGGCGTCGACCAGATCCTTGTCCAGCGTGACGTGCTGCAGCTTGCCCTTGGGATCGGTGAAACGCACGTCGACATAGGCGACGTCCTCGTCCTCGATCAGCTTGAGAACATCCTTGATTTCCATCTCTTCCCTTTCTTCGTATGTGCGACCCGGCGGCAGGGCGGCCGGGCGCGGAAGTCTGTAGTTCGGTTCCTTGCCGCGATCAGACGGCGTCGTCACCCGTTTCGCCGGTACGGATGCGGATCGCCTGCTCGACCGGCAGGACGAAGATCTTGCCGTCGCCGATCTTCTCGGTGCGCGCCGCACCGACGATGGCCTCGACCGCGGCTTCGACCTGATCGTCCGGCAGGACCATCTCGATTTTCACCTTCGGCAGGAAGTCGACGACATATTCGGCGCCGCGATACAGTTCGGTGTGACCCTTCTGACGCCCGAAGCCCTTGACTTCGGTCACGGAAAGACCCTGGACGCCGACCTCTTGCAGCGCTTCCTTCACATCGTCCAACTTGAACGGCTTGATGATCGCCTCGATCTTCTTCATCGCAATTGATCCTTCCTCGCGGCTTGCCTGAAGTCTGATTGGCGCGTTTGATCACAGGCGTAAATGCAGCAGCGGGTTCTGAACAGTGCGGAAGCGTTCTGCCCGGCGAAACTGCCGAAAATTAGATCACGCAGCACAATTAATAGGCATTATCCATGCTGGACGGCACCGAAATCCTCACCTCCGCCCAAATGCGCGCCATCGAATCCGACGCAATGCGCAGTGGCGATGTCGGCGGGGACGAATTGATGGAACGCGCGGGTCGGGCGGTCGCGGGTCGGATACGTCTGCGATGGCCGAGGCCCGCCCGCGTCACCGTACTGGCCGGACCGGGAAACAACGGCGGCGACGGCTTCGTCGTGGCGCGGCTGCTGCAGATGGCGGGCTGGCGGGTGCGTGTCATGTGCGACGCGCCGAAACCCTCGGCGGCGCTGCGGCATTGGCAGGCGGTCGGCGCCACCCTGCCCTTCGATCCCGACGCCCTGGACCCCAAGGATCTGCTGGTCGACGCGCTGTTCGGCACCGGGCTGACCCGCGCGCCCGAGGGCGTCTTTGCGACCCTGATCCGCAAGGTCCGCGACTTCCCCGATATTGTCGCCATCGACGCGCCAAGCGGGCTGTGCATGGACAGTGGCCGCGTGCTTGGCGATCACGCCCCCCGCGCTGCGATGACCGTGGCCTTTCATCGACCCAAGCCCGGACATCTGCTGGCCGATGGTCCCGCCCATTGCGGCGCGCTGTTCGTCGAGGATATCGGCCTTGCCGCGACCGGGCCTTCCTGCGGCCTGCTGCTGCGGGGCCGCAGCGCCCAGACGTCCCGCTGGCTGCGCAAGGAGGGCGCGGGCGCGGCGCATAAATACGGCCACGGCTCGGCGCTGGTCATCGCGGGGGCGGCGGCGGGCGCGGCGCGGCTGACCGCCCGCGCGGCCCTGAGGATCGGCGCGGGCCTCGTCACCATCTGCCCCGCGCGCGATGCGATGGCGGATCACGCTGGACCGCCGGATGCCCTGATGCGCAAGCCGCTGGAGGATGCCTCCGACCTTCGCGACCTGCTGGACCGGCGCGTCGGCGCCGTGGCGCTCGGGCCGGGTGCGGGCATCGAGAGGGCTGCGGCGCTTCTGCCCGCGCTGCTGGAATCGGATATCCCCTGCGTGCTGGACGCCGACGCGCTGACCGCCCTGTCCCGCGACGGCGCGCCTGCCCCCCATCCGCGCTGCATCCTCACCCCGCATATGGGAGAGTTCGCCCGCCTCTGCCCCGATCTGGCCGAGAGGTTGAAGCAGGCCCCCGAACGCGGCCCCGCATTCTCGAAACTGGATGCCACCCGCCAGGCGGCCAGGCGTCTGAACGCCACCGTGCTGCTGAAGGGGCCGGACACGGTGATCGCCGCGCCCGATGGCAGGGTCGCGATCCATTCGGACTTCGCGTTGCCCTGGCTGGCGACGGCGGGCGCGGGCGATGCGCTGGCGGGCATCGTCACCGGTCTGGCCGCGCGCGGCCTGGACCCGTTCGAGGCCGCAAGCCTTGGCGCGCAGCTGCACGCCGATGCGGCCCGCCATTTCGGCCCCGGCATGATCGCGGACGACATTCCCGAAATGCTGCCCCATGTGATCCGCTGATGCAGATTACCCCTCGCGCCCGCCCGAAGGCTTTGCTAAAGCAGCCGCCGGAGCGGGTGTGGCGGAACTGGTAGACGCACCAGATTTAGGTTCTGGCGCCTTTGGCGTGGGGGTTCAAGTCCCTTCACCCGCACCATTTTCCCGACGGAACGCGTCGGGCGTCCTGCCCGACCATTTCAGGAATGCCCGATGAAACGCGCTCGGTTCGGCATAGCCCAGCCGCGATGCGATCTCGTCCACCGGCAGATGCGGCCCGCGCAGCAGGCCGCGCGCAAGGCCGAAGCGGATATCGTCGCGGATCATCGCAAGGCTCTGCCCCTCTGACGCCAGCCGACGCCGCAGCGTCGCCGCCGATATCCCGAAGCCATGCGCGATCCCCGCCGCGTCGGGCCAATCGACGGGATCGGCATCGCGCAGCATCATGCGCAGACGCGCCGACAGGCCCTGATCGTGCTGATACCTGACCAGCAGGTTCGCGGGCGCCTGCTGCAGGAAACCCCGCAACTGGGCCGAATCCCGGATCACCGGAAGCGCCAGATGCCGCGCATCGAAGGCCAGCACCGTCGCGCCCTGCCCGAACCGGACCGGAGCCCCGAAGAACTGCTGATAGTCGGCACGGTTCAACGGCGCCTCGCAGGACAAATCCACCTGCGACAGGGGCAGCCTGCGCCCGACCAGCCAGCACATCAGGCCCAGGATGATCAGCCAGTAGGTCCGCGCGGCAAAGGCGCCGACGGGGCCACGGGCATCCTCCAGCAGGATCCGCGCCTGGCCGTTCGCGATCAGCAGCCGCCCTTGCGGATCGGTCAGCATCATCCCCATGAACCGCAGCGCACGACGCAGCGCGCGCCCCAGATCGGGCGCGTCCAGCACGGCATGCGCCATCATCGCGAAGGCCCCCGGCGGCATGGGGCGCGTGCCCATTCCGAAGAACTCGCAGCCTGTCCGCTGCGCAAGGTCGCGCCAGATCGCGCCGTATTCCGATGCAGTGACGGGCCCGATGCGCGTGGGCCCGCCCTGCCCCGCCGCCACCAGCGCATCGCGCACGAACCCTTCCGAGATGATGTGCTGATCCATGGCCCGTCATTGCAAAACCGATCACCGATCCTGTCGCGTGATGGCATTGTTTGCAATGCCCCGAGGGCTAGGATGGCGCGAAGGATCAAGGGGGGGAGAGACATGGAAATCGAGGGACGGGTCTTTGTCGTCACGGGCGCCGCATCGGGTCTGGGGGCGGCCTCGGCGCGGATGCTGGCCCAAGGCGGCGCGAAGGTCGTGCTGGCCGATCTGGCGGAACCGAAGGACGCGCCCGAAGGCGCGGTTCACGCGGCCTGCGACGTGACCGACGCGACCGCTGCGCAGACGGCCATCGCGCTGGCGACCGACCGCTTCGGCAGGCTGGACGGCCTTGTGAACTGCGCGGGCATCGCGCCGGGCGAACGGATGCTGGGCCGCGACGGGCCGCATGGACTGGACAGCTTTGCCCGTGCGGTCACGATCAACCTGATCGGCAGCTTCAACATGGCCCGCCTTGCAGCCGAGGCGATGGCCCGGAACGAGCCCGTCCGGGGCGAGCGTGGCGTGATCGTCAACACGGCCTCGATCGCGGCGCAGGACGGACAGATCGGACAGGTCGCCTATGCGGCCAGCAAGGCGGGCGTGGCGGGCATGACGCTGCCGATGGCCCGCGACCTTGCGCGGCACGGCATCCGCGTCATGACCATCGCGCCCGGCATCTTCCGCACCCCGATGCTGGAGGGGCTGCCGCAGGACGTTCAGGACAGCCTGGGCGCGGCGGTGCCCTTCCCCTCGCGGCTGGGAGAGCCGTCGGAATACGCGGCGCTGTTGCACCACATCATCGCGAACCCCATGCTGAACGGAGAGGTCATCCGCCTCGACGGCGCATTGCGCATGGCCCCCAAGTGAAGGAGCGTTTCATGGACCCCATCGTCATCACCGGCGCGATGCGCACCCCGATGGGGGCATTCCAGGGCGATCTTGCCGCGATGGATGCCCCGACCCTTGGCGCGGCCGCGATCCGCGCCGCGCTGAACGGCCTGTCGCCCGACATGGTGGACGAGGTGCTGATGGGCTGCGTCCTGCCCGCGGGCCAGGGTCAGGCACCGGCACGTCAGGCGGCGCTTGGCGCCGGACTGCCGCTGTCGGCGGGCGCGACCACCATCAACAAGATGTGCGGATCGGGCATGAAGGCCGCGATGCTGGGCCATGACCTGATCGCCGCGGGATCGGCGGGCATCGTCGTCGCCGGCGGGATGGAGAGCATGTCGAACGCCCCCTACCTGCTGCCCAAGGCGCGGTCGGGGATGCGCATGGGCCATGACCGTGTGCTGGATCACATGTTCCTCGACGGGTTGGAGGACGCCTATGACAAGGGCCGCCTGATGGGCACCTTCGCCGAGGATTGCGCCGGCGATCACGGTTTCACCCGCGAGGCGCAGGACGACTATGCGCTGACCAGCCTGGCCCGCGCGCAGGACGCCATCGCCAGCGGTGCCTTCGCCGCCGAGATCGCGCCCGTGACCGTCACGGCACGCAAGGTGCAGACCACCGTCGATACCGACGAGATGCCCGGCAAGGCCCGCCCCGAGAAGATCCCCCATCTGAAGCCCGCCTTCCGTGACGGTGGCACGGTCACGGCGGCGAACAGCTCGTCGATCTCGGACGGGGCGGCGGCGCTGGTGATGATGCGCCAGTCGCAGGCCGAGAAGCTGGGCCTGACGCCGATCGCGCGGATCATCGGTCATGCGACCCATGCCGACCGTCCCGGCCTGTTCCCGACGGCCCCCATCGGCGCGATGCGCAAGCTGCTGGACCGCACGGACACCCGCCTTGGCGATTACGACCTGTTCGAGGTGAACGAGGCATTCGCCGTCGTCGCCATGATCGCGATGAAGGAGCTTGGCCTGCCACACGATGCCACGAACATCAACGGCGGGGCCTGCGCGCTTGGGCATCCCATCGGCGCGTCGGGGGCGCGGATCATGGTCACGCTGCTGAACGCGATGGCGGCGCGGGGCGCGACGCGCGGGGCCGCATCCGTCTGCATCGGCGGGGGCGAGGCGACGGCCATCGCGCTGGAACGGCTGAGCTAATTCATTTGCGCGAATCCGCGTTTTTCGTGCACGATGGGGGAACCGGAAACGGCCACGCCTGTTGTGGTTGCGTCGACCTGTCTTCGGGCCATGCCCGTGACGCGATGTGGCAGGCGCATGGGGCGTTGCCGATCCGGTCGCATGACTGACGCAACGAAGGCACCGATGACGCCCAAGCAGCAATTCCCCCTACGCGATCTGGTCGAGATCAGGCTGGCGCAGATCTCGGGCCAGTTCGGCGTGGTCTCGGCCCCGCTCGGCGCGGCCATGAGCGATGCCGCCCTGTCCCCCGGCAAACGCTTTCGCGCCGTGCTGATGCTGATGGTCGCCGAAAGCTCGGGCGGGGTCTGCGATGCGATGGTCGATGCCGCCTGCGCGGTCGAGATGGTCCATGCCGCATCGCTGATCTTCGACGACATGCCCTGCATGGACGATGCCAGGACCCGTCGCGGTCAGCCCGCCACCCATGTCGCCCATGGCGAGGGGCGCGCGGTGCTTGCGGGCATCGCCCTGATCACCGAGGCCATGCGGATTTTGGGCGAGGCGCGCGGCGCGACGCCGGATCAGCGCGCAAGGCTGGTCGCATCCATGTCGCGCGCGATGGGACCGGTGGGGCTGTGCGCAGGGCAGGATCTGGACCTGCACGCCCCCAAGGACGCCGCCGGGATCGAACGTGAACAGGACCTCAAGACCGGCGTGCTGTTCGTCGCGGGCCTCGAGATGCTGTCCATTATTAAGGGTCTGGACAAGGCCGAGACCGAGCAGCTCATGGCCTTCGGGCGTCAGCTTGGTCGGGTCTTCCAGTCCTATGACGACCTGCTGGACGTGATCGGCGACAAGGCCAGCACCGGCAAGGATACGGGGCGCGACACCGCCGCCCCCGGCCCAAAGCGCGGCCTGATGGCGGTCGGACAGATGGGCGACGTGGCGCAGCATTACCGCGCCAGCCGCGCGCAACTGGACGAGCTGATGCGCACCCGGCTGTTCCGCGGGGGGCAGATCGCGGACCTGCTGGCCCGCGTGCTGCCGCATGACATCCGCCGCAGCGCCTAGGCGCGCGGTCGGGTCCACAGGCCGTCGCGGCTGATTTCACCGCCGCGCAGGCGCGATGCGGCCGCGTCCAAGCCTCCGCGCGCCAGAAGCCCGATCTTGGCAGCCTTCGACGTGCTGATCCGCTGGCGATAGGCCTCGGGGCCACCCTGCCGGATGCGCGTCCCGATTGCGCGATAGATACGCAGCGCGGCGGCGATCGACCACGCGCAGCGCGGCGGCAGATGCGGAAGCCCCTGCCGCGCCGAGGCATAATAGGGCTCGGCCGCGTCAAGCAGGCGGATGATGACGGAATAGAGCGCGTCCGAAGGCACCGGACCCTCAACCGTCGCCCCCGCCTCGGCCAGCCAGTCGGCAGGCAGATAGCAGCGCCCGATGGCGGCATCGTCGATCACGTCGCGAGCGATGTTCGTCAGCTGGAACGCAAGGCCCAGATCGCAGGCGCGATCCAGCACCGCATCGTCCTGCACGCCCATCACCCGCGCCATCATCACGCCCACGACCCCCGCGACGTGGTAGGAATATTCCAGCACGTCATCCAGGCTGCGGTATTCGCGATCCGCGACATCCATCGCGAAACCCTCGATCAGGTCCATCGGCCAAAGGTCCGGGAAATCATGCCGCCGGGCGACCTGGCGCAGCGCCGCGAAGGGCGGCGACATCGGGCCGTCCTCGTGCAGCGCGGCCAGCGTGTCGGCGCGCAGCGCATCCAGCCGCGCCTGTGGGTCGCCGCCCGCCTCGGGGGCAGAACCCATCACCTGCCCGTCGATCACGTCATCCGCATGCCTGCACCAGGCATAGAGCATGACCGTATCCTCGCGGATGCCGGGCGGCATCAGCTTGGCCGCCTGCGCGAAGCTTTGCGAACCCTGCGCGATGGCCGCTTCGGAAGTCGCCGTCAGATCGGTCATGCGACGGCCAGGTCCGACAGCATGACCTGCGCCGTGGCCTTGGCGCTGCCAACGACACCCGGGATGCCCGCACCCGGATGCGTGCCCGCCCCCACGATGTAGAAGTTCGGGATCGCGCGGTCGCGGTTATGCGGGCGGAACCAGGCGGATTGCGTCAGGATCGGCTCGACCGAGAAGGCGCTGCCGTGATGGGCCGACAGTTCGGTGCTGAAATCGGCGGGGCTGAAGATGCGGCTGACGGTCAGGTGCTTGCGCAGGTCGGGGATGGCGCGGCGCTCCAGTTCCTCGAAGATGCGCTCGGCATAGCCCGGGGCCTCGGCTTCCCAATCGACATCGGCGCGGCCCAGATGCGGAACGGGCGCAAGGACGTAATGCGTGGACATCCCCTCGGGGGCCAGGCTGGGATCGGTCACGCAGGGCGAATGCAGATACATCGAGAAATCGTCCGGCAGGCGTGGCCCGTTGAAGATCTCGTTCACCAGCCCCTTGTAGCGCGGGCCGAAGATGACGCTGTGGTGGGCCAGGTTCTCGGGGCGCTTGGACAGGCCGAAATGCAGCACGAACAGCGACATCGACCAGCGCTGCCGGTTCAGGATCGCGGCCTTGGTGCGCCCGCGGCGGGTATGGCCCAGCAGGTCGCGATAGCTGTGCATCACGTCGCCGTTGCTGGCCACCGTATCCGCGCGCAACTGCCGCCCGTCCAGCAGCGTGACGCCCGTGGCGCGATCGCCCTCGGTGTCGATCCGCGTGACGCGGGCATTCAGCAGCAGCGTGCCGCCAAGACGCTCGAACAGGGCGACCATGCCCGCGACCAGCTGGTTGGTGCCGCCCTTGGCGAACCAGACGCCGCCGCGCCGTTCCAGCGCATGGATCAGCGCATAGATCGAGCTGGTCGAAAACGGGTTCCCGCCGACCAGCAGCGTGTGGAACGAGAAGGCCTGCCGCAGATGCGGGTCCTGGATGAAGCGCGCCACCATGCTGTGGACCGAGCGGTATGCCTGCAGGCGCATCAGCGCGGGCGCGGCGTTCAGCATCTGGCCCAGCTTCAGGAAGGGCGTGGTCCCCAGCTTCAGATACCCCTCGCGATAGACCTCCTCGGCGTAATCGTGGAAGCGGCGATAGCCATCGACATCGGCGGGATTGAAGGAGGCGACCTGGCGGATCAGCTCGTCGTCGTCGTTCACGTATTCGAAGCTGCGGCCGTCCGCCCATGTCAGCCGGTAGAAGGGCGAGACCGGCAGCAGCGTCACGTCACGCTCCATCGGTTGGCCGCTGAGGGCCCACAGCTCTCGCAGGCTGTCGGGGTCGGTCACGACCGTCGGGCCTGCATCGAAGACGTGGCCCTGATCGTTCCAGACATAGGCGCGGCCGCCGGGCTTGTCGCGGGCCTCGACGATGGTGGTCGCGATGCCGGCCGATTGCAGGCGGATGGCAAGCGCAAGCCCGCCGAAACCTGCGCCGATGACGATGGCGGAACTCATGCTCTCTCCTGCAGCAGGGGGCGTTCGGGCAGGCAGCGCACGGCCTGCGACAGCGGAATGGGCGGGCGTCCGGTGACGATGCGAAGCCGGTCGGCCAATGTCAGGCGCCCGGCATAGAAGCGCTCGATCAGCGGCTGCGGCAGGCGGTAGAACCGCTGCAGCAGGCGATAGCGACGGTCGGGCGGGCAGCCGCGGAACAGCATCCGGTTCAGCAGCCGCAGGAAGCGGTCGCGATCCGCGCGATCGATGGCCCAGCCGCGCACCGCGCGACGGGCGGACGCGGTCGTCAGGTCGCGCGCCGCGATGGCATCCGCGACCTGCGCGGCATAGGGCAGCGAATATCCGGTGACGGGGTGGAACAGCCCTGCCCCCAGCCCAACCGGCACCGCCCCCTGCGCGTGGTCGCGCCAGAAGCCTATGGCGTCATGGGCCAGCGCGATGGGCAGGATGCCCCTTTCGCGCCGCATCTCCTGCCCGGTCCAGCCCCGCCTGGCGGCATAGTCCAGCGACGCCTGCGCCAGCGCGCCATCGTCCAGATCGCCGCCGTCGCTGTAGCGCGTATCCTCGATCAGGATGCGGGTGGGACTGAAGGGCAGCAGATAGATGAAGCGGTACCCGTCCATCTGCGGAACGGTCGCGTCCATGATCATCGGGCGCTCGACGCCATGGGGGGCGTCGGTCTCGATCTCGACGCCCACGAATTTCTGGAAACCCACGGTCAGGTGCGGGGTCTCGACGGCACCACGGGCGTCGATCACGCAGGCAGCCTCGATCCGCGAGCCGTCCGTCAGCGTCGCGCCGGTATCGTCCAGCGTCGCGACATGCGTATTCCACCGCAGATCGACACCCTGCAGCAGCCCGATCAGCGCGCCCGCCTCGATCGAGCCATAGCCTGTCGTCAGGCGGCGCGAATGGTCGGGAAACGCGACCTCCTGATCCGTCCATTCGCCGCGACGAATGGGCGACAGGCGCGCCAGCCATTCGGGCGAAAGATCCGTGTCGTGGCAGGACCAGGTGTGCTGGTCCGAGGGGCCGGACCGCGCGTCGAGCATCACGATGCGCGCATCCGGTCTGCGGTCGCGAACGGCAAGCGCGATCAGCGCACCGGACAGCCCCGCGCCCGCGATCAGCAGATCATGGCTCATGTATTGCGATCCGCCCCTTCGCGGTCCTTCAGCAGCGCGCCCGAGCGTTTCAGCTCTGCCTTGAGGCTGTCGACCGAGGGCGCCCAGATGAAACCGAAGCTGACGCAGTTCTCGCGGCCATGGACCGCGTGATGCATCCTGTGTGCCTGGTAGACGCGACGAAGATAGCCGCGCTTGGGGACATAGCGGAACGGCCAGCGCCCATGCACCAAGCCGTCATGCAGGAAATAGTAGATCAGCCCGTAGCAGGTGACCCCCACCGCCAGCCACCAGGCCAGATCCGACCCCATCGCGCCGATCGCGAACAGCACGATCGAGATTACCGCGAAGATGACGCCATAGAGGTCGTTCTTCTCGAGCGCGTGGTCGTGATCCTCGTCGTGGTGCGATTTATGCCAGCCCCAGCCCAGGGGGCCATGCATGATCCACCGATGGACGGAGTAGGCCGTCAGCTCCATCGCGGCGACGGTCAGGATGACGGTCAGGATTGCGGCCCAAGTGCTCATGCCGGCCCCTTGCTTGATATGACAGGGAACAGGCTACGCTGCCGCGCGGTGCATGACCAGCCCATCGGGGTGCGACCAAAGGGCATCGCGTGACATCTGCGTTCAGGGCTCATAGGCGGATCATCCGTGACATTCGCCGCCGAACGCGGCAGGCGCATCACGCGTTCCGTCGCTGGAAATATTAATGTTTTCCCGAAGATGGTCGGGGCGAGAGGATTCGAACCTCCGACCTACGGTACCCAAAACCGTCGCGCTACCAGGCTGCGCTACGCCCCGACTGCGGAAGGCTTTAGCCGATTGTTCCGGCAAGGGAAAGACCTAGTCGCAGGCCAGGACCGCATTGTCGCCCATGCCCGGATGCGCCATCGGCTGACCGGGCTTCAGGCCAAGGCGATCCGCCTCTCCGCCCGCGATTTCGAGGACGAACAGCCGGTCGGGGTCCGGATCGCCGACCGCCGCGCCCGGAATGGGCGTCTCGTCCAGCGGGCGCGCATTGCGGTGGATGTGGCGGATGACGCCGGTTTCATCCGCAAAGACCATGTCCAGCGGGATCAGTGTGTTGCGCATCCAGAAGGACACCGGCTGGGGCGATTCGTAGATGAACAGCATTCCGGTGCCCGCAGGCAGCTCCTTGCGGAACATCAGGCCCTGCGCGCGCTCTTCGGGGCTGTCCGCGACCTCGACCCGAAACCCGAGCGTTTCCGCACCGGTATCGACGACAAGACTGCCGGGCGCGCATTCCACCGCCGCCGCGGCGGCGGGCATCAGGACCGCAAGAAGCGCTGCGGCCTTACTCGGCCACATGGGCAAGATAGGACTGCTCGGCGCCGAGATCCTGCTGACCCTGCGCATCCTCGTTCCGGTCATGCAGCGCCAGGTCCCATGCCGCGA
Organism: Paracoccus zeaxanthinifaciens ATCC 21588; assembly: GCF_000420145.1. Lineage (GTDB taxonomy): Bacteria > Pseudomonadota > Alphaproteobacteria > Rhodobacterales > Rhodobacteraceae > Paracoccus > Paracoccus zeaxanthinifaciens. Next base: position 61,019 of record NZ_ATUJ01000013.1, read on the forward strand.
TCTGCGCGGCCATCAGCCCGCGCGGACCCTCGACGACGCGGAGGCAGATCGCCTCGCCGATCACGAGGTCCGAGAAGCCGGAATGACGGAGCACCTCGATATGGATGAACACGTCCTCGGGGTGGCCGAAGATGTTGGCGAAGCCGAAGCCCTTGGCCTTGTCGAACCACTTGACGCGGGCCGGACGCAGCGGCAGCGCGTCCAGATGCTCGATCACCTCGGCATCCAGATCGGCGATGGGGGGCTGGCCGTCGCTTTCGGGCGGTTCGATCGACAGGACCTCGGCGGCCTGGACGCCGCGCTGCGTGTCCTGGACCTTGACGGTCACGCGGGACTGGTCCGCGACCGAGCTGCGGCCGAAGTTGCGCAGGACATTCGCATGCAGCAAAATGTCCGCCCCACCTTCGCTATTGAGGATGAAGCCGTAACCTTTGGCGGGGTCGAACCACTTCACCAAACCGGTCGCCAGCTTCATGCCGCTGTCTTCTGTCATCGCTTTCCCACAGTCACTATTGAACCAATCAAGATACAGAGAATATTCGCAGTATTAACTCTCCACAACAACATACCCGCCGGAGATAGCGCTTGTCCTCCTATATTTAACGACAGTGGCGTGATGTCGCCGATCGTCAGGGACACAATCGTTTGATATCCCAATCGGATTGCCCGTTTCTTGTCCACACAAATCGGTCATGAAGCCGGAATGCGCCATCCGCCCAGAACTCGATCTGGGTCGGACGAATCCTGAAACCTCCCCAGAAGGGCGGCCGTTCGGGCTGCGTTCCGTGGCGCAGACCGGCCTTGGCGACATCGGCCATCAGACTGGTGCGGCTGTCCAGCGGGCGCGACTGCCGCGAGGCCCAGGCACCCAGCCTGCTCTGCAGGGCGCGGCTGCCATAGTATTCGTCGGCCTGCGGACCCTCTTCGCGTTCGACATGGCCGCGGACGCGGATCTGGCGGCGCAGCGACTTCCAGTGAATCACGAAGGCCGCCTGGGCATTCTCGGCCAGCTGCATGCCCTTCGCGCTTTCGTAGTTGGTGTAGAAGACGAAGCTGCCATCCGCCCCCTGCCCGTCCACGTCCTTCAGCAGGACCATCCGCACATCGGGCATTCCCGTGGCGTCAGAGGTCGCAAGGGCGATGGCATTGGGGTCGTTCGGTTCGGACTGCTCGGCCTCTTGCAGCCAAGAACGGACGATCTCGAAGGGGTCGTCGCCCGCGAATATTCCGCCTCGGTCGGTCATGGCGCTGGTCCTTGTGCTTGATGCGGCAGGGCAGTTGGCCTAATCACCGCTGATACTGGGTTGAAAGCGCGGGGGACATTACATGTCAAGCGATCACAAGGGCGGCCTGATGGCCGGCAAGCGCGGCCTCATCATGGGGCTTGCCAACGACAAGTCGATTGCCTGGGGCATCGCCAGGGCGCTTGCATCCGAGGGGGCCGAGCTTGCCTTCAGCTATCAGGGTGAATCGCTCAAGAAGCGCGTCGACCCGCTGGCGGCCCAACTGGGCTCGAATACCGTGCTGCCCTGCGACGTGTCGGATGGCGAGTCGATCGACCAGCTGTTCGCGGCCCTGTCCGAGAAATGGGGCAAGATCGACTTCCTCGTCCACGCCATCGGCTTCTCGGACAAGGAACAGCTGCGCGGCCGCTATGCCGAGACCACGCGCGAGAACTTCCTGATGACGATGGACATTTCCGTCTACAGCTTCACCGCCGTCGCCCGTCGCGCCGCCGCGATGATGACGGATGGCGGCTCGATGCTGACGCTGACCTATTACGGTGCCGAACGCGTCATGCCGCATTACAATGTCATGGGCGTCGCCAAGGCCGCGCTCGAGGCGTCCGTCCGCTACCTGGCCGAGGATTTCGGCAAGGACGACATCCGCGTGAACGCGATCAGCGCGGGTCCGATCAAGACGCTGGCCGCTTCGGGCATCGGCGATTTCCGCTATATCATGAAGTGGAACGAGCTGAACTCTCCTCTGCGTCGCAATGTCACGCAGGAAGACGTTGGGAACTCGGCGCTGTACCTGCTGTCGCGCCTGGGTTCGGGCGTCACCGGCGAGACGCATCACGTCGATGCGGGCTATCACGTGGTGGGGATGAAGGCCGTGGACGCGCCCGACATCGCCACGACCAAGAAGGACTGAGGACGGCAGGGCCTTGCTGAACATCACGCTGGATCAGCTGGCCCTGTTCGTGGCCACCCTGACGGCCGCGATCCTGTCGCCGGGTCCCGGCGTGATCGCGGTCAGCCAGGGGGCATTCTCGCTTGGGCGCAGGTCGGCGCTGGCCTATGGCTGGGGGCTGGCGCTCGGGGCGTCGTTCTGGTGCCTCTTTGCGCTGCTGGGGCTGACGGCGCTGTTCCGCGTCGCCCCCTGGACGCTGATCGCCATGAAGGTGGCGGGCGGCACCTACCTGATCCATATCGGGCTGAAGATGTGGCGCCATGCCGCCGATCCCCTGCCCGAGGGCGGAAATCCCGGCATGGGCTTTGCCGGCGGCATCGCGCTGAACATGTCGAACCCCAAGCCCGCGCTCTTCTACTCGGCCGTGCTGCTGTCGATCTTTCCCGCCATCCTTGCCCCGATGGACAAGGGCGCGATCTACCTGACAGCCTTGTCGGTCGAGCTTTTCTTCTATACCGCGCTTGCATTGCTCATGGCGCTGCCGGTTCTCCGGAAACGCTATCACGCAGCCAAGTTCTGGATCGACCGCGGCGCGGGGCTGGCCATCGCCGCCCTCGGCGCCTCGCTGATCCTGCGTCACTGAGAAGGCCCCGCCGGCCAGAATTGAAGGAAGGGAACGATGAACGATCGCCTGCCCCACGAAAAAGGTTTTCACGTCAGCTGGGACCAGCTGCACCGCGACGCGCGCGCCCTGGCGTGGCGCCTTGACGGCAAGGACTGGCGCGCGGTCGTCGCGATCACCCGCGGCGGCCTTGTGCCCGCGATGATCGTCGCGCGCGAACTGGACATCCGCACGATCGACACGATCAGCGTGAAATCCTATCACAAGCAGGAACAGGGCGGCCTGAAGGTCCTGAAATCGCCCGATCCCGAACTGATGGGCGACGGCGAAGGCATCCTCGTCATCGACGACCTGGTCGATTCCGGGCGCACGCTGGAACTGGTCCGCCAGATGTATCCGAAGGCGCATCTGGGCACCGTCTATGCCAAGCCGAAGGGAAAACCGCAGGTTCACACTTATGTGACCGAGGTTAGCCAGGACACCTGGATCTTCTTCCCCTGGGACATGGCGCTGCAGTATGTGCAGCCTTTCCGGGGCGAAGACTGAGAATCACGGACCTTTCGACAAGGTTTCAGGGCACCGGCGGCTTTCCACCGGTGCCCTTTGTCTTGGGAACCGTGCTTTCAGATTGTGCATTGTCCATTCATCCAACGTGGCAGCGTGCCACGCAGTCAAAAGGAGATTGACATGCGCAACATTCTGATGACGACCGCCCTGGTCCTGCCGATCGGCTTCGGTGCCGCATACGCTCAGGATAGCATGGCAACCGAACCCGCCGCAGAAGACACGATGACCCAGACCGAGCCGATGGCCACCGACCCGGCGAACGACCCGGCTGGCGAAGATGCGATGGCCGCGGACGCCGAGGCCGATGCCGCCGCAGCCGAGCAGGAAGCAGCCGCAGCCGAGGCCGCCGAGATGGTCGAGGTCGAGCAGGCCCAGAACGAGCTGCGCCTCGACTGGATCACCGGCACGAACGTCACCTCGCCTGAAGGCGACGATATCGGCGAGATCAACGACCTGATCATCGACGGCGACACCGGCGAGATGAAGGCCGCGATCATCGGCGTCGGCGGCTTCCTCGGCATCGGCGAGAAGCAGATCGCCCTGCCCTGGACCGACCTGACGGTCAACTCGGACGCGCAGGAAATCACCGCGACCCTGACGCAGGAACAGGCCGACGCCGCGCCGGAATACGTCTTCCGCGATCAGGCCGCGACCGAGGCCGAGACCACCGACGCCATGAGCGGCGACGAGGCTGCCGACCCGATGGCCGCCGATCCGATGGCTGCCGAGGGCGAGGATCCGATGGCCGAGCCGACCGCGCCGATGGACGGTGAGAACATGGAACCGGGCGACATGGAGGCCGGTGACACCGAAGCCAACATGGAAGAAGCCGAGAGCGACATGACGGGCAACGATCCGAACGCGCCCGAGACCACTCCGGCGAACTGATCTGCCTTGGACTGATCCAAGATAAGGCGGCCCTATCGGGCCGCCTTTTTCATGTCAGCCGTTGCCGCGCACGAAGCGGGCCGCACCTTCGGCGGCGCGTTGCAGGGCGCGGCTCTTGTTCACCGTCTCCTGGAACTCGGCCTCGGGGTCGCTGTCATAGACGACGCCGCCGCCCGCCTGGATATACAGGCTGTCATCCTTGATGACGCCGGTGCGCAGGGCGATGCACATGTCCATCTCTCCATTGGCGGCGAAGTAGCCGACCGCGCCGCCATAGACGCCGCGCTTCTCGGGCTCCAGCTCGTCGATGATCTCCATCGCGCGGACCTTCGGGGCACCCGAAACCGTGCCCGCAGGCAGACCGGCCAGCAGCGCGGACAGTGCATCCTCGCCCTCGCGCAGTTCGCCGACGACGTTCGAGACGATATGCATGACGTGGCTGTAACGCTCGATCACGAATTTCTCGGTCGGGCGGACGGTGCCCGGGCGGGCGACGCGACCCACGTCGTTGCGACCCAGGTCCAGCAGCATCAGATGTTCGGCCAGCTCCTTCTGGTCCGACAGCAGATCCTCTTCCAGCGCGCGATCCTCGGCCTCGTCGGCACCACGCGGACGCGTGCCTGCGATGGGACGGATCGTCACCTCTCCCTCTCGCAGGCGCACGAGGATCTCGGGGCTGGCACCGACGATATGGAAGCCGTCCATGTTCAGGTAGAACATGAAGGGCGACGGGTTCGTCCGGCGCAGGCTGCGATAGAGCGCGAAGGGCGGCAGCGGGAAGTCCATCTTCCAGCGCTGCGACGGGACGACCTGGAAGATGTCCCCGGCGCGGATATATTCCTTGGCCTTCTCGACCGCGCCCAGGTAGTCGGCCTTCGCGAAGTTCGAGACGGGTTCGCCGATCTGGCGGTCCTCGCCCAGGGCGCGGGGTTCCGAGGGCTGACGGTCCAGCGAGCGCAGCGCCTCCATCACGCGTTCGGCGGCGCGGGCATAGGCGGCGCGGGCATTGTCGTCGCCGTCATGCCATGCGGGCGCGCATAGCGTGACCTCGCCCTTGACCCCGTCCAGCACCGCCACCACGGACGGGCGCATCAGGATCGCGTCGGGCAGGTCCAGCGGATCGGGGTTCACATCGGGCAGGTTCTCGACCAGCCGGATCATGTCGTAACCCAGGTACCCGAACAGCCCCGCCGCGACCGGGGGCACGCCGTCGGGCATGTTCTCGATCCGGCTCTCGGCGATCAGCGCGCGCAGGCTGTCCAGCGCATGGCGCGGATCGTCCTCGAACTGGTCCGAGAAGCGCGCCTGCCGATTGATCCGCGCATTGCCGTCGCGGCATTGCCACACCAGGTCGGGCTTCATCCCCACGATCGAGTACCTGCCGCGAACCTCGCCGCCGGTCACGGATTCCAGCATGAAGCTCTGGGGTCCGGCCTCGGCCAGTTTCAGCATCAGGCTGACGGGCGTGTCCAGGTCGGCCGCAAGGCTGATCGTGACAAGCTGGTTGCGGCCGGCATTCCATTCGGCCTCGAAGGCCGAGAACTCGGGATGGATCTGCATCACTGCACCTGGGAATTGACGGATTCGACGGCCTGCTGGTTGACCGTCACATCCAGGTTGCGCTGCACGTGGCGCGCATAGAAGTCGAAGATGTCGCCCTGCAGCGACTGGTTCAGTCGCGCGCTCAGCGCATCGCGGATGCCTGCGGCGTTGTCGTCGGACAGGTCGGCCTCGGTCACCTGGTCCAGCCGCACGAGGAAGACGCGATTACCCGCATCGACGACCTCGGTCTCTCCGGTCTCGTCCAGATCGAAGGCCTGCGACAGGATCTGCTGCGGCAGATCGCCAAGATAGGCGTCGCGCGACAGGTCGGTCTCGGCGGTCCAGTCCAGCGGCGCGTCCTGACGGGCGGGCTGGGCGGGTTCGGCATCGACCGATGCGGGCACGTCATCCGACATTTCCTGCAGGCGCAGGTCCGCGGCGCGCGCCAGCAGCTGGCGGTGCATCTCGGACTGGCGCCAGTCGGCCTCAACCTCGTCGCGGACCTCCTCGAAGGGGATCAGCGAAGGCGGGACGATCTCGTCCAGCCGGGCCGCGAAGACGCCGCCATCGGCCAGCTCGTGCAGTTCGGGGAAATCGCTTGCGGTGATCTGTGCGGCAACCTCGCGGAAGCCGTCATAGCCTGCGATGCTGCCGCCCTCGGGCTGCAGTTCGGCGGTCCAGTCGATCTGGCCCAGCTCCATCTCGGTATCCTCGGCGATCTCCTCCAGCGGGACGCCGCCGGCCAGAAGATCCTCGTAGTCCGGGCTGCGGGTCGCGATCTGGCGCGCGGCGCGGTCGATGGCGGCCTCGGTGCGCAGATCCTCCTGCGCCTGCTCGAACGGGATGTCGATCGGATCGAGGATCGCGTTCACCTGGAACAGCGCCGGGCCAAGATCGGTCTGCAGCGGGCCTGCGACGCCCGTGTCCTGCAGCGCGAAGACCTCGGGGCCGTTCGCGCCAAGCTGGGCCTCGGTCACCTCGCCCATATCCGCATCCTCGGCGGTCAGGCCGCGTGCCAGCACGAAGCTGTCGAAATCGGCCTCACCGGCCTCGATCTGCGCAAGCGCGGCATCCGCCTCCTCTTGCGAGGGGAAGACCAGGCGGCTGACGATGCGGCGCTCGGGCTGCTGGTATTCGTCGATATGCTGTTCATAGGTCGCGCGCAGGGCGTCCTCGTCCAGCTCGACCTCGGGGGCCAGCCGGTCGGGTGTGACCCAGGCATAGGTCAGCTTGCGCGTCTCGGGGGCGGTGAAGCGGTCGGCATTGGCCTGATGCCAGGCGCGCAGCGTCTCGTCGTCGGGGGTCGCCAGGCCTTCGGTCAGATCGGCCTCGGTCAGTTCGACCCAGGACAGGTCGCGGGTCTGCAGGATCCAGCGCGCGGTCTGATCGACCATCGCATCGGGTGCCGCGACGCCGCCCACGACGGCACGCTGCAGGATCAGGCGGGCCTCATCCTCGCGGATCTGTTCCTCGAAGCTGCTCTCGGTATAGCCCTCGCGCTGGAGGACCTGGCCATAGGCGGTGCGGTCGAAATCGCCGTTCGGCCCCTGGAAGGCGCCCAGCCCGCGGATCGCCTGCGCGACCTGGCTGTCGCCGACCGACACACCGATGCGGCCCGCCTCTTCGGCCAGGGCCGCGGCCGAGACCAGCTGCTGGACGACCGATTGCGGCACGCCCATCTCGCGGGCCTGCGCCATGGTGATGCGCTGACCGCTTTGCTGGGAAATCGCGTTGATCTGCGCCTGCAGGGCACGACCGTAATCCTGGGCGGTGATGTCGGTATCGCCGACCTTGCCCAGACGGGTGGACCCGCCCGAGAAGCTGGTGACGCCGAAGCCGCCCAGCCCCATCACCATCAGACCCATCAGGATCCAGACGATGGACGATTTCCCCTTGGTGCGCAGATTGGGCATGGTCGGCATTCCTCGTGGTCTTGTCGCTGCTGTCTTTAGGACGCGGGCACGTCAGCCACAAGTGCGGCCAGCCGGTCGGCCAGAATGCCGATCCCGTCCACGTCGACATTGGCGAAGGCGATGCGCAGATGGCGCGGGCCCTGCGGGTCGTCATCCGGGGCGAACATGGTGCCGGGCAGCGCCAGGACACCGGCCTCGGCGACCATGCGGCGGGCCAGCTCGTTCGAGGGCTCGTCGAAGGGATGTTCCAGCCACGCGAAATAGGCGCCCGCGCTTTTCAGCGTCCAGCCGGGGATCGCGCCCAGCTTGTCGACCGTGGCGGCACGGCGCGCAAGGATCTCGGCCCGTTCGCCCTGCACCCAGTCGCCAAGGTTGCGCATCCCCCACAGCGCCGCGATCTGGCCCAGCTGGTTGGGGCAGATCGCGACGGTGTCGAGAAACTTCTCGACCTCGACCATGAAATCCGCATCCGCGATCAGCGCGCCTACCCGGTGGCCCGTCAGGCGGTAGGTCTTCGAGAAACTGTAGAGCTGCACGACACGGCCGCCATCGCGGGCGCGAAGGTCGTGGACCGGACCGGGACGCGAATCGAAATCACGATAGGTCTCGTCCACGATCAGCGTCAGGCCCGCGCGGCTGGCCACGTCGTGGAAAGCCGCGACCAGCCCCTGCGGATATTCCGCGCCGGTGGGATTGTTGGGCGTGACCAGCACGATGGCACGCGTGCGCTCGGTGATCAGGCGCGCGGCCTCGTCGGGGTCGGGCAGCATCCCCTCGCGGCAGGGCAAGGGGACGGCGCGGACGCCCGCCATGTCCAGCCACATCTTGTGGTTGAAATACCACGGCGTCGGCAGGATCACCTCGTCCCCCGGACCGGCAAGGGCCGCGATCGCGGCGCAGAACGCCTGGTTACAGCCCTGCGTGATCGCGACCTGCGATGCGTCCAGCGCCACCCCGGGCAACGAGAAGGCATCCGCCACCGCCTGCCGCAATTCCGGATCGCCCATCACCGGACCGTAAAGATGCGCCTCGGGCATGTTCAGCGCGGCATCCGCGATGACGCGGCGCAGCGCCTCGGGCGGGGGCGCGACGGGGGCGGCCTGGCTGACATTAATCAGCGGGCGTTCGGGGGTGAAGCTGACGCCATCCAGCCAGCGGCGGGCCTCCATCACGGGCGGCACGAAGGTCTGGGTCAGGGCGGGATTGAGGGGGCGCATCAGCGTTGTTCTATTCCGGGCAGGTCAGAGAGATCGGGAAGCGACAAATCCAGCGCGGGCGACGGCAGTGCGGGCGGCTGGGCGGTGTCGCCCGTTGCGGGGCGTTCGGGCAGGCTGTCGGGCGCGGCGCCCTGCTGGGGCCGCGGGGCCGCGGCGTCGGTGCGCGTGGCCTGCGGCGCTGCGGGCAGGTCCAGCTGCGGGGCGATCTCGGCGCTGTCGGGGCGGGACTGGACCGGCCCTTCGGGCTGCCCTTGGGTCTGAGGGCGGGCGTTGTCGACGGGTGCGCGAACGGGCGCGGGCTCGGCCACGGGCGCGCGCACCGCCATCGGCTCGGACTGGCGGGATGTCTCGGCGACCGGTGCGGGAAGACGCGGCGCGACATCGCCGCCGCGTCCGAACTCGGACCCGACCGGCAGGCCGACCTCGTCGGCGACGGGGGCGTCGGGATCGCGGGGCGCGGGCTCGGGCGTGGCAGCCGGTGCAGGCTCGGGCTGTTCCGGGGCCGGTCGGTCCAGCGGCGCCGCCAGCGACAGCGCGACCAGCCCCGCCACGCCGATCAGCGCACCGTGAAACGCCCCTTTTCCGAAACCCGTCGCCATTCCGCCCTGCTTTCGCTTCGGTCCGAACCCCACGAAGGGGCCGTCCCTGCCTGTCATCACGCACGTTTTCCGGGCTGTCGGTCTTGACCCCCGGTCGCGCTTTGCCACATCTATAGCCGACGCCGAAGCAGGGGGAAACCGCCCCTGCGACCCACTGCACGACCCAAAGCCCACAGGTGGCCCGACATGATCCTTCTGATCGACAATTACGACAGCTTCACCTGGAACCTGGTCCATTACATGGGCGAGGCCGGGGCCGAGGTCGTCGTGCGCCGCAACGACCAGATCACCGTCGAGGAGGCGCTGGCCATGAACGCGGACGGGATCGTCATCTCGCCCGGGCCCTGCGATCCGGCGCAGGCGGGCATCTGCATCGACCTGATCCGCGCCGCGGCCGAACGCGAGATCCCGCTGTTCGGCGTCTGCCTGGGCCACCAGGCCATCGGCGAGGCCTTCGGCGGCAAGGTCGTCCGCGCCAACCGCATCCTGCATGGCAAGGTCGATGCGATCAGCCATGACGGCACCGGCGTCTTCGCGGGCCTGCCCTCGCCCATGAACGCGACGCGCTATCACTCGCTGACGGTCGAACCCGAAAGCATGCCGAACAGCCTGCGCGTCACCGCGACCTCGGATGACGGGACGATCATGGGGCTGATCCACGAGGCGCTGCCCATCGAGGGCGTGCAGTTCCACCCCGAATCGATCGCATCCGAGAACGGGCACGAGATGATCCGCAACTTCCTGCGCCGCTGCGAAGCCGCGAAGGAAGCGGCATGACCGATATCCGGCCGCTGATCGGCATCGCCGCGACCCGCCCCCTGACCGGCCCCGAGGCCGAGCAGGCATTCTCGATCCTGTTCGACGGCGCGGCCACCCCCGCCCAGATCGGCGGGCTGCTGATGGCCCTGCGCGTCCGAGGCGAGACCGTGGACGAGATCGCCGCCGCCGCCCGCGCCATGCGCGCCCGCATGAACCGCATCACGACGCCCGAAGGCGCGATGGACATCGTGGGCACCGGAGGCGACGGCAAGGGCACGCTGAACATCTCGACCGCGACGGCCTTCGTCGTGGCGGGTGCGGGCGTTCCCGTGGCCAAGCACGGCAACCGGAACCTGTCGTCGAAATCGGGCGCGGCGGATGCGCTGACCCAGATGGGCATCAACGTCATGGGCGGCCCCACCGTTGCGCAGGACGCGCTGAACCGCGCGGGCATCTGCTTCATGATGGCGCCCATGCACCACCCTGCCATGCGCCATGTCGGCCCGCCCCGGACCGAGCTTGGGACCCGCACCGTCTTCAACCTGCTGGGGCCGCTGACCAATCCAGGATCGGTGCGGCGCCAGCTGACCGGTGCCTTCAGCGCCGACTGGATCCGCCCCATGGCCGAGGTGCTGCGCGATCTGGGCAGCGACGCGGCCTGGCTTGTCCATGGCGGCGACGGCACGGACGAGCTGTCGATCGCGGAACCCAGCAAGGTCTGCGAGCTGAAGGACGGCCGCATCGCCGAATTCACGATCACCCCCGAGGATGCCGGCCTGCCCCGTCACCCCTTCGAAGCCATCGTCGGAGGAGAGCCTGCCTATAACGCCGCCGCCTTCCGCAGGCTGCTGGACGGCGAGACCGGCGCCTATCGCGACGCGGTGTTGCTGAACGCGGCTGCAGCCCTGCTGGTGGCGGGCAAGGTGGACGATCTGCGCGCGGGTGCCGCGATGGCCGCGACCGCCATCGACAGCGGCGCTGCCAAGGCGCGGCTTGCGGCCCTGTCCGACGTGACGGGCGCACCGGAAACGTGAGACCGCCCGCGCCTTGGGCCGACCTGCCCTTCTTCGACGACCCGTGGCCCGCGATCCGCAACCGCCTCCCGGACGATTTCCTGCCGGGACCCGATCGCGTCTTTGCCGCGCTCGAGGGACTGCCGCCGCAGGATGTCCGCGTCGTGATCCTGGGTCAGGACCCCTATCCCACGCCGGGCCACGCGAACGGGCTTGCCTTCTCGGTCACGCCGGAAACGCCGCTGCCGCGATCGCTGGCCAATATCTATCGCGAGATGGCCGACGACCTTGGCGAACGCCCGAATGACGGCGACCTGTCGCACTGGGCGGCGCAGGGCGTGCTGCTGCTGAACACATCGCTCAGCGTGCTGCCCGGGCAGGCGGGCGTCCATGCGAAATGGGGCTGGGACGGCCTTGCGCGGCAGGCAGTGGCCTTGGCGCAGTCGCACCGCCCCGTGGCGTTCATCCTCTGGGGGGCGCATGCGCAGAAGGCGCTGAAGGGCATGCCCCGCGACGTCGATCTGCTGATCGAGACCGCGCACCCCTCGCCCCTGTCGGCACGACGGGGATTTTTCGGCAGCCGCCCCTTCAGCCGCGTCAACGACTGGCTGACCGCGCGGGACGAACCTGCCATAGACTGGATCGGAACCGGGGGACTTTTCGCACCCTCGCAGGAAGGATAGAAGACGGCCATGGATATTCTGGACAAGATCAAGGCCTACAAGCTGCAAGAGATCGCCGCCGCCAAAGCCGCCCGCCCGCTGGCCGAGGTCGAGGCCGCCGCACGCGCCACATCGCCCGTGCGCGGTTTCGCGGATGCGCTGACGGAAAAGGCGAAGAGCGGGCCCGCGCTGATCGCCGAGATCAAGAAGGCCAGCCCGTCCAAGGGCCTGATCCGGCCCGATTTCGATCCCCCCGCGCTGGCCCGCGCCTATCAGGCCGGTGGTGCCGCCTGCCTCTCGGTGCTGACCGACGGCCCCAGCTTCCAGGGCGCACCCGAGTTCCTCACCGCGGCGCGCGACGCCTGCGACCTGCCCGCGCTGCGCAAGGATTTCCTCTATGACACCTACCAGGTCGCCGAGGCCCGCGCCTGGGGAGCCGATTGCATCCTGATCATCATGGCATCCGTCGACGATGCCCTGGCGGCCGAGCTGGAGGATGCCGCGATCCATTGGGGCATGGACGCCCTGATCGAGGTGCACAATGCCGATGAACTGGATCGCGCGCTGCGCCTGAAGTCGCCCATGATCGGGATAAACAACCGCAATCTCAATACCTTCGACGTGACACTTGATGTGACGCGCGAACTGGCGCCGCGCATACCTGCGGATCGCGACGTGGTCTGCGAGAGCGGGCTTTTCACGCCCGCCGACCTTGGCGCGATGATGGAGGTGGGCGCTCGCCGCTTCCTCATCGGCGAAAGCATGATGCGGCAGGACGATGTCGCCGCTGCCACCCGCGCCATCCTGGACGTTCCGGCATGAGCCTGACGCATTTCGACGCGCAGGGTCAGGCCCACATGGTCGACGTGTCCGACAAGGACGAGACCCGGCGCGAGGCTGTCGCCACTGGCCACGTCGTCATGTCCGCCGAAACGCTGGCCCTTGCCAGGGGCGGCGCGGCCAAGGGCGACGTGATGGGAGTCGCACGGCTGGCCGGGATCATGGGGGCCAAGCGCACCTCGGACCTGATCCCGCTGTGCCATCCGCTGCCGATCTCGAAGGTGACGCTGGACCTCGTGCCCGACGACGCGCTGCCGGGCATCCGCGTCACCGCGACCGTCCGGACCACCGGGCGCACCGGCGTCGAGATGGAGGCCCTGACCGCCGTCAGCACCGCCTGCCTGACCGTCTATGACATGCTGAAGGCTGCCGAGAAGTCGATGCGAATCGAGGGCATCCGCCTGCTGCAGAAATCCGGCGGCAAGTCCGTCGATTACGAGGCCGCGTCGTGATCTCGGTCGACGAGGCGCTGGCCAAGGTCCTTGCGCTGGCGACAGCGCCTCGACCCGAGACGGTGACGCTGGCGCAGGCGCGCAGGCGCGTGCTGCTGGAACCCGCCGTCGCGCGACTGACGCAGCCGCCCTTCGACGCCTCCGCGATGGACGGCTATGCGATGCGCGCCGAAGACATTGCCCTGCCGTTGCAGGTCGTCGGGACGAGCGCAGCGGGCCATCCGTGGCAGGGCAAGGCCGCTCAGGGGACCGCAATCCGCATCTTTACCGGCGCGCCTGTCCCGCAGGGCTTCGATCATGTCGAGCTGCAGGAAAACGTCTTGCGTGACGGCGACACGATCCGCGTCCAGACGCGGTCCCGCGGCAGCAACATCCGCGCCCGAGGAAACGACTTTACCAAGGGCGACGCGATTGCCCCCGGCAGGGTTCTGAACGCTGCCGATATCGGACTGCTTGCGGCGATGAACATCCCCGAGGTGACGGTCGCCGCACGCCCCCGCGTCGCCATCCTCGCAGGCGGCGACGAGCTGGTCCGACCCGGAGAGGATGTCGGTCCGGGTCAGATCGTCAGCTCGAACGATCTTGCCATCGCGGCCCTTGTCGAGGATGCGGGCGGAACGCCCCAGATCCTGCCCATCGCCCGCGACACCGAGGAAAGCCTGCACGCCGCCTTTCGCGCGGCCAAGGGTGCCGACCTTCTGGTCACGATTGGCGGGGCCTCGGTCGGCGATCACGATCTGATCGGCAAGGTCGCAGCCGAAGCGGGAATGACACGCGCCTTCTACAAGATCGCCATGCGACCGGGCAAACCCCTGATGGCAGGCAGCATGGGGCCGTTGGCGATGTTGGGCCTGCCCGGAAACCCTGTTTCTGCAATGGTTTGCGCGATGATATTCATGCAACCTCTGATCAGGAGGATGCAGGGATTTGCCGATGTCGCGCGTACAGAAACGGCCCGGCTGGGTGTGGATCTGGGCCCCGAGGGCCCGCGCCAGCACTATCTTCGGGCACGGCTGGCGACCGTGGACGGCGCGCTGACGGTGACCCCCTTTGCCGATCAGGACTCGGCACGCCTTTCGATCATGGCCGAGGCGGACGCTCTGCTGTTGCGTCCCGCGCATGATCCGGAAAGGGCGCAGGGAAGCCAGGTCCAGATCGTCAGGATCAACCGTTAACTCTTTGTTCACCCTGCGATGTTGTTGTGATTGACGCGATTCGCGGGCTAGGATAGAACAATAACGGAACATAGATGACGAGGGCGGGCATGCTCACCAAGAAGCAGATCCAACTGCTGGAATTCATCCAACGGCGCATGTTGCGCGACGGCGTCCCGCCATCATTCGACGAAATGAAGGATGCACTGGATCTGCGGTCCAAGTCTGGCATCCATCGGCTGGTCACCGCACTGGAGGAACGCGGCTTTATCCGCCGCCTTCCGCATCGCGCCCGCGCGCTCGAGGTGCTGCGCCTTCCCGACGCCCTCGCGCATCTGACCGAGGCAGAGGCACCCTCGGATCAGGCGTCGGGCGGTTTCACCCCGCGCGTCATCTCGAACACCCGTCCGCCGCGCCCGCGCGGTGCCTTGACGGTCGTCGACAGCCCCGCCGTGCAACTGCCGTTGATGGGCCGCATCGCGGCAGGCGTTCCGATCGAGGCCATTTCCGAGATCTCGCATCACGTGGCCGTACCGGGCACGATGCTTGCCGGCCGCGAACATCACTACGCGCTGGAGGTCACCGGCGATTCGATGATCGAGGCCGGGATCAATGACGGCGATGTCGTGGTGATCCGCGAACAGGACACGGCCGAGAATGGCGATATCATCGTTGCCCTGATCGATGATCAGGAGGCGACGCTGAAACGCTATCGCCGCCGCGGCTCGATGATTGCGCTCGAAGCCGCGAACCCCGCATACGAAACCCGCATGCTGCCCGAGAACCGGGTCCGCATCCAGGGGCGGCTGGTGGGCCTTATCCGCAGCTATTGACCGCTTACAGGGTCAGGAAGCCGGGGCCGGCGCGTTTCAGAAGCTCGTCGGCCAGATCCTGGCCCATGGCTGCACCATCGCTGATCGCGCCTTCGCGCGTGGCTGCGTGAACCTCGCTTCCATCGGGACGCAGGATCTCACCGCGCAGGATCAGGCGGTCGCCGTCCAGATCGGCAAGACCTGCAATCGGCGTCTCGCAAGAACCATCAAGACGTGCAAGGAACGCCCGTTCCGCACGCAGACGATCCGCCGTCTCGACGTGGTTGATCGGCGCAAGAAGCGCTGCGACCGCATCATCACCCTCGCGACGTTCGATCCCGATGGCGCCCTGCCCGACGGCCGGCAGCATTTCCTCCGGATCGACAGCGCCTCGCGCCACGTCGGTCATGTCCATGCGGCGCAGGCCGGCCATGGCGAGGAATGTCGCTTCGGCCACGCCATCTTCCAGCTTCTTCAGGCGCGTCTGCACGTTGCCCCGAAACTCCACCAGTTGCAGATCGGGGCGACGATGCGCCAGCTGCGCACGACGGCGCAGGCTGGACGACCCCACGACGACCCCCTTCGGCAGCGAGGCGATGCTGTCATGTTTCAGGCTGACAAAGGCATCGCGCACATCGTTTCGCGGCAGCAGGCAGTCTATCACCAACCCATCGGGCTGCAGCGTCGGCATGTCCTTCATCGAGTGCACGGCGATGTCGATCCCGCCTTCGGTCAGGGCCTCTTCGATCTCGCGCGTGAACAACCCCTTCCCGCCGATCTCGCGCAGCGCGCGGTCGGTGATGCGGTCGCCCGTGGTCTTAATGACGACGATCTCGAACGCATCGACCGGCAGGCCGTGCGCGGCCATCAGGCGGTCGCGCGTCTCGTGCGCCTGCGCAAGCGCAAGGATCGATCCGCGGGTTCCGATCTTCAGGGGGCGGGTGGGGTCGGGCATCGTGTTCATGCCGCTGGCATAGCTGCCGGGGCGCGGGTTGACAACGGGCTGCCCGTGACCTTCATGGCGAGCAGGAGGCCATATGACCAAACTTCTGCTGCGCGCCCTTCAGGGCGAGACCCTTCACACCCCGCCGATCTGGATGATGCGCCAGGCCGGTCGCTATCTGCCCGAGTACCGCGCGACGCGTGCGCAGGCGGGCGACTTCCTGTCGCTGTGCTACAATCCGGAATTGGCGGCCGAGGTCACGCTGCAACCGATCAGGCGCTTTGGCTTCGACGCGGCAATCCTCTTTGCCGATATTCTGCTTGTGCCGCAGGCGCTTGGCGCCGATCTGTGGTTCGTGACGGGCGAAGGGCCGCGCCTGTCGACGATCACCTCGGCAGATCAGGTCGCGCGGCTGAAACCCGTGGACGAGATCCACGAACGCCTGAACCCGATCTATGAGACGGTGCGCATCCTGTCGCGGGAACTGCCCAAGGAAACCGCGCTGATCGGCTTTGCCGGTGCGCCCTGGACGGTTGCCACCTACATGGTGGCGGGTCGCGGCACCAAGGACCAAGGCCCCGCCCATGCCTGGAAGGATGCGGATCGCGCGGCGTTCAGCGCCCTGATCGACCGGATCACCGACGCGACGGTCGAATACCTGTCGCGGCAGATCGACGCGGGGGCCGAGGTGGTCAAGCTGTTCGACAGCTGGGCGGGCAGCCTCAAGGGTCGCGATTTCGACGATTTCGCCGTGGCACCGGCCAAGCGGATCATCGCGGCGCTGAAGGAGCGGCATCCCGGCGTTCCCGTCATCGCCTTCCCGCGCGAGGCTGGCGACCGCTATGTCGGATTTGCGGCGGCGACCGGTGCGGATTGCGTGGCGACCGACAATTCGGTCTCGGCCGAATGGGTTGCCGCCAATGTCCAGCCCGAGATCTGCGTGCAGGGCAACATGGCCCCCCAGCACATGGTCACCGGCGGCCCCGAACTGGTCGCCGAGGCGCAGCGCATCACGCGTGCTTTGCGCAACGGTCCGCACGTGTTCAACCTGGGCCACGGGATCACGCCCGACGCGGATCCCGACAATGTCGCCCGGATGATCGACGCGGTGCGCAGCGCCTAGCGCGCGACGGCGCCCGCGAAGCCCGCGCTGCGCAGGGCGGCCAGAGCCGCCGCCAAAGATGCGCGATCGGCAAAGGGGCCCGCAAGGACGATGCGCGGGCCCTTGTCCCCATTCGGTCTGATCTGCGCCGTGGGATGCCCCTGCGCGGCGATGCGGCGCAGGGCGGCATCCGCGCCTGCATCCTCGAATGCCCCCACCTGCACATATCGGGCACCCGCGGCGATCAGGTCGCCGGGCGGGCGCGGCCGTGCCGCGGGCGGCTCTGGTCTTGCCTGTTTGGGCGGTGCGGGTCGCTTCTGTCTGACAGCAGGCGAAGGCGCAGGCACAGGTTCCGGGGTCGCTGCAACGGGCTTCGGCACCGACATTCCGGGGCATAGCCCAAGCCCCACCACCGCTTGGGGATCCGGGCGATAGCCCATGCGGGCGCACAGATCCTGCGGGCCGGACAGACCGGCCTTCTGCCGCAGGACCGGATCCATCGCGACGGCCCCCGCGATCGCCGTCTGCAACGGGTCGGGGTGACGCGAGGGCGGAGGGGGCAGACGCTCTGCAGTCGGCTTGGGGCCCGCCGCGAACTCCTCGGGGCGCAGTCCTTCGGTCAACTTCTCGACCAGGACAGCCTCGGCATCGGGTTCGGGGATGGCAACGGACGTCGCCGCAATGCTGGGCGGAAAGCCGCAAAGGGCAGTGCCCGCACCGTCAAGCCGCGCGGTCCAGCCCGTATCTGCACGCTGGAACACGCAGCCCTGCGCATCGATATACTGATCGCCCGCGAAACCTGCGGGCGGGGGCGGCATCGGGGCGGCGCTTGCCACCCCGACAAGGCAAAACCAGATCGAACCGTATCGCCAGACCGCCATCTTTCATCCCCGCTGCAATTCCCGCCCCTTCTAGCGGGGCAGGATTGAAGGCGGGGTTAACGCCGGCCTTATTTCGTGCCGAACATCCGGTCGCCCGCATCGCCAAGACCCGGCACGACATAGCCGTGTTCGTCCAGCTTCTCATCCAGCGAGGCGGTATAGATCGGCACGTCGGGATGGGCCTCGCGCATGCGCTCCACGCCTTCCGGCGCGGCCAGCAGGCACAGGAAGCGCAGGTTCTTCGCGCCTCGTTCCTTCAGCATGTCTATGGCCGCGACCGAGCTGTTGCCCGTGGCCAGCATCGGATCGACCACGATGGTCATGCGGGCGTCCAGCTCGCGCGGGACCTTGCAGTAGTATTCGACCGGCTTCAGCGTCTCGGGGTCGCGATACAGGCCCACGAAACCGACCCGCGCACCGGGGATCAGTTCCAGGATCCCGTCCAGCAGGCCATTGCCCGCACGCAGGATAGAGATGAGCGCAAGCTTCTTGCCCTCCAGCGTGGGGGCGTCCATCTCGCAGATGGGGGTCTGGACGCGGGTGGTCGTCAGCTCCAGCTCTCGCGTGACCTCGTAGGCCAGCAGCAGGCTGATTTCGCGCAGCAGGCGACGGAAACCGGCGGTCGACAGGTCCTTCTGGCGCATGACGGACAGCTTGTGCTGGACAAGCGGGTGGGTGACGACGGTCAGATGGGGTTGGGTCACGAGAACTCCTTTCGCAGGCGGGCGCGGGTATCGTCGTCGCAGAAGGCGGCGTCAATGGCCCAATGGGCGATGCGGTCGAATTCCGGCTCGGCAAAGTCGAAGACCCGGGCAAGCGCGTCGTATTCCTGCCGCATGGTGGTGTGGAAGAATGGCGGATCGTCGGTGGATACGGTCACGCGGACTCCGCGTTCGATCAACTTCGCAATGGGGTGGTCGCGCAGCCGGGAATAGACCCCGAGCGCGATGTTGGAGCCCGGGCAGACCTCCAGCGTGATCCCGTCCTCGGCCAGGCGCTCGACCAGGGCGTTGTCCTCGATCGCGCGGACGCCGTGCCCGATGCGCGAGCAGCCGAGCGACAGGGCGTCGCGGATGCTGTCGGGGCCGCCCCATTCGCCAGCGTGGCAGGTCAGGCCCAGGCCCGCCTCTCGCGCGCAGTCGAAGGACCAGGCGTAATCGGTCGCGCGGCCCACGCCCTCGGCCCCGCCCATGCCGAAGCCGGTGACCCAGTCGCCCGCGGTTTCCGCCGCGCAGATCGCGGTGGCCTTCGACCGTTCGGGGCCGAAATGCCGGATCGAGGTCAGGATCGCGCGGCTGTCGATCCCCTGCCCGCGCATCTTCGCGGCCATCTCGGTCATTGCGTGCAGATGCTCGCGCCATGCGGCCAGGTCGCCGCCCCCGCAGAATTCGGGCGAGACGAACAGCTCGGCATAGATCACGCCGTTCTCGGCGCAGTTCTCCAGCACGACCTCCAGCAGGCGGGCATAATCCTCGGGTCCGCGGATCACGCTGGTCGCGGCCTCGTAGACCTTCAGGAATTCGTCGAAGCCGCGATAGGCATAATTGCCCCTTTCGTCGAAGATGCCGCCCACATCCTCGGATTTGCGGGCGGCAAGGTCGCGCACGAAGGCGGGCGGGGCCGCGCCTTCCAGGTGCAGGTGCAGTTCCAGCTTCTTCACAGGAAGCTCCTTCCCTGTTCGGGCGCGGGCAGGCCCAGATGTGCCATGACCGAGGCCCCGATATCGGCGAAGCCCACCTGCCCCACGGCGCGCGGCCCCACGCCGTGACCCAGCACCGGCACGCGTTCGCGGGTGTGATCGGTGCCCCGCCATGTCGGGTCGTTGCCGTGATCGGCGGTGAAGACCGCAAGGTCGCCGGGGCGCAGCGCGTCGATCAGCCGGCCCGCAACGCCGTCGAACCATTCCAGCTGCCGGGCATAGCCCGCAACGTCGCGCCGATGGCCGTAATTCGTGTCGAACTCGACAAAATTGGCGAAGGTCAGGCTACCTTCCTCGGCCTCGGACCCCAGGCGGACCAGGTGCTGCGCAAGATCCGCGTCGGATCTGCCCTTGTGCAGATGCGCGATGCCGCGATGGCTGAAGATATCGCCGATCTTGCCGATGGCGTGGGTCGCGCGCCCTGCCCCTGCGGCGATGTCCAGGATCGTCCGCGCGGGCGGCGCGATTGCGAAATCGCGGCGGTTCGGTGTGCGCTGGAAATTGCCCGGCGCATCGCCAAGGAAAGGTCGCGCGATGACACGGCCCAGCCGCATCCGGTGCAGCATGGGGGCCAGCCCCTCGCACAGCGCGATCAGGCGGTCCAGCCCGAAGGCCTCCTCGTGCGCGGCGATCTGCAGCACGCTGTCGACCGAGGTATAGCAGATGGGTCGTCCCGTCCGCAGATGCTCGGCCCCGAAATCCTCGATCACCTGCGTGCCCGATGCGTGGCAGTTCGCAAGGATGCCGTCCGTGCCCGCGATCTCGCAGATGCGGGCCGTCACCTCGGGGGGGAAGGCGGGGTTCGTGTCGGGGAAATAGTGCCAGTCCCAGGGAACGGGAACGCCCGCGATCTCCCAATGGCCCGAAGGCGTGTCCTTGCCGTTCGAGATCTCGGTCGCGGCACCCCACAGGCCCTGCGGCTCGCCCCCCAGCCCCGGCGCGTCCAGCCCCGATGCCAGCCGCACGGCGGACCCGAGGCCCAGCCGCGCAAGGTTCGGCATCGCCAGCCCCTGCGCCTGCGCGATATGACCGACCGTGTTCGCCCCGGTATCGGGCAGCCCCTCGTTGAAGAAGCGGTCGGCATCGGGCGCACCGCCGATGCCCACGCTGTCCATCACGATCAGGAAGGCGCGGCTCATGCGGTGATCCTCTCGCGGACGAGGGGGCCGGTTTCGCCGTCGCCCGGGCCATAGGCCGCCTGCACGGCGGCGATGGCGACCTCGGCGGCGGTGTCGTCGGCGGCGTGGACCATCGCAAGCGGACGGTCGGGACCGATCTCCTCGCCCAGCTTCGCAAGAGCGGTCAGGCCGACGGCATGGTCGATCGCCTCGTCCTTGCGGACGCGACCGCCGCCAAGGGCCACGACGGCATGGCCAAGCGCGGTCACGTCGATATGTCCGACACGCCCTGCGGGTGCCGGAACCGGACAGATGACGGGGGCCTGCGGCAGATGAGCATCGGGCCGCTCGACCAGATCGGCAGGCCCGCCCTGGGCCGCGACCATCCGCCCGAAGACCTCGGCCGCCGCGCCGCCGTCCAGAAGCCCCTCCAGCGCATCCGCCGGACGCCCGGCAAGCGACAGGCATTCCGCAGCCAGCGCCAGCGTCAGGTCGCGCAGGGGGCCGCGTTCGCCGCGCAGCACGCGGATCGCCTCGTGCACCTCGAGGGCATTGCCCGCCGAGCGGGCCAGCGGCTGGTCCATGTCGGTGATCAGCGCCGAACAGCGGCATCCCGCCCCGTTCGCGGTCGATACCAGCGCCTGCGCAAGACGCTGCGCGCCGCCATCCTCGCGCATGAAGGCGCCGGAACCGGCCTTCACGTCCAGCACCAGCGCGTCAATCCCGGCGGCCAGCTTCTTCGACAAGATCGAGGCCGTGATCAGGTCGATGGATTCGACCGTCCCGCTTTCATCGCGAATGGCATAGAGCCTGCGGTCCGCGGGCGCGACATCGCCGGTCGCCGCCACGATGGCGCAGCCGACCTGCGCCACGATGCGGCGGAACGCGTCCTCGGGCTGGTCGCAGAGGAAGCCTGGGATGGCCTCCAGCTTGTCCAGCGTGCCGCCCGTATGGCCCAGCCCCCGCCCCGAGATCATCGGCACGAAGACCCCCGCAGCCGCCAGCAGCGGCGCAAGGATCAGGCTGGTCGTATCCCCGATGCCGCCGGTAGAATGCTTGTCCACGACCGGACCCGACAGATCCCAGTGCAGCACGTCGCCCGAATCGCGCATCGCGCGCGTCAGCGCCACGCGCCCCGCATCGCCCGTCCCGCGCGTCAGCACGGCCATCGCGAAGGCGCCCGCCTGCGCGTCGCTGACCGACCCGTCGGCCAGGCCCTGCGCGATCAGCGCGGCGCCCGGGCCGTCCAGTCCCCGCCCGTTGCGCAGGGACGCGATCACCGGCCTGGGGTCGGTCATGTGCGCGCCATGTGGCCCGCGTCGAATCGACCGGGCAGCAGGTCGCCGATGGTCGTGTGGAACACGACGCCATCCGTGGTCGCCAGCGTGACGGGCGTGTCGGCATCGCCGAACTCGGCCAGCTTCTGGCGGCAGCCGCCGCAGGGGGGCACGGGCGCGGGGCTGTCGGCGATGACGGCGACCTCGGTCAGGCGCGTCTGTCCGGCGGCGATCATGGCGGCGATGGCGCCGGCCTCGGCGCAGGTGCCTTCGGGATATGCGACGTTCTCGACATTGCAGCCCGCGTGGACCGACCCGTCGGCGCAGCGCACCGCGGCCCCCACCTTGAAGCGCGAATAGGGGGCGTATGCCCTTTCGCGCACGTCGCGCGCGGTATCGACCAGATCGTTGCTCATGCCGGGGCCTTCCTGAAAATCCTGCCCTCTTTTCTGCGCCCGCGTGCGGATGGGTGCAAGGCCGCTGTTCTTGGCCGTCGAAATGATTTAACGGTCAACCAATTCCGGAACCGGAGGCAGAAATGGAAGACCGCAGGCAGGACAAGGCGCGACAGGCAGCGCTGGATTATCACGAATTCCCGCGACCGGGTAAGCTGGAGATCCGCGCGACGAAGCCGCTTGCAAACGGGCGCGACCTCTCGCGCGCCTATTCGCCCGGCGTGGCCGAGGCCTGCGTCGAGATCAAGGCCGACCCCTCGACCGCCGCACGCTATACCAGCCGCGGCAACCTGGTCGCGGTGGTCAGCAACGGCACCGCGGTGCTGGGGCTTGGCAATATCGGCGCGCTGGCATCCAAGCCGGTGATGGAGGGCAAGGCCGTCCTCTTCAAGAAATTCGCCAATATCGACTGCTTCGACATCGAGGTGGACCAGCCCGACCCCGAGAAGCTGGCCGAGATCGTCTGCTCGCTGGAGCCGACCTTCGGGGCGATCAACCTGGAGGACATCAAGGCGCCGGACTGCTTCATCGTCGAGAAGATCTGCCGCGAGAAGATGAACATCCCCGTCTTCCACGACGACCAGCACGGCACCGCCATCGTCGTGGGCGCGGCGGCCACCAACGCGCTGCGCATCGCCGGCAAGAAGTTCGAGGACATCAAGATCGTGTCCACCGGCGGCGGAGCGGCGGGCATCGCCTGCCTCGACATGCTGCTGAAGCTGGGCGTCAAGCGCGAGAACGTCTGGCTGTGCGACATCCACGGCCTGGTGCACGAGGGCCGGCAGGAAGACATGAACCCGCAGAAGGCCGCCTATGCGCAGGCGACCGACAAGCGGACGCTGGACGACGTGATCGACGGCGCGGACCTGTTCCTGGGCCTCTCCGGCCCCGGCGTGCTGAAACCCGAGATGGTCGCCCGCATGGCATCGCGGCCCATCATCTTCGCGCTGGCCAACCCCATGCCCGAGATCATGCCCGACCTTGCCCGCGAGGTCGCGCCCGATGCGATCATCGCCACGGGGCGCAGCGATTACCCGAACCAGGTCAACAACGTCCTGTGCTTCCCCTTCATCTTCCGCGGTGCGCTTGACGTGGGCGCGACCACGATCAACGACGAGATGAAGATCGCCTGCATCGAAGGCATCGCCGCACTGGCCCGCGCGACCACCGCGGCCGAGGCCGCCGCCGCCTATCGCGGCGAAACGCTGACCTTCGGCGCCGACTACCTGATCCCGAAGCCCTTCGACCCGCGCCTGGTCGGCATCGTCAGCACCGCCGTGGCCAAGGCCGCGATGGACAGCGGCGTGGCGACCCGCCCGCTCGAGGATGTGGCCGCCTACAAGCAGAAGCTCGACAGTTCGGTCTTCCGCTCGGCCATGATCATGCGCCCGGTCTTCGACGCCGCCGCGACCGCGACCCGTCGCATCGCCTTCGCCGAGGGCGAGGACGAGCGCGTGCTGCGCGCCGCGAACGCCATGCTGGAAGAAACCACGGACGTCCCGATCCTGATCGGCCGCCCCGAGGTCATCGCCATGCGCGCCGAGCGCGCGGGCCTGCCCATCCGCCCCGAGCGCGACTTCGAGATCGTGAACCCGGAGAACGATCCGCGCTATCGCGACTATTGGGAAACCTATCACACGCTGATGGCGCGCCAGGGCGTCAGCCCCGACATCGCACGGGCGATCATGCGCACCAACACCACCGCGATCGGTGCCGTCATGGTCCACCGGGGCGAAGCCGACAGCCTGATCTGCGGCACCTTCGGGCAGTACAGCTGGCACCTGCGCTATGTCCGCGAGATCCTGGCCCGTGGCGGCCTGCGTCCGCAGGGCGCGCTGTCGATGATCATCCTCGAGGACGGCCCGCTGTTCATCGCCGACACGCAGGTCCACCAGGACCCGACGCCGGAACAGATCGCCGAAACCGTCTGCGGTGCCGCGCGCCATGTGCGCCGCTTCGGCCTGACGCCCCGCGTCGCGCTGTGCAGCCATTCGCAGTTCGGCAACCTGGACAGCGACAGCGGCCGCAAGATGCGCGAGGCCATGGCCCTGCTGGACGCCCGAGAGCCGGACTTCATGTATGACGGCGAAATGCACGTGGACAGCGCGCTGGACCCCGACATCCGCAACCGCATCTTCCCCGGATCGCGACTGGAGGGTGTTGCGAACATCCTGGTCTTCGGCAATGCCGACGCGGCCTCGGGGGTGCGCAACGCGCTGAAGATGAAGGCAGGCGGGCTCGAGGTCGGGCCGATCCTGATGGGCATGGGCAACCGCGCCCATATCGTGACCCCCTCGATCACGACGCGCGGCCTGCTGAACATGAGCGTGCTGGCCGGAACGCCGGTCGCCCATTACGGCTGATCTTTGCAAACATGCGGCGGCGGTCCTTCGGGGCCGCCGTTCGCTTTCGGCCTTTGCAAACTCCGCATCACAGTTTGCGAATGCAGGGCGCTAACACGCTTGCCGGACGCCCCCTTTCCCGCGCTAGGATACCCGCAAGGGAGAGGGAGGAACTGCCATGTCGTATCGCGACATCCATGATGCGTGGAAGGCCGACCCCGAGGGGTTCTGGACCGCCGCCGCGCAGGCCATCGACTGGGATCACGCGCCGTCGGCCGCATTTTTCGACCAGGGTCCGGCGGGCGAATGGTTCGCGGACGGCATGGTCAACACCTGCTGGAACGCGGTGGACCGCCATGTCGCGGCGGGCCATGGCGACCGGATCGCGATCATCCATGACAGCCCGATCACGGGCAGCATCTCGCGGCTGACCTATGCGGAACTTCGGGACCGGACCGCGCGGCTGGCGGGCGCGCTGGCCGAACGCGGCGTCGGGGCGGGCGACCGCGTGATCATCTACATGCCGATGGTCCCCGAGGCGCTGGTCGCGATGCTGGCCTGCGCAAGGCTGGGCGCGATCCATTCGGTCGTGTTCGGCGGCTTCGCCTCTCACGAACTGGCGGTGCGGATCGACGACGCGCAACCGCGCGCGATCATCGCGGCGTCCTGCGGGATCGAACCGGGGCGCATCGTACCCTACAAGCCGCTTCTGGACCGCGCGATCGAACAGTCGCGGCACAAGCCCGAATTCTGCGTGATCCTGCAGCGCGAACAGGAACCCGCGTCCTTGATCGGGGGGCGCGATCTGGACTGGGACCGGATCACCCGCGATGCCGAACCCGCCGACTGCGTGCCGGTGGCGGGAAACCATCCGGCCTATATCCTCTATACCTCGGGGACGACCGGTCAGCCGAAGGGCGTGGTGCGCCACACGGCGGGGCACCTCGTCGCCCTGGCCTGGAGCATGTCGAACATCTACGACATCGGCGCGGGCGACGTGTTCTGGGCGGCCTCGGACGTGGGCTGGGTCGTCGGTCACAGCTATATCTGCTATGGCCCGCTGATCGCGGGGGCCACGACCATCGTGTTCGAGGGCAAGCCTGTCGGCACCCCCGATGCGGGCACCTTCTGGCGGGTGATCGCGCAGCACGGGGTCAAGAGCTTCTTCACCGCGCCGACGGCGATCCGGGCCGTGCGTCGCGACGATCCCGAAGGGCGCATGATCCCCGGCCATGACATCTCGTGCCTGAAGGCCCTGTTCCTTGCGGGCGAACGCGCCGATCCCGACACCATCACCTGGGCCGAGGATCACCTGAAGGTCCCCGTCATCGACCACTGGTGGCAGACCGAGACCGGCTGGGCCATCGCCGCGAACCCCCTGGGGATCGAGACCCTGCCGATCCGCAAGGGCAGTCCCGCCGTCGCGATGCCCGGATACGACGTGCAGGTGCTGGACGCAGAGGGACGGCCGATGCCTGCGGGCGAACTGGGCGCCATCGCCATCCGCCTGCCCCTGCCCCCCGGCACGCTGCCGACGCTGTGGAATGCCGAGGCGCGCTTCCGCAAGGCCTATCTCGAACGCTTTCCGGGGTATTACGAGACCGGAGATGCGGGCTATGTCGATGATGACGGATACCTGTTCATCATGGCGCGCACCGACGATGTCATCAACGTCGCGGGCCACCGCCTGTCGACCGGCGCGATGGAGGAGGTGCTGGGCGCCCACCCCGCCGTCGCGGAATGCGCGGTCATCGGGATCGCGGATGCGCTGAAGGGTCAGATCCCGCTTGGGCTTCTGTGCCTCAAGAAGGGCGTCACCACCCCGCCCGAGGATGTCGTGGCCGAGGCAATCGCAATGGTCCGCGACCGGATCGGCCCCGTCGCCTGCTTCAAGCTGGCCTGCATCGTGGAACGCCTGCCCAAGACGCGCTCGGGCAAGATCCTGCGCGCCGTCATGGCCAAGATCGCGGACGGGCACGAGGTCACGACCCCCGCAACCATCGACGACCCCGCCATCCTGACCGAAATCGAGGCCGCGCTGGCAGCCCTCGGATACCCGATGAAGGCCAGCGCATGAAGAAGGGGGCCGCGGCCCCCTTTCCCTTACCCGAAGCTGGCGCCCAGCCGTTCCATCAGCGGAACGAAATCCGGGAACGAGGTCATGATCGGCCCCGCATCGTCGATGCCGACGGCGTTCTCGGCATTCAGGCCCAGCACCATGAAGGACATCGCGATGCGGTGGTCCAGATGGGTCACCGCCTGCGCGCCGCCCGGGACGCTGCCGGTGCCGTGGACGGTCATGCTGTCCTTCGTCTCCTCGACCTTGACGCCGTTCGCCTCAAGGCCCCGGGCCATCGCGTCGATGCGGTCGCTTTCCTTGACGCGCAGCTCGGCCACGCCGTTCATCACGGTCGTCCCTTGGGCATAGGATGCGATCACCGACAGGATCGGAAATTCGTCGATCATGCTGGCCGCGCGTTCGGCGGGGACGGTCACGCCCTTCAGCGGCGCATGCCGCACCAGCAGGTCGGCGACCGGCTCGCCGCCCTCTTCGCGCGGGTTCTCGAAGGTGATGTCTGCGCCCATCTCCAGCAGCGTCACGTACAGGCCGTCGCGCGTCGGGTTGCGGCTGACGCCCGGCACGCGGATCTCGGACCCCGGAACGATCAGGGCAGCCGCCACCGGGAAGGCCGCGCTGGAGGGATCGCGCGGCACGGCCACGTTCTGGGCGCGCAGCTCGGGGCGGCCCTGCAGGGTGATGACATGGCCGTCGGCAGTCGTCTCGGCCCGGATGTCGGCGCCGAAGCCCGCCAGCATGCGTTCGGAATGGTCGCGGGTGGGTTCGGACTCGATCACGACGGTTTCCCCGGGGACGTTCAGACCGGCCAGCAGGATCGCGGACTTGATCTGCGCGCTGGCGACCGGCGTGCGATAGGTGACGGGAACGGGATCGGCAGCGCCCTCGATGGTGATGGGCAGGCGCCCGCCCTCGCGCGCGGTGATGCGTGCGCCGAATTCCGCGATCGGGTCGGTCACGCGCGCCATCGGACGGCGCGACAGGCTGGCATCGCCGGTGAAGGTCGCGGTGATCGGCGTCGTGGCCACCGCACCCATGATCAGGCGCACGCCCGTGCCGCTGTTGCCGCAGTCGATCACCCCCTCGGGCGAGGCGAAGCCGCCCACGCCCACGCCGTCCACCGTCCAGCTGCCCGGACCGTGGCGCGTGACGGTGGCGCCGAACGCCTCCATCGCCTTGGCGGTATCCAGGACGTCCTGCCCTTCCAGAAGGCCCGTGATGCGCGTCTGCCCCACCGACATCGCGCCCAGGATCAGCGCGCGGTGGCTGATCGACTTGTCTCCGGGCACCTGCGCCTCACCCGACAGCGGGCCGCATTTGCCAGAGGTCATCGGACGGGGTTCGGCGGAATGGGACATGGGGCTACCTCGTGTTAACGCAAGCGCTTCTAGCGTGGGCCGTGCGGCGCTTCCACCACCTTCTTGCCGCGAGGGCGCGGGATTTCTAGAAGGGCTGAAACGGAAAGGACCCCGAATGCAGGAAATCGAACAGTTGCGCGCCCTGGGCGACGCCGACCGCGCCGCGAAGATGGCCGCCCGCCACAAGCGCGATCGCGAGACGCTTGGCATCGCGCCCGCCCAGCTGGAGCCGCTGGTCGCCGGATGGCGCGCGGCGCTGACCCCCGAGGAACGCGTGACCCTTGCCCGCAAGCTGTGGGAAAGCGACATCCACGAGGCCCGCATCGCCGCCGCCAAGCTGATGCTGCAGGCGCGGATGCGTCCCGATGACGGCGCCTGGGCCGCGATCATGGAATGGGCGCCCGCGGTGGACGCGCTGGACATCGCCGATGCAGTCGCGGCCGCCGGTCAGCGCCGCCTGGCGTCGGATCCCGCCCGCCTTGGCGACCTGGAGCCGTTCATGGAATCGCGCAACCCGCTGCAGCGGCGCCTGCTGATGACCATGACGAACCACTGGGCCAAGATGAACCACCCCAAGCCCGCCGATATCGCGATCCGCGACCGCGCGCTGGAATGGGCCGCGCATCTGCATCACGACGGCAACGGCGCGGTGCGCCAGGCGGTCGCGGCGCTGCTGTCCGATCTTGCACGCCACGACCCCGAACGGGCCGCAGCGTGGAAACCGGCCGAGAAGGTCGTCGAGGACCAGCCGGATCAAGACCCCGAGTAGACTTCCAGCGTCGGAAGATCCGTCAGGGACACGCCCAGCAATTGCAGCGCGGACAGGGAAACCTGGCTGCCGCTGCCGCCGGTCGTGAGGGGAATCAGCTCGACCTTGGCCGATTTGCCGTTCGCCGGATAGACGATCCGCCCCGGCGTGCGGGACTTGACCAGCGGGGTCTTCATCCACAGCCCCCCCTCGGTCGGGTTCCCGAGCGAACCTACGGTCGTGCCCAGCTTCTTCTCGGACGCCTCGGTCGGAACCTCGGCTGCGGCGGCGCGCTGTTCGGGCGTCGTCGTGTCCAGCTGTGCGACCGTCGCGCGGGCCGCCGGACGCGGTGCCGGGGCGCGGGTGATCGCGGTGGCGGCAGACACCTGTTCCGCCGTGGCGGGGGTCGCTTCGGGCTTGGCGTCGGGCGCGCTTGCGCCGGTCTGCGTCATCTGCGCGCAGCCGGCCAGCATCACGCCAAGGCCAAGGACTTTTGCCATGGTTCCGATACGCATCAGGATCTCCTCATCAGGCTTGGGGGCCAGATTGCACGCGCCGCGGCGAAAGGTCCACCACCGCCACGATCACGCCCGCGCTTGTGAGCGGCGCGCCGCATGCCTAGATTGCACCGCATGAGCCAGATGCCGCATCCAGCCCCGCTGATAGACCCCTTCGCCCGCCCGATCTCGTACCTGCGGGTGTCGGTCACGGATCGCTGCGATTTCCGCTGCGTCTATTGCATGGCCGAGCATATGCAGTTCCTTCCCAAGGCCGAGCTGCTGACCCTGGAGGAACTGGACCGCCTGTGTTCCACCTTCGTCGGGATGGGCGTGCAGAAGCTGCGGATCACCGGCGGCGAACCGCTGGTGCGTCGCGGCATCATGGGCTTCTTCCGCAACATGTCGCGCCACCTGGGCAACGGGCTGGAAGAACTGACCCTGACCACGAATGGCAGCCAGCTGGGCCGCTTCGCGCAGGAACTGTTCGATTGCGGCGTCCGGCGCGTCAACGTCTCGCTGGATACGCTGGACGCGGACAAGTTCGCGCGGATCACCCGGTGGGGCCGCCTGCCCCAGGTTCTGGACGGCATCCGCGCCGCCAGGGATGCGGGCCTGCGGGTCAAGCTGAACGTCGTGGCGCTGAAGGGCGTCAACGAGGACGAGCTGTTCGACATCACCCGCTGGTGCGCCGATGAAGGCCACGACCTGACCTTCATCGAGGTGATGCCCATGGGCGATCTGGGCGGCGAGGACCGGCTGGACCAGTACTGGCCCCTGTCCGACCTGCGCGCCCGCCTGGCCGAGCGTTACACCCTGACCGACCTGCCCGAACGCACCGGCGGCCCCGCCCGCTATGTCCGGCTGGAGGAGACGGACCAGAAGATCGGCTTCATCACGCCCCTGACCCACAATTTCTGCGAAAGCTGCAACCGCGTGCGCCTGACCTGCACCGGAGAGCTGTTCATGTGCCTGGGCCAGGAAGACCGCGCCGACCTGCGCGCACCCCTGCGCGCCCATTCCGACGACGCCCCCCTCCGCGACGCGATCCGCAATGCGATCGCGCTGAAGCCCAAGGGCCACGATTTCGACTATTCCCGGCAATCCGTCGGCGGCCAGATGACCCGCCACATGAGCCATACGGGCGGCTAGTTGTTTGATCCTACGGTTTGATTGTGCGATCCTTTCTCAACAGCGGAAGGATGCCCTCTGGGACAAGTTCATCATGGAAGCGCCACGACCAC
>NZ_ATUJ01000014.1 GCF_000420145.1 Paracoccus zeaxanthinifaciens ATCC 21588
CTAGGGTCAGGACCCATTGATCTGGTTGCGCGAGCGTGATTCACCGTTCGAAAACGAGCGGTGAACATGTCTGATCTTTTCTGGTTGAGCGATGCGCAGATGGCGCGTCTGGAGCCTTACTTTCCCAAGTCGCATGGCAAGCTCAGGGTTGATGACCGGCGTGTCTTGAGCGGGATTATCTTCATCAATCGCAATGGCTTGCGGTGGCGCGATGCACCAAGGGAATACGGCCCGCACAAGACGCTCTACAATCGCTGGAAGCGTTGGAGCGACAGGGGTGTCTTCGCCCGGATCATGGCGGGGTTGGCGGCCGAGCACGGTGAAGAGACGACCGTGATGATCGACGCAACTCATCTGAAGGCCCATCGTACGGCGTCCAGCCTGGGCGTCAAAAAGGGGGGCGTGCGCGTCTGATTGGCCGAACCAAGGGCGGCATGAATACGACGCTGCACGCGATCTGCGACAGATGAGCCATCTCGCGCCATCGGTCCGAGCGACGATGGCGAATGCCGACCCATCGACCTGTTCCTGACTGCCGGACCCGTCAGCGACTACATCGGGGCGCGCGCCCTGGTGAGCGGGTTGCCCAACGTGAAGTGGCTGCTCGGAGGTCGTGGCTATGATGCCGATTTGTTCCGAGAAGCGTTGCAAAACAGAGGGATATGCCCCTGCATTCCCGGTCGGAAGCAGCGCAAGACCCCAGTCAAATACGACAAGCGCCGCTACAAGCGGCGCAACAGGATCGAGATCGTGTTCGGCAGGCTCAAGGACTGGAGGAGGGTTGCGACCCGCTGTGATCGCTGTCCGCAAACCTTCTTCTCAGCAATAGCACTCGCTGCGACCGTAATCTTCTGACTTTGAGAGAGAACGAGTCCTGACCCTAAATCGTTCGTCAGCCGAGAATCTGGTAAAGATATGCGCCATAGGCGTTCTTCTTGAATTTCTCGGCGCGGACGCGAAGCTGCGCCTCGTCGATCCAGCCCGCGTCGAAGGCGATCTCCTCGGGGCAGCCCGTCTGCAGGCCCTGCCGATTCTCCAGCGTGCGCACGAAATTGCCCGCATCCAGCAGGCTGGCATGGGTTCCCGTGTCCAGCCAGGCAAAGCCGCGGCCCATCCGTTCGACATTCAGGATGCCGTCGTGAAGATAGCTTTCCAGAAGCGTGGTGATCTCCAGCTCTCCCCTGGGCGAGGGTTCGACCTTGCGGGCGCGTTCGGGCGCGCTGCCATCGAGGAAATAGAGCCCGGTCACCGCATAGTTCGAGGGCGGGTTCGCGGGTTTCTCGATGATGGCACGGGCGCGCATGTCCTCGTCGAAATCGACCACGCCGTAACGCTCGGGGTCGGAGACGCGATAGCCGAAGACCGTTCCGCCTTCGGGACGCGCATCCGCCGCCGACATCAGCTCGGGCAGGCCGTGGCCGAAGAAGATGTTGTCGCCCAGCACCATGGCCGAGGGTGCGCCGTCCAGGAAATCCTCGGCCAAGATATAGGCCTGCGCCAGTCCATCGGGCGAGGGCTGGACGATCCAGGTGAAACTGATGCCCCACTGGCTGCCATCGCCCAGAAGACGCTGGAACTGGTCCTGGTCCTCGGGGGTGGTGATGATCGCGATCTCGCGGATGCCGGCCAGCATCAGCGCGCTGATCGGATAGTAGATCATCGGCTTGTCGTAGATCGGCAGAAGCTGCTTCGAGATGCCCATCGTGATCGGATAGAGCCGCGTGCCCGAGCCGCCAGCCAGAATGATACCCTTGCGGTTGGTCATTGCCCGTTCTCCAGTTCAATCAAGACCTTGGCCAGCCCCTCGCGCCAGTCCGGGCGCGAGATGCCGAAATCCCGCGAAATGCGGGTGCAGTCCAGCCGAGAGTTCAGCGGACGCCGTGCGGGGGTGGGATAATCCGATGTCGGGATGCCCGCGACCTCGGGGGTCAGGCCGGCCCGGGCGAAGATCTCTTGTGCGAAACCGGCCCAGGACGTGTCGGGCGCACCCGCGAAGTGATAGAGACCGCCCGTGGCGGGATCCGCCAGCATGGCCTGGATCATGGCCAGTGCCGCCGCCGCGATGTCGGCTGCCGGGGTCGGCCCGCCGATCTGGTCGTCCACGATCGTCAGCCGGTCGCGTTCGGCCCCCAAGCGCAGCATCGTCCTGACGAAATTCGCGCCATGCGAGGAAAACACCCAGGATGTGCGCATCACCGCCCATTGGCCCCCGGCCTTCGCGATCGCCTGTTCGCCCGCAAGCTTGGTCGCGCCATAGATGCCCAAGGGGCCCGTGGGCGCGTCTTCGGCGCGGGGGGTGTCGCCGCTGCCGTCGAAGACGTAATCGGTCGAGACATGCAGGAACGGAATCCCCAGATCCGCGCAGGCGCGGGCCATCGCGGCAGGTGCCTCGGCATTGATGCGATGGGCCAGCCCAGCCTCGGATTCCGCGCGATCGACGGCCGTGTATGCGGCCGCGTTGACGACCGCCCGCGGCGCGGCCGCACGGATCGCCGCCTCGCAGGCGGCGGGGTCCGACAGATCGGCGTCACCGCGCCCCAGGAAGATGGCACCCGGCGCGATTCCGGCCAGTTCGGTGGCAAGCTGCCCCGAGCGGCCGAAGACCAGAAGCCCCTGCATCAGCCCGTTCCCAGGCGTTTGCCCACGCCTTCGCGTTCGAGAAGCGGCTGCCACCAGTCGCGATTGGCCAGGTACCATTCGACCGTGCGGCGCAGGCCCTCCTCGACGGTGACCGAGGGTTTCCAGTCCAGCTCGGACCGGATGCGGGTCGGGTCGATGGCATAGCGGCGGTCATGGCCCGGTCGATCCGTCACGAAGGTGATCAGGTCGGCATGGGGCGCACCTTCGGGATGCAGTTCGTCCATATGGGCGCAGATGGTGCGGACCAGGTCGATATTCGTGACCTCGTTCTCGCCGCCGATATTGTAGCTGCGGCCCAGATCGCCCTTCTCGGCGACCAGCAGCAGCGCGTCGGCATGGTCTTCGACGAACAGCCAGTCGCGGACATTGCCGCCATCGCCATAGACCGGGATCGACTGTCCCGACAGAGCCTTCAGGATCACGACCGGGACCAGCTTCTCGGGGAAATGGTAGGGACCGTAATTGTTCGAGCAGTTGGTCAGGACGACCGGCAGGCCGTAGGTTTCGTGCCACGCGCGGACAAGGTGGTCCGACCCCGCCTTGCTGGCCGAATAGGGGCTGCGCGGATCATAGGCCGTGATCTCGGTGAACTGGCCCGTCTCGCCCAGCGATCCGAACACCTCGTCGGTCGAGATGTGGTGGAAGCGGAACGTCTCGGGGCGCCCCTCGCGGTCCCAGTAGGCGCGCGCGGCCTCCAGCATGTTGAAGGTGCCGATGACATTCGTCTCGATGAAGGCGGCGGGGCCGTCGATCGACCGGTCCACATGGCTCTCGGCGGCCAGATGCATGACGATGTCGGGACGATGCGTCGCAAGGATGCGGTCCAGCGATCCGCGATCGCGGATATCGGCATGTTCGAAGCTGTAGAGATCGCTGTCCGCGGCATCGCCCACGTTGCGCAGGTCGGCGGCATAGGTCAGCGCATCGACATTGACCACCTCGTGCCCGCGCGCGACGGCCAGCCGCACGACGGCCGAGCCGATGAACCCCGCGCCGCCGGTTACCAGAATCTTCATGTGTCAGCCTCGTAGGTGAAGGGTGATTCCCAGTCCGCGAATGCGGGTGCCGCGCGATCCTTGTCCGACAGGATCGGCGTCTGCACGCCCCAGTCGATGCCCAGGCTGTCCCAGGCGACCGCACCATCGGATGCGGCGTCGTAATGCGCGGTGCATTTGTAGACGATTTCCGTATCGGACAGCAGGGTCGAGAAACCGTGCAGGAAGCCCGCCGGGATCCAGAGCTGCCGTCCGTTCTCGAAGCTCAGCTCGGTGCCGAACCACTGCCCGTAGGTCGGGCTGCCGCGGCGGACATCCACCGCGACATCGAACAGGCTGCCGCGCCCGCAGCGGACCAGCTTGCCCTGCGCGCAAGGGGGGGCCTGGTAATGCAGCCCCCTGACCGTGCCCACCTGCGTGGACAGTGAATGGTTGTCCTGCACGAATTCGGGAAGCGCCAAGCCGGCGGCTTCCAGGGTCCGGCGGTTCCAGCTTTCGGAAAAGAAGCCCCGGCTATCGCCATGGCGCTTGGGCGTCAGGACAAGAACGCCTGGTAACGGTGTAAACTCTACCTGCATGGGGACCTCGTGAACAACTCATCCATGTCTAGGGTGAGCCGCCGTGCTTGTCAGCCCGTCGCAGATAATCCCGATAGTTCAGAGCAGTCTTTCCGCGTGGAAGAACACATGCTCCTCGATGAAGCTCTGGACGAACCAGTAGCTGTGATCGAAGCCCTCCTGCATCCGGAACCGACCCGGCTGGCGGCGTGCCGCCATCGCATGGGCCAGCCTTTCGGGCATCAGCAGGTCCAGGAACTGGTCCGCGCTGCCCTGGTCGATCAGCACATCGCCCGGAAATCCGCGCGCGGTCATCAGCAGCGTCGCGTCATGGGCGGCCCAGGTCGATTCGTCATTGCCCAGATAGGCCGCCAGCTGCTTGCGCCCCCAATCCGACCGCGTCGGGTTAGCGATGGGCGCAAGGGCCGACACGCTGCGGAAACGATCGGGCATGGTCATCGCGATGGTCAGCGCGCCGTGACCGCCCATGGAATGCCCGGTGATGCCCAGCGCGCCCTCGTCGATGGGCATGTTCGCCCCCAGAAGCGCGGGCAGTTCCTCGGTGATGTAATCCCACATGCGGTAATGCGGGGCCCAGGGGCCCTCGGTCGCGTTCACGTAGAAGCCCGCGCCCTGCCCCAGGTCATAGGCCTCGTCGTCGGCCACCCCTTCGCCGCGCGGCGAGGTGTCGGGAAAGACCAGCGCGATGCCCGCCTCGTCTGCATGGGCCTGCGCCGCGGCCTTGATCATCGCGTTCTCGTGGGTGCAGGTCAGGCCTGACAGGAAGAACAGCGCCGGGACGGGCGCGTATCTCGCGACCTCGGGCAGGAACAGCCCGAAGGTCATGTCGGTCCCCGTCGCGGTCGAGCGGTGGCGATAGACGCCCTGCGTGCCGCCGAAGCTGCGGTTCTCGGAGATGGTCTCGATGGTCATGGATGTTTCCCGGCCCGGATAGAGGAAGGGCGGGTCACCGACCCGCCCCGTTGTTCACTTCAGCTCGTCCACGCTGCTGATGACCTTGCCCAGAAGGCCGTAATCCAGCGCCTCCTGCGTGTTCAGCCAGAAGTCGCGATGCGTGTCCTTCTCGATGCGCTCCAGGCTCTGGCCGGTGGCATCGGCGAAGATCTGGTTCAGGCGGTCGCGCATCAGGCGGACCTGCTCGGCCTGGATCATCATGTCCGAGGACGTGCCGCCGATCCCGCCCGAGGGCTGGTGGATCAGGAAGCGCGTGTTCGGCAGGCAGAAGCGGTTCTCCTTCTCGGCGCCGACGAAGATCAGCGCGCCCGCGCTGGCGACCCAGCCGGACCCGATGGTGCGCACGGTCGGGCGGATGAACTTGATCACGTCATGGATCATGTCGCCCGATTCCACGTGCCCGCCGGGCGAGGAGATCAGCATGTTGATCGGCTCGTCGCTTTCCTCGGCCAGGGCCAGAAGATGGGCGACGGTGCGCTGCGCCAGCTTGTCGTTGATCGCACCGGCGACGATCACCGTGCGCGACTTGAAGTACAGCTTGGCGATGCGGTCGCCCTCGGGCAGGCCGAGACCCTTGTCGCCATTGTCGCGGCGGTCGTCGTCTTCCTCGTGATCGTCGTCGTCATCCAGCCACTGGTGGCGCATGGCCTCATCCTTCTTGTTCTTTCGCAAGGGCGGCACGCGACAGGCGCGTCCCGCCCCTTCTACCTAAGCAGCCGTGTCAGATCAGTAAAGAACGACCGAGCGGATCGATTCACCGTGATGCATCAGGTCGAAACCCTTGTTGATGTCATCCAGCGGCATGGTGTGGGTGATCATGGGGTCGATCTCGATCTTGCCGTCCATGTACCAGTCCACGATCCGCGGCACGTCGGTGCGCCCGCGCGCGCCGCCGAAGGCCGTACCCTTCCAGACGCGGCCGGTGACCAGCTGGAACGGGCGGGTGCTGATCTCGGCGCCCGCGGGGGCGACGCCGATGATGATCGACTGGCCCCAGCCGCGATGGGTGCATTCCAGCGCGTCGCGCATGACCTTGACGTTGCCGGTCGCGTCGAAGCTGTAATCCGCGCCTCCAATCTGATCCAGCGGGGTCTTCGTCAGGTTCACGATCTCCTGGACGACATCGTCGACCTTGGTGGGGTTGACGAAATGGGTCATCCCGAAGCGGGTCGCCATTTCCTGCCGGTCGTCGTTCAGATCGACGCCGATGATCATGTCCGCGCCCGCCATCCGCAGGCCCTGGATCACGTTCAGCCCGATGCCGCCCAAGCCGAAGACCACGGCCTTGGCGCCGATCTCGACCTTGGCGGTGTTGATCACCGCGCCGATGCCCGTCGTGACCCCGCAGCCGATATAGCAGATCTTGTCGAAGGGC
This sequence comes from Paracoccus zeaxanthinifaciens ATCC 21588, assembly GCF_000420145.1. Classification (GTDB taxonomy): domain Bacteria; phylum Pseudomonadota; class Alphaproteobacteria; order Rhodobacterales; family Rhodobacteraceae; genus Paracoccus; species Paracoccus zeaxanthinifaciens. The sequence goes on from NZ_ATUJ01000014.1 coordinate 6,543, forward strand.
GCGTCCTTGCGGACCTTGGCGACGGCGATCTCGGGCAGGACGGTGTGGTTGGCGAAGGTGGAACAGCCCATGTAGTGATGGATCGGCGTGCCATCCAGCATGCGGAAGCGCGTGGTGCCGTCAGGCATCAGCCCCTGCCCCTGCGTCGCGCGGATCTTCGTGCACAGGTTCGTCTTGCCCGACAGGCAGGACGCGCATTCGCGGCATTCGGGGGTATAGAGCGGGATGACGTGATCGCCCGGCTGGACCGAGGTGACGCCCTCGCCCACCTCGAGGACGATGCCCGCCCCCTCGTGGCCCAGGATCGCGGGGAAGATGCCTTCGGGATCGGCGCCCGAACGGGTGAATTCGTCGGTATGGCAAAGGCCCGTGGCCTTGATCTCGATCAGGACCTCTCCGGCCTTGGGGCCGTCCAGTTCGACCTCCATGACCTCCAGCGGTTTTCCGGCCTCGAGGGCCACGGCGGCGCGGGTTCTCATCGCGATACTCCTTCAGATGCTCGGGCCTCGGTCGGGCCTTCCTATGTCGATCATGCCCCGACATGGCGGCGGGTTCCACCACCGACGCGGCATGGCCCGCATGCGACATCGAAGAACGCCGCCCGGTCGGGGCGGCGTTTGAAGGGTCAGTTTCCGGGGTTCGAGCTGACGCCCACCTTCGCGGGCCGCAACAGCCGGTCGTGGATGCGGAAGCCGTTATCCATGACCTGGATGATCTCTCCGGCGGTGGTGTTCGGCACCGGGGCCTCGAACATCGCCTCGTGGAAGGTCGGGTCGAACTTCTCGCCCAGCTCGGGGCGCAGGACCGTGATGCCGTGCTTCGAGAAGACGCTTTCCAGCTCGCGCAGGGTCAGTTCGACCCCCTCCAGCAGCGCCGAGGCCGCCTCGCGCTGTTCGTCGGTCGCGGCGGCCAGCGCGCGGGTCAGCGCATCGTGGACCGGCAGCAGGTCGCGCGCCAGGCGCGAGCCGCCATACTGTTCGGCATCGCGGCGCTCCTTGTCGGCCCGCTTGCGGGCATTCTCGGCATCGGCCAGGGCGCGCATCCACTTGTCGCGCAGTTCGTCCCGCTCGGCCGTCAGCGCGTCCAGCGCATCATCCTGGGCCAGCGGATCTTCCAGCATGTCGTCGATCGGCTGTTCGTTCTGCTCGGTCATCTCAACTCATCCTTTCCGGCCGGACAGCACCCGCCCGACCAGTTGCGCGGTGTAATCGACGATCGGGACGATGCGGCCATAGTTCAACCGCGTCGGACCGATGACGCCGACCGCGCCTACAATCTTCCGGTCGGCATTCATATAGGGTGAAACCACCAGAGCGGAACCCGAAAGTGAAAAAAGCTTGTTCTCGGAGCCGATGAAGATGCGGACCCCTTCGCCATCCTCGGCCAGTTCCAGGAATTCGGCGATGTCGCGCTTGCGTTCGAGGTCGTCGAACAGCACCCGCACGCGGTCCAGATCGGCAGCCTCGCTGTCCAGAAGGTTCGACCTGCCGCGCACGATCAGGCGTGGATCGGCGGCCTCGGCCCCCCACAGCGCGATGCCCGACTGGACCAGCTCGGCGGCCATCACGTCCAGTTCCTGCCGCCGCGCGGCGATCTGCTGGACCAGGTGGCCGCGCAGCTCGGCCAGGGTCTTGCCCTCGGCCATGGCGTTCAGGAAGTTCCCCGCCTCGCGCATGGATGACGGGGTCTGCCCCGGCGGGGGCGTGAAGATCCGGTTCTCGACATGACCGTCGGCAAAGACCAGCACGACCAGCGCCCGGTCCGCCCCGAGGCTGACGAACTCGATATGGCGGATCGGGGCCTCGTGCTTGGGCATCAGGATCAGCGACGCGCCGCGCGTGATGGTGGACAGCGCCGTGCTGACGCGGTCCAGCAGCACCCCGGTTTCCGGGTCGTCGTTCCCCAGCGTCTGGTCGATCGTCGCGCGGTCGTCGGCGCTGACATTGTCGACCTCCATCATGCCGTCCACGAACAGGCGCAGCCCCATCTGCGACGGCAGCCGCCCCGCCGAGACATGCGGGCTGTCGAGCAGCCCCATGAATTCGAGGTCCTGCATCACGTTGCGCACCGTCGCGGCCGAAACCCGCTCTGACAGCGCGCGCGTCAGCGTCCGCGAGCCGACCGGCTCGCCCGTTTCGAGATAGCTTTCGACCACGCGGCGAAACACTTCGCGCGATCTGTCGTTCAGCTCGTTCAGCAGCGATTCCTGGCTCATCTGCCTCGTGGGGTTGCGTGTCGTTGCCCTCGGGCGGTATTGGGCACCAACTCTCGGAAAAAAGGATGACCCATGCGCCCCTCTGGCCGGAATCTAAGCCAAATGCGTCCGATTTCAATTGCAACCGGCATCACGAAGCACGCCGAAGGCTCCTGCCTGATCCGTTGCGGCGACACCCATGTCCTGTGCACCGCCACGATCGAGGATCACCCCCCGCGTTTCCTGAAGGGAACGGGCCTGGGCTGGGTCACCGCCGAATACGGCATGCTGCCCCGCGCCACCAATTCGCGCAACCGCCGCGAAGCCGCAACCGGCAAACAGTCGGGCCGCACGCAGGAAATCCAACGCCTTATCGGACGCAGCCTGCGCGCGGGCATCGACCGCAGCGCGCTTGGCGAACGCCAGATCACCATCGACTGCGACGTGATCCAAGCCGATGGCGGGACGCGCTGCGCATCCATCACCGGCGGCTGGGTCGCCCTGCGCCTTGCGGTGAACAAGCTGCTGAAGGCGGGCACCATCAGCAGCGATCCGATCGTCGATCACGTGGCTGCCGTCAGCTGCGGCATCTATGCCGGTCAGCCGGTTCTGGACCTGGACTATGCCGAGGACAGCGAGGCCGGCACGGATGGCAATTTCGTCCTGACCGGCGCGGGTCGCCTGATCGAGGTGCAGATGTCGGCCGAAGGGGCGACCTTCTCGCGCGATGAGATGACGCAGCTTCTGGACCTGTCCGAGGCGGGCATGGCCGAGCTGGTCGCCGCCCAGAAGGCCGCCATCGCATGAGGGCCTTCACCGAGGATCGCCTGCTGATCGCCACGCATAACGCGGGCAAGCTGGCCGAGATGCGCGAGCTGCTGTCGCCCTTCGGGGTGACGGTGGTCGGCGGCGCCGAGATGGGCCTGCCCGAACCGGACGAGACCGAGGAGACCTTCGTCGGCAATGCCCGCATCAAGGCGCACGCGGCGGCGAAGGCCACCGGCCTGCCCGCCTTGTCCGACGACAGCGGCATCTGCGTCGATGCGCTGGACGGTCAGCCGGGCGTCCACACCGCCGACTGGGCCGAGACCGGCAACGGTCGTGATTTCGCCATGGCGATGGAGCGTGTCTGGTCCGAAATCCAGTCCAAGGCCGCCCCTGCCCCGCATGGCGCGCAGTTCCGCTGCACGCTGGTCCTTGCCTGGCCCGACGGCCATGACGAGGTGTTCGAGGGCGTTCTGCCCGGACAGGTCGTCTGGCCCCCGCGCGGTGCCGAAGGGCACGGCTATGACCCGGTGTTCCAGCCCGACGGCCACGAGGTGACGCTGGCCGAGATGTCCTCGGCGCAGAAGAACGCGATCAGCCATCGTGGCCGCGCCGTGGCGCAACTGATCGAGGGACCCTTTGCTTCCCGCAAGTGACACCACCGCCGCCGGCGAGGATTGGCGCGCCGGCGGCTTCGGACTGTATGTCCACTGGCCCTTCTGCGCGGCCAAATGCCCCTATTGCGACTTCAACAGCCACGTCGTGGCGCAGGTCGACCAGGCACGTTGGGCCCGCGCGCTGTCGTCCGAGATCGCACGCCTGGCCGCCGAAACGCCGGGCCGCCACCTGCGCAGCATCTTCTTCGGGGGTGGAACGCCGTCGCTGATGCTGCCCGAGACGGTGGATGCCGTGATCCGCGCCGCACGCGCGGCCTGGGGCTTCTCCAACGATATCGAGATCTCGCTCGAGGCGAACCCGACCAGCGTCGAGCGCGGCCGCTTCGAAGGGTTCGCACAGGCGGGCGTGAACCGCCTGTCGATGGGCATCCAGGCGATGAACGACGACGACCTGCGCCGCCTTGGCCGGATGCATTCCGTGGCCGAGGCGCAGGCCGCGTTCGATGTCGCCCGCGATGCCTTTCCGCGCGTCAGCTTCGACCTGATCTATGCCCGACAGGGGCAATCGCGCGACGATTGGCGGCACGAACTGCGGCAGGCACTGTCGATGGCGGTCGATCACCTCTCGCTCTATCAGCTGACGATCGAGCCGGGGACCGCGTTCGGGGCACGGGCCGAGGCCGGCAAGCTGCGCGATCTGCCCGATGACGACGTGTCCGCCGACATGTATGCCGACACGCAGGAGATCTGCGAAGCTGCCGGAATGGCGGGCTACGAGATATCCAACCACGCGCGTCCAGGCGCCGAAAGCCGCCACAACCTTGTCTACTGGCGCCAGGGCGACTGGGCCGCGGTCGGCCCCGGCGCGCATGGTCGCCTGACCCTGCCCGAGGGGCGCATGGCCACCGAGGCGCTGCGCGCACCCGGCGAATGGCTGAACGCGGTCGAGGCGTCGGGAACGGGCGAGTTGCCCCGCGCGTTCATCCCCCGATCCGAACAGGCGACGGAATACCTGCTGATGTCGATGCGACTTGCCGAAGGGCTGGACGAGGCCCGTTTCGCCGCGCTTGCAGGCCAGACGCTGGACGAAAGCCGCATCGCGCATCTTCTGGAACTGGGAATGATCGAACGTGGCGACGGCCGTATCCGCGCCACCCGCGACGGGCGTCCCGTCCTGAACGCGATCCTGCGCGAGCTGGCGGTCTGACATGCGGCGCGGGATCTGGCTTGCGGTCGGATGGTTCTTCATGGCGCTTGCCGTCATCGGCATTGCCCTGCCCGTCCTTCCGACCGTGCCCTTCCTTCTGGTCGCCGCATGGGCCTTCGCCCGATCCTCGCCTGCGTTGGAGCAACGCATCCGCGATCATCCGCGCTATGGGCCGCCGGTGCGCGCGTGGCAGGAACGCGGTGCCGTGGGTCGCATCGCGAAGATATGGGCGATCAGCGCGATGAGCGCGGGCGTCGTGATTTCATGGGCTTACGGGATGCCGCCTTGGGTCGTCGCCACCCAGGCAGCCGTGGCGATCTGCGTCGGCGCCTTCCTCGTGACACGTCCCGAAGCGTGACACCAGATGGGGGTGCCGCAGATGCGGCATCCCCTGCATTTCGTCAGCTTCCCAAGATCTGGCAGAGCTTGTCCAGCTGATCCAGATCCTTGTAGCTGATCGTGATCTGACCGCCCTTGGCACCTGCGTGATTGATGGAAACCTTCATCCGCAGATGTGCGCCAAGATCCGATTCTAGCGCGCGGGTGTCGGCGTCCTTCTCGGGCTGCTTGCGCTGCTCCTTCGGAGCCTCGGATCCCGACTGATTCAGCTTGCGGACAAGATCCTCGGTCTCTCGGACCGACAGGCCCTTCTCGATCACCTTCTTGGCCAGCCCCAAGGGGTCAGGCGCCGTGATCAGGGCGCGGGCGTGGCCGGCGCTCAGCTTGCCGTCCTTGACCAGTTCTTGCACCTGATCGGGCAGATTCAACAGGCGGAGAAGGTTTGCGATGTGGCTGCGGCTCTTGTTCAGCGCCTCGGCCAGGCGTTCCTGGGTATGCCCGAAGCGGTCCATCAGTTGACGGAACGACGACGCCTCTTCGATCGAGTTCAGATCGGCGCGCTGAATATTTTCGATGATCGCGACTTCGAGGACTTCGTTGTCCGAGAAGTCGCGGATGATCACCGGAAGCTCGTGCAGCTGCGCCATCTGCGCAGCGCGCCAGCGACGTTCACCCGCGACGATCTGGAACAGATCGCTGTCCTTCGGATGAGGGCGAACGATCAACGGCTGCAGAACGCCACGAGATTTCAGCGACTCGGCCAGCTCGCGAAGCGCATCCGGATCGAATGCGCGGCGGGGTTGGTCGGGATTCGCGGTGATCTGCTCGATCGGGATCAGCGTCCGATCCTTGGACGGCTTGATACTCTCGCCCCCGGACGGGCCTGCAGCGACGTCGATATCCGCCATCAGCGCAGACAAACCGCGACCCAACCCTCGCTTCGCAAGCTTGTTCTCTGCCATCATGCCACCTCCGGGACCAGTTTCAGACGCGCGAGGAACTCTGCCGCGAACTGACGATAGGCGGCGCTGCCCTTCGAGTTCGGATCATACGCCAGAACCGGCTGCGCGAAAGAGGGAGCTTCAGACACGCGCACATTTCGCGGGATCACGGTCGGATAGACGAGTTCACCAAGCGTGGCACGGGCGTCAGCCTCTACCTGTTGCGACAGGTTGTTGCGGTTGTCCGACATCGTCAGAAGGACGCCATTGATCCGAAGTTTGGGGTTCGCGGATTCGCGAACTTGGCGGAAAGTACCCAGAAGCTGGGTAAGTCCTTCGAGCGCATAGAATTCGGCCTGAAGCGGGATCAGGATGCCGGTCGCAGCAACCATCGCGTTCAGCGTCAGCAAACCCAAGGTCGGCGGGCAGTCGATCAGGATGATCGCCCCTTCGGGCGCCTTTGCCAGCTGTGCGTCCAAACGCTTGATCCGGTCGGAATGCTGCGCAAAATCGACATCGGCGGATGAAAGATCCGAGGTCGCCGGAACCAGCATCAGATCATGCACGTCGGTCGGTTGCATGATGGACTCTAGATCAGCCTCGCCCGTCAGAAGATCATAGACCGTCTTTTCCCGCTGATCCGTCTCGATCCCCAGCCCTGTCGACGCGTTCCCCTGTGGATCCAGGTCGATCAGGATCGTCTTGTGCCCTGCCTCGGCAAGTGCGGCCGCGAGGTTCACCGCGGTGGTCGTTTTGCCCACCCCACCCTTTTGGTTTGCGATTGCGATGACATGCTTATCAGGCATGGGAAACCTCGGATATTCTGAGAATTGCTGCTTCTTGGTCGGTGATACTTGGGATCGCGTCGACCGAAAAGCGCCAATCCCGCTTGGCGAGCGCAACCTCCTCGGGCCAGGTCCTTCCCTTCATGAAATACGCCGTGCCTTCGGTTTCGAGATGCAGTTCACAATAACCGAGAAGCTCAGGCAGGGCGGCTAATGCCCTGGCCGATAGGTGGTCGGCGTTCTGAGGGCGCGCTACCTCGATCCGATCCGTAAGGACAGAGGTGCGAGCCAAGGACAGTTCTCTTATCGCAGTTCTTAGAAAGGTCGACTTTCGTTGATCGCTTTCGATCAGCACAATCTTCAAGTCGCATTCCTGAAATGCAGCAGCTACGACGATTCCTGGGAACCCGCCGCCGCTTCCGATATCGACCCATTTCCCCTTCGGATCGACAACCGCCGCAGTCAGTTGCATGCAATCGGCAATATGACGATCCTCAAGATCATCCAACGTCGAAGGCGCAACAAGATTAATCTTCGGATTCCATTTGCGGACAAGATTGGCGTAGGCCGAAAGCCGCTCTTGTGTTTCACGTGAAACAGTATTCACGCGCGCTTCCTTTCGCGAATGCGTGTTGCTGCCAGCAGGATCGTCAAACCTGCGGGAGTCATACCTTCAATCTTCTGTGCCTCGGCAAGCGTGACAGGTTTGGCTTGGGACAGCTTGCGAACCAATTCGCCCGACAGCCCTCCAAGTGCTTCGTAGTCAAGGTCAGGCGATAGAACGATCGATCCGCTTTCACGCAGGGCCTCTGCATCGCGAGACTGACGCTCGGTATACTGGCTATAGAGCGCATCGTTCTGCAGCTGCTTCAATGTGCTATTCGTGATCCCCTCAAACTCGCTAAAGCAGGAAACAAGGCGATCAACGTTAATATCTGCAAGCCCCAGCAGTTCGAACAAACTTCGTTTGCTCCCGTCTTGACGCACCTGAAACCCGAGACCTTTTAACTCCGTCGGCGAAACCTTGCGATCCTCCAGCGCATTTCGGGCCTTCAAGTATGCGGCCTGCCGGATAGCAAAAGAGCTCGCCCGAGGCTCAGCGACGAGCCCCAGTTCAATCCCCATCGGTGTCAGCCGCTGATCCGCATTATCGGCGCGCAGGGAAAGTCGAAATTCAGCGCGCGATGTGAACATGCGATATGGCTCCGTGACACCACGCGTCGTCAGGTCATCGATCATCACGCCGATGTAGCTATCCGCCCTGCTAAACACGACAGGCTCGGCACTGGCAGCGTAGCGCGCAGCGTTCACGCCAGCGACAAGCCCTTGGGCGGCGGCTTCTTCGTAGCCCGTAGTACCGTTAATTTGGCCAGCGAAGTATATCCCCTTAGCCTTCCTAACCTTCAGCGATGCATCCACCGCCCTTGGATCGACATAGTCGTACTCGACCGCGTATCCCGGCTGCAGGATCTCAACATTCTCCAGCCCTTTCATTGTACGGACATATCGAAGCTGGACGTCCTCGGGCAAAGACGTCGAGATGCCGTTTGGATAAACCGTGAAGTCGTCCAGCCCCTCGGGTTCGAGGAATACCTGGTGCGATCCCTTATCTGCGAACCGAACGACCTTATCCTCGATCGACGGGCAATATCTCGGACCTCTTCCTGAAATATGCCCACCATACATTGCAGATCGATCCAGATTCTCTGTGATGATACGGTGAGTTTCAGGATTGGTATGCGTTATGCCACAGGAGATCTGCTTCGCTTCCGGCGCATCGTTCAAATACGAGAAGACGACAGGCTCATCGTCGCCCGGTTGGTTGTCCAGAACACCCCAGTCGATGGTTCGCCCATCCAACCGAGGCGGCGTACCAGTCTTGAGCCGGCCAAGCGGCAACTCCAACTTTGCCAGTGCGCCCGCCAAGCCAGCGGAGGCCTTATCGCCCCACCGCCCAGCCTTGCGCGAGACATCACCAATATGGATCGTTCCATTCAAGAAGGTACCGGTCGTCACGACGACCGAACGCGCATGAAGCTCTATTCCGTCGGCTGTTTGCACACCCTTAATCGTATCGCCCTGACGCAGAAGATCGGACACCTCAGCATAGATCAGTTCAAGATTCGGGTAGTTCTCGACGACCTCCAGCGCGACGCGACGATATATCGCGCGGTCCATTTGCGCACGCGGTCCCTGCACCGCCGGCCCTTTTCGCCGGTTCAGCAGTCGAAACTGAATCCCCGCGCGGTCAGCGATGCGCCCCATCACACCGTCAAGCGCGTCAACCTCTCGAACCAAGTGCCCCTTGCCCAATCCGCCGATTGCTGGATTGCAGGAAAGCGTCCCGATATCTTCCCTCCGCATCGTAACCAAGCAGGTCTTGGCGCCCATCCGCGCCGCAGCAGTAGCTGCCTCCAGCCCCGCATGCCCGCCGCCAACCACGACAACATCAAATTGTTTCACGTGAAGCATTCTCATTTTCCGATGCAGAACGAAGAGAAGATAAGATCAAGATAGTCCTCCGCGTCGATTCGACCAAGAAGTCGATCAAGCGCCGAGTTACAGACTCGCAAGGATTCGCTGACGAGTTCGACAGGCAGGTCTCTGGTATCGGTAAGCGCCATCGCTGCAACCGACAGTTCCTTCAACTGCCGCTCGTGACTTACAATTCCCGCAGCGGCGGTTTGATCAGCCAAACGCTCATGGATCCTGGTCAGCAATTGGTCGATGCCCTGCCCCGTCACCGAGGATACCTGCACATCTCCAAGTTTCACGCCAAGGTCAGATCTGCCTGATACGCGCAGGTCGCCATCTTTCCACAAATCAGGCGAAACCTCTCCGGTATCGGACATATGGAGCCGCATGTCGGCATCTGCTGCACGCTTACGCGCACGGTCGATCCCGATCGTCTCGACGGTATCGTCGGATTCGCGCAACCCGGCGGTATCAAGAACCGTCACCGCAAGACCGTGCAGATCCATGCGTACTTCGATCACATCGCGCGTCGTGCCCGCGATATCCGAGACAATCGCAACTTCGCGCTTGGCCAAGCGGTTCAGAAGAGATGATTTTCCAGCGTTTGGCGGCCCGACGATCGCAATCTCGAAACCTTCGCGGATCCGTTCAGCGGCCGAAAATCCGTCGATCTCTCGTTCGATCTCTGTCCGCAGCTTGTCGATCAGCTCGAAAGCCCTGTCCGGGACCTCTTCGGGCACGTCCTCGTCTGCGAAATCTACGCTGGCTTCGACCAAGGCACCGGCCTCGATCAGCCAAGATCGCCAAATTTCGGCCTTCTTTGCCAATTCACCGGACGCGGCACGCAATGCCAGCTTCCGTTGCGCCTCGGTTTCGGCCGCCAGAAGATCGCCCAATCCCTCGATCTCGGCCAAATCCATTCGGCCGTTCAAGAAGGCGCGGCGTGTGAATTCTCCCGCCTCGGCTGGTCGCAGGCCCTGGTCCAGAAGCGCCCTGACCGCCCGACGCACCACAACCGGCGCGCCATGCAGCTGCAGCTCGGCGACCTCTTCGCCCGTGAAACTGCTTCCGGCGGCGAACCATATCGCCAGAACCTGATCGATATTCTCGCCTTCATCGACCAGATCGCGGAAATAGGCATGCCGCGGCTTCGGCATCGAACCGACCAGCTTTTCGGCAGCCGCGCGCGCGCCATTTCCGCTGAGGCGGATGACGGAAACGCCCCCCCGCCCAGGCGGGGTGGCTTCTGCGAAGATCAGGTCCATGCTTGCCTCGTCAGGCGTTCATCGAGTCGAAAAACTCGGAGTTGGTCTTGGTCTGTTTCAGTTTCGAGATCAGGAACTCGATGGCGTCGGTCGTGCCCATCGGGTTCAGGATCCGGCGCAGCAGATAGGTCTTCTGCAGGTCCTTGCTGTCGACCAGCAGCTCTTCCTTCCGCGTGCCCGATTTCAGGATGTCCATCGCCGGGAAGACGCGCTTGTCGGCGACCTTGCGGTCCAGCACGATCTCGCTGTTGCCGGTGCCCTTGAACTCTTCGAAGATCACTTCGTCCATGCGCGAACCGGTATCGATCAGCGCGGTCGCGATGATCGTCAACGAGCCGCCCTCTTCGATGTTCCGCGCGGCGCCGAAGAACCGCTTCGGGCGCTGCAGCGCATTCGCATCCACACCACCGGTCAGCACCTTGCCCGAGCTGGGCACCACAGTGTTGAAGGCTCTACCAAGTCTTGTGATCGAGTCGAGAAGAATCACAACATCTCGTTTGTGTTCGACCAGGCGCTTGGCCTTCTCGATCACCATCTCGGACACCGCAACGTGGCGGCTTGCCGGTTCGTCGAAGGTCGAGGACACGACCTCGCCACGGACCGAGCGCTGCATGTCGGTGACTTCCTCGGGGCGTTCGTCGATCAGCAGCACGATCAGATAGCACTCGGGGTGATTCTTCTCGATCGAATGCGCGATGTTCTGCAGCAGAACCGTCTTACCGGTGCGCGGAGGCGCCACGATCAGCGAACGCTGGCCCTTCCCGATAGGCGCCACCAGGTCGATGATGCGCGCGCTGCGATCCTTGATGGTCGGATCCTCGATCTCCATCTTCAGGCGATCATTGGGATAAAGCGGCGTCAGGTTGTCGAAGGCGACCTTGTGGCGGGCCTTCTCGGGGCTTTCGAAGTTGATCCGCTCGACCTTGGTCAGCGCGAAATAGCGCTCGTTCTCGCCCGGGGCGCGGATCACGCCCTCGACCGTGTCGCCCGTGCGCAGCGAATGCTGGCGGATCATGTCGGGGCTGACATAGATGTCGTCCGGACCCGGAAGATAGTTCGCCTCGGTCGAGCGCAGGAAGCCGAAGCCGTCCTGAACGACCTCGAGCACGCCCTCGCCGCCGATTTCCCAGCCCTCCTCGGCATGCTCCTTCAGGATCGAGAACATCATCTCGCCCTTGCGCATGGTCGAGGCGTTCTCGATCTCCCATTCCTCGGCCATCGACAGCAGGTCTGCCGGGCTTTTGGCCTTCAGGTCGGACAGGTTGAGACGTTCTTCGGTCATATCGGCATGAACCCTCGGCCAACCGGCATCATGCGGCGGCGTTGCAGACTTGTATCGGAGAATCCCGTACCGGATGGCCGGGCTTGGAGGGCGAGATAAGCCCCCGGGCCCCACGAGTCAATCTTCGGCTCAGAACTTCACGATGACCGAGGTGACGATGACGATCATCAGAAGGGTCGGAACCTCGTTCATCATCCGGTAGCGGCGGCCCGTTCCGATGCGCCCCCGTTCCAGCATCCGCCTTTCGCGGGCGCACCACATGTGGAACCAGGTCATCGCGATGACCGCAGCCGCCTTGGTCCAAGGCCAAGCCATTGAAAAAGATACGATTCCCGGCGTCAGAACCAGTGATATCCCGCTGATCCAGGTGGCGATCATGGCCGGGTTCATGATCACCCGAAGCAGCTTTCCCTCCATGATCGCGAAACTTGCGACGGGCTCCTGGCCGCGGTCCGCACGCTCGGCGTGATAGACGAACAGCCTTGGCAGATAGAACAGGCCCGCCATCCAGCTGATGACGGCCATGACGTGAAACGCCTTCACCCAAGGATAGATCAGGCCAAGCCAGTCGAACATCCGGACCTCCGTTCCCTCTCCCTTAAATAAAGAAAGATAAGAAAGGAATGATGTTGAAGTAGGGCCTGTTGATAGGGGGATTACAGGCTTTCTCGCGACTCGTTCCCCAGATTCTCGACCCTGTGGAAAACCCTGTGTATTCACTGTGCGAGAACTGAAAAGCCGTTTGTAAACAATCACTCACGATGTGGATAACTTTGCGGATAATGAAATGGCCGCCGATTCGCCCACAACCGAGTTATCCCGCCGGCCCTGACGGTCCACCTGTGGAAAACGCGTCCTGGTTCCGCCTCCGTTCCAGGCCCTGGATCGACCGAATCAGCATACGCTGCGATTCGCCCTCGTGATTCGACCCGATTCCCCCAAGAACTTGTCCACACCGACCTGCGGACAGATGCGCCGCTTTCGCCACAGACGGCGAATCATCGGCCCGGACGACCTTTTTTCCCAAGGGATCGCGGCATAGGCTGCCTGTGCAGAACTTCAGCGATCCAAGGCCAGATGACCGACGAGACAGCCACCGCCCCGATCAGCCACGCCCCCCTTGCCGGGGTCATCGGCATGCCAATCGCGCATTCGCAGTCGCCGAAGCTGCACGGATACTGGCTGAAGCGTTACGGCCTGTCGGGGCATTACGTGCCGATCCCGGTCATGCCCGAACACCTGGCCGAGGTTCTTCGCATGATGCCCCGCATGGGATTCGTCGGCGCGAACGTGACCATCCCCCACAAGGAGGCCGTTCTGACGCTTGCCGACACGGTCACCGACCGCGCGGCCCTGATCGGCGCGGCGAACACGCTGATCTTCCGCCCCGACGGCAAGATCCACGCCGACAACACCGACGGCTACGGCTTCATCGCCAATCTGCGGCAGCATGCGCCGGACTGGGATGCGGGGGCCGGTCCCGCCGCCGTCATCGGCGCGGGGGGCGCCGCGCGCGCGGTCGTGGCCTCGCTTCTGGACAGCGGCGTCACCGAGCTGCGCATCGCGAACCGCACCAGGCTGAGGGCCGAACAGATCAAGGCCGAATTCGGCGCAAGGCTGGTCGTCTACGACTGGGCGCAGGTCGGGAACATGCTGGACGGGGCCGCGACGGTGGTGAACGCGACCTCGCTCGGGATGGACGGCAAGCAGCCGCTGCGCATTCCGCTGGAGGCGTTGTCGCCGGACGCGCTGGCCACGGATCTGGTCTATACCCCGCTGATGACCCCCTTCCTGACCGAGGCGGCCGAGCGCGGCTGCCATGTCGTCGACGGCCTTGGCATGCTGCTGCACCAGGCCGCACCTGGGTTCGAGCGCTGGTTCGGCCACCGCCCCGAGGTCGATGACGAGACCCGCCGGCTGATCCTCTCATGACCTATCGGCTGGGCCTGACCGGCAGCATCGGCATGGGCAAATCGACCACGGCCCGCATCTTCGCGGATCTGGGCCATCCGGTCTGGGATGCGGATGCGGCGGTGCACAGGATCTATGCCCGCGGGGGCGCGGCGGTCGGTCCGGTGGGCGACCTGTTTCCGGGTGCCATCAGCGACGGCGCGGTCGATCGCGCGGCGCTGAAGCGTGCCATTGCGCGCGACGATACCGCGCTGAAACGGCTGGAAGGCGTCGTCCACCCGCTGGTCGCGGCCGACAGGGATGCCTTCGTGGCAGCCCATGCCGATGCGCCGCTGGTGGTCCTGGACATCCCGCTGCTGTTCGAAAGCGCGGCCCCGCCCGAACTGGACGGGATCGCCGTCGTCTCGACCGATGCGGCGACGCAGCGGCAGCGGGTTCTTGCCCGCCCCGGCATGACCGAGGAAACCTTCGCGATGATCCTTGCGCGCCAGATGCCGGACGCCGATAAGCGCGCCCGCGCCGATTGGGTGATCCCGTCGGATACCCTCGATGCGGCGCGGAATGCCGTCCAGAAGATCGTCCAGAAGGTGACCGCCCATGCGTGAGATCGTGCTCGACACGGAAACCACAGGCTTCGACGCCGAGGGTGCCGACCGCATCGTCGAGATCGGCGCGCTGGAACTGCTGAACCACCTGCCCACGGGCAACACGTTCCACGTCTATATCAACCCCGAACGCTCGATGCCCAAGGAGGCCTTCGACGTCCACGGTCTTGGCGACGAGTTCCTGGCCGACAAGCCCAAATTCGCCGAGGTCGCGCAGGGCTTCATCGACTTCATCGGTCCCGATGCGAAGCTGGTGATCCACAACGCCGCCTTCGACATGAAATTCCTGAACGCGGAACTGCGCCGCGCGGGCCATGCGACCCTGCCCTGGGCGCGGGCGCTGGATACGCTGGCACTGGCGCGGGAACGGTTCCCCGGCTCTCCGGCGACGCTGGATGCGCTCTGCCGCCGCTTCGGCGTGGACAATTCGGGTCGCGAACTGCACGGCGCGCTTCTGGACAGCGAATTGCTGGCCGAGGTCTATCTGGAACTGATCGGGGGGCGGCAGCCGGACCTGGTGCTTGGCGGTCCTGCGCAGGACCAGGACGACAAGGATGCCGAGGGCGCGGTCATGCGCAGCCGCGCCAAACGCCCGCGCCCCCTGCCGTCCCGCCTGTCCGAGGACGAGGCCCGCGCCCATGCCGAATTCGTGGCATCCCTGGGCGAGGAATCCCTCTGGGCGCGCATGTCGCAGGGCTGAGCCTTGCCAGCGGGGCCACGGCCCCGCATGCTGGTCGCGTCAACGGGAGGTCGGATGCTGGAACGTCTGCGCGACTTCGGAAGCTTTCTCGGGGCCATCCTGGAGCGGATGGACAAGACCCACATGACGCTGATCGCGGCCGGGGTCGCGTTCTATTCCATGTTCGCGGTCTTTCCGGGCCTTGCCGCGATCATCGCATTGTGGAGCCTGTGGTTCGATCCCGCCGTCGTGCTGACCTATCTGGAGGTCGCGCATGAGTTCCTGCCCGAGGGCGCGGCCACGCTGGTCGACGACCAGGTGATGTCGCTGACCTCGAACGGGCGCACATCGATGGGCTGGACGTCGTTTCTGTCCTTCATGATCGCGACCATTGCCGCGCGGGCAGGCGTGGACGCGTTGATCCGCGGGCTGAACGCGGCCTATGGCGTGCGGACCCATTCGACCATCTTCGGCTTCGTGCTGGCCTATGCGCTGACGCTGGTGATCGTGGGGATATCGCTTGCGGGCCTTGCGACCATCGTCATCGTGCCGGTGGTGCTGAACTTCTTCGTCATCGCGCCGCTGCGTTCGATGCTGCTGACCTATCTGCCCTGGGCCGCGCTGTTCATGCTGGTGATCCTGACCATCGGGATACTCTATCGCTATGGCCCGAACGTGAAGACGCCGCGCACGCCGATCTTCACCTGGGGGGCGGTCTTCGCGGCGCTGCTGTGGTCGGCGGGCTCGATCGCATTTTCCAGCTACCTGGGCAGTTTCAACAGCTACAACCGCATCTACGGGTCCATCGGGACGGTCGTGGCGCTGCTGATGTGGTTCTATGTCGCCGGGTTCTCGGTGCTGCTGGGGGCACTGGTGAACGTGGAACTGGCCCGCAGGCGTCGCCTGCGCGCCGTCCGGGAGGCGCGCGAGGAATTCATGCAGATGGCGGGGAAGGACGCGGCGGGCTGACCCGCCGCGCGCAGATCAGACCTGCATGCCCTCGGTCGAGGCGAAGAACATCGCCTGGCTGACGGCCGAACGCACCTGTTCCTCGCCATAGGGCTTCGAGATCAGGAAGGCCGGTTCCGGACGGTCGCCGGTCAGCAGGCGCTCGGGGAAGGCGGTGATGAAGATCACCGGGATGTCGCCCATGCTTTCCAGCAGCTCGTTGACGGCCTCGACCCCCGAGGACCCGTCGGCCAGCTGGATGTCGGCCAGGATCAGGTCCGGACGCTCCTTGGCGGCAAGGTCGATCGCGGCGGTGTGGGTGCGCGCGACGCCGGTCACTTCGTGGCCCATCGCCTGCACGATGCCCTTGAGGTCCATCGCGATGATCATCTCGTCCTCGATCACCATGACTTTGCCGCGCAGGGCGCTGCTCATCTCGGACAGGGCGATCTGGACCAGCTCGTCGGCCTCGGCGGGCTCGATCTGCATGACGCGGGCGATCTGGTCGCTGCGCAGCTCCTCGATGGTGCGCAGCAGCAGCGCCTCGCGCGAGTTGGGCGTCAGGCCGCGAAGGTGATCCTGGGCGCGGCGTTCGCGCGTGGTCAGGTCCGCTTCCTCGACCGGCTGGCCGGAGCTGATCCAGATGGCGTGGAAGGTCTTGAACAGCGCGATCCGCAGATCATCCTCGCCATCCAGCACCGAACGGTCGCTGAGGATGGCTTCGAGGGTCGCTGCCGCATAATTGTCGCCGGCACCCTGACTGCCGGTCAGGGCGCGGGCGTAACGGCGCAGATAGGGCAGTTCGCGTCCGATATTTTGGGCCAGATCGGCAGCAGTCATTTCACAGTCCTCTTAATTCCATATTGCAAGGAACCATCTTGGGCCCCTATCGGTTGCATCCTGTGCGCACAAGATTGTCAGGACCTACCTCACTATGACACCGAAGCGGGACGATCGGCGGAAACAGGCCGTGGAACAGCAAATCGATGAAAACCTGAAACGCGTCTACGAACAAGACGTTACGGACAACGTTCCTGAAAGGTTCCTCGACCTTCTGAAGAAGCTGAAGGAACAGGGATGATTCCCCTTCCGCCCCATTTCCCCGTCCGGAAAGTTCTTGCATGACCAGTTCAGCCTCCTCGGATCCGCGCGACCAGCTTGTCGATCACCTGCCCGCCCTGCGTGCCTTCGCCCTGTCGCTGACCCGCGAAGGGGCTTCCGCCGACGACCTGGTGCAGGACACCATCGTCAAGGCATGGACCAACATGGACAAGTTCCAGGCGGGCACGAACCTGCGGGCCTGGCTGTTCACCATCCTGCGCAACACATTCTATTCCGCGCGTCGCAAGACCAAGCGCGAGGTCAGCGACACCGACGGCATCCATGCCGCGCGCCAGGCCACGCGACCGGACCATGACGGCCGCCTTGCCCTCAACGATTTCCGCGAGGCGTTCCAGAAGCTGCCCGACGAACAGCGCGAGGCGCTGATCCTGGTCGGGGCCTCGGGCTTCTCCTACGAGGAAGCGGCCGGGATGACCGGCGTGGCGGTCGGCACCGTCAAGTCGCGCGCGAACCGCGGTCGCCGCCGCCTTGCCGAACTGCTGCACCTTGCCGAGGGAGAGGAGCTGAACATGACCGATCAGGCGACGCTGGCCGTCATGGCACAGAACAACAGCTCTTCCCGCTGAGGCAGGGGTGCTCGGGCGGATCTCCGATCGGCTGGATTTCACGAGGCGTCTGGGCTTCCGCCTGGGCGCCCTTCTCTCTGTCGCGATCCTGCCCATCGGCCTGATCTCGCTGGTCCAGAACCTGCACCTTGCCCGAGAGGCCGAGCGCAGCGCCGAGATCGCGCTTCTGGGGCGCACGGCCTCGGCGGCGTCGGGTGAACGGGCGCTGCTGCAAAGCGCGCTCGGCTCGGCGGATGCGCTTGGTCCTGCGGTGCTGGAAACGCTGGACCGGCCCGATCTGTGCGGCGACCTGATGCGCAATTTCGTCGAACGCAGCGGGACTTATGTCTATGCGGGCTTCGTGCCGCTGGACGGGATGGCGGAATGCACGTCGGCCCCCGCGGGCACCGGTCCGGTCGACATCAACGACCTGCTGGTCTTCCAGCGCTTCCTCGAAAACCCGATGACGGCGGTCTCGTCGATCGCCGAGGGCCCGATCAGCAAGCGTCCCGTCGTGGTCGTGCTGCAGCCCCTCTATCGCGACCGCGAGCTGCTGGGCTATGTCTCGGTATCGGTCTCGCAGGAATTGCTGCGATCGACCCATGCCGTCGATTTCGGGACCGAGGGCGCGCGCGTCCTGACCTTCAACAACCTGGGCGATGTGCTGACCGGTGACGGGATGCTGGGCGCGGATGCCCAGCAGCTGCTGCCGCGCGATGTCGACCTTCTGTCGCTGCAGGGCCAGGGCGAGACGACCTTCCGCGCCGTCGCCAACAACGGCGAGGATCGTGTCTTCACAGTCGTCCCCGTGGTCCCCGGCCTCGTCTATGCGCTTGGCAGCTGGAGCCCGCAGATCGCGGGCATCGGGGTCTTCCAGCTGTCGCGCTTCGGTGCGGTGCTGCTGCCGGTGACGCTGTGGATCGTGTCGCTGGCCGTGGCCTATTTCGCGGTGTTCCGGCTGGTCCTGCGCCATATCACCGTCCTGCGCGGCCAGATGCGCCGCTTCGCCATCGGCGCCCGCGACAAGGCCCCGCCCGTCCTGCAGGGCGCCCCGACCGAGATCACGGATGTCAGCCAGACCTTCCACAACATGGCCCGCATCCTGATCCGCGACGAAGAGGCGATGGAGCAGGCCGTGTCCGAGAAGACCGTCCTGCTGAAGGAGGTCCACCACCGGGTGAAGAACAACCTTCAGCTGATCGCCTCGATCATCAACATGCAGGGGCGGCTGATCGACGATCCCGACGCCAAGCGCGTGCTGCGATCCGTCCAGGACCGCGTGGCGGCGCTGGCGACGATCTATCGCAACCTCTACCAGGCCGAGCAGCTGGATTCCGTCGAGGCCGACCGCCTGATGCGCGACATCATCACCCAGCTGACGAACGTGTCGCAGGGCAGCGTCTCAGGGCTGGTGGTGCATACCGACATCCAGCCGGTCACGATGATGCCCGACCAGGCCGTTCCGCTGACGCTGCTGACGACCGAAGCCTTCACCAACGCGCTGAAATACGCGGGCCGCGGGCCTGCGGACAAGGCGCCCTGGGTGCGTGTCGCGCTGTCGTCGCCCGAACCCGGGCGCGGGCTTCTGGTGGTCGAGAACTCGACCGACGGGACCGACCAGGAACAGGGGACGGGTCTTGGCAGCCAGCTGATCGAGGCCTTCGCCATGCAGCTCGAGGGCGAGGTGCAGTTGGAGGACATGGCCGACCGCTATCGGCTGACGCTACCCTTCCGCATCGCGCGCACGCATGTCCCGCAGGGCGGCGATCCGCGGCAGGTGGTGCTGACCTCGGCGGCGCGGGACGGGGCCCAGCACTGAGCCTGCTTGCGCCTGCGGCCAGCTGCTTTATCTTTCATGCATGAATGACGGGTCCGCGAAATACGACATGGGCACCGGGCGCGGGCTGATCGCCTGCCCCAATTGCGATGCCCTGCATGTCGAGGAAGAACTGGAGCTGGGCGAGACCGCCCGCTGCATCCGCTGCGGCACGGTCCTGGCCAAGCCGCGCGACGGCGCCTTCGCGCAGCTGATCGCGCTGGCCTTCACCTCGATGGTGCTGCTGGTGGGGGCGATCTTCTTTCCCTTCCTCGAGGTGTCGACCATGGGCTTCGGCAATGCCAGCTCTCTCTTCGACGTGGCGCTGGCCTTCGCCGAAGGGGTGATGCTGCCGCTGGTCCTGGCGGTCCTGGCCATGATCATCGGGTTGCCGATCTTCCGGTCCTTCCTGCTGGTCTATACCCTCGTGCCGCTGGCGCAGGGGCGGCCACCCTTCCGCCATGCCGCCCGCGCCTTCCGCTGGTCGGAACTGCTGCGCCCCTGGTCCATGGCCGAGATCTTCGTGATCGGCACGGCGGTCGCGCTGATCAAGGTGGCGGGGCTTGCGACCGTGCATCTGGGTCCGGCCTTCTGGGCCTTCTGCGCGCTGATCTTCGTGAACGTCGCCAGCCGCGCCTTCATGTGCCAGACCTCGATCTGGGACGCGATCGAGGATGCGGGCATCGAAACCGAATTCACCCGGAAGGCCCGCGGATGAGCGCCCCCGACAGCGACCACAAGGGACCGATCCTGACCGCGCATCGCGCGGGGCTGGTCGGGTGCCATCGCTGCGGCCGGGTCTGGCCGCTGGAACAGCACCGCTGCACGCGCTGCGGGGCGCATCTGGTCCCGCCCGACCGTCGCGGCCTGCAGAAGGTCTGGGCCTGGTGGTTCGCGGGGCTGATCTGCTACGTGCCCGCCAACCTGTTCCCGATGATGCGGACGGAAACCTTCGCGGGCCTTGCGGGCAATACGGAATCCACCATCCTCGGCGGCGTGATGGAGCTGATCCACCACGGCAGCTACGACATCGCGCTGATCGTCTTCGTGGCCTCGGTGATCGTGCCCATCGGCAAGTTCCTGGCGATCGCGTGGCTTGCGACCGTCGCGGGGCAGCCCGCCACCGTCGATCAGGCCCATTCGCGGCTGAAGGTCTACGAGGTCGTGGAATTCATCGGCCGATGGTCGATGATCGACGTCTTCGTCGTGGCCATCCTGTCGGCGCTGGTCCAGCTGGGCTTCGTCGCCTCGATCCATCCCGGCCCCGCCGCCGTGTCATTCGCGCTGTCCGTCGCCTTCACGATGCTGTCGGCCCAAAGCTTCGATGCCCGGCTGATCTGGCGCGGCCTGCCGCTGCGCCGCGCGACCGACTGACCCCATCCCACCCCTTCGCCATCAGGAACGACTGCCGATGACAGACAAGCCCCAGCCCCCCAAGCCCGCCAGCCCGGTCCGCAAGACCGCGGCACGCGCCGCACAGGCAGGGGTGAACGTCATCTGGATCGTGCCCATCGTCGCGCTGATCGTGACGCTTGCGATCGCGTGGAACAGCTTCCGCGACCGCGGCACGCTGATCGACATCGAGTTCGCCGACGCGACCGGCATCACGCCCGGCGACACCACGCTGCGCTTCCGCGAGATCGTCGTGGGCCAGGTCGAGGGGGTACGCTTTACCGACGACCTGTCCAGCGTCGTGGTCTCGATCCGCGTGGACAAGGATGTCGCGCCCTATATCGACGACGAATCCTCGTTCTGGATCGTGCGCCCGCAGGTCAGCGCGCAGGGCGTCACGCGGCTGGATACCGTGCTGACCGGTGCCTTCATCGAAGGCTACTGGGACGCCGAGATCACCGAGACCGCCACCCGCTTTGCCGGGTTGGAGCGCCCGCCCCTGATCCGCAGCGACCAGAAGGGCACTTGGGTCAAGCTGATGATGGACGATGCCGATGGCCTGAGCGAGGGCGCCCCGATCCTGTTCCGCGGGGTCGAGGTCGGGCGGCTGGAGAATATCCGCCTGTCCGAGGACAGCGAGCGCGTCCGCGTCGATGCCTTCATCAGGGCCCCGCATGACGCACGCCTGACCAGCGCCTCGGTCTTCTGGGACACCTCGGGCTTCTCGTTGTCGCTGGGGTCGCAGGGGCTGGCGTTCAACGTGAATTCGCTGTCCTCGGTGCTGCAGGGCGGCGTGGCCTTCGACACGCTGATCAGTGGCGGCCAGCCGGTCGAGCCGGGCCACAGCTTCGAGCTGCTGCCCGACGAGGACACGGCCCGCAGCCAGCTGTTCGTCAGCGACGACAGCGAACGCCTGCGCATCGCCATGCTGATCGACGATTCCGTCGAGGGGCTGAGCAAGGGCGCCGATGTCCAGTACCAGGGCCTGCGCGTCGGCAGCGTGACCGACATCGCGGTCCGGCTGGGCCAGGACGACCAGGGCGCCGAGCGTGTCCAGCAGCTGATCACGCTGACCATCGCGCCGCGCCGCCTCGGCCTGCCCGAGGACGCGACCGCCGATGACGCGCTGGAGCTGCTCTCGCGCGAGGTGGCTGCCGGCGTGCGCGGGCGCATCGCCAGTTCGGGCTTCCTCGGGACCTCCCTGATCGTCGAACTGGTGCCGGTGCCCGACGCACCGCAGGCCGTGATCGACGTCGATGCCGACCCGGTCCCGCTGATCCCCTCGGTCGCCGGGGACCTGGACGATTTCACCAACAGCGCGCAGGGGCTGGTGACGCGGATCGGCGATCTGCCCATCGAAGAGGTGATGAACAGCGCCCGCGACATGATGGACAGCATCACCGCCATCGCCGCATCCGAGGAAACCCGCGCCATTCCGGGCGCGCTGCGCAAGGCCGTCGAGGACGGCTCGGTCGCGCTGGAGGACGTGGCCCAGATCACCTCGCGCCTGCGCGAGGCCGATAGCGGACAGTCCATCGCGACCCTGATCGAGGACGCGACCGCCGCCGTGAACGCCGTCACCGAGGCCGCCGCCGACATGCCCGAGATGGTCGAGCAGATCGACGTCGCCGCCGCCGCCGTCGAGGAGTTCGGCTTTGCCGAGATCAGCGCCCAGGCCGAGGGCATCATGGCCGATCTGCGCGCCATGCTGGGCAGCGAGGATGCCGAGCAGCTGCCGCGGAACCTGTCGGACACGCTGGCCGCCGCGACCGGGCTGATGAACGACCTGCGCGACGGCGGTGCGGCGACCAGCCTGAATGACGCGCTGCGTTCCGCCAGCGTTGCCGCGGACGAGATCGCGAAATCGGTCGAGGCCCTGCCCGCCTTGATCCGCAGCCTGCAGGCGACTGCGGGTCGCGCCGACACGCTGTTTGCCAGCTATGGCGAACGGTCGGCCTTCAACAACGAACTGATCACCACGCTGCGCGAACTGCGCCGCGCCACGGCGGCCTTCGGATCGGTCGCTCGGCTGATCGAACGCAACCCCCGCGCCTTCATTCTGGGACGATAAGCCATGACCATCCTCCGCGCCGCGTTCCCCGCAATCTGCCTGCTGATGGCGGCCTGTTCCGACCCCGAGGCGACGGGCCGGTACCTGATCGACCCGCCAACCGCAGGCGTCCAGGTGCCCAACCGTCTCGGCACGGCCGAGCTGAAGGACGTGCAGCTGCCCGAATACGCCTCGGACCAGGAAGTCGCCTTCCAGACCGAAGACGGGGCCGTCCGCTCGAACCCCGACAGCCTGTGGGCCGACAACCCATCGCGCGCGTTCACGACGACGCTGGCGCGCACCATCTCCGAGGTGTCGGGCGCGACCGTCATCGGCGAACCCTGGCCCCTGGCCGAACCCCCGGCCCGCGTGGTCGAGGTGCGGGTCGAGCGGGCCTTGGCGCAGGCCGACGGGATCTATCGCCTCAGCGGGCGGTATTTCGTGTCCGATGACGGGTTGAAGGGGTCGGGCACCAATTATGCCCGCAGCTTCGACATCCGAGTGCCGCTGGCCGAACCCGGCCCCGGCGCGACCGCCCGCGCCGCAAGCGAGGCCATCAGCCAGCTGGCGCAGCAGATCGCCAGCCTGTCGGGTCCCGGCGCTGCCATCGCGACGGTCACCCCGCGCGTGGACGATCTGGATTTCGCAGGCATCTTCTGAATTAAAGAACCGGCCCGGCGTGCTGCCGGGCCGGTTCCATCCGCGGGTATTCCCAAAACCAGGGGGTGACTCTTCAAACAAACATCGCCCGCGGATATTCCGTGTTCTCAGCCGATCTCGGACTTGAAGGGGTCCTGGCCGATGACCCTTGCGATGACCGGCAGGACAAAATGGTCGAAGCAGGCGCGGTCGGGCTTGAAGGCGCCGGGGCTGCCGATTCCGCCGCAATCCTCGCAATCCGAGATGGTGCCCCAGCAGTTCGGGCAGGCCCCCAGGGCGCAGGCCAGCATCTCGGCGTGATCGATCAGCAGGGCGTTCTCGCGCTCCAGCCGGCGGAGGCTGACCTTTTCGGCGCTGTCGCCCGCACCACGCGCGGGTTCGGCCCCCAGCAGGCCCAGCTGCGCCATGATGTCCTGATATTCGGTGATGCCCTTGTCCATGTTCCGTCTCCTTCGACCCGACCTTGCGCGGCCTGTGAGACGTGATTCGCACCCCCCCGTGAAACGGGCGTGAAAGGGCCCCGTGAAAGCGTCAGCGATATGCGGGCGCGGGCGGTCCGGGCAGGATCGGATCGGGGTGGCGCGGGTCCGCGGGGGCCATCGCGATCATCGCCGCGCGATCGGCGGGCCGTGCGCCGGCGGCCATCGCCTGCGCCAGCCAGCGCGTGGCCCAGGGCGCCGCAAGAGAGGTGCCGGACATGATCCCGAAGCTGCCCGAGCCGCGCCCGCGCACGATCATGCCGCCATCGAAGGGCGCGGAATCCACGCGCACCATCACGTCGCCGCCCTGTCGCTGCCCGATCAGCGAATTGTAGATCACGCACCCCTCGGACAGCCTGTCCACCGCCCCTGCCCGCAGGGTGGTCGTGCCAGTGGCATAGGCGTTGATCGTGTCGGCACGCTGGACCGCGGACGGGCTTCCGGCCGGATCGTAGGGGATGGGAAAGCCGTCGGGCGCAAGGTCGCGATAGGCGGGATCGTGAAGCCTGCTCTGACGGGCCTCGCGCGGGAAGCCGCGCAGCACCTCGTCGCGCTGCAGGGACAGCGCATAGTCGCCGGGCTGCGCCCCCGGTGCCACGGCCACCGACCACAGCCCTGCCGTAAGCCACGGATCGCCGGGCCGTTCCGGGCAGGTGGGGTTCAGGATCAGCGTGACGCATTCGCGCCATCCCGATCCGACTCGCGGGGTCGGCGTGTAATAGGCGCGCGCCAGTTCGGCCCCCGACGGATCGCGCAGCCGCGCGACCTGCCCGGGCGCGGTGAAGCCGGTCGTCACCGGCGGCAGGCCCGGCCCCTGCAGCGTGACCTGCATGGGCGAGGCGGGCAGCGCGCTCAGCGGCGGGCCCCATATCTCCAGCGGGGTCACGGTGCGGTCGTCCGGCGGCAGCTGCCAGCCCAGGAACCGCCCCGGCGGCAGATCGGCGCGCAGCCGCCCCATGCGGTGATTGCCCGAGGGCAGCACGATCCGCACGGGCCCCAGGTCGGGGGCGTCGAACCCCGACACGGCGTCCAGGAACCTCTCGACCAGGCTGGAGCCGTCGCGCGGGCCCGCTGTCAGGCCAAGGCTGATGTTCAGGACCACCGGCAGGCGGACCGAGTTCGCGGGCAGGCCGCGCACGGCCTCGATCTGGCGACACAGGCGCCGCGCGCGCGTCAGCACGAACAGCACGGCGGCGATCATGACGCCGGGTGCCAGCGTGCCGGTGGTGTCGGCCAGGATGCGCGGCGGCAGGTTCACCCCGATCAGCGGCAGGTCCGCCCCGCGCGGATCGTCCTGCGCAAAGCCTGCGGCCAGCAGCGACACCGCCGCGCCATGCCCCGCCGCGAAGGCCGCCGAATGGGTCGTCTGGCGGTTCATGTCCAGGATCCCCGCCGCGCGATAGATCCCGTCCTCGGTCGCGATGCGGCCCCGTTCCAGGTCGCGCAGCCAGCCCGAGATGCGCGCGCCCCGCAGCTCGATCCCGGCGGGCAGGTCCAGCCCCGGTCCCTGCGGGTCATGCGCCACGTCCATCGCCCACAGCGCCGCGACGCGGGACCGCGCGGCCCCCCTGCGCAGGCGTTCATGCGCAAAGGGGATGGCATCGTCGATCACGCCGATGATGCAGCCCGTCTTTGGGTCGGGCAGGTCGTCCGCCGCCATCATGGGGTGGTCGGGGTGCTGCAGGGGGATGGGCTGCGGCGCGGGGTTCACGGCATCGGGCAGCACGACCAGCCCCGGCGCGAACAGCGCGGCGGTCATGGCCTGCAGGTCGGTGCCGCCGATCATTCCGTGAACGCCGCCTGAAGCAGCTCCTCCAGCAGCTGGTCCTGATCCTGCGGCAGGGGCGCGGGGGCCGATTTCGGGATCCCCTCGCGTTCCAGGCGGTCCTGCAGATAGGGCGAGAGGCCCGCGATCCCGCCCTCGGCCATGGGTTCGGGCGGGTCCCAGGCGTGCTGGTCCTTTAGCTCCATCTTGCGACCCATTCGTCATGCGCCCGCTTGACCAGATGCGCCCATAGGGGCGCGGGGGGCACGGTCGCGCCCACCGGCGCGAATGCGGTCGAGGAATCGGTGCCCTCGACCATCTGCTGCAGGACCTGATAGTGGAAGTCCCGCGCGACAGGCCCCGCCGGCGTGTCGTCGACAAAGCGCGTGCCGTCGAAGCTGCCGGTCGTCATGTGGTCGAAGCGCCCCGCACGGGCCATCAGGTATCGCCCGATCTGGATGCCCAGGACCGCCCCCGCGGCGCTGTCGGCGGGGAAATGCACCCCCGCGACCGTGCGGTTGATCGCGATGCGGCAGGCCATGCGGTACAGCCGGTCGCCGGCCTCGATCGGGGCGGCAGGGTCGCGCAGCAGCGCCAGCATCGTGGCAAGGCAGAAGGCCTGCGTGGCATGGCCGCTGGGCAGGGTCGCATGGGCCGGAACCGGGATCACCGGCTGGACCCGGTCGCTGAACCGCGAAGGGCGCGGACAGGCCAGCGCCAGCTTGACCCGCATCACCAGATGGGTGGTGATGTCCAGCCCGCGATAGAGCATCTCGATGATCGCTGCGGCACGAGACGGCTCCATCGGCAGGATGGTCGCGAAGAAGGGCAGCAGCTCGGCGCGCTGGACCTCGATCTCGGGGATGCGGTCGGGGCGCAGTTCGGCATAGTTGCCGACCATCTCGACCGCGTCGCGGAACTGCGTCAGCGACGGGCGCGCGATCTTGGCCAGCACGTTGCCGTCCCACAGGATGGCGCAGCTGTCCGATGCCTCGGGCGGGGCCGACGCCTCGAAGCGCAGCCCCTCGAGCAGTTCGGCGACAAGGATCGCGGCACGCTGATCGTCGTCCAGACGCATCAGCCTTGCGCCCGGCGACAGGTTCGGCTGCTGGCCGGGAACGGGGTCCATGTGTTCCGATCCGACGATCGCGTCGCGCGATCGCATCAGCGCCATCGCGGTCAGAAGCGCGGCCTCGTCGCTTTCGGCGGATTTCGCATGTTTGGCGTGTTTCGCGTGCTTGGCATGAAAAAGAGACATCGGCGATCCGGCAACATGGGTTAAAACCAAGGGCGTTCGATCAGAAGACTCTATCACAAAATCGTGTGATTGGTTAACTTTCATGCGCCCCTGAACCCGCTCACGGTCCGATGACACTGACGCTCAGCCTGATCGGCCCGGTCGAACTGACCGGCCCCGGCGATCTTCGCCTGACCCCGCGCGGCATGCGCGCGCGGGGGGCGCTTGCCGTGATGGGGACGGCGCGAGGACTGCGCCTGCATCGCGCAAGGCTGCAGGACCTGCTGTTCAGCGACCGCGAGCCCGAACATGGCAATGCCAGCCTGCGCCAGCTTCTGCGGGAAATCCGCATCGCCCTGGGCGATCACCGCGATGCGCTGGTATCGGGTCCGGGCTGGGTCGGGCTGGATCCTGAAATGGTGCGCGTGGACATGGTGCCGCGCGTGGGGGCCGACGGGCAGGTGCCGGAATTCGGCGCGGACCTGGACATCCCCGACCCCGAATTCGAGGACTGGCTGCGCGAGGCCCGCCAGGCCGCCGCCTCGGCCATGCCCGAACCCGAGCCTGCGCCGCGCGGCGACAACCTGCCCGCGCTGATCCTGCAAGAGCCGATATCGTCCAGCCAGGACGCCCAGGTCATCGGCAGCATGATCCTGTCCGAGGCCGCGGGCCGCGTGGGCGACCTGCTGCCGGTCGAGATCCTGGGCGACACCCGCGGGCTGACCGGTCCCTGCATCGTCGTGAAATCCATGGCGAACATGCAGGGCGACAGCTTCAACTTCCTCGTGACGCTGACGCATCAGCCCTCGGGGCGGATGATGTGGTCCCAGAGGTTCTCGACCTCGATCGCGGATCTGGGGACGCAGATGGGGGATTTCGTCGCGCGCGCCTGCCTGGGGATGCTGCAGGTGCTGGACCAGGGAACGCGGCTGGGCGCGGCGCTGCAGATCTCGTTCGGGGACATCTTCAGCTTCAGCACCGACCGTCTGAAACGTGCCGATGACGTGCTGGGGCGGCTGGGCGACAGCGTGACCCCCGCCGTGACCCTGTCGCTGCGGGCCTGGATCCGCACGACCCACGCCTATGAGCGGTTGGGGCCGAACCCCGCGGGCGCCATTGCAGAGGCTGCGGAATTCGCGGCCAAGGCGCGGCAGGCGGCCCCCTTCCACGCGACGGCGCTTGCCGTCAGTTCGGTCGTCGAGGCGTTCCTGGACCGCGACGACCTTGCGTTCGAGCTGTCGCGACAGGCGGTGGTGATCGACAGCCAGAACCCGCTTGCGCGGCTGGCGCATTCGCGTGCGCTGGCGGGGATCGGACGCAATGCCGACAGTGCGATGCAGGCGCAGCAGGGCCTGACGCAGGCGCTGTCCAGCATCAATCCCGCGAACTGGCACCTGGGGATCGGGGTCGCGCTGATGCGTGCGGGCGACCTGCCCGGCGCGATGCGCCACCTGGAATCGGTGCATCGCCACGCGCCCGACAACCGGCCCGCGCTGCGCTTCCTGTCGGCCCTGCGCTTTGCCACCCATGACGAGGAAGGCGCCCTGCAGGCGCTGCGCGCGCTCAAGGCGCTGGAGCCCGACTTCTCGTTGGACCTGATGGCCAGCGACGGGTATCCGGTCGATACGCTGCGCAGGCTGGGGCTGCTGAAGATCGCGAAATCGGGGCTGATCTAGGCCAGGGCCGCGATCAGCTGGCCGTGCAGGCGCGGTCCCGCGACGACCATCCCGTCCAGCAGCGCACGCGGGCTGTTGAAGCGCATACGCCCGCCCCGCCGGTCGCTGACCGTCGCGCCCGCGCGTTCCGCGATCAGGCTGCCCGCGGCGATGTCCCATTCCCACGCAGCCCGCAGCGACAGGGCCGCGTCGAAGCGCCCCTCGGCGGCAAGGCACAGGCGCCATGCAAGCGACGACCGGAACTGCCGCTGGAACGGCGGCAGCCGCCCCCCCTTCCAATGCGCGGGATCGGTCACCCCGCGATAGGTCAGCACCTGCGCGCCGTCGATATCGGCATCGGTCGGCGCGATGGGCTGCCCGTTCAGCAGCGCGGGCCCGCCCTCATGCGCGGCATAGGTCAGGTCCAGCGCGGGCAGGTGCACGACCGCCGCCGTGATGCGGTCGCCCGACGCCACGGCCAGCGAATGGGCAAAGCCCTCCTGCCCGTCGATGAAGGCGCGGGTGCCGTCGATGGGGTCGATGATGAAGCAATGCTCGGCGTCCAGACGTTCCGGGTTGGCCTCGCTTTCCTCGGACAGCCAGCCGTAACCGGGCCGCGCGGCGGACAGGCGTGCCAGCAGCGCGTCGTTCACGGCCAGGTCGGCCTCGGTCACGGGACCGGCGTCGCCCGCCTTGTCCCATGCCTGCGGATCGTTGCGCCAGAAGCGCAGGGCGATGGGGCCGACATCCAGTGCGGCCTCCGTCAGCAGCTGCAGGTCGGCCTCAGGCCCCTGCAACGGTCATCCCCTGCACCAGAAGGCTGGGCACCTCGAGCGCGCGCCAGGGCAGCGCATCGTCCGCCGCGACCAGCGTCAGCAGCATCTGCCGCAGGTTGCCCGCGATGGTGCATTCGTTGACCGGCCATGCGATCTGGCCGTTCTCGACCCAGAACCCCGCCGCGCCGCGCGAATAATCGCCCGTCGTCCCGTTGATCGAGGCCCCCAGCATCGACGTCACGATCAGCCCGCGGCCCATTTCGCGGATCAGCGCCTGCTGGTCGCGATCGCCGGGGGTCAGGTGGATGTTGCTGTTGCCGGGCGATGGCGCGGATGCCAGCCCCCGCACCGCCGAGGCCGTGCTGTCCATCCCCAGCTTGCGCGCGGTGGCCAGATCCAGCGTCCAACCGTTCAGGATGCCGTCGGTGACGATCCGGCGTTCGCGCGTAGGCAATCCCTCGGCGTCGAAGGGGCGCGAGGACGGGAAGCGCGGGCGCAGCGGATTCTCGGTCAGGGTCATGCCCGCGGGCAGCACCTGTTCGCCAAGGTCGCGGCGCAGCCAGCTGGCGCCCCGCGCGATGGCGGTGCCGTTCACCGCCGACAGCAGGTGCCCGATCAACGAGGCCGAGACACGGCGGTCGAACAGGATCGGAAAGGCCCCCGTGGGCGGCTTGCGCGCACCCGCGCGGGCGACGGTGCGTTCGCCGGCCAGGATGCCGATCTCTTCGGGGGTGGGCAGGTCGGACGCGAAGATGCGCCCCTCGCCCGCGTAATCGCGTTCCATCCCCAGCCCCTCGCCGGTGATGGCGACGGCGGAAATCGCGTGGCTGGTGCGCCCGTATCCGCCCGAGAACCCGTTCGAGGCCGCAAGCCACATCCGCCGGCTGGAATAGCTGGCATTGGCGCTTTCGACCTGGGAAATGCCCTTGACCGACAGGGCCGCGGCCTCGGCCCGCAGGGCAAGGTCCTGCAGATGCGCCGGATCGGGTTCGGGCGCGTTCTCGGACAGCTCCAGCCCCTCGGCATCTCGGCGGGGCGACAGCTGTTCGGGATCGGCAAGGCCCAGCCAGTCGTCGACCGGGGCGGCGCGCGCCATGGCGACGGCGCGTTCTGCCATCGCAGCGATGGCATCGGCCCCGTGATCCGACGACGACACCGCGCCCTGCCTGCCGCCGACCAGCACGCGCAGGCCGATTTCCACCCCTTCCGAGCGTTCGGCATTTTCCAGCGCGCCGTCGCGCACGTCGATCCCCGTCGCGCGGGCATCGACGGCCATGGCATCGGCCTGGTCGGCCCCGGCCCGGCGGGCGGCGTCGACCAGGGCTTCGGCAAGGTTCTGCAGTTCGGTCATCGCGGGTCCGGTCACTTCACCTGCTGGCCGTTCGCGAAGATCGAGCCGCCTTCGGTGAACTTCAGCTGCGTTTCCAGCGTGTCGGGCTGCCCTTCGGCGGGGCGCGTGAACATCGCCATCATCATGCGCGCACCCATGACCTGTTCCTGCGGCACGAGGCCCATGGCGACCAGGTTGTCCAGAAGGCTGTTGATGCCGGTGAAGCTGCCCTTCAGCTGGCCCACGGGCTCGTTCGGGTTGTCGCCGAATTCGAGGCTGCCGGTCACGTTGGCCGATGCGCCGACCGCATCCAGCGCGATCTCGTTGATCTGCAGGCTGCTGGGCGTGAACGGGGGCTTGGCGCCCATCTGCGGGGCGGCGTCCTGCGCCATCAGGTTCTCGGTCACCATGGCGGTGCCGGACAGGTCGATGTTCACGTTCGCCGGCTCTCGCGGCAGGGTGTTCTGCGGGTCGAGGCCCTGCCAGATCGCATCGTCCAGCGCCAGGTCCACCAGGCCCAGCTTCAGCGCGAAGGGCTGCGCCTCGTCCGAGCGGCTGACCGGCATGCGCAGGCTGAATTCGCTGCGCGCGATGCCGTAATTGATCGGGAAGGGCATGTCGCCCGATTCAAGGCTGTATTCCGTGCCCTCGGCGAAACCGCCATAGCCGAAGCCGTCCTTGGACATCTCGACCGTCAGTTCGCCGCCCGTGGCCTTCATCGCGCCGCTGGTCGCGACCTCGGCGCCCGTCTCGTCGGTGGCGGTGCCGTCGAAGCTGAAATCGAAGGGACCGGTCCCGATCGTGCCGTCCACGACGAAGCCCGCCGCAAGCGAGGCTTCGGGATCGGTCTCGAAGGTGGTGCCGCCCGGCTGGGTCGCGTTGCCGTCGAAGGTCAGGTCGGCCATCGCGAAGGTCGCATCGAAGCTGTCGGTGCCGTCCTGCCCCTCGGCCGAGGGGCCCGAGGCCGCGAAGCTGCCCGCCAGTTCGGCGATGGCGCCCTGGAATTCCTGCGAGACGTCGCCGTTCTCGGCCGTCACGCTGCGCTGCGTGCTGGTCAGGTCGGTCAGGGTCATCTCGACCGTGCCGGAATTCACCTCGTCCAGGGGGCTGCCCTTCAGGGTGGCGGTCGGCATGGACATGCTGTGGGTCATGTCCCCGGCGCTGCCCGACGAGATCATCACGTTGCCGGGGGCGTCGATGGTCGCGTCGAAGCCGACCTCGCGCGGTTCGGGCTTGGGCGCGTCCTCGCCCGCGGTCTCGGGGGCATAGGGGGTCACGGTGTCGCGGATCGTCAGGGCCATCTGCCCCTCGAACACGCTGCGCACAACGGCGCCGTCCTGTTCCATGACCAGGCCGGGGATGCCGACCTCGAAGCTTGCGCCATCCTCGGTGTCGGTCGCGACGGTGATGTCGCTCAGCGACAGGCGCTCGTCCGAGGCATCCTCGGAACCCACGGTGACGGAATATCCCATGTCCTCGTAGCCGCTGCGGATGCTGTCCCAGACCTCGGCCGGGGTCACATCCGCGAAGGCTGCTCCGGCCCCGAGCATCAGGGCGAATGACGATGTCGAGACGGTACGCAACATGGCTCTGGCCTTTCACTGGGCATTGTCTGGTCGGAAACCTGACACAGCACCGGCGAAAGGTGAAGGGAACATGTCGTGACATGGCCGAGAGCGGGCGCCCCCGGCCATGCGCCGGATCAGGCGTAGACGCCCTCGCGGCCGAACTGGCGGCACAGCATGTAGCACAGCACCGCGCGGTATTTCGCACGGTTCGCGCGGCCATATCGGTCGATGGCCTTGTCCAGCGCGGCATCCAGCCCGTCGCCGTCCGAAAGGCCCAGCTTCTTCTTGAGATAGTTGTCGCGGAAGCGGTCCAGCTCGGTCTTGTCGCTGGCGGCCACCGTTTCGGAATCGGCGTTGTAGATGGACGGCCCCAGACCGATCGTGACCTTGCGCAGCAGGTCCATGTCGGGGGTCTCGCCCAGCTTGGTCTCGATGTCGTTGGCGTATTTCGCGATCAGGTCGTCACGTCTTCCCATGTCCGTATCCTCCTCGTCCCAGTCCATCGTTGTCGCGCGACCAGATTGCCCAGCCCCCCTTTCCCGATCAAGAAAAATCGAGGAATGTCGTTCCGTTACGGACCCTTGGGACGCGACAGGCGTTCCTGTGGGCGCGCGGCAGTGGTCCGCATGTCCTTTTCTTGCCGTCACGGCTTGTGCCTTCGGGTGCCAATCCGCATCTGGGGGCCAGACAATCGTAGGAGATTCCGATGCGCCGTTTCGCCATCGCCGCCATCCTGGGCCTGACCGCCGCCCTGCCCGCCGCAGCCGACACGATCCGCGTGGGCATGTCGGGCGGCTACTTCCCGTTCACCTTCACCCGCGCCGACGAACTGCAGGGCTTCGAGGTCGATTTCCTGAATGCCATCGGCGAGGAGACCGGCGACGAGATCGAGTTCGTCACCATGTCCTTCTCCGGTCTGATCGGCGCGCTGGATTCGGGCCGTATCGACACGGTCGCCAACCAGATCACCGTCACGCCCGAACGCGAGGCGCGCTTCACCTTCACCCAGCCCTATGTCTTCGACGGGGCGCAGGTGGTCGTGAAGGCCGGGAACGAGACCGAGATCACCGGCCCCGAGAGCCTGAAGGGCCGCGCCGTCGCCGTGAACCTCGGGTCGAACTTCGAGACGCTGCTGCGCGAGCTGCCCTACAGCGACGAGATCGAGATCCGCACCTATGAAAGCAACATCGCGCAGGACACCGCCCTGGGCCGCGTCGATGCCTTCGTGATGGACCGCGTCAGCTCGGGCCAGGTCATCGCCGAAAGCCCGCTGCCCCTGGCCCTTGCCGGAGAGCCCTTCTCGGAGATCCGCAACGCCCTGCCCTTCCGCGACGACGAGGAAGGCCGCGCCCTGCGCGACCGCGTCGATGCGGCGATCACCACCCTGAAGGAGAACGGCAAGCTGGCCGAGATTTCCGAGAAGTGGCTGAACGCCGACGTGACCCAGCCCGCCGACGCCGCCGAAACGGACGGCTGAGCCGATGCGCGCGCTCGATCTGGGATACATGCTGGACCTCGTGCCGGTGATCCTCGGCTATGTTCCGCTGACGCTGTTCATGGCCGTCGTGTCGATGCTGGCGGCTTTGGTGCTGGCATCGCTTCTGGCGATCGTGCGCGTGCAGCGCCTGCCGGTCCTCGACCGGGTGGTGGCGCTGTTCATCAGCTTCTTCCGGGGCACGCCGCTGCTGGTGCAGCTGTTCCTGTTCTATTTCGGCCTGCCTCAGATCCTGCCCGCGATGGAGGGCATCAACGGCGTCAGCGCCGCGATCTTCGGCCTGACGCTGCATTTCGCGGCCTACATGGCCGAAAGCATCCGCGGCGCGATCCTGGGCGTCGACCGCAGCCAGTGGGAGGCCGCGCAGTCGATCGGCATGACGCAGGGCCAGCTGCTGCGGCGGATCATCCTGCCGCAGGCGACCCGCACCGTCGCGCCGACGCTGATGAACTACTTCATCGACATGATCAAAGGCACCTCGCTGGCCTTCACCCTTGGCGTGACCGAGATGATGGGCGCGGCCCAGAAAGAGGCCGCCGGCAGCTTCCTCTACCTGGAGGCCTATCTGATCGTCGCGATCTTCTACTGGGTGATCGTCGAGACGCTGTCCGTCGGGCAGCGCGCATTGGAGACGCGGCTTGGAAAGGCGGTGGCAAGATGAGCGGTGAGGTCCGCATCGAAGGGCTGGTCAAGCAGTTCGGCGACAACACGGTGCTTGCGGGGATCGACCTTGAGCTGGAGCCCGGCGAACGGGTCGCGATCATCGGGCCGTCCGGCACCGGGAAATCCACACTGCTGCGCTGTCTGAATTTCCTCGACCGTCCCGACGCGGGGCGCATCGCCATCGGCGACCTGTCGGTCGATGCCGCGCGGGCGAGCAAGGCGGACGTGCTGGCGTTGCGGCGCCGGACGGGCTTCGTGTTCCAGAACTATGCGCTGTTCGCCAACAAGACCGCGCGCCAGAACCTGATGGAGGGTCTGACCGTCGTTCGCGGATGGTCGCATGAGGATGCGGCGGCCAAGGCCGACGACATCCTGCGCCAGATCGGGCTGGGCGACCGGGGCGACAGCTATCCGGCCGCGATGTCGGGCGGCCAGCAGCAGCGCGTGGGCATCGGTCGGGCGATGGCGCTGGATGCCGAACTGATGCTGTTCGACGAACCGACCAGCGCGCTCGATCCCGAATGGGTGGGCGAGGTTCTGGATCTGATCCGGCGCATCGCGGACGGCAACCAGACCATGCTGATCGTCACCCATGAGATGCAGTTCGCCCGAGAGATCGCGGATCGCGTGATCTTCATGGAAGGCGGGCGGATCGTGGAACAGGGTCCGCCCTCGCAGATCTTCGGCAATGCGCAGGACGACCGGACGCGGGCCTTCCTGCGTCGTGTTGGCTGAGGACATGAGAAAGGGGCGGCCCGCGATGGCCGCCCCTCTTCATTTCGGTCGCGATCAAAGACCGGCGGTCTGGAAATAGACGTCCGGCGTGCGCTGGTCGTCGAAGCCGGTGCCCGATGCGATGATGCAGCTTGTTTCATCCGCGCGGGCGGCGACGAGCGTCCAGGTGCCCATCTGGTCCGAGCCCCACAGCTCGGTCGCGGCAAAGCCCGCGGTGACGATCAGTTCCTCGCTGAAGTCATGCGCGAGGGTCGCCTGGATCTCCTCGTCGCTAGCACAATAGGGTTGATCGGCCACGGCGTCCTCGGACAGGGGCATGGCGTCGATATGTTCCAGCATGGCGGCGGGCTGGATGCCGCGCATCGCGCTCCAGCCTTCGACCGGGGCACCGGGTTGCGGGGCGGCGGCTGCGGGCAGAGCGGACAGCAGCGCGACACCGGCGGCTGCGGTCGTGCAGGCGATGTTCTTGGCGATGCGTTTCATGGTCCTTGCCTTTCATCTGACGATGCGAATTCGCCAGCAAAACGCAGGTTTTCGTCGCAGGGTTCCCGCGGCGCCCCTCAGGCCCACCGCCGCGCAAGGGTAAGGCGGGCCCGCAATCCGTCGGGTTCGTTGGCGAATTCCAGCGTCCCGCCATGCTGCGCCGCGATGGTCGAGACGATGGCCAGGCCCAGCCCCACGCCGGGCTTGCCGACGGTATTCTCGCCCCGCTGGAAGGCACCCGTCAGGCGGGCCATGTCGGCCTCGGTCAGGCGCGCGCCGCGGTCGGTCACGTCGATCCAGGCGCGGTCCGCATTGGCATCCACGGTGACGGCGGCCTCTCGTCCGTATTTCAGCGCGTTGTCGATCAGGTTCGACAGCGCGCGCCGCAAGGACGTGGGCTGCCCGCGCATCAGCACCACCTGCCGTTCGGGCGCGTCCCGCGAGGTCACGCGCGAGAACAGCGTCCCCGCCTGCGTCGGATGGGGCGGCGCATCGCGCAGCGTCACGCCCATGCCGACATCCTGGTAATCGGCCACCACCGCCTCGACCAGCGACACCAGCGAGATGCGGCGGAAGGGCTCGGCCCCGATCTCGGCGCGGGTATAGGTCAGCGCGCCGTCGATCATGGTCGTCATCTCGTCGATGTCGCGTTCCAGACGCCCGCGCAGGTCGTCATCCCCGATCAGGGCCGCGCGCAGGCGCAGGCGGGTCGCGGGCGTGCCCAGGTCGTGGCTGATGCCCGACAGGACCATCGCGCGGTTTTCAAGCGCCGCGCGGTCATGGGCGACATAGGCGTTGACGGCCTCGGCGGTCTGGCGCAGCTCCTCGACCCCGCCGACGGGCAGGTCGGCATTGCGTGCGCGGTGGTCCCGCAGCGCGGCGGCAAAGCCCGTGAAGGCGCCCGACACCTCGGCCACCCAGCCCAGCAGCAGGCCCAGCACGCCGATGCCGATGGCCGCCGCCAGCAGGCGACGGTCGGCAGGGGCCGCCTCGCATCCCCAGACGGTCGCGCCCTCGACCCGGACCCAGTCCGCATCGTCGCGCTGGATGAACAGCTGCGGGTCGCTGCAGAAGCGTGCCATCGCGCGGGTCAGCGATGCCAGCCCCGCCGCCTGCGATCCGCCGCCCAGGCTCTGGACCTCGGCCACGGGGTACTGGATGTCGGGCGACATGATCCGCACGCCCAGCCGTTCGCCCTGCGTCAGGTCGGGCCGTCCGCCGCCGGTCAGCGTGATGCGCGTCTCGCGCCAGCCGGGGGGCAGGACGGGTTCGGCGCGCATCTGCACGAGGCCCAGGCCCGGGGGCAGGCCGCCCGCATTCTCCAGCGCGTCGTGCAGCGCCAGGCCCGCGACATAGGCGCGATCCAGATGCGCGTTCCAGGCGGCGACGCTGGACATCCACAGCCAGGCCGAGGCGGCCCCCGCCAGCATGGCCGCGACGATCCAGACGCCCGCCAGCTGGCGCAGGCTGGCACGCCTAGCCATCCTGCCGCGCCACCTCGGCCGCCATGACATATCCGGTGCCGCGTTCGGTGCGGATCAGGGCGGGGTCGGTCTTCTGGCGCAGTCGGCCGACCAGCATGTCGATGGCGCGCCCCTCGGCGGCATCGCCGTCGTCCAGCGCGGCGGCGATCTCCTCTCGGGTCAGGGGGATGCGCGGATTGGCCAGGAAGACCCGCAGCAGGGCCAGTTCCCGCGATGACAGCGCGACCTGCCAGCCGCCCGGGGCCGTCACCTCGTCGCGCCTTGCGTCATAGCTCCAGCCCGCGAAGCCGATCACGCCGTCGCGGCGGCGATGGACCAGGCTGGGAACGCGCCCCGCACGGCGCAGCACCGCCCGGATGCGGGCCAGCAGCAGGTCGGGGTTGAAGGGCTTGGCGATATAGTCGTCGGCGCCCACCTCGTAGCCCGCCATGCGCTGGTGATCCGCCGACAGGGCCGAGACCATGATGATCGGCACGTCCTGCTGGTCCCGGATCTCGGCGCACAGCGCCACGCCGTCGTCGGGGCCCAGGGACACGTCCAGAAGGATCAGGTCCACCCGCGCCCCCTTCAGCGCGGCCAGCGCCCCCGCGCGGTCATGCGCCTGCGTGACGTGGAAGCCCTGCCGCTGCAGATAGGCGGCCAGCATCGCGGCCATCTCGGCGTCGTCCTCGACCAGAAGCAGGCGTTGCAGGGTCATGCGGGTCCTCCTGCCACGGGGCTTACCATCCCGCGCGGCGCTTCGTAACAGTTTGTAACACCTGCGCCCGAAATCTGCGCGTTGCATGGCTGTCCTGCGTTGAACGCATGGCAGGCGATCGGGCATGATCGGATCACCGAAGCGGACCCGATTCCGTCTCGACAAGATCTGGGAGGATCCATGCACATGAAATCCGTTCTGGCGGCCTCGACCGCCGTGATGCTGGCCGCACCGGCCATGGCCGAACCGCAGGCCGAGGTTCTGCACTGGTGGACTTCGGGCGGCGAGGCGAAATCCGTCGCCGTCCTGCAGGAACAGTTCGGCGCCGAGGGCGGCACCTGGACCGACATGCCCGTCGCGGGCGGCGGCGGCGATGCCGCGATGACCGCGCTGCGCGCCCGCGTGCTGGCCGGCAACGCGCCGACCGCCGTGCAGCTGAAAGGCCCCGCCATCCAGGAATGGTACGAGGAGACCGGCCTTGCCGATATCGGCGCCGTCGCCGAGGAGAACGGCTGGGCCGACGTCCTGCCCGAACAGATCGCCGAGCACATGAAGTGCGAGGGCGAATGGTGCGCCGCACCCGTGAACGTGCACCGCGTCAACTGGATCTGGGGCAACAAGCAGATCCTCGACGAGCACGGCATCGAGATGCCGACCACCTGGGACGAATTCAACGCCGCAGCCGAGAAGCTGCAGGCGGCGGGCGTGACGCCGCTGGCCCATGGCGGCCAGTCCTGGCAGGACGCGACCGTCTTCGAGGCGGTCGTGCTGGGTCTTGGCGGCCCCGAGTTCTTCCAGCAGGCGCTGGTCGATCTGGACCCCGAGGCGCTGACCTCGGACACGATGAAGCAGGCCTTCGACGAGATGCGGACCATCCGCGGCTATGTCGATGACAACTTCTCGGGCCGCGACTGGAACCTGGCCACCGCCATGGTCATGAACGGCGAGGCCGCCTTCCAGATCATGGGCGACTGGGCCAAGGGCGAATTCCTGGCCGCCGGCAAGGAGCCGGGCACCGATTTCGTCTGCGCCCCCACCCCGGGCGAGGGCTTCCTGTACAATGTCGACAGCTTCGCCTTCTTCGAGGTCGACGGCCAGGACAAGCAGGACGGCCAGGCACTGCTGGCCAAGCTAATCATGGGCCCCGACTTCCAGAAGACGTTCAACCTGAACAAGGGCTCGATCCCGGCACGCACCGACGTGGCCCTGGACGAGTTCGACGATTGCGCCATGCAGTCGAACAAGGACATGAACGAGGATGCGGCCGACGGTTCGCTGCTGCCCAGCTATGCCCATGGCATGGCCCTGCGCGGCGCACCCGCAGGCGCGATCACCGATGTCGTGACCGCGCATTTCAACAGCGACATGTCGTCGGAAGACGCGGTCCAGCAACTGGCCGACGCCGTCGCGAACGCGATGTGATCGAAGGCTGAACGCCCCGCGCCCCGACTTGCGGTCAGGGCGCGGGGTTTTTCTTTGAAGGGTTATCCGGAATGGAATGGCTTGAACGCAACGTGCCCAAGCTTGTCTTGGCGCCGTCCTTCGTGGCGATCCTGATCTTCGTCTACGGCTTCATCGCCTGGACCGCTTGGATCAGCCTGACGAAATCGCGCCTGATGCCGAAATACGAGATCGACGGCTTCGGGCAATTCGAACGCCTGTTCGCGGCCCCGCGCTGGGACGTGGCGATGAACAACCTGTTCATCTTCGGCGGCCTGTTCATCGTGATCTCGATGGTGATCGGCCTGCTGCTGGCGATCTTCCTGGACCAGAAGATCCGGGCCGAGGGCGTCCTGCGCACGGTCTATCTGTACCCGATGGCGCTGTCGCTGATCGTGACGGGCACCGCGTGGAAATGGATCCTGAACCCCGGTCTGGGCATCCAGGAGACCGTCCGCGGCTGGGGCTTCGAGAGCTTCACCTTCGACTGGCTGATCAAGCCCGAGATGGCGATCTATACCGTCGTGCTGGCCGCCGTGTGGCAGGCATCGGGCTTCGTGATGGCGCTGTTCCTTGCGGGCCTGCGGTCCGTCGATACCGAGATCATCCGCGCAGCCCAGGTGGACGGCATCCCGAACCACCGCATCTATTCCGCGATCATCATTCCGACGATGGCGCCGATCTTCCTGTCGGCCTTCATCGTGCTGGCGCATCTTGCGATCAAGGCCTTCGACCTTGTCATCGCGCTGACCAATGGCGGCCCCGGCTACTCGACCGATCTGCCCGCGACCTACATGTACGCGATGGCGTTCTCGCGCGGGGATCTGGGCCAGGCGGCGTCCAGCGCCATGGTCATGATGGGCGTCATCTTCGCGATCGTCGTTCCCTATCTCTACAGTGAATTGAGGCCGCGCCGTGACCACTAACACCCTGCTTCGCTGGGGCCTCTATGCGGTCCTGATCCTGTTCGCGGCCTTCTACCTGATGCCGCTGTTCGTGATGCTGACGACCTCGCTGAAGTCGCTGGAGGAGATCCGCACAGGCGGCCTTCTGTCCCTGCCGCGAGAGATCACCTTCGCCCCCTGGGCCGAGGCCTGGTCCACCGCCTGTGCCGGCACCCAGTGCGAGGGGCTGCGCCCGTTCTTCTGGAACAGCGTGCTGATGGCCGTGCCTGCGGTCGCCATTTCCACGGTGGTGGGGGCGCTGAACGGATATGTCTTCGCGCAATGGCAGTTCCGCGGCGCGAACCTGTTCTTCGCGGCGATCCTGTTCGGCTGCTTCATCCCCTTCCAGGTCGTGCTGCTGCCGATGGCGCAGGCGCTCGGCTTTCTGGGGCTGGCGGGCAGCATTCCGGGGCTGATCTTCGTGCACGTGATCTACGGGATCGGCTTCACCACGCTGTTCTTCCGCAACTACTATGTCACCATTCCGCAGGAACTGGTGCGGGCGGCCAAGGTCGACGGGGCGGGCTTCTTCCGCATCTTCTTCGCGATCTTCCTGCCGATCTCGCTGCCGATCATCACCGTCTCGGTCATCTGGCAGTTCACCCAGATATGGAACGACTTCCTGTTCGGGGTCAGCTTCAGCGGTCCGGGCAGCCAGCCCGTCACCGTCGCGCTGAACAACATCGTCAATTCGACCACCGGCGTCAAAGCCTACAACGTGGACATGGCCGCCGCGATCATCGCCGCCCTGCCCACGCTTCTGGTTTACGTCGTCGCTGGCAAATACTTCATCCGCGGCCTGACCGCCGGCTCCGTGAAAGGGTGATCCCATGCCGATCCTCGAAATCGACCACCTGCAGAAATCCTATGGCGAGACGCAGATCCTGCACGACATCAACATCAGCATCGAGGAAGGCGACTTCCTGGTGCTGGTGGGCCCGTCGGGCTGCGGCAAGTCCACGCTGCTGAACTGCATCGCGGGCCTCGAACCCATCACCGGGGGCGACATCAGCATCGCAGGGCGCAACGTGACGGGCGTGTCGCCCAAGGACCGCGACATCGCGATGGTGTTCCAGTCCTATGCGCTGTACCCGACCATGTCGGTCGCCAAGAACATCACCTTCGGGATGAAGGTGCGCGGCGTCGACAAGGCCACGCAGGACGCCAAGCTGAAGCAGGTCGCGGCCCAGCTGCAGATCGAACAGCTGCTGAACCGCAAGCCGGGCCAGCTGTCGGGCGGCCAGCGCCAGCGCGTCGCGATGGGTCGGGCGCTGGTGCGCGATCCGCGGCTGTTCCTGTTCGACGAACCGCTGTCGAATCTGGACGCGAAGCTGCGCGTGTCCATGCGGACCGAGATCAAGAAGCTGCACCAGGACCTGAACGCGTCCATCGTCTATGTCACCCATGACCAGATCGAGGCGATGACGCTGGCCACCAAGATCGTCGTCATGAAGGGCGGCGTGATCCAGCAGATCGGCACGCCCGCGGAAATCTACAACCGCCCGGCCAACATGTTCGTGGCCGATTTCATGGGCAGCCCGGCGATGAACCTGATCCCGGCCCGCGCGCGCGCCGATGCGGGCGCCACCCGGATCGAGATCGACCGCCCCGGCGCCGCGCCCCTGGTCATCACCGATCCGGTGGCCCGCGACCTGCCCGCCGACATCGTCCTGGGCGTCCGCCCCGAGGATATCCACGAGGCGACCGAGGGCGCGCATCTGCCGGGCAATGCCCGCCGTGCGGATGGCGACGTGCTGATCGACATCGTCGAACCCGCGGGGGCGGACACCTTCGCGGTCACCCAGCTGGGCGGCAAGCCGGTGACGGCGCGT
Organism: Paracoccus zeaxanthinifaciens ATCC 21588; assembly: GCF_000420145.1. GTDB lineage: Bacteria > Pseudomonadota > Alphaproteobacteria > Rhodobacterales > Rhodobacteraceae > Paracoccus > Paracoccus zeaxanthinifaciens. Next base: position 48,724 of record NZ_ATUJ01000014.1, read on the forward strand.
CTTCGGGCAGAAAGCCCGGTTCAGGCGCGTCAGCCGTTTCCGCTGGCATTCGACCTCTCGAAAGTGTCCTACTTCTCGCCTAAGGATGGCCAGAGGCTGAACTGAGCGGGGTAGACGGATGGCGATGCTTCTTGGCGATGTGGGGGGGACCAACGCGCGGCTTGCGATCGCGCGGAACGGTCTGATCGATGCGGCGACGGTCACGCGCTTTCGCGGGGACGACTTCGCCAGCTTCGACGACGTGGTGCGCCAGTTCATGGCGGAACAGCACCAGCCCAACATCTCGGCCATGTGCATCGCCGTCGCGGGCCCGGTCAGCGGCGGACGCGCGCGGCTGACCAACCGCGACTGGTCCTTCGACGAGAACGAGCTGGCGCGCCTGACCGATGCGGATCATGTGCGCCTGATCAACGACCTCACCGCGCTCGGCTATGCCACGCCCGCCCTGCGGGGCAGCGGCATCGCCGTCCTGCGCGAGGCACCCGAGGATCGCGCCCGCAACGGGCAGGGCCTTGTCGTGGGCCTGGGCACCGGCTTCAACGTCTGCGCCGTGCGGGTCCTGCCCGGCGGCGCGATCACCGCGCTGGAGGCCGAGGAGGGGCACACCCACCTTCCCGCCAACATCATGGCCCGGCTGGTCGAACGCGTGGGTCCCGAGGCCGCCGCTGGCTTCTTCTCGACCGAGGAGACCTTCGCGGGTCGCGGCCTGTCGCGCCTGCACGCCGCGATGACCGGCACCGAGCCGGTGCGCAGCGAAGAGGTCGCCCGCGCCGCCGAGGCCGGCGATGCCGCCGCGATCGAGACCTACGAGTTCTTCACCGAGCTGGTCGGCCTTCTGTGCCGCGAACTGTCCCTGCGGTTCATGCCGCTGGAGGGGCTGTTTCTTGCGGGCAGCGTCGGGCGCAGCATCGCGGACCGGATGGACCGCTTCACCCCGGCCTTCCTGTCGCAGGCGCATATGGGCCACATTCCGGCCAACACGCCGGTCAACCTGATCCTGGACGACATGGCCGCGCTTCACGGCTGCCTTGCCGCACTGGGCTGAACCCTGCCGCGAACCGTTCGGTTCGCAACAATTGCTGGACCCCGAGGCCCCAAGCTGGTTTGATCGGCGCAAGCCAGAATACGAGCAGGGGCAGGTTCGATGCGCGCATATGTGACGGCGATGCTGGTCGCCACCACGGCCATTTCGGGCGGGGGGATCGCTTGGGCGCAGTCCTCCTCACCGTTTTCGGGATTGTTCTCGCGGGACGACCCGACCGAGGGGCCGGTCGATCTGGACATCACGGTCGAGGGCGGCAACGACACGCTGGCCACGCGCATCCGGCAGACCTCGCTGATCGCGGGCGCCCTGTCCGAGGATCGCACCACCGGCCAGGACGTGCTGGCGGCGGCGCGGGGCGATTACGCGCGCATCCTGGGCGTGCTCTATGACAACGGCTTCTACGACGCCGAGGTCAGCATCACGCTGGACGGGCAGGAGGCCGCCGAGGTCGCCCTGCTGGACGCGCCCGATGCCGTCAGCCGCGCCCATGTGGTCGTGACCCCCGGCCCGGAATTCACCTTCGCCCGCGCCGACCTTGCCCCCGTCGCCCCCGAATCCGAGATCCCGCCCGAATTCGCCGTGGGCGAGACCGCGGGCACCGGCGTCATGCGCCGCGCCGCACTGGCCGGGGTCGAGGGCTGGCGCAATTACGGCCATGCCAAGGCCGATGTCGCGTCCCAGTCCATCACCGCCAATCACGACGCGCGTCAGGTCGATACCCGGATCGGGCTGGACCCCGGCCCCGTCGTGTCCTTCGGTCGCCTGAACGTCAGCGGCAACCGCCGCCTGTCCGAACGCCGCCTGCGCAAGATCGCGGGCTTCCCCGAGGGAGAGCGCTTCGACCCCGAGGAGCTGTCCGACGTCCGCAAGCGCCTGCGCCGCTCGGGGGTCTTCTCGGCCATCACGCTGGAGGAATCCGAGGCGCTGAATGCCGATGACAGCATGGATGTGGACCTGACCGTGATCGAACAGAAGACCCGCCGCCTGGGCGCGGGCTTCGAGGTGTCGAACACCGACGGCATCCTCGTCTCGGGCTACTGGATGCATCGCAACCTGTTCGGCGGAGGAGAGCGCCTGCGCATCGACGCCGAGGTGAAGGATATCGGGTCCGACAGCAGCGGCCGCGACGACAGCTACAGCATCCGCATCGACCGTCCCGCCACGCTGACGCCCGACACGACCGGCTTCATCGAGTTCGAGGCCGACCAGATCCGCGAAGAAGATTACGACGAGGATGTCGCGACGCTCGGCTTCGGGTTCAACCACATCTTCAGCGACGAGCTGACCGCCGACATCGCGCTGCAATACCAGTTCTCGCGCGCCTATGACGACGACCTGGAACGCGACTTCAAGGTGCTGGCCCTGCCCGCCGGCGTCACCTGGGACAAGCGCGACGACCAGAACAACGCCAAGAACGGCTTCTGGCTGCAGGGCGACGCCACGCCCTTCTACGGGTTCGAGGATACCGACAGCGGCCTGCGCGCCCTGGGCGAGGGGCGGGCCTATTACAGCTTCGGCGACGACCGCTTCACGCTGGCGGGTCGCGCGCGCCTCGGCTCGATCCTGGGGGCCAAGATCGAGAACACGCCGCGCAACTACCTGTTCTTCTCGGGCGGGGGGGGCACCGTGCGCGGGCATCCCTACGAATCCCTGGGCGTCGAGGTGATCGAGGGCAGCGACGGCGCGATCAAGACCGGCGGCATGTCCACCGCGACCGCCACCGCCGAGTTCCGCTTCCAGGTCCGCGAGAAGATCGGGCTGGTGGCCTTTGCCGATTACGGGCGCGTCTGGTCCGAGGGGGCCTTCGACGGCGCGTCGGGCGAACATGTCGGTGCCGGGGTCGGCGTGCGCTACGACACGCCGGTCGGGCCGCTGCGCTTCGACGTGGCGGGACCGGTCAGCGGCGATACCGCCAATGGCGTTCAACTCTATCTCGGGCTGGGGCAGGCATTCTGATGCGCAGGTTCCTCATCATCACCGCCGTCACCATGCTGCCGCTGGCCGTGCTGGCGCAGGACATCGCCGAGATCGCGGCATCGGAATCCGACGACAAGGGCTTCCTGACGCGGCTTCTGGAAAAGAACCTGTCGGGCGAGGGTCGGCAGATCACCATCATCGGCTTCGAGGGCGCGCTGTCCTCGCGCGCGACCTTCGACGAGATCCGCATCGCCGACGAGGACGGCGCCTGGCTGACGCTGAAGGACGGCGCGATCCAGTGGAACCGCTCGGCCCTGCTGCGCCGCCGCGTCGAGATCGCCGAGCTGTCGGCATCCGAGATCGACCTGCCCCGCCTGCCCGGCGGCGAGAAGGACGAGGTGCAGGCCGAGGCCACGCCCTTCGCCCTGCCCGAGCTGCCCGTCTCGCTGAACATCGAGGAGATCCGCGCCGATCGCGTCCGCCTGGGCGAGCCGGTGATGGGGGTCGCGGCCTCGTTGAAGGTGGCGGGCAATCTGGGCCTTGCCGGGGGCGAGGGCGATGCCGACCTGACCATCGACCGCCTGGACGGCCCGCGCGGCCAGTTCGTGCTGGATGCGGGATACTCGAACGAGACCGAGGTGCTGCGCCTGAACCTGGGCCTGGACGAGGCCGAGGACGGGATCCTGGCGAACCTCGTGGGCATCCACGACCGCCCTGCCCTTGCCGCGCAGATCAGCGGCGAAGGCGCGCTGAGCGATTTCGCCGCCGACATCCGCCTGTCCAGCGATGGCCAGCCCCGCATCACCGGTCGCGTCAGCGCCGCCGGCACGACCGATGACACTGGCGCCACGGGCACCGGCTTCGACATGTGGATCGGCGGCGACATCGCGGCGCTGCTGCCGCCCGACGACCGCGCCTTCTTCGGGCGGGACACGCAGCTGGTCGCGCAGGGTTTCCGGGCCGATACGGGCCGCCTGTCGATCCCGGAACTGGACCTGCGCACCAGCGCGCTGCACGTCGAAGGCCAGCTTGCGACGAACGACCAGTCCGCGCCGGAACGCGCGCTGCTGACCGTCACCCTCGGCAAGGATGCCGGCGCGGCCGAACTGCCCGTGGCCCTGCCCATGGCGGGCGAGAACGCGACCGTGGAATCGGGCCGGCTGCTCCTGGATTACGATGCCGCGCAGGGCGAGGGCTGGACGCTGTCCGGCAATATCGGCCAGCTGGACACGGGCTCGGTCCGCATGGGCGACCTGAACCTGAACGGCGCGGGCGAGGTGCTACTGGATGGCGGCGCCCTGACCGACGTGACCGGCGCGCTGGAATTCGCCGCCGAGGACATGGGCTTCGTCGATCCCGGCCTGACCGAGGCCATCGGCACCGCCATCACCGGCCGCGCCGATTTCGACTTTGCCCCCGGGAATGCGCTGGATATCCGCGACGTGACGCTTGAAGGCGCCGATTTCGGGCTGGACGGCGATTTCCTGGTCGCGGGGCTGGACAGCGGCATCACCCTGACCGCCGACGCGACGGCACGCTATGGCGACCTGGCCCGCATCTCGACGCTGGCGGGACGCCCCATGAGCGGGGCTGCCGATGCCAGCCTGCGCGGGTATTACACCCTGCTGACCGACGGTTTCGACATCCAGGCCAGCATTGCGGGCGACGACATCACGCTGGACCAGCCGCAGCTGGACGGGCTGCTGCGGGGGCGTTCGACCATCGACCTGGATGCCCGCCGCGACGAGACCGGCACCACGCTGGACGCGCTGGCGATCCGCGCGCAGGGCCTGACGGCGGATGCCTCGGGGACGATCAGTTCCGATGCCAGCGACGTGACCGCCCGGATCGAGGCCCCCTCGCTGGCGCAGGCGGACGAGACGATGGGCGGTTCGCTGGACGTGACCGCCCGCATGACCGGCCCCAACGACGCGCGCAAGCTGTTGCTGGACGGGCAGGCCGTCGATCTGCGCGTCGGCATCGAGATGCTGGACAAGCTGATGGCGGGTCGCACCGACCTGACCGCCGAGGCGGTCCAATCCGACGACAGCTATGTCCTGCAGGGCTTCCAGGTGTCGAACCCGCAATTCGCGGCGGATGCGCAGGGCAGCTTCGCGCCCGGCGATCTGGACGCGGAAATGGACCTGTCGCTGACCGATCTGGGCCGCCTTCAGGACGGCTGGTCGGGCGGGCTGGACGCGAATGCCACCCTGTCCGAGGCTGACGGCACCCGCAGCATCCGCCTGACGGGCACGGGGCAGGACCTGTCGCTCGGGACCGGGCCGGATGCGCTGACGGGCACGACGCGCCTGCTGGTCGAGGCGACCGAGAAGGACGGCGTGCTGACCATCTCGGACGGGCGGGTCACCAACGACCAGCTGCGCGCGGTCGTGTCGGGCGTGCTGGGCCAGGGCGTCACCGATCTGGGCGGCGATGTCGAGATCGCCTCGCTTGCGCCGTTTGGCCAGGGCTGGCAGGGCAGCGTCACCGCCAGCGGCACCTTTGCCGAGGCCGGTGACGGCATCCGCAGGCTGAGCGTGGACGGCACGGGCCGCGACCTGTCCTTCGGGCAGGCGCAGGTCGATGGCGCGCTGGCGGGCGAGACCCGCCTGCGCGTCGCCGGGACCGAACAGGACGGCGTCTTCAGCATCGAGACCGCGCAGGTGGAAAACCCGCGGCTTCAGGTCGAGGCGGACGGCCGCGTGGGCGGCGGCGAAACCGATGTCACCGCGGATCTGCGCGCCAGCGACCTGCGATTCCTGGGCGGCGGCTTCGGCGGGTCGGTCAATGCGCAGCTGGGCCTGACCGAGACCGCCGATGGTCGCAGCATCACCGCGAACGGCACCGCCGACGGGCTGCGCATCGGCCAGGAAAAGGCCGATGCCGTGCTGGCGGGCCAGACGAGCTTCGACCTTGCGGCATCGCAGGGTGCAGGCGGCGTGACCGTCCAGCGGCTGGACCTGCGCAATCCGCAGGTCAGTCTGGTCGCCAGCGGATCGCCCGCTGCGGGGATCGACCTGGACGGGCGGCTGGCGAACCTGGAGCTGCTGGTTCCGAACTTCGCGGGGCCGGTGACGCTGGACGGCGTGGTGCGCGAACAGGGCGCGACCTATGCGCTGGACCTGGACGCGACGGCACCCGGCGACACGCGGCTGGCCATCACCGGGACCGCAGCCAAGGACGGCTCGGACCTGGATATCGGCATCGACGGCCGCTCCAGCGCGACGCTGGCCAACATGGTCATGCGCACGCGGAACTTCGCGGGGCCGCTGGACATCGCGCTGCGCATCGACGGGCCGCCCGCGCTGCAATCGCTTGGCGGCCAGATCCGCCTGTCGGATGGCCAGATGGTCGATCCGGGGCTGGGGCTTCGGCTGCAGAACATGGACTTCACCATGGGCTTCCGGGGCGGCATCGTCGATATCGACGGGCTTGTGGACGTGGCCGCCGGCGGCCAGATGCGCATGAGCGGGCCCTTCGACATCACGCGCAACACGCTGGATCTGGGCATCGGGCTGCGGCAGGTGAAGCTGCGCGATCCGAACCTCTACGAGACGCTGGTGGATGGCGACATCACGATCGCGGGCAATCTTGCCGCCGGGCCGCTGGTCTCGGGGCAGATCGACCTGCTGCAGACCGAGTTCCGCATCCCCTCGACGGGGCTGGGCGGGGCGACGGCCATTCCCGACATCAACCATGTGGGCAGCCAGCGGCCGCCGGTCCGGGCCACCCGTGCGCGCGCCGGCCTCGAGGGGTATCCCAGCCGTGCCGCATCCGAGGCCGGTCTTGGCGGTCCGCCTGCGACGCCGCCCGCCAATCCGCCGCGCCTGGACCTGGTCATCAACGCGCAGAACCAGGTCTTCGTGCGCGGTCGGGGCGTCGATGCCGAGATGGGCGGCGGCTTCCGCATCCAGGGCACCTCGCGCAACGTGGTGCCGATCGGGAACCTTGAACTGATCCGGGGCCGGGTCGATCTGCTGGGCAACCGGTTCGACCTGACCGAGGGCCTGGTCGAGCTGCAGGGCAGCCTGATCCCCGTGATCCGCCTCGTGGCCGAGACGGATCGCGACGGGATCACCACCCGCATCATCATCGACGGTGAGGTGCGCGATCCCGAGATCACGTTCGAATCCTCGCCCGAGCTGCCGCAGGAAGAGGTGCTGTCGCAGCTGCTGTTCGGGCGCGGACTGGACAATATCAGCCCGCTTCAGGCGGCCCAGCTGGCCAATGCCATCGCGGTGCTGGCCGGGCGCGGGGGCGACGGGATCATCGGCAACCTGCGTGAAAGCGCGGGGCTGGACGATCTGGACCTGACGACGGATGACGACGGGAACGTGCAGGTCCGCGCCGGACGCTACATCTCCGAGAACGTCTATACCGATGTCGCGGTGGATGCGGACGGGACCAGCACGATCAACCTGAACCTGGACCTGACCAATTCGCTGCGCGCGCGCGGTTCGGTCGGCAGCGACGGGACCAGCAGCGTGGGCGTTTTCTTCGAGAGGGATTACTGAGGCCGCGCCTCAGTAATCGCCCACGGCCTCGAACAGTTCGGCCCGGCCCGGGACGGGCTGGCCCGCCACCGCGCGGAAACGCAGCATCGCGCGGTCGCCCGACAACGGGGTCAGCGTCCAGCCGAGCAGCCGGTCGCCCGGTCCCGCCATCGCCCCGCTGAGGGGGCGGTCCTCGAACGCCCGTCCCAGGGCATCGCGCAGGGCCGCAAGCGCGGGTCCGGCGCCGATGCGGGCCTCCCACGCCGATATGGTCGCGCACAGCGTCTCCTCGCCCTCGCCCCAGATGGCGCGATAGGCCTCGTTGTGCAGGATGATCTGGCCGTGGCTGTCGAAGACCAGCAGCGCATCCTCGAGCCCGTCCAGAACGGTGGTGCCCAGCAGCAGATCGGCGCGGAACTTGCGGGTCAGCGTCATCTCCTTGGTGATGTTCTCGAACAGGAAGGCGACGGCGCCGTCGGGATGGGGCCTGCCCGTCACGCGATAGGTCTGGCCGCTTGGCAGGGACCACGTCTCGACATGGTGGCCGGTGGCCGCGGCGCTTTCCAGGTTGGCCATGTGCTGGCGCCAGCTGCGATAATCCTTGGGCTCGGGCACCATCCGCAATTCGCGCAGCTGGTCGAGGAAATCGAACAGCGTCGGGCGCGCGGTCAGGAAGCCCGCGGGCAGCCGCGTCAGGTCGATCAGCGCGGGGTTGAACAGTTGCAGGTTCCGGCGCTGATCGAAGATCGCAAGGCCGATGGGAAGGTCGGCGAAGGTCTTGGTCAGCGTCTGCAGGAAATCGCGCATGCTGCGTTCGGCGCGCACCGCGGCATCGGCGGGCAGCGCGAACATCATGGTCTGATCGCCGGTGCGGTGGCTGTGGACATCGTACCAGGACACCTGCCCGTGTTCCTCGAGCGCGGCGCGGCGCGTGGCGGTGCCCGCCCCCGGCACGGGGCGCGGCGATTCCAGCAGGCGCGGCAGCGGCCAGCCAAGCGCGCCGTGATGGCGGTTCTCGGCGCGGCGCAGATAGGCGGCATTGGCCCAGGTGATCCTGTCCTGCGCATCCTGGCGCCAGATCAGCATGGGGGTCTGGTCCAGCGCGGTGCGCAGCAGGCCCAGCTCCTCCTCCATCGCCTGCAGCGACATGCTGTCCACCACGATGCCCGCATGTTCGGCCTGCGGATCGCACAGGGTGATGCGGGCGACGCCCTCGCCCATATCCTCGGCCAGAAGGCGAAGGGTCGCGGCGCCCTGCCCCTCGCCGCCGCGCAGGTCCAACCGGCCCAGCCGCGCAAGCTGCTGCATCTGTTCGCGGGCCACGGGGATGCGCGGGCCGATCCAGCGCATCAGGCGGCCCCAGTCGTCGTCTGGCGGCCCGATCCGGTCCAGAAGCGCGCGCGCGGGGGCGGTCGCATCGACCAGCGTGCCGTCGCGGAACAGGAAGACCATCGGCTGGATCGGCGCATCGAGGCTGGCCGACATGCCCGCCCTGCCCCCGCCCGAGATGCGGCGGTCGATCAGCCGGACGCCCAGCACCCCCAGCACAACCGAGGCAGAACCGCAGAGCACCGCAGCACCCAAGACCATCGCGCCGTCCGCAAACATGTCGACATCCCCATTGACCGCCCCGACAGGCTTAGACGGGTTTAGCTTAACAACTGGTTAAGGCGCTATGTCTCGATCTGCGGATTATGGGCAAGGGCGGCACGATCCTCGCTGCGGATGCGGTCCAGGGGCCAGCGCACGGTGACGATCGCCCCCGGCCCGCCATTCGCGAAGCTGAGCCGCGCGCCGCTGCGTTCCAGCAGCGTCTTGGCGATGAACAGCCCCAGGCCCATCCCCTCGTAATTGCCGCGCTGCGCCTCGGAGCGGCGGCTGAGATAGGGGTCGCCGATCCGCGACAGAAGCTGCGGCGGAAAGCCCGGCCCGTCGTCGCGGATCGTCACCCCAAGCGTGCTGCCCGTGGCATAGCCGTCGATGACGACGCGGGTTTCCGCGAAATCGACCGCGTTCTGGATCAGGTTGCGCAGGGCGTGGATGATGGCGGGGTCGCGGTGGATGACGGGGCCGGTCGCGTTGATCTCGACCAGGGGGCCGCGATCGGCATGGGGGCCTGCGGCATCCTCGAGGACGGCGCCAAGCGGGGCTGCGCGCATGTGCAGGTCGTCCTTGCCCGCGCGGCCCATGCTGCGCAGGATCGCGGCGCAGCGGTCGGCGCTGTCGCGAAGCGCGATGGCATCGGCCTTAAGCTCGGGGCGGTCGGCCAGCTCGTCGGCCAGCTCGCCCGCGATCAGCTTGATGGTCGCAAGGGGGGTGCCCATCTCGTGGGCGGCCGCGGCCACGACGCCGCCCAGATGCTGCAGCCGCTGTTCGCGCGACAGGGCCATCTGCGTGGCGAACAGCGCGTTCGACGTGTCCGACAGCTCTCCGGTGACGCGGTGGGCATAGCCCGCGAAGAAGACCACCCCGATCACCAGCGCGACCCAGTGGCCAAGCGCCAGGATCGGCTCCATCCGCAGGATCTGCCCGTCGGGCGCGGTCAGCGGATGCGCGAAGATCGCCGCGACCGAGATCAGCGCCACCGTCGCAAGGCCAAGCGCGATCACCTGCCGCGCGCTGAGCGAGGCCGCGGCGATGGTCACGGGCGCCAGCACCAGCAGCGCGAAGGGGTTGGCCATCCCGCCCGTCAGCGCCATCAGCGTCGAGATCTGCACCAGGTCGAAGCTGAGCTGGCTGACCGCCCGCCCCGGCGAGGTGCGCTTGGGCGGGTGCAGGAACAGCCAGACGTTCATCGTCACCGAACAGGCCACGAGGAACAGCACCGGCGCCTTGATGAAGCCGATGCCCATGATCCATGCCACGACGATCGCCGCCATCTGGCCGCCGATGGCGAACCAGCGCAGCAGGACCAGCGTGCGGATGCGGATGGGCTCGGCCTTGTGGGTCTCGGTCGGGTCGACCGGAAGGCCAGACTGGTCTTGGAATTCCATCGCCATCCCCGGCTGCGACATAGGGCGCCTTGATACCCAAGCCCCCCTTTGCGATCAATGCGCCCGAATGACACGCGACAAAAGGGGGCCACGATGGCCGATCGCAGGATTATGCTGGCGGCCGCTGTGGCCTCGGGGCTGCTGCTGGTTGCGGGGGGCGCCTATCTTGCGGCCCGCGATGACGGGACGGATTACGCGCAATGCCGCAGCGGCAATGTCGCGGGCGGGATGGAAAGCTTCGGCACCGAGTTCACGCTGACCGATACCGAAGGGCAGCGCGTCACGCAGGACCAGGTGTTCGACAAGCCCAGCCTGCTTTACTTCGGGTATACCTTCTGCCCGGATGTCTGCCCGCTGGACACCGCCCGCAACGCCGAGGCCGTGGCCCAGTTGAACGAGGCCGGCGTCGATGTGCAGAACGTCTTCGTCACCGTCGATCCCCGGCGCGACACCCCCGAGGTGCTGGCCGATTTCACCAGCCTGTTCCCCGGCCAGATGGTCGGCCTGACCGGCAGCGACGAGGAAATCGCGGCCGTGAACAAGGGCTGGCGCAACTACTACAAGGCGCATGACGAAGAGGACGACCAGTATTACCTGGTCGATCACATGACCAACACCTACCTGGTGCTGCCCGAAGCGGGCACGGTGGATTATTTCCCGCGCGACGCCTCGCCCGAGAAACTGGTCGAGACCGTCGGGTGTTTCCTGAACGCCGGATAAGGCATTTCGTCGCAGCGGTTTGCATCCGAAACGTGCAATCGCCAGATCAAGAAAAACAACCGGGAGAGAATATCCGATGACCGATATGAATATTCAAATAGGCGCGGACCCGTCATTGCTGCTTGTCGATGACGACGAGATATTCCTGAACCGGTTGGCTCGCGCGATGGAGAAACGGGGTTTCCAGGTGGAAACCTCGCCCACGGTCGCGGGCGCGCTGAAGGGCATCGAGACGCGCGCGCCCGCCTATGCCGTCATCGACCTGCGGCTGGAGGACGGCAACGGCCTGGACGTGGTCGAGGCGCTGCGCGAGCGCCGTCAGGACGCCCGGATCATCGTCCTGACCGGATACGGGGCCATCGCCACCGCCGTCGCTGCCGTGAAAATGGGCGCGACGGATTACCTGGCGAAACCGGCGGATGCGAATGACGTGACGGCCGCGCTTTTGTCCAGTGGCGAATTGCTGCCGCCCCCGCCCGAGAACCCCATGTCCGCCGATCGCGTCAAATGGGAACATATTCAGCGCGTATATGAACAATGCGACCGAAACGTTTCCGAAACGGCGCGCCGTCTTCACATGCATCGCCGCACGCTTCAGCGTATTCTTGCCAAGAGGGGGCCAAGATAACCTTTTGGTTACCAAGGGAATACAATTGATCGCTTGATGGCATAATAAATTTGTTTATATTCGGGTTATCAATCCAAGTAATAAAAGCAGATGAAATGACCATCGATCTGGAAAAAATGTCGCTGAAGGACATGCGTGATCTGCGCTCGAAGCTGGACCGGGCGATCAATTCCTACGAGGAACGCCGCCGCCGCGAGGCGCTGGTGGCGGTCGAGGAAGCGGCCCGCGAATACGGCTTCAACCTGTCGGACCTGACCACCGGCAAGCCCAAGCGCGCGGGCACCGTGCCGCCGAAATATGCAAATCCGCAGGATCCGACCATGACCTGGACGGGCCGTGGCCGCAAACCCCGTTGGGTGGTCGAGAACCTCGACAACGGGAAGCAGCTGGAAGACCTGCTGATCGGATAAGGAAAGGGGGCCGCGCGATGCGGCCCCTTCTCATTTGCGCGCGGCGTCGATCAGGTCGATCAGCTGCGCGAAGCGCGCAAGATAGGCCTGCCGCGTCTGGGCGGGCGGTCGCAGCGCGATCTCCAGCCCCGGCAGGCGATGGGCCTCGGGGATGGGGAACAGGCGCCGCGCCTCGGTTTCCGAAAAGCCCGCGATCGACACGGCCTCCAGCCGGGCCGAGACGCGATCGGCATCCTTGATGCGCTTCTTGATCGTGGTTGGCAGTTGCGCGGGCAGGCCGAAGCGCTGGTGGATCACCGCCGTCAAGCGCTGGTCCATCAGCCTGTAATCCGGCCCCAACGCGGCCTTCACCGGCGAGATCATGTCGCCGATGACATATTCCGGCGCGTCATGCAGCAGCGCCCCCAGCCGCCAGCGCGGATCGCATTCGGGATACATCCGCGCGAAGATCTCCTCGACCAGCAGCGAATGCTCGGCCACGGAATAGGGCCAGTCGCCCTGCGTCTGCCCGTTCCACCGCGCGACGAAGGCAAGCCCGTGGGCGATGTCCTCGATCTCGATATCGACGGGGGTGGGGTCCAGCAGGTCGAGCCTGCGCCCGGACAGCATCCGCTGCCAGGCGCGGGCGGGGCGTGCCGCCATGGATCAGGACAGCTTCTGGTCCGCGGGCGCCTGTTCCGCCTGGCCCTGCTGGGCGCGACGGGCCAGTTCCTGGCGGTACAGCGCCACGAAATCGACCGGGTCCATGTTGAAGGGCGGGAAGCCGCCGTCGCGCACCAGGTCCGAGATGATGCGGCGCACATAGGGGAACAGCAGGCGCGGGCATTCGATCATCAGGAAGGGATGCAGCTGTTCCTGCGGCACGCCCTCGATGTTGAAGACGCCTGCATAGTCCAGCTCGGCGATGAACAGCGTCGTGCCGTCGCCCTTGTTCTTCGAGGTCACGCGGAACTTGGTGATCACCTCGTACTGGTTCTCGAAGCCGCGCTTGCGGGCGTCCATGCTGACCTGGACCGAGACCTCGGGGGCCAGTTCGCCCTGCGGCGCGCCCTTCTGCGCGACGCCGTTCTCGAAGGACAGGTCGCGGATATACTGCGCCAGGATGTTCATGCGCATCTGCGGCTGAGCGGCTGCGCCGTTCGCTTGGGTGTCTTCTTCGGCCATTCTCGTCCCTCGGGTTTTCCTTGTTTCGCGGTGATTAGTAGCAGCAGCCCCGCCCTGCCTCAATGCCGCGTCCAGCCGGACCGGCCCGGACCGCGTCCGCCGCTGTCGTCATCCAGTTCCGGCGGCAGGTCCACCGGTGCGCGCGGGTCGTCGGGCGCGACGGTATAGTCGCCGTCGATCACGCCTTCGTCATCGCCCGCGCGATAGGGGGCGTTCGGGTTGCGGCCCATCGTCGCGGAATGCATCTGGAAACTGCTGACCTTCACGCGGGACGCAAGCTGGCGCATCAGCCCCTCGCGGATGCCCGGAACCAGCAGCAGCATGCCGATCGTGTCGGTGAAGAAACCCGGCGTCAGCAGCAGCATGCCCGCGACTAGGATCATCACGCCATGCGCCAGGGGCCGCGTCGGATCGCGCATTTCCCCGAAACTGCGCTGGATTTCCAGCCATGCCTGCGCGCCCTGGCTGCGCATCAGCGCGGTGCCGACGATGGCGGTCAGGACCACGATGGCCAGCGTGGGCCACAGCCCGATCAGGCCGCCGACCTGGATGAAAAGACCGATCTCGATGATCGGGACCAGCAGGAAAAGCCAGAACAGCTTCATGTGCACTCCTTCTTGATCCGGCGCGGCAACTGGACTTGCACCGGGGCCATGCTTACATAATGGCTGAACGTCCAAAGACCAATGACACCGACCAGAGGGTGCACGATGTCCAACCCGATTCTCCAGCTGCTTGTCCTTGCAGGGATCGCGATCTTCGTGATGCTTCGCCTGAAAAACGTGCTGGGAACGCGCGACGGGTTCGAACCCCCCAAGGTCGAGAACCCTGCCCCCGACAGCGGACCCGCCCGTTTCGAGGTGATCGAGGGCAGCGCCCAGGAACAGGATCACGACATCCTGGACCATGTCGATGCCGGCAGCCCCGCCGCCACCGCGCTGGCGCAGATGAAGCAGGCCGAGCCCGATTTCGCCGTGGGCGAGTTCCTGGGCGGCGCGCGCCAGGCCTACGAGATGATCCTGATGGCCTTCGAACGCGGCGACATCTCCGAGGTGCGCCCCTTCCTGGCCGCCCCCGTGGCCGAGGCCTTCCAGTCCGTCATCGACCAGCGCGAGGCCGCGGGCCAGACCGTCGAGGCGCAGTATCTGGGCACGCGCGAGACCACGCTTGCCGGGGCCGAGTTCGACCGCACCACAGGCGAGGCCGAGGTCTCGGTCCGCTTCCTGGCGGAACTGATCGTCGCCACTCGCGACGCCGACGGCAACGTGGTCGAGGGCGATCCCAAGGCGTCGCGCAAGCAGAAGGACACCTGGACCTTCGCGCGGGCCATGGGCACCGACGATCCGAACTGGCAGCTTGTCGCGACGGGCTGATGCGCCGTCGCCGCAAGCTTCTGTCCGACGAGGATCGCGAGCTGTGGTCGCGCGTGGCCGAAAGCGCGCAGCCCATGCATCCGCGCCGGAACACCCCTCTGCCGCCCGACGCCGATCCGGTCGAGGCGGCATCGTCGCGTCCCGTTCCCGCCAAGCCCCTGCCCGCCTTTCGCGTCGGACAATCCGCGTTGCCCGCCAAGCCGGTCGTTCAGCGCAGCCCCTCGCCCGCCGAACGGCTGGCGCAGTCGGGTCTGCGCATGGATGCCAAGACGCATCGCAAGATGACGCAGGGCAAGCTGAAGCCCGAGGCCCGTCTGGACCTGCACGGCATGACGCTGGCTGCCGCGCATCCCGAACTGATACAGTTCATCCTGTCATGTCATGCGGGGGGGCTGCGGCTGGTCCTGGTGATCACGGGCAAGGGCCGTGGCGATCACGGCCCCCTGCCCACGCGCCCCGGCGCGCTGCGCCACCAGGTGCCGCACTGGCTGCACACCGCGCCCCTGGGGCTGGTGGTGCAGCAGGTCAGCGCCGCGCATTTCAGGCATGGCGGCGAAGGCGCGTATTACGTCTATCTGAGACGCTGATCCGAAGCCGATCAGGAATATTTCGCCTTGGGTCCGGCGAAATACCAGATGATCAGGCCGATGACCGGCAGGATCGCGATCAGCAGGATCCAGATGATCTTGGTCTTGTTGGATTCGTTCGTGTTGATCACCGAGGCGATCGCCCAGACGTCCAGCGCGAAGATGACGATGCTGAAAAGCCAACCCATATCCTGTCCCCTTGTTCGAAGCGTTTCGACAAGGGGCGAACCCCGGCTGGGCGGCCGGGGTTCCCTTGCGCCTTACAGCACGTAGCGCGACAGGTCGGTCGAGCGCGACAGGTCGCCGATATGGGTCTCGACGAAGGCGGCATCCACCTCGATCGTCTCGCCCTGGCGGTCGGGCGCGTTGAAGGACAGCTCCTCGAAGACGCGCTCGATCACGGTATAGAGCCTGCGCGCGCCGATATTCTCGACCGAGGCGTTCACCTCGGCGGCGATGCGGGCCAGCGCCGCGATGCCGTCGGGGGCGAAGGACACCGTCACGCCCTCGGTCTGCATCAGCGCGGTATACTGGCGCGTCAGGGCGTTGTCGGTCTCGGTCAGGATGCGGACGAAATCGTCCTCGGACAGGGCGCGCAGTTCGACGCGGATGGGCAGGCGGCCCTGCAGTTCGGGCAGCAGGTCCGACGGCTTGGCGACGTGGAACGCCCCCGAGGCGATGAACAGGATGTGATCCGTCCGCACCGCGCCGTATTTCGTGCTGACGGTCGTGCCCTCGATCAGCGGCAGCAGGTCGCGCTGCACGCCCTCGCGGCTGACATCGCCGCCGCGGGCATCGCTGCGCGCGCAGACCTTGTCGATCTCGTCGATGAAGACGATGCCGTTCTCCTGCACCGCATCCAGCGCCGCGGCCTTGATCGTCTCGTCGTCCAGCAGCTTGTCGGCCTCTTCGGCGATCAGCAGCTCGTAGCTTTCGGCGACGGTGACCTTGCGGCGCACGCGGCGACCGCCGAAGGCCTTCATCAGGCCCGACAGGTCCATCATGCCGCCCATGGGCTGCCCGGGCTGGCCCGGCATCTCCATCCCGCCAAGCGGGTTCGAGTTGTCGGCCACCTCCAGCTCGATCACGGTGTCGTCCAGTTCGCCGCGCTTCAGCTTGTCGCGGAACATCTGGCGCGTGCCCTCGCGCGCGTCGGTGCCGGCCAGGGCCTCGATCACGCGATCCTCGGCGGCGCCATGCGCGCGGGCCTTCACCTCTTCGCGCATGCGTTCGCGGGTGTCGTTCATCGCGGCGTCCATCAGGTCGCGGATGATCTGTTCGACATCGCGCCCGACATAGCCGACCTCGGTGAACTTCGTGGCCTCGACCTTGACGAAGGGCGCGTTGGCCAGCTTGGCCAGTCGGCGGCTGATCTCGGTCTTGCCGACGCCGGTCGGGCCGATCATCAGGATGTTCTTGGGATACACCTCGTCGCGCAGGTCGTCGCCAAGGCGCTTGCGGCGCCAGCGGTTGCGCAGGGCGACGGCGACGGCGCGCTTCGCGTCCTTCTGGCCGATGATGAAGCGGTCCAGTTCGGACACGATCTGGCTTGGGGTCAGGTCGGTCATTTCGCTTGTCTCCTCGGGTCTCAGCCCAGAACCTCGACGGTCAGGCGACCGTTGGTATAGACGCAGATGTCTGCCGCGATCTGCATGGCCTTGCGGGCTACCTCTTCGGCATCCAGGTCGCTTTCCAGCAGCCCGCGCGCGGCGGCCAGCGCGAAATTCCCGCCCGAGCCGATGGCCGCGACGTCGAATTCCGGTTCCAGCACGTCGCCCGCGCCGGTCACGACCAGCAGGTCTGTGCCGTCGGTGACGATCAGCATGGCCTCGAGATTGCGCAGGTACTTGTCCGTGCGCCAGTCCTTGGCCAGTTCCACGCAGGCGCGCTGCAGCTGGCCGGGCGCGGCCTCCAGCTTCTTCTCCAGCCGTTCCAGCAGGGTGAAGGCGTCGGCGGTCGATCCCGCGAAGCCCACGACCACGTCGCGGCCGCCCGGCGACAGGCGCCGCACCTTGCGGGCGCTGCCCTTCATCACCGTCGGTCCGACGCTGACCTGCCCGTCGCCTGCGACGACCACCTTGCCGTTCCGGCGCACCGCCAGAATCGTGGTGCCGTGCCAGCCGGGAAACTTGTCCTCTGCCATGGGACGCTCCTTCCTTCAGTCGGCCAAGCAGATATGGGCGCCCTGCCCCTTCTGCAACCCGTTGAAAACAGGGGGCGGGCACCCTAGCCTGCCGTCATGGGCGAAGATCTGCTGCTGAACGTCTACCTTCATCCCCCGGTTCTGCAGATGGCGAAGGCGGGTCGGCTGGGATTCCTGAACCGGATGACGGGCCTGCTGCAGGAACGCGGCTGGACCGTGCGGATCGGCCATTCCGGCGACGGTCCGCGGGCCCTTGCCCCTGCCCGTCCGGGTTTTGCGCTGTTCAACATGGAGCGCCCGACCCATGACCGCGCGCTGACCTTCCGGCTGGCCTATCACTATCCCTATTGGCGGCTGGAGAGGCAGGCCGAACGCTGGCGCTGGCCCATCGCGCGGGCAGAGTTCGATCCCGACCGCATCGGCGACGGTCCCGCCGCGAATTTCGCCGCGCGGCTGCGCGAACGCGTGCTGCCGGGGCCCGAACCGCAGCGCGGCGATCACATCCTGATCCCGCTGCAGGGGCACCTGCGCAAGCGGCGCAGCTTCCAGTCGGCCAGCCCGGTCGGCATGATCCGGCATGCCGCCATGACGGGCCGCCCCTGCATCGCGACGCTGCATCCCAAGGAAATCTACGACGACCGCGACCAACAGGCGCTGGAACGGCTGCAGGACGAGTTTCCGAACCTGACCGTCGGCGGCGACACGGCGGCACTGCTGCGCGACTGCGCCTTCGTGGTGACGCAGAACAGCTCGGTCGGGTTCGACGGGCTGATCCTGGGCAAGCCGGTGGTGCTGTTCGCGCAGTCGGATTTCCACCACGTCACGCTGAACGCGGCGCATCTCGGGGCGGATCGGGCCATCGCGATGGCCCCGGATCACCAGGCGCCCGTACAGAAGTTCCTCGACTGGTTCCTGCGGCGCAACAGCCTGGACATGATGGCCCCCGATGCCGACGAGCGGCTGATCCAGGCCATGAAAAAGGGCGGCTGGCCCGTGTAAGGCCGGCCGCCCTTCGGGGCACGGGACGTGCGGATCAGATCGACTCGTCGATCCAGCCCTTCAGCGCGGCCTTGGGAGCCGCGCCCATGCGGTTCGACACGACCTCGCCGTCCTTGAACATGAACAGGGCGGGGATGCCGCGCACGCCCAGCTGGGCCGCCTGTTCGGGGTTCTCGTCGACATTGACCTTCACGACCTTGACCTTGCCGGCATATTCGTCCGACAGCTCTTCCAGGGCGGGGCCGATCTGCTTGCAGGGGCCGCACCATTCGGCCCAGAAATCGACCACGACGGGGGTCGCGGACTGGCGCACTTCGGCGTCGAATTCGGCATCGTTCACATGCACGGTAGCCATGCTCAGCTCCTTTTCTCGGAAATGACCGGCGGGTACCGGCGGTCTTGTCGCACAAGAGCTATGTGCCGCACCCCCACGGGTCAAGACCCGGACAAGTCGCGCATGACGCTGTCCAGCAGCGCATCCGGCAGGGTCATCACGCTGCGCGACGTGGTCCACAGGACCGCGACCTCGACCGGCCTGTCGGTCCAGATCCCGCACAGCGCCGCGCGATAGGCCGCCATCTGCCGCAGGATGCCCAGGGGGACGGCCTCGGGGTTGGCCGGAACCTCGGTGTTGGTCTTGTAGTCGACGGCCAGGACGCGGTCCGCGGTGACGATCAGCCGGTCGATCACGCCGTTCAGCGTGCCGATGCCGGGCAGGGGGGCGGTCAGGGCCACCTCGGACAGGACATTCGCTTCCTGGCCGGGATCCATGACCTGCGCCAGGTCGGGCGCGGTGATCAGGATCTGCGCCTCGTTCAGCAGGTCGTCCAGATCCTCGGGGTCGGGCAGGCCGCCCTCGGCCCCGGACAGGATGGCGCGGGCGATGTCGGGCCAGCCGGGCGCGGGGTGATGGGGCAGGTGTTCCAGCAGCAGATGCAGGCGCGTGCCGCGCAGCATCGCGGCGTCGCGGTCGCCATCGCTTGGCGCGGCCAGGGCCTTGGCGCCGCCCAGGGCCGTCGCCGCGACGGGGGCGCGGTATTCGGACGGCTGGGGCGGCAGGCGCATGGCCCAGTCGGGTGCCGCGCGCGGGGGCAGGGGTGGCGCGGGCGGATCGACCGTGCCGTCCGGCCAGTCGCCGAAGGACAGGCGCAGGCCCGTGCCCAGCCCCTCGATCTGGATGGGCGCGCGGGGCAGGTCGGCGTCGCCTGCGCCTTCGGCGATCATCGAGTGCCAGCTTTCCAGGCCTTCGCCCGTGTCGCCCGCGGCGGCCACGATCAGCCAGCTTTCGGCCCGGGTGATCGCCACGTACAGCAGGCGGCGGCGTTCTTCCTCTTGGCGGCGTTCCCATTCGGCCACGGCATCGGCCACGGCATCGCAGCGATCGGCGGCGGCCCCGCGCCATGCGGGCATGTCGCCCATGCGCACCGTCTTCTGCATGTTCGAGGGGCGGCGCTTCTGCGTTTCGGGCAGGATCACGATGGGGCTTTCGAGGCCCTTGGACCCGTGCACCGTCATCACCCGGATCAGCCCGCCCGAGCCGCCGGGCAGCTGGCGCTTCACCTCGACATCGTCGCCCTGCAACCACACGAGGAAGCCCGTCAGCGACGGCGTCTCGACCTGTTCGTAGGCCAGAGCCTGGGACATCAGCTCGTCGATGCCGTCCTCGGCCTCGGCGCCCAGCCTGGCCAGCAGCGCCTGCCGCCCGCCATGCCGCGTCAGCAGCCGCGAGATCAGGTCGTGCGGACGGAGATAGTCGGCGTGATCGGCCATGTCCGCGAAGATGTCCCAGACCGCGCGGTGATCCGAATTGCGCAGCCGCGCCCACAGGAATTCGCCCCGCTTGCGGCCCGACGACAGGCGATAGAGGTCGTCCTCGGACAGGCCGAACAGCGGGGATCTGAGGGCGGCGGCAAGGCTCAGGTCGTCCTCGGGGGTCGCAAGGACCGACAGGGTGGCGGTGATGTCGCGCACGGCCAGCTCGGCCGCAAGGCGCAGGCGGTCCGCGCCCGCGACGGGCAGGCCCGCCGATTTCAGCGCGCCGATCAGCGCCTCGAACAGCGATCCGCGCCGCTGGACCAGGATCTGGATGTCGCCCGCATGGATGGCGCGGGGGCGGCCCGTCTTGCCGTCCAGGATGGGCTGGCCAAGCATTTCCGCGATCTGTCCGGCGATCAGGCGGCCCAGTTCGACATCCGCGTCGTTTTCGGCAGGGGCATCGACGGGGCTGGTCCAGTCCGCGGGCTCGGGCTTGTCGGGCTTGGGCAGGGCGGGCCAGATGTCCACGCGCCCCGGCATGGCGCTGCGGAAGGCCACGTGGCGCGGCGGATCGCCAAGGCCCTGCGCGGCCTCGCCCTGGAAGACCGCATCGACCAGCGTCAGGATCGCGGGCGAGGATCGGAAGCTGTGCGCCAGCCCGCGCGTCTGCATGGGCTGCTGGACGGCGGCGAAATCCTGGCCGAAGCGGTCGCGCATGTCCTCGAAGACGGCGATGTCGGCGCCCTGGAAGGAATAGATCGACTGCTTGGGATCGCCTACCACGAACAGCGTGCGGGGCCGGTCATGCGCGCCGTCGCCGCTGGTGAATTCGTCGGTCAGGCGGCGGATCACGCGCCACTGCTCGGGGCTGGTGTCCTGCGCCTCGTCGACCAGGATGTGGTCGATGCCGCCGTCCAGGCGCCACAGCACCCATTGCGCCATGCTGGATTCGCCCAGCAGCTGCGCCGTGCGGCGGATCAGGTCGTCGAAATCCAGCCAGCCATTCGCGGCCTTGGCCTGCGCCATGCGCTGCGTGAACTCGTGGCCGAAGCGGTGCAGGCGCAGCGTGCGTTCCGCCTGTGCAAGGCCAAGCGCGGGCAGCCGGGCCTCCTGCACCCGCAGCATCAGGTCGTCCAGATCGTCCATGAAGGGCGCGCAGGGGCCTTCGCGCAGGCCCTTGGTGGGCAGCTTGCCGATCTTGGCGGTGAAGGGCTCCTTGGTCTTGGCGCCGGTCAGGAACTGATCGACCAGCAGGGCCAGTTCCGGCTGGCCCGGATCGCGCCAGTTGCCGCTGCCCAGCTTCTGCGCGATCTTCGCATCGGTCGCCCCGCCCTTGGCCATGACCGGCAGGATCGCGTCGAACAGATCGCCCTGGTTGCCGTCGAAGACCTGCGCCAGCAGCGCGTCCTGCGTCATGCCCGGCGGCACGCCCATCGCGGCGCGGATCGCGTCCGCATCGGGGGGCGTCGCGAAATCGGCCTCGGAGAACGAACCGAGGAACCCGTCCAGCCCGTCACCGCCCACCAGCGCGGTCAGGTCGTCGATGGCGGGGTGGCCGGTCTCGGCCATGTCCTCGAGGATCTCGGCGCGCATGGCGCGGGCGCTGCGGTCGTCCAGTTCGGCAAAGCCCATCGGCACGCCGGCCTCCAGCGGGAAGCGCCGCAGCAGCGCCGCGCAGAAGCTGTGGATCGTCTGCACCTTCAGCCCGCCCGGTGCCTCGATCGCGCGGGCGAACAGGCGCCGTGCCTCGGGCAGGTCGGGGGCGCGATCCTCGCCCAGGGATGCCAGTTCCTCGCGCAGCTCGTCCTCGGGCAGCATGGCCCAACGGCCAAGGCGGGCCAGCAGGCGGTTCTGCATCTCGGTCGCGGCGGCCTTGGTATAGGTCAGGCACAGGATGCGTTCCGGCGCGGTCCCGCCCAGCAGCAGCCGTGCCACGCGGTCGGTCAGCACGCGGGTCTTGCCCGATCCCGCATTGGCGGTCAGCCAGGTGGTGCGCAGGGGATCGGCCGCGCCGATCTGGTTGCGGGTGGCCTCATCCATGATCGCCCACCTTTCGCGGGGTCGCGGCATCGGTCAGCGACCATTCGCCATACCGCGCCAGGTGATCGTAATCGCCCGCATAGCTGACCGATTGCGGCGCGCGCATCGCGGTAAAGCCCGCATTCCCCGTCAGATAGGTCGTGACGAGTTCGACGAATCCGTCCCAGTTCCGGCCCTCGATTTCCGCATCGTGGGTGCGGGCGGCGGTCGCCCCTTCGCCGCCCAGCTGGATATAGGCGATGCCCGCCACGTCCACCGGTCCAAGGACGTCGAAGCCGCCGCGCCGCGCCATCGCGGCCTCGAGCATCAGCTGCTTGTCGAAATGTTCGATCTGCTTGTCGGTCGGCGGCGATCCGGACTTGTAGTCGTAGATCATCGCCCGCCCGTCCTGCAGCAGGTCGATCCGGTCGGGCTTGGCCGTCAGCACCATGCCCAGTCCCGCGACGTCCACGCGGCCGCGATTCTCGATCACGACGGGTTCGCCCTGCGACAGGCGGTCCAGTTCGTCCGCGACGATGCGGTCCGCGATGCCGTGGATGCGGGCCTTCCAGAAGGCGCGGGCAACGGGCCAGGGGACCTCCTGTTCCAGAACCTCGCCCGCGACGCGCAGGAAGGTCGCCTTCAGCACCTCGGGCGGGGTGTCGGGCCGGGGCTTCGTCTTCAGCAGATGTTCGACGATGGAATGCAGCGCCTGGCCGCGCAGGGCGGCATCGGGTTCGGGCCGCAGCGGCGGCAGCGGGCGCAGGCCCAGCACGCGCTTGGCATAGACCGCGTAAGGGTCGCGGATCAAATGAGAGATGTCGGTGACCGGCAGTTCCGCGAAGGCCGGCGCGGGCGGGACGGGCGAGGGGCGCAGCGCCCCCGGCACCTGCGCCACGGGCCGTTGGATCGCCTGCGCCATGGCCAGCCATTCCGCGCCCCGCGCCCGCATCGCCTCCAGCGCCTGCGGGCCGTTGCGGTCGGGCAGGCCACCCATCAGGTTCACGAGGCGGTTCAGCCAGCGACTGGGGATGGTCTCGGCCTCGGCATCGCGGCGCGCGCGGGTCAGGAACACGCGATCCGCGCCGATGGCCTGCTGGAAGTCGTGCGCCGCAAGGCCGATCTGGCGTTCGGGGACGGGCAGGCCCGCCGCCATGCGCATCTGCCGTGACAGCCAGGGATCGGGCGACAGCGATTGCGGCCAGCCACCCTCGTTCAGGCCCGACAGGATGACCGTGCCGTGACCATAGAGCCGCGCCTCGCGGGTGCCGCGGATGCGCAGCAGGTGGAAGCTTGCGACGTCTTCCCGGACCGCGCTGCGCTGCAATTCGGTGGCCAGCAGCGCCGACAGGTCGGCGGGGCCGAAATCGGGGCCGTGGGGGGCGTGTTCGCGCAGGTGGCGCATCACGTCCAGCGTGCAGCGCCCGGCCTTGTCCTGCCACAGCCGCGAGGCTGCCGGATCGCCCGAGGGACCGGCGGCCAGCGCCTCGGCCAGGTCCACCAGATCGGCCAGCCGGTCTGGCAGGGGGCGCGGCGCGCGGTCGCGGGCAAGGGGCGCCATGCGGTCCAGCATCGCGGCCAGCCATCCGGCCCAGGTCTTGCGCAGCGCATCGCCCCGGTCGCCCCAGTCCTGCAGGGTTGCCGCATCGGGGAATGCGGGGCCGTTCCGGCGCAGGTGCAGTTCCAGGTCGCGCGTCAGGCGCAGCATGTCGTTGCGCCCGATCGTCGTCGATCCGGTCGCGGTCAGAGGGTGCTTCAGCAGGATCAGCAGGCGGTCGATGGTCAGCGCCTCGCCCGAGAGCTGGGCGATCTGGCGCAGGAACAGGCCCGGCGGGGTCAGCGACAGCGGCTGGCCCGAACTGTCGTCGGGCCGGATGTGCCAGCGGTCCAGCGCCGCCGAGACACGCCGGATCAGCCCCGAATCCGCCGAGATCAGCGTGATGTCGCGCCCGTGTTCGGCGGCGTCGCGCATGACCAGGGCAACGGCCTCGGCCTCCTGGCCGGGCTGGTCGGCCTCGATCAGGGTCAGGGCCTCGGTGGGGGCGATCAGGTCGGGCAGGGACGGACCCTCGGCGATCCACTGATCCGTCACGGGCGCGGGGCGCAACGCAAGCGAGACGAGGCGGTTGCGATCCGCCGATGGCGGGGGCGTGTCGGTCCAGGGGCGCGGACGCCCCACCCGGCGCATGAGGGGGGCGAAGCGCGATTGCGGGTGATCGTCGGAGGCATCGCCCAGGCCGTCCCAGACCTGATCGGGCTGGTGATCGTCGAAGCCCGGCAGGACGACCGCGCCGCCCGGCAGGCGGGCCACGGCCTCCATGAACATCCGCGTCGCGCCATGCGACCCGGTCGAGCCTGCGACGATCACCGGCCCGTCGGGCAGGTTGCGACCCTCGGCGCAATCCTCGCAGGCGGCGATTGCGGCGGCACGCTGTCGCCCCGCGGCGTCGGCCCATGGGGTCGCAAGGTGGAAATCGGCGGCGATGCGGATGAATTGCAGCGCGTTCTGCCAATGGCGGGCGTGATCGCCCGTGTCGATGTCCAGCAGGGCCTGAAGGTCCAGCCCCTCGGTCTGCATTTCCGTCATCAGGTCGGCCAGCGATTGCGCAAGGACGGGGATCGAATGCGCGGCCCCCAGGTCCGGCTGCAGCTTCAGCAGCTGAGAGATCAGCCGTGCCAGCTGCAGCTTGCGTGCCAGCGGGGCCTGCGGCGGATCGGGCATCAGCGCGGGGCCCGGTTCCAGCGATGTCACCGAGCGCAGGCGCGGCAGGATCGCGGGGCCTGTCGCGTCGAAGGCCCGGCGCAGCGCCCCGAGGGTGGACGACGCGTTGGCATAGACGGTGACGCGGGCCATTTCCTCGGGCGGGAAACCGGCCATGCGGTCGCGCAGGCCGCGCACGAACTCGGTCGCGAAATCGACGCCCGGTGGCAGGGAATAGAGCCCGCGGAACGGTTCACGCATCCAGCAGCGCCTCGGCCATGGGGATGGCTTCGGGATAGCCCACGTCGCACCAGCCGCCGGGATGGACCATCCCGAAGGCGCGGCCACCCGCGATCATGCGGTCCCACAGCAGGTTCAACGAGAAGACCTGGTCGCGGATGTCGTGCAGCGCCTCGGTGCGGATGATCTGCGCCCCGGCATAGACGTGATCGCCCTGCCGCGTGATGCGCCCGGCCTGATCCATGGCGAAATCACCCGCCCCCTTGCGTGCCGTGGCCCGCGCGACGGGCACCAGCGCCAGCAGCGCGTCCATGCGGTCGCCGTCCCATGCCGCCTGCAGCGCCGACAGCACGTTCGGCCCCGACCAGACCACGTCGGGGTTCAGCGTCATGACCGGCCCCGCGCCCAGCATCGGCAGCGCGCGGCGCAGCCCGCCCCCGGTATCGAGGATCAGGTCGGGTTCGGGGCTGATGGCCACGTCGCGGCCCGCCAGGTGATCGGCGACCTGCGCCCCAAGGTAATGCGTGTTCACGACCACGGGGGCGGCGCCCGCCTGGATGCCGATCTCCAGCGCGCGGTCCAGCAGGGTGCGCCCGCCGACCTGGACCAAGGGCTTGGGGCGGTCGTCGGTCAGGGGCCGCATCCGCGTGCCGAAGCCCGCGGCGAAGATCATCAGGGCTGGCATCGGGCGCGGATCCTTTCGACGAAGTCGGGGG
Organism: Paracoccus zeaxanthinifaciens ATCC 21588; assembly: GCF_000420145.1. Classification (GTDB taxonomy): domain Bacteria; phylum Pseudomonadota; class Alphaproteobacteria; order Rhodobacterales; family Rhodobacteraceae; genus Paracoccus; species Paracoccus zeaxanthinifaciens. Next base: position 74,627 of record NZ_ATUJ01000014.1, read on the forward strand.
TGGGGGCGGCGACGGGCTGCAGGACGCGGGCAAGGTCCGCCAGCGCGGGGTGGTCCAGGTCGCGCTGCAGGTTCGCCCAGACGCGGGGCATGAAGTCCAGGTACCGCGTCTTGCCGTCGCGCAGCGCAAGGCGGCAGAAGACGCCCAGGATGCGCAGCGCGCGCTGGGCGCCGATCAGCGCATAGGCCGCGCGGAAGGCATCGGGATCATGCCCCGTGGCAGCAAGGAAGCGGTCGATCTGTCGGGCCTCGGTTTCCGGGGCCACGTCGCGACGTGCATCCTGCAGCGCGGAGACGAGGTCATAGGCCGGATGCGCGGCCACCGCGTCCTGGTAGTCGATCAGCCCGAGGGGTGCCGGACCGCGCCAGATCAGGTTCTCGGCGTGGAAATCGCGCAGGGACAGGACGGGCGGACCGCCGGCCAGGTCGTCATGCAGCCGCGCGACGATCGCGGGCAGGTCGGGCGCGGCATCCGCGCCGGGATAACATTCGACGAACAGCGCCGTCAGATCGGCCATGGCGGTGCCGTCCAGCGGGTCGACGAATAACGGGGGCACATGCGACTGGATCTGTACCAGCAGGTCGGTGATGCGGTCGTGGATCACCGCGTCCAGGTCCGGCTGATCCGCAAGGACGCGGGCCACCAGGTCGTCGCCCAGATCCTCGACCAGCATCAGGCGCAGGTCGGGATCATGCGCGATGATGGCGGGCGCCCCAAGGCCGCGCTCGCGCAGCCAGTCCGTCATCCGCAGGAAGGGCGCGATGTCGCCCGCTGCGTCGTCCATCAGGACCGCGCTTTCGTCGCCCCGCCGCAGCCGGAAGAAGCTGCGCGCGGACGCATCGCCCGCAAGGACCGCGACCCGCGCATCCGACCAGCCCGCCTGCGCGACGAAGGCCGCGCGCTGCGCGATGCGGTCTGCGCCCGCGAAGGCGAGGTCGATCACGCGCAGGTCGGGATCGGGGGCGGGGCCGATGGCGATGGTCATCGCGCCATCCGGCAGGGCCTCCAGCCGGTCGGGCCATTCGATCAGGCAGATCGCGTCCGACATGGCCTCGTCCAGGCCCAGCTCGTCCAGCTCGGACGGGTCGGTCAGCCGATAGAGGTCGGCGTGCCAGATCTCGGTCCCCATCGAGTCGTCATAGGTCTGGACCAGCGTGAAGGTGGGGCTGGGCACGTCCTCGGCCAGGTCGCCCTGACGCGCGCGGATGAGGGCGCGGGCGAAATGCGTCTTGCCCGCGCCGACCGGACCGTCCAGCAGCACGGTGTCGCCCGGGACCAGCCCTGCGGCCATCATGCGGGCCAGTCCCGCGGTCAGACCCTCGTCCGCGATCAGCCGAACCGACATGGGATCACAGCCCCAGCACGTCGTTCATGTCGTACTCGCCCGGTCCCTTGTCCTGCCCCCAGATGGCGGCACGGATCGCGCCGCGGGCAAAGATCGCGCGGTCGGTCGCAAGGTGGCGCAGGACGATGCGCTCGCCCTCGGTCGCGAAGATCACGTCGTGTTCGCCCACCACGTCGCCGCCCCGGATGGCCGAGAACCCGATGCTGCCCGTTTCACGCGCGCCGGTGATCCCTTCGCGTGCGGGGGTGCGCAGATCGGCAAGGGCGGCGCCGCGCCCCTCGGCCGCGGCCTCGCCCAGCATCAGCGCGGTGCCCGAGGGCGCGTCGACCTTGTGGCGGTGATGGGCCTCGACCACCTCGATGTCCCAGTCCGTGCCCAACGCGGCCGCGACCTTGCGCGTCAGCCCGACCAGCAGGTTCACCCCAAGCGACATGTTCCCGGCCCGCACGATGGGCGCATGGCGGGCGGCGGCCTTCAGCGCGTCCAGGTGGCGATGCTCGAAGCCGGTGGTGCCGATCACGTGCACCGCGCGCGCCTGCGCCGTCAGTTCCGCGAAGGCCACCGTCGCGTCGGGCGCGGTGAAGTCGATGACCGCCTGCGCCTGCGCGATGGCCGCGACCGCGTCGTCGGTCACCGCGACGCCTGCCTCGGCCCCGCCCATGCAGGTGCCGATGTCGCGCCCGACCCAGTCATGGCCCGGACGTTCCAGCGCGCCCGCCAGCCGCACATCGGGATGGTCCAGGATCAGCCGGATCAGCATCTGCCCCATCCGCCCCGAGGCCCCCGTGACGACGATCCCCGGACGGTTCGCCTGGTCGGTCTTCTGCATGTCGCTCATCTGGGGGGTCCTTTCATGCGGATTTCGCGCCTTTGCCCGTGTGATAGCCCGTTGCGGCCCGCCCCGCGACCCCCTACATCGGATGCCATGGCACAGAACCGCTTTTCACATGGTCAAGGCCCGTCGCAGCGCCAGCTGCGGGTGGGCGAACTGATCCGCCGCACCCTGTCCGACGTGCTTCTGCGCGCGGATGTGCACGACCCGGACCTGAACCGGCACTCCATCACCGTGGGCGAGGTGCGGACCTCGCCCGACCTCAAGGTCGCGACGGCCTTCGTGCTGCCCCTGGGCGGCTACGACGCCGAGGACGCGCTGAAGGCGCTGCGCCGCAATTCGGCCGAGCTGCGTCACCTCGTGGCCAAGGAGATGTCGCTGAAATACGCCCCCCAGCTGCGCTTCCAGCTGGACGAGACCTTCGACCGCATGGACGAGACGCGCCGCCTGTTCAACGACGAGCGGGTCCGCCGCGATGTCGAGACCGGCGACGAAGACGATGTGGACTGAGCTGTCGCGCCGCCTGGGCGTGGCGGTGGGCATGCTGATGGCGCTGGCCATCCCCGCCTCGGCCCAGACCTGCGAACGGATGGAACATGACGGCCAGGGCTATGTCCTGTGCCGGGTCGAGGCCGCGCAGGAACCCGCGCTGCGGCTGTGGCAGGACGGCCCCGACGGTCGCCCGCTGCGCAACTTCGCCAATGTCCGCGCGACGCTTGATGACGGGGAAGCCCTGGCCTTCGCGATGAATGCCGGGATGTTCCACCCCGATTACCGCCCCGTGGGGCTGCTGGTCATCGACGGCCACGAGGAATCGGGCATCGTCACCGGCGGGGGCGGCGGCAATTTCGGCATGCTGCCGAACGGGGTCTTCTGCACGGGCGGCGACAGGCCGTTCCGCGTGATCGAATCGCGCAGCTTTGCCGCGGACCGGCCCGGATGCCGTCTTGCGACCCAGTCGGGGCCGATGCTGGTCATCGACGGCGAACTGCATCCGCGTTTCCTCGTGGACAGCGACAGCCGCTATATCCGCAACGGGGTGGGGGTGTCGCCGGACGGGCAGACGGCCTTCTTCGCGATTTCCAGCAGGCCGGTGACCTTCCACGAATTCGGGCGGCTGTTCCGCGACGGGCTGGGCGTGCGCGACGCGCTGTATTTCGACGGGTCGATATCGCGACTGTTCGCGCCGGACGTGAACCGCGCCGATTTCGGGCGCAGCATGGGGCCGATCATCGGCCTTGTCGGCGCGCCCGGCTGATCGTCACTGTTGACCGCGTGGCCGGGGGCGGATAATTGCCCGGCCTTCCCCATTGCAGGAGAACGGGCATGGCACGCAAGAAGGGCCGCGACATCAATGGCTGGCTGATCGTGGACAAGCCGGCGGGCGTGACCTCGACCTCGGTCGTGGCCAAGGTGCGTTGGGCGCTGGATGCGAAGAAGGCGGGCCATGCGGGCACGCTGGACCCCGATGCGACGGGCGTGCTGGCCGTGGCCCTGGGCGAGGCGACGAAGACCGTCCCCATCGTGACCGACGCGCTGAAATGCTATGACTTCCTCGTGAACTGGGGGTCCGAGACCACGACCGACGATGCCTCGGGCGAGGTGTTGCGCCAGTCCGATGCCCGCCCGACCGAGGACCGTGTCCGCGCCGCGCTGCCGAAGTTCACCGGCGACATCATGCAGGTTCCGCCCGCCTATTCCGCGGTCAAGGTCGAGGGCGAGCGTGCCTACGACCTGGCCCGCGAGGGGGTCGAGATGGAACTGGCGGCCCGCCCTCTCTGGGTCGAGAGCCTGTTCCTGAAGGAGGCCGGTCCCGATACCGCGCGGCTGGAAATGGTCTGCGGCAAGGGCGGCTATGTCCGGTCCATCGCCCGCGATCTGGGCCGCGAGCTGGGCTGCCTCGGTCATGTCGCGCATCTGCGCCGCACCTGGTCCGGCCCCTTCGAGGCCGAGAACGGCGTCGAGTTCGCCAAGGTCGACCGCGAGGCGCAGGACTGGCTGGAAGCGCAGCTGCTGCCGCTGGAGACCGGCCTTGCCGACCTGCCGATGCTGCGCGCCACCACCGAGGGCGCGATCCGCATCCGCAACGGCAATCCGGGCGAGGTGACGGGCGGTGCCGACTGGGGCGACCTGGTCTGGGTGTCGGACGCGACCGGCCCCGTCTGCATCGGACGTTACCAGGGCGGCATGGTCCAGCCCGAGCGGGTCTTCAACCTCTGACGCCCTTGTCCGGGCGGCGGGCCCCCAGGAAGGGGCCTTCGCCCGCCGCGTCGATCCGCGCGATGGCATCGGCGATGTTTTCCGTGATGACGGACATCTGCCAGGCGGTCGCGTGGATCATCATCTCCTCGGACATGGCGATCGCCACGTGGCCGGGCCAGAACAGCAGGTCGCCGCGCCGGATCCGGTCGGTTTCCGGGAATGCCTGCCGCTGAAGATCGCTGTCGCCCGGGCAGGGAATGCCGCAGGCCGTCAGCCCCGCCTGCGCAAGCCCAGAACAGTCGATCCCCCAGGCGCTGTTGCCACCCCAGAGGTAAGGCACGCCCAAGTATTTCAGCGCGACCTGCACCGGGTCGTGGTCCAGCATCGCATCCACGTGCTGAAGGGGGACGAAGCCGCCGCCCGCCAGTTCGGCAAAGCGCCCCTGCGTGGCGGTGACCGACAGACGCGCGCCATGGGGCAGGGCGCCCAGTTCGCGTTGCTTCATGTCGGGGGCGGGATAGACATGCGTCGCCAGCGCCGTGACCCGATGCGTGATCTGCGGAAGGTCCATCTGCAGCGCCTCGGCCGCGACCCAGCCGCAGTAACCGTCCGCCGATTGCACGAAGCTGGCTCCGTCGCGATCCTCGATCACGGTGACGTCGGTGCCGAAGATCAGCTGCCGGTCGCGCGGGCCGTCCGGGCGGGCCAGCAGGTCGGCCACGGGGGCAGCCACGCGGGCCGCGCGCCCGTCGGTCCATGCGGGCGCATCCAGCGTGCCGCGCAGGCTGTTCAGGGCGATGCGGTCGGTCGCGGGCGTCAGGCGGCGATCCATCGGGTCAGCCCACGATCCGCGGCAGCGCCGCAAGAATGGCGCGCGATGCCTGGCCGACACCGCCCTTGGGCCGCCCCGGCATGGCCGAGGGCTGCCAGCCATAGATGTCGAAATGCGCGTATCGCGTGGCCCCTTGCGCGAAGCGGCGCAGGAACAGCGCGGCGGTGATCGACCCCGCCATGCCGCCCGAGGGCGCGTTGTCCAGATCCGCGATGCCCGGCTCGATCATCGAATCGTAGGGGGCCCAGAACGGCATCCGCCAGACCGGATCGCCCGCCTCGATGCCCGCGGACTGGATCGCCTGCGCGGTCGCGTCGTCGTCGCAATAGAAGGGCGGCACATCCGGCCCGAGCGCGACCCGCGCCGCCCCCGTCAGCGTCGCAAGCGAGATCATCAGGTCCGGGCCCTCCTCGGCGGCAAGCGCCATCGCGTCGGCCAGCACCAGGCGGCCTTCGGCATCGGTGTTGTTCACCTCGACCGTCAGGCCCTTGCGGCTGGTCAGGATGTCGCCGGGACGGAAGGAATTGCCCGCGACGTTGTTTTCCACCGCCGGGATCAGCACGCGCAGGCGGATGCCGCGCAGCGCGCCGGTATCCGCCAGCATCGACAGCAGCCCCAATGCGGTCGCGGCCCCGCCCATGTCCTTCTTCATCAGCCCCATCGAGGCCCCCGGCTTGAGGTTCAGGCCGCCCGTGTCGAAGCAGACGCCCTTGCCGACCACGGTCAGCATCGGGCCGTCATCGCCGATGCGGATGTCGATGAGCCGGGGGGCAGCTTCGGCCGCGCGGCCCACGGCGTGGATCAGGGGCAGGTTGCCGTCCAGAAGCGCCTGCCCGGTCGTCACCTCGATCCGCGCGCCGATGCGGGTCGCAAGATCGCGGGCGGCCTGTTCCAGCTGCGCGGGGCCCATGTCGCAGGCGGGGGTATTGATCAGGTCGCGGGTCAGGAATTCGCCCGTGGCGATCGCGATGGCGCGTTCCGCATCGGCACCTTCGGGGCAGCGCAGGCGGGGGCCGTCCTTGGGCGTTCCGGCATAGCGGGTGAAGCCGTATTGCCCCAGCAGCCAGCCAAGGGCCAGCGCATCGGCATCCAGGCCTGCGGGCGCATTCGCCAGGTGCCAGTCGCCCTTGGGCAGCGCATGGGCGCGGGCGATCTGGAAACGCTCGCGGTCCGCGCGGGCCGGATCGCCCAGGCCCATCAGCGCGCCGCGCAGCCCCCCGTCCGCATCGGGCAGCAGGCAGATCTGGCCTGCCCGCGCGGCAAAGCCGGTGGCCGCGGGCCAGTCGCCGGCCTCGGGGGGCAGGTCGTCGCCGGACCAGATCAGCCAAAGGGGAAGGGTCGGTGCATCGGACGGGGCGAATTCGGGCGTCATGGCGGTATCCTTGCAGTTCGCCCGCAGCCTACAGCCTGCGAAGGCGCCCGCAACCCGTCACGCCATCGCGCTGCGGTCCCAGATGGCCGTCAGCGACCGGTTGCCCACCCGCATCAGCCGCGCATGGATCGCGGCCAGCGCCGGGGCGTCGCCGCGTTCGGCCGCGGCGCCCAGATCCATCGCCACGCCCGCAAAGGACAGCAGCCCGATCTGCCATGCCAGCCGCGAGATCGTCTCGGACAGCGCGACGGCATCGGCGATCCGCCCCGCCCGCAGCGCGGCATCCGCATCGGTCAGCGTCGCGGCAAGCTGTTCCAGCGCCAGCCCGATGACCCGGTGCGCCGCCCCCTCGCCCAGCTGGGCCACGATATCCGCGACCCTGCGCCCGTCCACGCGGACGGGTTCGGACAGCGCAAGCGCCGAAATCTGTGCCATTCCTACCTCCGGCGGCCTTCACGTCAGGGGGCAGGCTTGCCCGTTCGGGGTGAAGAAAGGCTTGACCGCGCTGAGGAAAAACACTCGAATTTTCCGGATCGGCGGCGTATCACGCGGCCCAGAAAGCGAGGTCTCACGATGAACAGCCTGTCTCCGCTGCCGCAATACCTGGTCAAGCGCTACGAGGGGTGGAAGGCGACCACCCATTCCGAAAACCACGCATGGTATCGCCGCCTTGCCGAAGAGGGGCAGCGCCCCCGCGCCATGGTGATTTCCTGCTGCGACAGCCGCGTGCACGTCACCAGCATCTTCGGCGCGGATTCCGGCGAGTTCTTCATCCATCGCAACATCGCGAACCTGGTGCCGCCGCACGCGCCCGACGGGCTGCAGCACGGCACCTCGGCGGCGGTGGAATACGCGGTGACGGCGCTGAAGGTCACGCATCTGATCGTGATGGGCCATACCCGCTGCGGCGGCGTCGCGGGCTGCCACGCGATGTGTTCCGGCCACGCCCCCGAGATGGAGGAGACGACCAGCTTCGTCGGTCGCTGGATGGACATCCTGCGCCCCGGCTACGACCGCGTGAAGGACCTGCCCGAGGCCGAGCAGGTGCCCGCGCTGGAGCGCGAGGCCGTGCTGACCTCGATCCAGAACCTGCTGACCTTCCCCTTCGTCAAGGAGGCCGTCGAGAAGGGCACCCTGTCGCTGCACGGGCTGATCCACGACATCGCCGACGGCACGCTGGTCCAGGCCGAGGGCGACGGCACGCGCTGGTCGGCGGTCTGATCCAAGGCACGCGCATCGAATGCGAAAAGGGCGGCGAGTTTCCTCGCCGCCCTTTCTTCTGTCCGGGATGTCCCTTCGGGATCAGCCCTTCTTCAGGATACGGTTGCCCAACAGTTCCGCGATCTGCACCGCGTTCAGCGCCGCGCCCTTGCGCAGGTTGTCGCTGACGCACCACAGGTTCAGGCCGTTCTCGATGGTCGAATCCTGGCGGATGCGGCTGATGAAGGTGGCGAAATCGCCCACGCATTCGACCGGGGTCGTGTAGCCGCCGGGCTCGCGCTTGTCGACGACCATGATGCCCGGTGCCTCGCGCAGGATGTCGCGGGCCTCGTCCTCGTCCAGGAAGTCCTCGAACTCGATGTTGATGGCTTCGGAATGGCCGACGAAGACCGGAACGCGCACGCAGGTCGCCGTGACCTTGATCGAGGCATCGACGATCTTCTTCGTTTCCGCGACCATCTTCCATTCTTCCTTGGTCGAGCCGTCTTCCATGAAGACGTCGATCTGCGGAATCACGTTGAAGGCGATCTGCTTCTGGAACTTGCTGGGTTCGACTTCCTGACCCGGCACGTACATGCCCTTGGTCTGGTTCCACAGCTCGTCCATGCCTTCCTTGCCCGAACCCGACACCGACTGGTAGGTCGAGACGACGACGCGCTTGATGCGGGCGCGGTCGTGCAGCGGCTTCAGCGCGACGACCATCTGCGCGGTCGAGCAGTTGGGGTTCGCGATGATGTTCTTCTTGGAATAGCCGGTGATGGCGTCCGGGTTCACTTCCGGCACGATCAGCGGGATATCGGGGTCATAGCGATAGAGCGAGCTGTTATCGATGACCACGCAGCCGGCCTTGGCGGCGACGGGCGCGTATTTCTTGGTCGCGTCCGAGCCGATGGCGAACAGCGCCATGTCCCATCCGGTGAAGTCGAACTGGTCGATATCCTGAATCTTCAGGGTCTTGTCGCCAAAGCTGACCTCGGTGCCCTGCGAGCGACGCGAGGCCAGGACGGCGATCTCATCGACGGGGAACTGGCGCTCGTCCAGGATGTTCAGCATTTCGCGGCCCACATTACCCGTGGCACCGGCGACGACGACTCTATAGCCCATTCGCGGGGACTCCTTCTCCTGCGGTCGGTGGCGTTTAACGCAATCATGGCGCGTTTGAAAGGGTCTTGCCCGAAACGGGTGCCGGAATGCCCATTACTTGCGCAGCCGCGATCAGGCGATGCGCAGTCGCCCGTCGCGGTCCCGCAGCGTCTCGACCATCGCGCGTTCGGCGGCGAAGTCGTGGGGCACCTGGCCGGCGGTCCGGCGTCCCGACAGGCTGAGGCTGGCGAAGAAGTCGAACCCGTGCAGCGTCAACGACCGCAGCCGCGACCGCATCAGCAGGTCGATCATCATGGCGCCCGTGGTGGGCGGCGCACCGAAGCGGTCCCGCAACGCGCGATGCGCCGCCAGCGGATGCAGGTAGAACCCGTCCGAGGATGCGCTGGCCCAGTCCAGCCGCTTGCGTTTGGGGGACATCCACAGGATGCGGTCCGGCGCGATGCGGGCGCGGTCGGCATCGCCCAGCCGCGTGGCCAGCGCCAGCCAGTCGGTCCGCGTGCCGTGGCTGGCGGCAGCGGGCATGGGCGCGCGATTGATGCGGATCACGGTGTCGGCGGCGTCGATCTTCGCGCCCTGATCCTTGTCGGCCAGCGCGCGGGCATTGCCGACCAGCGCCACGTCGCGCCCCGCAAGATCGTCCAGCAGGTCGTCCTGCGGGACCGACAGGCGCATCAGCGCATCCTCGTGCCGCAGGGTCCGCGCGATCAGGAAGCCCGCACGCGTCATGCCAGCATCTCGCGATAGATCTCGACAAGGGCCGCGGCCTCGACCGCGATGTCGTGGTTCGTCACCGCGTGCTCGCGCGCCGCAAGCGCGGCCGAGGCCCGCGCCGCGTCGTCGTCCAGCCAATGCGCGGCCGCCGCGTCCAGCGCGGGCGCATCGTCGGGGGCGATCAGCGTGCCCGTGGCGGGGGTCAGCAGTTCCTCGAACGCGCCGACGCGGGTGGCCACGACCGGGACGCCGCAGGACAGCGCCTCGAGGACGGTCAGGCCGAACCCCTCCCACCGCTGCGGGGCGACATAGAGATCCAGCGCGCCGTACCAGTCGGCCATGCGGTCGACGCTCACCTCGGGCAGGAAGCGGATGCGGTCGGACAGCCCGGCCCCCGCGACCTGCGCCTGCAGGTCGGACAGGAAGGCGCGGTGCTTTTCGGTGGCACGGCCCATGACCAGCGCGGTGACGCCGGGGCGCTCGGGCAGCAGGCGGATCATCGCGCGGACGAAATCGCCGGTGCCCTTCTGTTCGCGGATGCGGCCATAGCAGCCGACAAGCACCTGGCCTTCGGGCAGGCCCAGCCTTGCGCGCAGGGCCGCGCGGTCCTCGGGCGGGGCGAAGCCCGCGGTGTCGATGCCGTGATGGATCACGTCGGCGGGGCGTTCCAGGTATCCCGCCCCCTTGGCCGAGGTGGCGACGATCCGGTCCATCCGTCCGATCAGCCAGCGCGTATATCCGCTGTGCTTCCGCTGCGAGGCCGAGGTGAAGAGCAGCCGGTACCGCCGCCGCAGGACGTGGCGCAAAAACAGCCCCAGGGCCATTTCCGTGTTGCGCCTTGCGTGCCAGACCCGCCAGCGGTCGCGGGGCAGGGTGGCCGCGCGCGACAGGGGGATGTGGGGAATGACTTCGGGCAGGCCCGGCCCCGTGGCCGCGATGGCGATCATCCGCGCCTGCACCGGGATCAGGCGGACCACGGTCGCCGTCACGCCCGACAGGCGGCGCTTGAGGTTGGGTGCAACGATAAGCGGCGCTTCGGGCATCGGGCCTCGTCCAGTATTCGCATGGGTCGGGCCGATCCTAGACCAGCCCGCCCGCCGCGAACAGGGGCGCTCAGGGCTGGGTGGTGTCGGGCTTGGCCGCTTCGGCTTCGGGCTGGGGCAGGCCGGGGGTGACGGGGGTCGTGCCGCCGCCCAGCTCGGTCAGATAGGCGATCATCTCGGGGGCCTCGGTATCGACGCGGTCGCAATTGGACTGGTCCTCCAGCACGCTGAAGGCCGGGCGGAAATATTCGCGGTCGTAATCCAGCGCGTCGATGCCCAGCCGCTCGATCAGCTTGTCGGTGGTGCCGTTCATCAGCTGCCATTCGGGGTCGCTGATGTCGTGGCCGGTGCAGTTCTCGGTCAGCACGTTCAGCTCGGCCAGGTCGCGCGTCAGGCTGCGCGCCTGGTCGTCGGTCAGCGACGACACGTCCGGCAGCGGCACGACAAGGCGGTCGCCTGGCACCCCGTCGGGTGCGGGCTGGGCGGTCACGTCATGCGCCCAGAGCGATATTCCCGCCACCAGCGCGGCGGCCATGAAGATGTCCCAGCTTTTCATCGCGGTCCCCTTAGGCAAAGACGCCCGCACCTTCCGCCACCGGGTGCGCGCGCGCAAGGCAAGCTTGCGTGAGGGGGCGCGTGATCTTGACCCCCGCCCATGCGGCCCTTAACCGTTTCAGTCGTCAGAAGGAGGCCCAAATGTCCGACAGCTATTCGCTTCTCATCCTGCCCGGCGACGGGATCGGTCCCGAGGTCATGGCCGAGGTGGTCAAGGTCGTGGACTGGTTCAAGGCGAATCGCGGCCTTCCGCTTGAGGTGCAGCACGACCTTGTGGGCGGTTCCGCCTATGACGTGCATGGCGTGCCGCTGTCGGATGCGACGATGGAGCTGGCGCAATCGGTCGATGCGGTCCTGCTGGGCGCCGTGGGCGGTCCGAAATACGACGTTCTGGATTTCAGCGTGAAGCCCGAGCGCGGCCTCTTGCGCCTGCGCAAGGAAATGGACCTGTTCGCCAACCTGCGTCCGGCCCAGTGCTTCGACGCGCTGGCCGATTTCAGCAGCCTCAAGCGCGACGTGGTCGCGGGCCTCGACATCCTGATCGTGCGAGAGCTGACTTCGGGCGTCTATTTCGGCGAGCCGCGCGGCATCCATGCCGACGACAATTCCGACAACGAGGGTGGCCGCGTCGGCATCAACACCCAACGCTATACCAGCGGCGAGATCCGCCGCGTGGCGCGTTCGGCGTTCGAGCTGGCCCGCAAGCGCGGCAACCGCGTCTGCTCGATGGAGAAGGCCAACGTGATGGAGGCCGGGATCCTGTGGCGCGAAGAGGTCCAGTGGGTCCATGACAACGAATATCCCGATGTCGAGCTGTCGCACATGTATGCCGACAACGGCGCGATGCAGCTGGTGCGCAATCCCAAGCAGTTCGACGTGATCGTCACCGACAACCTGTTCGGCGACATCCTGTCGGATGCGGCCGCGATGCTGACGGGCAGCCTGGGGATGCTTCCCTCGGCCAGCCTGGGCGCGCCGATGGCGAACGGGCGTCCCAAGGCGATGTACGAGCCCGTGCACGGCAGCGCGCCCGACATCGCGGGGCAGGGCAAGGCCAACCCCATCGCCTGCATCCTCAGCTTCGCGATGGCGCTGCGCTACAGCTTCGCCGAGGTCGAGGCCGCGACCGCGCTGGAGCGCGCGGTCGAGAAGGTGCTGGCCGACGGCGCGCGCACCGCGGACCTGATGGGCGCCGAGGGCGGCACCCCCGTCAGCACCTCGCAGATGGGCGACCTGATCGTCGCGGCCCTGTCCGAGGGCGTCTGATTGGTCATGTCGGCCAACGTCAAGGGGGGCCCTGTTGCAGCTGACTGCGATGGGGATCTTCGCGACGCATGACGTCGTCATCAAGACGCTTGGCCAGACATACCCGCCGCTTCAGATCCTGTTCTTCTCGTCGCTGCTGTCCTTCCCGCTGATCTCGATGATCCTGATGCGGGACCCGAATTCGGGCACGCTGCGGCCCAACAGCCTGTTCTGGGTCCTGCTTCGGACGGGCTGCGCGGTGATCGCGGGCATGGGCGGGTTCTTCGCGTTCTCGACCCTGCCCCTGGCGCAGGTCTATGCGATCCTGTTCACGACCCCCCTGCTGATCACCATCCTGTCGATCCCCATGCTGGGAGAGCGCGTGGGCATCCACCGTTGGGCCGCCGTCGTCGTCGGCCTGTCGGGCGTGCTGATCGTGCTGCGCCCCGGCGCGGGGCAAGAGCTGGGTATGGGCCACGCCGCGGCGCTTGTCAGCGCCCTGGCGGCATCGGTCGGCGCGGTCACGATCCGCCGGCTGGGCAAGTCCGAGCGTCCGCTGGTCCTGATGATGTGGCCGATGCTGGGAAACTTCATCGCGACGGGGGCCTCGCTCGGGTTCGCATATCAGCCGATGCAGCTGGCGCATCTGGGCCTTGCGGGCGTCATCGCCTGCCTTGGTCTTGCGGGCGGGTTCCTGGTCATCCAGGCCTATCGCGCCGGAGAGGCCGCCATCGTCGCGCCGATGCAGTATTCGCAGATCCTCTGGGCCACCGCCTATGGCTGGTTCCTGTTCGACGAGGCCCTGGACCTGCCGACGCTGCTGGGCGCGGGCGTCATCATCGCGTCGGGCATCTACATCGTCATCCGCGAGGGCAGCGGGGCATCGGCCAACCGCCCCGCCACGGTCGCCCGCCTGCGCCACGAAACGGTGACCGCCCCGAAATCCGCGATCCTGCAAAGATTGTTGTCGCCGCGCCGCTAAGAAGGGCTTGCATTCGCCCGCGCATGGGGTTACCGACCCCCTCACGGTCGGAGCGTAGCGCAGCCTGGTAGCGCACCTGCTTCGGGAGCAGGGGGTCGGAGGTTCGAATCCTCTCGCTCCGACCATTTTCCCGTTTTGTTGATTGCCACTGAAGTCTTCCTCAAGTGGCCACACTTCTTCCTTTGCGGCAGGAAAGCTGACGTAGTTTGGAAGCATTGCAGGCGGTACCCCGCACTACAGCAATTACCTGAGACAGCGGCCTACTATCCTCCCCGCTTCAATCTGCGAGCCAAGGGCATGGAAAGAAGCTATCAGAGGCTCTCGAATGCGAAAGCAGATCGAGCGGAGTTCATCGCAGCTTACCAGGAAGGGGCTGGTCGACGCGGCAGCAAGCAACCCCTAGAATCGCCGGACAGTTTTCGGCCCGAAGCTGCCGATTGACATTGCTTTCGGATTCCACAGCTGGACCCGCTATGCGGTCATTCGCTGCACATGCAAAATCTGGAGAGTTCTGCGAGAACGCTCAGAAATTGCCGAGGCGCAGGCTGAAAGCGCAGCAGCTTCCAGCCCTCGCAGATCGGTTGGAAAGCCGTGAAGCAGGAGAACAAACAGGGAAGACAGTGTCGAAGCTTTCCTGCTATCGGTACGCATGATAGAGCCTTCGGAAAAAGGGGAGAAGCGTCTTGGCGGTCGAGTTTACATCAATCGATTTGTTTTCAGGTGCCGGCGGGCTGTCTGAAGGACTGCGCGTTTCTGGATTTAAGTCTTTGTACGCAAACGAAATCGTAGCGCGTCACGCTGAAACTTATGCTCTGAACCACCCTGAGGCCATCGTTGAGTCGAGAGATATTCGCTTGGTTGATGCTGGCAATGTGCGTCGTCGGTTGGGACTGCAAAAGGGTGAGCTTGATCTCGTCGCTGGTGGCCCGCCCTGTCAGGGGTTCTCGATCAATGCGCCCAAACGGTCCGCAGCTGATGAACGAAACAGTCTCTTTCTTGAATTCTTGCGCTTTGTCGATGAGTTCGAGCCAAAGGCGGTCCTGATCGAGAATGTCCCCGGTCTTGTGTCTTTCGAAGGTGGTGGCACGTTGCAGGCTATCTTGCAAGCATTGGGTCAGCATGGATACAGAGCAGATGTGAAAATCCTCTACGCGCCGCATTTCGGCGTACCCCAAACCCGGTGGCGGACTGTGATCATCGGCATTCGTGGGGATGAGGCCGATCCTCTTGACGCGTTCCCCGAACCCGTTCGCAATGCGCCTCTCCGGGTGAATTTCACCTCGAACTTCGAGGGCAAGAACATCGTGGCTCTTCCAACCAACCTGGAACTACCCTCTTTCGTAAGTGTTCATGATGCGATTGACGATCTTCCCGTTCTCTTGAACGGGGAAACCGGGGTGAAACGCAAAGACTACAAGACTAAGGCGCAGAATGATTTTCAGGCTGCCATGAGGCACGGGAGTAATGGTGTCCTGAACCACGAGGCTCCGCGCCTTGGGGAAATTAACATCAAGCGCATGTCGTTCATCCCGCCTGGGGGGAACTGGACAGACATTCCCGAGGATCTGCTACCGAAAGGCATGAAACGGGCGCGCCGTTCTGATCATACCAAGCGATACGGTCGGGTTGCGCCAGACGGCCTTGCATCGACCATTCTGACGAAATGTGATCCTCATTGGGGCGCCTATTTCCACTATGAGCAAGATCGTTGCTTCACTGTCAGAGAGGCGGCGCGGATTCAGACCTTCCCAGATACCTACCGCTTCCTTGGTTCGCGCGTCGAACAGTACGAGCAGGTTGGAAATGCTGTTCCGTCGCTATTGGCCGCTGCTATTGGGCAGTCGATCCGTGGTGTCCTTGAGGAATTGCGTGGACGCGCGCGGAAAGTTTCCTAACAAATGGCCGCAACAATTTTCGAGTTCTTTGGGTATCGTGCCGATGATGCGTCCGACGTTGCGAAGCGTGCTGCGGATAAGGAAACCTGCCCAATTAGCGGGGACACCTGTCAGAAAAGCTTTAACGATGGGGTGGTGTCGGGTGTTTGCGCGATCAAACCCATCACGAGCGAGCCCGTGATCTGCTGTCCGATCCGCTTATATGCCGACGATTACCGAATTTTGTCCGATATTGCCGACCGCGTATTTGGTTCCAACCTAAAGTTGGTTGCGGGGCGCGATGCCGTAAAGCACTCCATTGATCATCAGGAAGAATGTGTGGCCGTTTTCGGCAAGGGCTGGGGAGGCGAACTCCGCCTGCCGCAAAAGTCGAAGAAGGGCGGCTACTTTGTCGATTGGGTGCTGGCAAAACTCAGCAACCAAGGCGAATTGATCGAGTTTGTGGCGGTTGAGGTGCAGACGATTGATACAACCGGCACATATCGACCAGGCTATGATGCACTCAAGGCAGATCGCTCGACTGAGAAAACAACGGCCGGGCTGAACTGGGAAAATGTCGCCAAACGCATCCTGCCGCAGTTGATTTATAAAGGGCAGATTCTGCAACGTGAGGAACTGTGCCGCAGTGGCCTGTTCTTTGTATGTCCTGCGCCTGTTTTCGAACGGATCATGGAACGGCTGGGTGGTCAGGAAGGCCTGATCCGATATGCGCTCCAGCCCGCGTCGATCACCTTCGCCGTGTACGACTATGACATGCCGGATAAGCCTGCCCCCGGAAGTTTGATTCCGTTGAAAAACACGCTCAATCATTCGACGACGGTCTACAAGGTGCAGGAAGCCTTTAACAATGTGACGCTGCCTGTAGAAAACGTCTACCGGGATGCGATCCTGCGAGCACTCGGCACCACAACCGAGGAGTAGCGCCCGTTTACATTGTAAGCCAGTCGGCCAGCCGAATGGATATTCCGCTGCGACTGTGATCTTTGTCGCGATCAGAGGTCGGCTCTGCCGAGCGAGTAGCGCGGGTCACACCACATCCAAACGAAAATCCAGCAGCGTTTGGACTAAATCGGGCAATTCAGGATGGTTGGCGGGCTCTGATCTTATCAAAGATCCAATCAAGCGAAGCCTATCCACAAGCGTTATGGCCGGAACGTCTCCTAGCACTGCCCACTTGCCGGAGTTGTCACGGAATAGAATCGGCGTAAACAACATCTCCATCCACAAAGCAGTATGGGGCAGTAATCTTCTTAGGCGGGTGTGTGTGATCTCGCTGTGTTTTGTTGACCACTCTGATCTAGGGTCAGGACCCATTAATTTTCTTGATGCCGTCCTGTCGGCGTGATTCACGCTCCCAAACAGGTGGGGGCATCATGAGTAATCTTTTCTGGCTGACGGACGAACAGATGGAGCGGCTGAAGCCGTTCTT
>NZ_ATUJ01000015.1 GCF_000420145.1 Paracoccus zeaxanthinifaciens ATCC 21588
CCAGAAAAGATTACTCATGATGCCCCCACCTGTTTGGGAGCGTGAATCACGCCGACAGGACGGCATCAAGAAAATTAATGGGTCCTGACCCTGGGGTCTTCTGCGCTATCTTCTGACTGACGATGGGGCGTCCCGCGTAAATGTCCTCCTGTATCTCTTTCTCACGTTTCTTGGCCCATGCCTCGGCAGCCCGCCGACTGTCGAACGTCCTAGACTCCTTGTGTCCGTAGCGGCGTTTGATGATCTGCACCAAGTAGCTTATTGTGCCGTTCTTGCGCTTGCGTTCGGCTATTGTTGCCAAGCATATGACTCCATCGGGCGAGTATGATTTCCTTGTCATACATGATGCAGTCATACGCAAAAACATGCAAGATCATACATGAAGTTGAAGCTCTATCTGGCGGTCTAAATGGTAGAAAATCAAATGAATACAGTTATTTGGGACTCTGCCAAGCTTAGCATTGCACCTATGATGGACTGGACGGACCGCGAATGCCGGTTCTTCCACCGGCTGATGTCGCGCAACGCGCTGCTCTATACCGAGATGGTGACGGCACCGGCGGTGATCCATGGCGACCGTCCGCGCCTGCTGGACTTCGACGCGGCCGAGCATCCGCTGGCCCTGCAGCTTGGCGGGTCGGATCCCGACGAGCTGGCCGAGGCGACCCGCATCGCCGCCGACTGGGGCTATGACGAGATCAACCTGAATGTCGGCTGCCCGAGCGACCGCGTCCAGTCGGGCTGCTTCGGTGCGGTGCTGATGAAGGATCCCGACCTCGTGGCCCGCTGCGTGCAGGCGATGCAGGCCGCAAGCCCGGTCGAGGTGACGGTGAAATGCCGCATCGGTGTGGACGACCAGGAAGCGTCCGAGGTGCTGCCCGCCTTCGTCGCGCGCATGGCCGATGCGGGCGTTGCACGCATGTCCATCCATGCCCGCAAGGCCTGGCTGCAGGGCCTCTCGCCCAAGGAGAACCGAGAGGTTCCGCCCCTCGACTATCCGCTGGTCCACGCCATGAAGGCGCGCTTCCCGCAGATGCACCTGTCGATCAATGGCGGCATCGCGTCGCTGGACCAGGTGCGCACGCATCTGGACGCGATGGACGGGGTGATGGTCGGCCGCGCGGCCTATCACGAGCCGTGGAACATCATGGGGCAGGCCGACGCGCTGTGGGGCGACACGCCGCCCTTTTCCGACCCGTCCGAGGTGGCCGTCGCGATGCGCGACCGGATCGGGGCGCATCTGTCGGCGGGCGGCAAGATGCACCAGATCACGCGCCACATGCTGGGCCTGTTCCACGGGCGCGCGGGCGCGCGCGGCTGGAAGCGCATCCTGTCCGAGGCCTCGTCGCGCGGCACGCTGGACGATTACGATGCCGCGCTGGCCGCCGTGACCGAGGCGGCCTAGGCCTTCTCGGCCCGCTTGGCCGCATCCCACAGCCGGTCCATCTCGGCCAGGTCGCTGTCCTCGGGGCGGCGGCCGTCGCGGGCCAGCGCCTCCTCGATGGCGGCGAAGCGGCGGGTGAACTTGGCGTTCGCACGGCGCAGGGCCTGTTCGGGATCGACCTTCAGGTGGCGCGCAAGGTTCGCCATCACGAACATCAGGTCGCCGAACTCCTCCTCGACCTGATCCTGGCCTAGGGTGTCGCGGGCCTCGACCAGTTCCGCGACCTCTTCGGTGATCTTGTCGGTGACGCCGCTGATCTCGGGCCAGTCGAAGCCTACACGCGCAGCGCGGTTCTGCAGCTTGATCGCGCGGGTCAGCGCGGGCAGCCCGAGGGCCACCCCGTCCAGCGTGCCGCGTTCGGCCTTGCCCGCGCGTTCGACCGCCTTGATCGCCTCCCAGTCCTTGACCTGCTGTTCGGCGGACTTGTCGCGGGATTCGTCGCCGAAGACATGGGGATGGCGGAAGACCAGCTTGTCGCTGATCGAGGCCGCGCAATCGGCAAAGTCGAACATCCCCTTCTCGGATGCCATCTGCGCGTGGAACACCACCTGCAGCAGCAGGTCGCCCAGCTCGCCCGGCAGTTCGTCCCAGGCTTCGCGCTCGATCGCGTCCTCGACCTCGTGGGCCTCCTCGATGGTATAGGGGGCGATGGTCGCGAAATCCTGTTCGATATCCCAGGGGCAGCCCGTCTGCGGATCGCGAAGGTCGGACATGATGCCGATGAGGCGGGTGATCTCGACCGCCGGATCGCGGCGTTCGGAACGGTCGTCGGGCATTGCAAATCCCCTTGCGCAACAGGAAGGTGCGTTTCGACTGCCACAAGGAAGGACGCCTGTCCACATGCCCGTGATCAACCGCATCGCCGATTTCACCGACGACATGACGGCATGGCGCCGCCACCTGCACCGCAATCCCGAACTGGGCTTCGACTGCCACGGAACGGCGGCCTTCATCGCCGACCGCCTGCGCGAATTCGGCGTGGACCAGATCCACGAGGGCATCGCCCGCAGCGGCATCGTCGCCATCATCGAGGGGCGGGCCGAGGGGCCGACCATCGGCCTGCGCGCCGATATCGACGCGCTGCCCATCCACGAGGCGACGGGCGCGGAATGGGCCTCGACCGTGCCGGGGCGGATGCATGCCTGCGGGCATGACGGCCATGCGACGATGCTGCTGGGCGCCGCCCGCTATCTGGCCGAGACGCGCAACTTCGCGGGGCGCGTGGCGCTGATCTTCCAGCCCGCCGAGGAAGATGGCGGCGGGGCCGACATCATGGTGCAGGAAGGCATCATCGAACGCTTCGGCATCACGCGCGTCTTCGCCATGCACAACAATCCCGGCCAGGCGCCGGGCAGTTTCGTCACCACCCCCGGTCCGATCATGGCCGCCGTCGACACGTTCGAGATCAACGTGAAGGGGCAGGGTGGCCACGGGGCAATGCCGCATCTGACGGTCGATCCCATCGTCGCGGCCGTGGCCATCGTCAGCGGCATCCAGACCATCTCCAGCCGCAACCATTACTCGTTGGACGATCTTGCGATCTCGGTCACGCAGATCCATGCGGGCAGCGCCGAGAACATCGTCCCCGACAGCGCCTATATCAACGGCACTGTCCGCACCTTCGCGCCCCATGTCCGCGAGATGGTCGCCCGCCGCATCCGCCAGATCTGCGAGGGGCAGGCCACCGCCTATGACCTCAGCGTCGATCTGGACTATGTCCAAGGATATCCGGCGACGGTGAACGACCCCGCCCAGACCGATTTCGCCACCGCCGTCGCCCGGGAGATCGCGGGCGACGCCGCCGTCAGCGACCAGGGCGGGCGCGAGATGGGGGCCGAGGATTTCAGCTACATGCTGAACGAGCTGCCGGGCTGCTACCTGTTCATGGGGCAGGGCGACACCGCGGGCCTGCACAGCCCCGACTACGATTTCAACGACGAGGTCGCCCCCGTCGGCGCCAGCTTCTTCGCGCGGCTGGTCGAACGCGCCCAGCCCGCCGCCTGACGCGCCGCTCAAATTGACGTTTCCCCGCCCTTCGGGGGCGGGGCGCTTTCTTGCCAATGGCGGTCGGCGCGGCTAGGGTCCGTGCCGACCCAGACATGGCCCCGCCTTTTCGCCGGGGCCTTCTTGCGAAAGGAATACCGATGTTCGTGACCCCCGCTTACGCCCAGGCCGCAGGTGCCGGCGCAGGTAACGCGTTCGCGCAGTTCATCCCGCTGATCCTGATCTTCGCGATCATGTATTTCCTGATGATCCGCCCGCAGCAGAAGCGCGCCAAGCAGCACCGCGAGATGGTCGCGAACCTGAAGAAGGGCGATCAGGTCATCACCCAGGGCGGCGTCATCGGCAAGGTCGCGACCGTCCGCGACGACGAGGTCGAGGTCGAGATCGCGCAGGGCGTGCGCATCCGCATCGTCCGCAGCACCGTGGCGCAGGTTCTGGGCAAGACCGAACCCGTCGCCGCGAACAGCTGAGGGGGCGCAAGCCAGATGCTTCAGATCGACCGCTGGAAGCGCATCCTGATTCTCGGGATCTGCCTTCTCGGGCTGCTCTATGCGCTGCCCAACGCCTTCTATGCCCGCGTCGAGGCGCATAACGACGCCGCTGCCCAGATCGAGGCCAGCGGCGTGGAAACGCCCGAGCTGCTGGCGGCGCGCGACGCATGGCCGTCCTGGCTGCCGGCGGGGCTGGTCAATCTGGGGCTGGACCTTCGGGGCGGCGCGCACCTGCTGGGCGAGGTCCAGGTGGACCAGGTCTACAAGTCGCGCATGGACGCACTGTGGCCCGAGCTTCGCCGCGCCCTGGCCGAGGACCGCGAGACGGTCGGCGCGATCCGCCGCGTGGATGCCCCCGAGGGCGAGCTGCGCGTCGAGATCGGCAATCCCGACCAGATCGCCCGCGCGGTCGAGATCGCGCGCGAATTTTCCGACCCGGTCACGACGCTGACCGGCGCGGGCCAGCAGACGCTGGACATCACCGGCAGCGGCGCGACCCTGTCGATCGCGCTGTCGGATGCCGAGAAGGCCGTGACCGACGACCGCACCATCCAGCAGACGCTGGAGATCGTGCGCCGCCGCGTCGACGAGGTCGGCACGCGTGAACCCACGATCATGCGCCAGGGCACCGATCGCGTGCTGATCCAGGTGCCGGGCATCGGTTCGGCCGCCGAGCTGAAGGAGCTGATCGGCACCACCGCGCAGCTGACCTTCAACCCCGTCGTGGGAACGACCGGCGATGCGGATGCCCAGGCGGGCGTCGGCCAGACCGTCGCGCCCTCGATCGACCAGGAGGGGGTGTACTACATCCTCGACAGCACGCCCGTCGTCACGGGCGAGGACCTGGTCGATGCGCTGCCCGCCACCGACCAGAACGGGCTGCCCTCGGTCAACTTCCGCTTCAACCCGACGGGCGCGCGCGCCTTCGGGTCCTATACCTCGGCCAATGTCGGCCAGCCCTTCGCCATCGTGCTGGACAACGAGGTCATCTCGGCCCCGGTCATCCGCCAGGCGATCACCACCGGTTCGGGACAGATCTCGGGCTCGATGGATTTCGACCAGGCGAACCAGCTGGCGATCCTGCTGCGCGCGGGCGCCTTGCCGGCCGAGATGACCTTCCTCGAGGAACGGACCGTCGGTCCCGAACTGGGGCAGGACAGCATCGACGCGGGCAAGGTCGCGGCGGGCGTCGGCTTCGTGCTGGTCGTCGCGCTGATGATCGGCAGCTATGGCATGTTCGGCGTCTTCGCGACCGTCGCGCTGGCCTTCAACATGGTGCTGCTGTTCGCGATCCTGTCGGCCATCGGCGCGACGCTGACGCTGCCGGGCATCGCGGGGATCGTGCTGACCATCGGCATGGCGGTCGATGCCAACGTGCTGGTCTTCGAACGCATCCGCGAGGAACTGAAGACCGCCCGCGGCCCCGCCCGCGCCATCGAGGCGGGTTACGAGAAGGCCATGTCGGCCATCGTGGACGCCAACATCACCACGCTGATCGTCGCGGGCATCCTGTTCGTGCTGGGCTCCGGCCCGGTCAAGGGCTTTGCCGTGACGCTGACCATCGGGATCGTCACCTCGGTCTTCACCGCGCTCTACGTGACGCGGCTGATCACCGTGATGTGGTTCGAACGCGCCCGCCCGAAGAAGATCGAGGTCTGACATGGCATTCCGTCTGAAACTGGTCCCCGACGAGACCAAGATCGACTTTTTCCGCTGGCAGTTCGTGACCTTCGGGTTCTCGGCCATCCTGATGCTGGCATCGGTGGTGGTGCTGTTCCTGAACGGGTTGAACTTCGGCATCGACTTCCGCGGTGGCACGACCATCCGGACCGAGGCTGTCCAGCCCGTCGATGTCGGCGCCTATCGCGACGCGATCCAGCCGCTGGACCTGGGCGACGTCGCCATCACGCAGGTCTTCGACCCCAGCTTCGGTCCCGAACGCAACGTGGCGCAGGTCCGCATCGGTGCCCAGGACGGGGCCGAGGCCGTGACCCCCGCCACCATCGAGGAGGTGCGCGGCGCCCTTCAGCAGGTCGACCCCTCGATCGAGTTCGCATCGGTGGAATCGGTTGGCCCCAAGGTGTCGGGCGAACTGATCAACACCGCGATCTATGCGGTGCTGGCGGCGCTGGTCGGCATCTCGATCTATATCTGGCTGCGCTTCGAATGGCAGTTCTCGATCGGAGCGATCATCTCGCTTCTGCATGACGTGCTGATCACCATGGGCATCTTCGCGCTGTTCCAGATCCGCTTCGACCTGACCACCATCGCGGCGCTTCTGACCATCGTGGGCTATTCGATCAACGACACCGTCGTCGTCTTCGACCGGCTTCGCGAAAACCTGATGAAGTACAAGACCAAGCCCCTGCGCGACCTGATGAACCTGTCGGTCAACGAGACGCTGTCGCGGACGGTCATGACCTCGGGGACGACGCTTCTGGCGCTGATCGCGCTTCTGGTGCTGGGCGGCGACGTGATCCGCGGCTTCGTCTTCGCGATCACCTTCGGCATCCTGATCGGGACCTATTCCTCGATCTATGTCGCGAAGAACTTCGTGCTGTGGCTGGGCGTCAAGCGCGACTGGGACAAGTCCGATCCCAAGGACCCCAAGAAGCGCAAGAACGTCTCGCCCTTCGAGGGCGCCGAGGAGGTCTGATCCATGCTGAGCCCCACGGATTTCGACGGTCAGAACGCGGTGGACGGGTATGGGCCGGGTTTCTTCCGCGTGGCCGGGAACGTCCATCACGGGGCCATCGTGGTCGAGGGCGACCGGATAAGCGAATGGGGTGGGCTGGACGACCGGGCCACCCTTCGCGGTCTTGCGGGCCGCGTGGACGTGCTGTTCCTGGGGATGGGGGCAGAGATCGCCTATGCCCCGCGCGAGCTGGTCGAGGAACTGAAGGCGCTGGACATCCGGGTCGAGGCCATGGCCTCGGCCACGGCGGCGCGCACCTACAACGTGACCCTGTCCGAGGGCAGGCGCGTGGCCTGCGCGCTTCTGCCGCTGTGATCCGGCTGCGCGCCCGCGATCTGGCGGTGTCCCGCGGGGGCCTGCGCGTGATCGAGGGGGTGGACGTGGATCTGAGCGCGGGCGATGCGCTGATCCTGCAGGGGCCGAACGGCGCGGGCAAGACGACGCTTCTGCGCACCATCGCGGGGCTTCAGCCGCCCGCCGCGGGGACGATCGAGGCCCCCGAGGAGTCCATCGCCTATGCCGCCCATGCCGATGCGGTGAAACCGACCCTGACCGCGGCCGAGAACCTTGCCTTCTGGGCGCGGGTCTTCGGTGGCAGCGACCGGGGCGTGCTGGCGCGGTTCGACCTTGCCGATCTGGCAGGGCGACCCGCCGCAAGGCTGTCGGCGGGGCAGCGGCGGCGTCTGGGCCTTGCGCGGCTGGCGGTGACGGGCCGCCCGATCTGGGCGCTGGACGAACCTACGGTCTCGCTCGATCGCGGATCGGTGGCGCGTTTCACGGATGTCCTGCGCGCGCATCTGGGGCAGGGCGGCATCGCCATCATCGCCAGTCATCTGGAACTGGACCTGCCCGCCAGGGTGCTCGACCTGCGCGCCCATCGCGCGGCGCCGGGCAGGGTCGCGCGCCCCTCCAGCTTCAACGAGGCCTTCGGATGAGGGCGCTTCTGCTGCGCGATCTGCGCCTTGCGATCCGCGCGGGCGGGGGCTTCGGGCTGGGCTTGTGCTTCTTCCTGATCCTGACGGTGCTGGTGCCCTTCGGCATCGGGCCTGCACGCGCCGGGCTGGCGGCGGTCGCGCCGGGTATCCTGTGGGTCGGCGCGCTTCTGGCCTGCCTGCTGTCGCTGGACCGCATCTTCGCGCTGGATCACGAGGATGGCAGCCTGGACCTGCTGGCCACGTCGCCGCTGCCGCTGGAAGGGGTCGTCGCGATCAAGGCGCTGGCCCATTGGCTGACGACGGGCCTGCCGCTGGTGGTCGCGGCCCCGGTCTTCGGGCTGCTGCTGCAACTGCCCTTCGCGGCCATGCCCTGGCTGGTGCTGTCGCTGCTGCTGGGAACGCCCGCGCTGTCGGTGCTGGGGGCCTTCGGGGCGGCGCTGACCGTGGGGCTGCGGCGCGGCGGGCTGCTGATGTCGGCGCTGGTGCTGCCGCTGTACATCCCCACGCTGATCTTCGGGGCCGAGATCACGCGCCGCGGTGCCGAAGGCGCGCCGGTCGCGGCCCCCGTTGCGCTGATCGCGGGGATCACGCTGGCCAGCGCCGCGCTGATCCCCTTTGCCGCCGCTGCCGCGCTGCGCGTCAACCTGCGATGACCGCTTGAGCCTGCGCGCGGCATCGGGATAAGGAAAGCCATGTCCATCTGGGAATACGCCAACCCCGCCAAGTTCATGCGCACCACCGGCGCGATGCTGCCCTGGCTTCTGCCCGTGGCGGTCGCGGCGACCGTGGGCGGCGTGGTCTGGGGCTTCCTCACGCCCGACGATTACCGGCAGGGATCGACGGTCAAGATCATGTACATGCACGTGCCCGCCGCGATGATGGCGATCAACGTCTGGGTCATGATGCTCGTGGCCTCGGTGATCTGGATCGTGCGGCGGCACCATGTCAGCGCGCTTGCCGCCCGGGCGGCGGCACCGGTCGGCGCGGTCATGACGCTGATCGCGCTGGCCACCGGCGCGATCTGGGGACAGCCGATGTGGGGGACGTGGTGGGAATGGGATCCGCGGCTGACCTCGTTCCTGATCCTGTTCCTGTTCTACCTGGGCTATGTCGCGCTGTGGTCCGCGATCGAGGATCCCGACAGCGCCGCCGACCTGACGGGCGTCCTGTGCCTTGTCGGGTCGGTCTTCGCGCTGCTGTCGCGATATGCCGTGCTGTTCTGGAACCAGGGGCTGCACCAGGGCGCGTCGCTGTCGGTCGCCTCGGGGGAACGGATGTCGGCGGTCTATCGCTATCCTTTGTACCTGGCGATGCTGGGCTTCGCAGCGCTGTCGCTGGCGCTGATCCTGATCCGCACCCGGACCGAGATCCGCAGGCGCAGGCTGGCCGCCCTTCAGGCGAGGGAGCTTCGTTCGTGATCGATCTGGGAAAATACGCGGGCGCCGTGATCGGGGCCTATGGCGTGTCGCTGGTCCTGCTGGGCGGTCTGATCTGGCACAGCGTCGCGGCGAATGCGCGTGCGCGGCGCGATCTGGAAAGGCAGGAACGCGATGGCTAGGATCTCTCCGGTCGTGCTGATCCCGCCCGTGGTCTTTGCCGGGCTGGCCGCGATGTTCCTGTGGGGGATGGGGCGCGACGACCAGCTGCCATCCGCGTTCCAGGGCCGCGAGGCCCCCGCGCTGCCGCAGACGACCCTGCCGGGCAAGGAACAGCTGACCGACGACATGCTGCGCCAGCCGGGCGTGAAGCTGGTGAACTTCTGGGCCAGCTGGTGCCCGCCCTGCCGGGCCGAGCATCCGACCCTCATGCAGCTTGCGGGGGAACTGCCGGTCTACGGCATCGACCTCAAGGACGATCCGGACGACGCGCTGGAGTTTCTGGCCGAGGACGGCGATCCCTTTGCCGCGATCGCGACCGACCCGAAGGGGCGCGGGGCCATCGACTGGGGCGTGACCGCCCCGCCCGAGACCTTCATCGTCGACGGGCAGGGGCGCATCCTGCATCGCCATGCCGGTCCGCTCATCCGCGACGATTTCGAGCGGCGTTTCCTGCCGATCCTGCAGGAAGCACGAGACCAGCAACAACTGTCGGTTGCGGACTGATCCGACCCGCGTCAGACTGCCCCCATCATTCGACATGGGCGAAGGGGGAAGATGATGCACAGGGGTCTGACGCTGGCATTCTTGCTGGGCAGTGCGGCGATGGCGGGGGCCCAGCAGGCCGCCGACGGCGTGGCACCCGAAGGCGCAAGCGGCACCGAGGTGATCGCCGACGGTTTCGGTGAACTGGGGCAGGCGGCGCAGGACGCGCTGGCCGCGAAATCCGAGGGCCGCCCGGTCGTGGGACAGGACTGGATGGTCGCCGCAGCCCATCCGCTGGCGGTCGAGGCAGGTGCCAAGGTGCTCGAGGCCGGCGGAACCGCTGCCGATGCGATGGTTGCGGTGCAGACGGTGCTGGGCCTTGTCGAGCCCCAAAGCTCGGGGCTGGGCGGGGGTGCGTTCCTCGTGTGGTACGATGCCGAGACGGGCGAGGTGACGACGCTGGACGGGCGCGAGACCGCGCCGATGGCCGCGACGCCCACGCTGTTCCAGGACCAGAACAGAGAGCCGATGGGCTTCATGGACGCCGTGATCGGCGGGCGTTCGGTCGGCACGCCCGGCACCCCGCGCCTGCTGGAGGTCGCGCACCGCAAATGGGGTCGCGCCAACTGGTCGGGCCTGTTCGACGACGCGATCCGGCTGGCGAATGACGGCTTTACCGTGTCCCCGCGCCTTGCGGGCGCCGTCGCGGACGAGGGCGACGACCTGCGCGGCCATCCCGCGACCGATGCCTATTTCTTCCCGGGCGGTCAGCCGGTCGCGGCGGGGTCGGTGCTGAAGAACCCGGCCTATGCCGCGACGCTGCAGGCCCTGGCGATGGACGGGGCCGACGCCTTCTACGAGGGGCCGATCGCGGGCGACATCGTCGCCGCCGTCACCGGGGTCGCGGACAATCCCGGCGTGTTGGCCGCGGGCGACCTGTCGGCCTATCGCGTGATCGAGCGTCCGGCGGTCTGCGTGGAATACCGCGCGCATGACGTCTGCGGGATGGGGCCGCCCTCGTCCGGGGGGCTGACGGTCGGGCAGATCCTGGGCATGCTCGAGGGGCAGGACATGGCGTCCCTTGGCGCCGAGAACCCCGAAAGCTGGCGCCTGATCGGCGATGCCTCGCGCCTGGCCTTCGCGGATCGTGGCCGCTTCATGGCCGACAGCGATTTCGTGGCCATGCCGACCGAGGGGCTGATCGACCCCGCCTATCTGGCCAAGCGCGCCGAACTGCTGGCGGGCGACGACGCCCTGCCTGAAGTCAGCGCAGGCCAGCCGGGATGGAGCCATGCCAGCCTCTGGGGGCAGGACAACGCGATCGAGCTGCCCTCGACCACGCATATCTCGATCGTGGACAGCGATGGCAACGCCCTGTCGATGACCACCACCATCGAGAACGGCTTCGGGTCGCGCGTGATGACCAACGGCTTCCTGCTGAACAACGAGCTGACCGATTTCAGCTTCTCGACCCATGACGACGACGGCTGGCCCATCGCCAACGCGCTGGCACCGGGCAAGCGTCCGCGGTCCTCGATGGCGCCGACCATCGTGATGAAGGACGGCGCGCCCGCGATGGTGATCGGATCGCCCGGCGGCAGCCGCATCATCGGCTATGTCGCCAAGGCCATCGTCGCGCATCTGGATTGGGGGATGGATGTGCAGCAGGCGGTGGCCAGCCCGAACATCCTCAACCGTTTCGGGACGATGGATGTCGAACCGGGCCTGCCCACGGACCTGACCGAGGCGCTGACCGGCATGGGCTTCGAGCTGAACGAGGGCGACCTGACCTCGGGGCTGCAGGGGATCGTCATCACGCCCGACGGGTTGCAGGGCGGGGCCGATCCGCGCCGCGAAGGCATTGCCATCGGCGGGTGAACGGCGCGCATGAAGAAGGCCCCCGGTCGCGAAACCGGGGGCCTTTTTTCGCATCGTCGGCAGATCAGGCTGCGGCGAGGTTGCGCAGCACGTAATGCAGCACGCCACCGTTCTTGAGATAGTCGATCTCGACCTCGGTATCGACGCGGGCCTTCAGCTGGATCTGCTTCTCGGTGCCATCGGCATATTTGATCGTGCAGGGCACCATCGCCAGCGGCTTGAAGTCGCCCTCCAGCCCCTCGATGGTGATCTGCTCGTCGCCGGTCAGGTTCAGCGTGTGGCGCGTGTCGCCGTCGGTGAACTCGAACGGGATCACGCCCATGCCGACCAGGTTCGAGCGGTGGATGCGCTCGAAGCTCTCGGCGATGACGGCCTTGATGCCCAGCAGGTTCGTCCCCTTGGCCGCCCAGTCGCGGCTGGAGCCCGCACCGTATTCCGCGCCCCCGATCACCACCAGCGGGGTGTCGCTTTCGGCATAGGACATGGCCGCGTCGAAGATCGCCGCCTGGTTGCCCTTGGCGTCCTTCGAGAAGCCGCCCTCGACCCCGTCCAGCATCTCGTTCCTGATGCGGATATTGGCGAAGGTGCCGCGCATCATGATCTCGTGGTTGCCACGACGAGAGCCATAGCTGTTGAAGTCGCGCGGTGCGACCTGCCGCTCGGTCAGGTACTGCCCTGCGGGGGTGTTCGGCTTGAACGAACCGGCGGGGCTGATGTGGTCGGTCGTGATCATGTCGCCCAAGAGCGCAAGGACGCGCGCGCCCTTGATGTCGCTGATCGTGCCCGGATCCTTGGACATGCCCTGGAAATAGGGCGGGTTCTGGATGTAGGTCGAGCTTGCGGGCCAGTCGTAGGTCTCGCTGTCAGTGACCTCGACGGCCTGCCAACGCTCGTCGCCCTTGAAGACATCGGCGTATTTCGACTGGAACATCTCGCGCGTGACCACGCTGTGGACCATCTCGGACACTTCGTGAGAGCTGGGCCAGACATCCTTGAGATAGACGGGGTTCCCGTCCTTGTCGGTCCCGAGCGGATCGCGCGTCAGGTCGATGTTCATGTCGCCCGCCAGCGCATAGGCCACGACCAGCGGCGGCGAGGCCAGATAGTTCGCGCGCACGTCCGGGCTGATCCGGCCCTCGAAGTTGCGGTTGCCCGACAGGACCGACACGGCCACCAGGTCGTTGTCGTTGATCGCCTTCGATATCTCGGGCTGGAGCGGCCCCGAATTGCCGATGCAGGTGGTGCAGCCGTAACCGACGAGGTCGAAGCCGATGGCGTCCAGATCGTCCTGCAGGCCCGCCGCCTCCAGGTATTCGCTGACGACCTGCGACCCCGGCGCCAGCGAGGTCTTGACCCAAGGCTTGCGGTTCAGGCCCAGCTCTCGCGCCTTGCGGGCCACGAGGCCCGCGGCCATCATCACATAGGGGTTCGAGGTGTTGGTGCAGGAGGTGATCGAGGCGATCACGATGCTGCCGTCATGCAGCTTGTAATCCTCGCCCTCGACCTCGGCCTCGGCAAAGCCCTCGTGGCGTCCGCCGGGGACATAGCCCGGTTCGCGCGCGCCGCCCTCGCGGGTCCATTTCTCTTCCTCGGCATCGGGGGCGTCGGGGAAGCGGATGCCGCGGATCAGCTTGGTGAAGGCATCGGCGGCCTCGTCCAGCGGGGTGTGGTCCTGCGGGCGCTTCGGCCCCGAGATGGCCGGGACGACATCGCCCAGATCCAGGTGCAGCGTCGAGGAATAGACCGGCTCGTAGGCCTCGTCGCGCCAGAAGCCGTTTTCCTTGGCATAGGCCTCGACCAGCGCGATGCGGTCCTTGTCGCGACCCGTCTGTTCAAGATAGCGCAGCGTTTCCTGGTCGATCGGGAAGAAGCCGCAGGTCGCGCCGTATTCCGGCGCCATGTTCGCGATGGTCGCACGGTCGGCCAGCGGCATGTTCGACAGCCCGTCGCCATAGAATTCGACGAACTTGCTGACCACGCCATGCGCGCGCAGCATCTGCGTCACCTTCAGCACGAGGTCGGTCGCGGTCACGCCTTCCTTCAGCGCGCCGGTGATCTTGAAGCCGACGACCTCGGGGATCAGCATCGAGATGGGCTGCCCCAGCATCGCGGCCTCGGCCTCGATCCCGCCGACGCCCCAGCCCAGAACGGCAAGGCCGTTGACCATGGTGGTGTGGCTGTCGGTGCCGACCAGCGTGTCGGGATAGGCGACGCTGCGGCCGTCCTGGTCGGTGTCGGTCCAGACGGTCTGGGCCAGGTATTCAAGGTTCACCTGGTGGCAGATGCCGGTGCCGGGCGGGACCACGCGGAAATTGTTGAACGCCTTCTGGCCCCATTTCAGGAAGGTATAGCGTTCGATGTTGCGTTCGTATTCCAGCTCGACATTGCGTTGGAAGGCGCGCGGATTGCCGAATTCGTCGATCATGACCGAATGGTCGATCACCAGGTCGACCGGGTTCAGCGGGTTGATCTTCTGCGCGTCGCCGCCCAGGGCGTTGATCCCGTCGCGCATCGCGGCCAGATCGACCACCGCCGGCACGCCGGTGAAGTCCTGCATCAGCACGCGCGCGGGGCGATAGGCGATCTCTCGCGGGTTCTTGCCGCCCTTTTCGGCCCATTCCGCGAAGGCCTTGATATCGTCGAGCGAAACCGTGCGGCCGCCATCCTCGAAGCGGAGCATGTTTTCCAGCACCACCTTGAGCGCCGCCGGCAGTTTCGAGAAATCGCCCAGCCCGGCTTCGGTTGCTGCCGCGATCGAGTAGTAATCGACCTGCTGGTCGCCCGCCGTCAGCGTGCGACGCGTCTTGGCCGTATCGGTTCCAGTCTGAATAGGCATCAGGGCCTCCCTGTCTGCGAATGTGGATGGGTCCGGCTCACATCCTTGCTAGCCCGATAGAACGAAGCGTCGCAAGGGCGTTAAGGTTCAATGTATGCGACGGCATACCGAAATCAAGCCTGTTGCCGATCCGGCACGCAGCGCCCTTCGGGATCGCGGTTGACGAACCGTTGATTTGGCGGATCGTGCTGCGGGGCATTATCACCATGGCGACATGAATATGCACAGACACATCACGGGCGGATGTCAGCTTGCCGGCATGGCGGCGGGAATCCTGCTGTCCCTGGGCGGGTTGCCCGCTGCCGCGCAGGCGCCGATCATCGCCGCCCCCGACCAGCCGGGGCGCATGGCCGCGCCGGCTCCGATGGACAGGCCGGGGCAGGGGTTCAACGCCTTCTCGGCCGACATGGCGCCGCCCCCCGCCGCGCGCCTGAACACCGAGGCCGAGCCCGTCGTGGTCGAGCTGTTCACCTCTCAGGGGTGTTCGTCCTGCCCGCCCGCGGATCACATGCTGAACCGCCTGGGCGACGACCCCGAGATCCTGCCACTGTCCTATCACGTGGATTACTGGGACTATCTCGGCTGGGCCGACAGCTTTGCCAGCCCGGAATTCACCGAGCGGCAGGAAGCCTATGCCCGCAGCGCGGGCGAGCGTTCGGTCTATACCCCGCAGATCATCGTGAACGGGGCCGACACCGCGGTCGCGCCCAGCCCTGCGCAGCTGATGGGCCTGATCGACGCGCACCGCTTCGCCCCCGCGATGCTGAACGTCGACCGCGAGGCCACCGACCAGGGCGAGACGATCGAGCTGATGCCCCTGTCCGATATCGGCGGCGCGGTGGACGTGGTCCTGGTGCGTTACCTGCCCGAGCGGCTGGTGAACGTCACCGCGGGCGAGAATCGTGGCAAGACGGTGCGCTATTCCAACATCGTCGTGCAGATGGAGCTGCTGTCGCGTTGGGACGGGGCCGCGCCCCTGCGGCTGTCCGTCCACCCCGAGGAAATCCGCGACGCCGATTTTCCCGCCGACACGCGCCATGCGCTGCTGGTCCAGCGGATGCTGGGCAACGAGGCCCTTCCCGGCAAGATCCTGGCGGCCCTGCGACTGGACTGAGCGATAGGGTCTTGCACGTCGTGCAATCCGCGGCCATGAAACGGCATGGGAGAATGGATCACCTCGATTGCCGGAACCGAGCAGGGCGCGACGCTGGCCTCGGTGCTGGCGCTTTCGGCGGCCTTTCTGCACGCCGTCTTCGGTGCGTTGCAGAAGGGGCGGCACGACCCCTGGATCAGCCGCGCGGCCATCGACATCTGCTATGGCCTGATGGCGCTGCCCGTCGCGCTGTTCGTCGTGCCCTGGCCCGACGGGCCGCTGTGGCTGGCGCTTGCGGGGGCGGTCGTCATCCACATCGTCTACAAGATCGCGCAGGCGCAGACCTATCAGCGGGGGGCCTATATCGTCGTCTATCCGGTGGTGCGGGGCAGTGCGCCCTTCTTCGCGGTGCTGGCGGCGATGCTGGTGTTCCACGAACGCTTCAACGCGGTGCAGTGGATCGGGCTGGCCGCGCTGACGGGCGGGATCTTCGCGCTGGCGGCGCATAACTACCGCAAGGTGACGGTCGGCCGCGAGACGCTGGTCCCCGCGCTTGGATGGGCGCTGGTCACGGGGGCGACGGTCGCGCTCTATACCACCTACGACGCGTGGGGGATCCGGCTGGCGCAGAACCCGTTCACCTTCCTGGCCTGGTTCTTCCTGATGGACGCGTTCTTCATGCCGATCTGGAACATGCGCCGCCTGGCCGCGCTGCCCCGGTCCGAGCTGGTGCCGCTGATGGGGCGCGGGGTGATCGGCGCGCTGGTGGCCTTTGCCAGCTTCGGGTCCATCATGATCGCCACCCGCATCGACGAGGTGGGGCGCGCCGCCGTCCTGCGCGAAACCTCGACCGTGTTCGCCGCCCTTGTGGGTTGGCTGATCCTGGGCGAAAAGGTTGGCGCGCGCCGGGCGGTCCTGATGGCCGTGATCGCCGCCGGCGCGATGATCGTGGAATTCGCGGCCTGAGGCAGATGCAATGGAAAACCCCAAACCCTGGCTGAAGCCGCTTCTGGAATTCGGCCCGCTGGTCCTGTTCTTCGCGGTGTTCATGCTGTTCCGCAACGACACCGTCAGCATCGCCGGGCGCGAATATGGCGGCTTCATCCTGGCGACGCTGGCCTTCATCCCGGCGCTGGTGCTGGCAAGCGTCGTGCAATGGCGCGTCAACGGACGCCTGCAGCCGATGCAGATCGCGACGCTGGTCCTGGTGCTGGTCTTCGGCGGGCTGTCGATCTGGCTGAACGATCCGCGCTTCTTCAAGATGAAGCCCACGCTGATCTATCTGCTGTTCGGGGCCATCCTGGGCGCATCGCTGGTGCTGCGCCGCAACTGGCTGGGCGCCGTCCTGTCCGAGGCCCTGCCGATGGACGATCACGGCTGGCGCAAGCTGACGCTGCGCATGGCGGTGTTCTTCGTCGTGCTGGCGGTTGCCAACGAGGTGATCTGGCGCAATTTCTCGGACGAGACCTGGGTCTGGTTCAAGACCTTCGGCCTGCCGATCATGCTGTTCGCCTTCCTGATGGGGAATGCGGGTCTCTATCGCGCGCACGCCCTGCCTGAAAAACGCGACTAGGCCCGCGCCATCGCGCCCGGCGCGGACCAGAGCCGCGCCCAACGCGGTTCGGGACGCACCGGCAGGTGATGGCGCAGCAGCCCCAGGGGCAGCGCCCAGGGGTAGCACATCGCGGCGCGATAGAAGTCGAACAGCCCGCCCCGGCGATAGGATGTCCAGTGCGACAGCCGCCGGGCGCCGCGTTCGGTCGGAAAGCCCAGATCCGCCAGCGCATCCAGCGTCGCCGCATCGTCGATCTGCAGATCGACCCAGTTCGCGCGGCTGCGTTCCAGCCCGAAACCCAAGGCACGCCTGCGCCCGCCCGACAGCATCGCCTCGAGCGCGAAGTCGAAGGGGTCGTTCTCGCGCGAGGTGACGTTCAGGAACTCGGCCCGCCGTCCGGCAGGGGTGGCGACGGCCGCATCGGCGGTGTCGCGGAACTCGGCCGCGTTCAGCAGCACGACGCGACCGACCGCACCGGGCGTCGCGGTGGCTGCGGCCTGCAGCGCGACCCGCCCGCCAAGCGAATGCCCGATCATGGCGACCGGACGCTCGGCGGCTTCGGACAGGCGCGCGGCAAGGTGGCCCATCGTCCGGCCTGCATCCTCGGCCCGGCCATAGGCCACGCGAAGGCGGCAGCGGGCCTCCCAGCCGAAGGCGATCGCCAGCCCCTCGGTCGGCTCGCCCCGAAAGCCCAGTGCCAGCGGCCAGGACGGCCCGCAGCGGGGCTTCCTGGGCGACAGGATGTGGCTGTGGGGGCAATGCGCGGGAATGCTGGGGGAATAGCGCAGACCGTGCGACATCAGGATGACCGGCGCGCCGGGCGGCAGCGCCTCGGCGGCCCGCAGCAGCGCGTCGTCGATATCCCGATCCGCATTCGCCCGCATCACCGTCATGGGGTCCTCCGGCCTTCCCGTCATGGTCGCGTTCTGCCCCAAGGCTGCGACACGGGCGTGAAAGCGGCGTTATGACTTCGTGACAGCAATGATGCGTCGCGGACGGTGCGGGGCACGGATCGGCGCGGGTCGGGGCGTTTCCGGCGGGCTTCGTGTCACCCGTGCGACAGCGGCCCTGCGCAGGAATGTGTCGCAGACCGTTTTCGGCATTGAATTTTCCTGCCCTCCGCCTCTATGGTGAAGCCATGCGCCACCGGTCCGTCGAACGGAAACCGGCAGGCGCCGACAGTTTCGCAGCGCGACACCTCTGGCCCCGAAGAATGGCGGGCGATGTGTCTCGCGGAAAACCCGCCCTTGGGCCGCGCCTTGCAGCGCGCCGGGGCGATGACAGACAGCGGCCCGGCTGTCCCCACGGACGGCGGGTCTTTCGAAGGAACAGACGCGATGACGCGCGCTTTGGACGGCAGATACGGGGACGGGCGGGGCTTTGCAGCCGCCGTCGCCGGTTTCGCCGCCAGCGACGCCGCCGCGTCCCCATCACAACGCAGCGTAGGGCCGGGGTCGACATCGTCGCCACCCGGCGCCTGCCTGCGCGAAAGACATAATCAATGGCAAAGAAAATGCTCATCGACGCCACCCATGCCGAGGAAACTCGGGTGGTCGTGGTCGACGGAACCAAGGTCGAGGAATTCGATTTCGAGACCCTGAACAAGCGTCAGCTTTCGGGGAACATCTATCTGGCGAAGGTCACGCGGGTCGAACCCTCGTTGCAGGCCGCCTTCGTGGATTACGGCGGGAACCGCCACGGCTTCCTGGCCTTCGCGGAAATCCATCCCGACTATTACCAGATCCCCGCGGCCGATCGCGACGCCCTCATCGCCGAGGAGAGCGCCGAGGCCGATCAGGACGATCACGAGCCCAAGGCCGCCCGCGCCGACACCGCCGAGGGTGACGAGCCCACGAGCGACGACGACGGCATCGAATCCGTCGCCGAGGAGGACGTGACCGAAGAGGTCCGCGCCCCCCGCAAGCCGCGTGCGCGCCGCTACAAGATCCAGGAAGTGATCAAGGTCCGCCAGATCATGCTGGTGCAGGTCGTCAAGGAGGAACGCGGCAACAAGGGCGCGGCGCTGACCACCTATCTGTCGCTGCCGGGCCGCTATTGCGTCCTGATGCCCAATACCGCGCGCGGTGGCGGGATCAGCCGCAAGATCACCAATGCCGCCGACCGCAAGAAGCTGAAGGACATCGCGGGCGAACTGGACGTGCCGCAGGGCGCGGGCCTGATCATCCGCACCGCCGGCAGCCAGCGCACCCGGACCGAGATCAAGCGCGACTACGAATACCTGCTGCGCCTGTGGGAACAGATCCGCGACCTGACTTTCCAGTCGGTCGCGCCCGCCGCCATCTACGAGGAAGGCGACCTGATCAAGCGGACCATCCGCGACCTGTATTCCAAGGAGATCGACGAGGTTCTGGTCGAGGGCGAGCGCGGTTACCGCGTCGCCAAGGACTTCATGAAGATGATCATGCCGACCCATGCGGGCAGCGTGAAGCATTACCACGACCAGATGCCGCTGTTCGCCCGCTACCAGGTCGAAAGCTATCTGGGCGGGATGTTCAACCCGGTCGTGCAGCTGAAGTCGGGCGGCTACATCGTCATCGGCGTGACCGAGGCGCTGGTCGCCATCGACGTCAACTCGGGGCGTGCCACCAAGGAAGGCTCGATCGAGGATACGGCGACCAAGACCAATCTCGAGGCCGCCGACGAGATCGCGCGCCAGCTGCGCCTGCGCGACCTTGCGGGCCTGATCGTCATCGACTTCATCGACATGGACGAGCGCAAGAACAACGCCGCCGTCGAGAAGCGCATGAAGGATCGTCTGAAATCCGACCGTGCGCGCATCCAGGTCGGCCGCATCTCGGGCTTCGGCCTGATGGAGATGTCGCGCCAGCGCCTGCGTCCGGGGATGCTGGAATCGACCACGCAGCCCTGCCAGCACTGCCACGGCACCGGCCTGATCCGCAGCGATGACAGCCTGGCGCTGACCATCCTGCGCGCGATCGAGGAAGAGGGCACGCGCAAGCGCTCGCGCGAGGTTCTGGTCAAGGCGCCCATCGCCGTCGTGAACTTCCTCATGAACCAGAAGCGCGAACATATCGCCGGGATCGAGACGCGCTATGGCATGGCCGTGCGGGTCGAGGCCGATCCGTCGCTGATCTCGCCCGATTTCGCGATCGAGAAGTTCAAGACCGCGACCCGCCAGGTCGCCGAGGCCGCGCATGCCCCCCTGGGCGTCAGCGCGGACCTGATGGCCAGCATCGTCGTCGAGGAAGAGGACGACGAGGTTGTCGCCGTCGAGGTCGAGGAGGATGCGAGCACCGACGAAGCGACCGCCGAGGAGGCCCGTTCGGACGCGCCCCAGCCCGAGGCCGACGAGGATGGCGAGGGCCGTTCGCGCAAGCGTCGCCGCCGTCGCCGCCGCCGTGGCAATGGTGACCGCGCCGAGGGCGATCAGGCCGAACAGCAGGCCGAGACCGCTCAGGAAGCACCCGAGGCTTCGGAGGAGGAAAACGACGGCGAGGCCCGTTCGGAGGTCGAGGGCAGCGGCTCCGGTCGCAGCCGCTCGCGCAGCCGGTCGCGCAGCCGCAGCCGCCGCAGCACCGATGATGCGCTGCCCGAGGTGGTCGATGCCGGAGGCGAGGAGCTGCGCGCCGATGCGCTGCCCGACGCCGCCGCGGCACCGGTCGAGACGCCTGCCGAAGAGCCCGTCGCCGAAGCCCAAGAGGCAGCCGTGACCGAGACGGCGCCCGTCGCCGAAGCGCCCGTCGCAGAAGCGGTCGCCGCCGAGGCGCTGCCCGAGGCCGTCACCGCCCCGCAGGCGGTCGCACCCGAGGCTGCGAACCAGCCCGAGCCCGCGACCGAGAAGCGCACCAAGCGCCGCGGCTGGTGGGCCCGCTGATCCAGCACGCCAAAACGACCAATCATGGGGGCGCAGGGAAACCTGCGCCCCTTTTTCGTGACAGCCGCCCCCGCGACCCACGAAGGCGTGACAGCCTGGCGGCTATCTTTCCACGGTGGGCTGGCTAAGTTGCTGGCATGTTTGGAATCGAGCTCGCCACCGCCGCCTTTCTTCCCGCCGCCTTCGTCGCGCTTCTGGCGGGCGTGCTGTCCTTCCTGTCGCCCTGCGTGCTGCCCATCGTGCCGCCCTATCTGGCCTATATGACCGGGGTGGGCGTGAACGGCCTTCGGGCGCGCGAACGCAGTGCCGTCCTGCCGGCGCTGTTCTTCGTGCTGGGCCTGTCGACGGTCTTCCTGATCATGGGCTTCGCGGCATCGGCCTTCGGGCGGGCCTTCTTGGCATATCAGGACTGGCTGGCGCGGGCGGCGGGCGTCATGGTCATCGTGATGGGCCTGCATTTCCTGCACGTGATCCGCATCCCGATCCTGGACCAGGAGGCGCGGATGCAGACCGGGTCGGGGCAGGGCGGGGCGCTTGGGGCCTATGTGCTGGGCCTTGCCTTCGCCTTCGGCTGGACGCCCTGCATCGGGCCGCAACTGGGCATGATCCTGTCGCTTGCGGCCTCGGGGGGCGAGCTGTCGCGCGGCACAGCACTTCTGGCGGTCTATGCGCTTGGGCTGGGGATCCCGTTCCTGCTGGCCGCGATCTTCATCAACCGCGCGATTGGGGTAATGAATCGCATCAAGCCCTGGTTGAAGACGATCGAGCGGGTCATGGGCGCGCTGCTGATCGTGGTCGGCGTCATGCTGCTGACGGGGGCCTTGTCGGCAATCAGCTTCTGGCTGCTGGAGACCTTCCCAGGCCTTGCGATGCTGGGCTGATCGCGCTGCCGCGAAAAAATTCGTCGCATTGTTCATTTTTTCATTCGACTGTAGCGGCGGAGGCACAATCGCGCTATCATCCGCGTCAGACCCGGACCAACCGGGCAGGACAGAGGCAGTGACGGCGGTATTCCCATGACCGAGATGGTCTTTGGCGCCACGCCCGCACGGGCGGGCGATCCCATTCTTCCACGCTGGTGGCGGACGCTCGACAAATGGGCGCTGGCCTGCGTGATCGGGCTGTTCGCGATCGGGCTGCTTCTGGGACTTGCGGCGTCGGTGCCGCTGGCCGAGAAGAACAACCTTCCGCGCTTCTACTATGTCCAGCGGCAGATGGTCTTCGGCGGGCTGGGACTGGTCGTGATGCTGGTCGTCTCGATGCTGTCGCCGCGCCAGATCCGGCGGATCGGCGTGCTGGGCTTCGCGGTGTCCTTCCTGCTGATCGTGGCGCTGCCCTTCATCGGGACCGATTTCGGCAAGGGCGCGACGCGCTGGCTGTCGCTTGGTTTCGTGTCGCTGCAGCCATCGGAATTCCTGAAGCCCGGCTTCGTTGCGCTCTGCGCCTGGTTCATGGCCGCCAGCCAGGAGGTGGGCGGCCCGCCGGGCAAGCTGATCAGCTTTGGGGCGCTGGTGACGGTCGTTCTGTTCCTCGCGGCGCAGCCCGATTTCGGGCAGGCCTCGCTGGTGCTGTTTTCCTGGCTGGTCATGTATTTCGTGGCCGGGGCCCCCATGATCCTGCTGCTGGCCGTGGCGGGGATGGCGCTGATGGGCGGGGTCTTCGCCTATGGCGCGTCCGAACACTTTGCCCGCCGCATCAACGGCTTCCTGCAGCCCGAGGTCGATCCCCGCACCCAGATCGGTTACGCCACCAACGCCATCCAGGAGGGCGGCTTCTTCGGCGTCGGCGTGGGCGAGGGGTCGGTGAAATGGTCGCTGCCCGATGCGCATACCGACTTCATCATCGCCGTCGCCGCCGAGGAATACGGCTTCATCATGGTGATGGCGATCATCACGCTTTATGGCCTGATCGTCAGCCGGTCGCTGCTGCGGATGATGAAGGAACGCGATGCATTCGCGCGGATCGCGGGGACGGGGCTTGCCTGCGCCTTCGGCGTGCAGGCGCTGATCAACATGGGCGTGGCCGTGCGGCTGCTGCCCGCCAAGGGGATGACGCTTCCCTTCGTCAGCTATGGCGGTTCGTCGGTGATCGCATCCGGGATCGCCATGGGCATGCTGCTTGCGCTGACCCGCACCCGCCCGCAGGGCGAGTTCGCCGAAATCCTCCGTCGGAGGCACTGAGATGACCCGAAAACTTGCACTCATCGCTGCCGGGGGGACCGGTGGCCACATGTTTCCCGCGCAGTCGCTGGCCGAACTGATGCTGGCCGAGGGCTGGCGCGTGAAGCTGTCGACCGATACGCGCGGCGCCCGCTATGCCGGGAATTTCCCCGAGGCCGTGGAGCGGCAGGTCGTGAACTCGGCCACCACCGCGCGTGGCGGCGTCGCGGGCAAGCTGTCCGCGCCGTTCCGCATCCTGTCGGGCGTGATGGCCGCGCGGCGGGCCTTCCGCGCGGACCGGCCCGAGGTGGTGGTCGGCTTCGGCGGCTATCCGACGATCCCCGCGATGTCGGCGGCGCTGACCATGGGTGTTCCGCGCATGATCCATGAACAGAACGGCATCATGGGGCGCGTGAACCGCATCTTCGCGGGGCGCGTCCAGCGGGTCGCCTGCGGCACCTGGCCCACCGACCTGCCGGGCGGGGTGCAGGGCAGCCATGTCGGCAACCCGGTCCGGGCGGCGGTGCTGGAACATTCCGCCGCGCCCTATGCCGCGCCGGGGCAGGGGGCGCTGAACCTGCTGGTGATCGGCGGCAGCCAGGGCGCGCGCGTCCTGTCGGACGTGGTGCCCGCCGCCGTGGCCGGTCTGCCCGACGATATCCGCGCGCGCCTGCGCGTCAGCCACCAGGCACGGGCCGAGGATGCGGAACGCGTCACCGCCGCCTATGCCGAGGCCGGGATCGAGGCCGAGGTCCAGCCCTTCTTCGCGGATGTTCCCGAACGCATCGCGGCGGCGCAGCTGGTCGTCAGCCGCTCGGGGGCGTCCTCGCTGGCCGATATCACGGTGATCGGGCGGCCCTCGATCCTGATCCCCTTCGCGGCGGCGGCGGGCGATCACCAGACTGCGAACGCGCAATCCCTGGCCGAGGCCGGGGCCGCCCATATCCATCCCGAATCGGTGCTTGACGCCGAGAGCCTGACGCGCGACATCCGCGCGATCCTTACCGACCCCGCGCAGGCACAGGCCATGGCCGATGCCGCGCTGTCCCTGGCCCGGCCCGATGCGGCGCGGCGCCTCTATGACCTCGTGACGGAGATTCTGCGATGAACGCGGCGACAAAACTGCCCGGAGAACTGGGCCCGATCCATTTCGTGGGCATTGGCGGCATCGGCATGTCGGGCATCGCCGAAGTGCTGCTGACCCTGGGCTATCGCGTGCAGGGCAGCGACCTGAAGCGGTCGAAGATCACCGACCGGCTGGAAACGCTTGGCGCGACCGTGTTCGAGGGCCAGCGCGCCGAGAATGTCGAGGGCGCGGGCGTCGTCGTCATCTCGACCGCGATCAAGAAGGGCAACCCCGAGCTGGAAGAGGCCCGCCGCCGCGGCCTGCCCATCGTCCGCCGCGCCGAGATGCTGGCCGAGCTGATGCGCATGAAGTCGAACATCGCCATCGCGGGCACCCACGGCAAGACGACGACCAC
Source organism: Paracoccus zeaxanthinifaciens ATCC 21588 (assembly GCF_000420145.1). GTDB lineage: Bacteria > Pseudomonadota > Alphaproteobacteria > Rhodobacterales > Rhodobacteraceae > Paracoccus > Paracoccus zeaxanthinifaciens. The sequence continues at coordinate 24,509 of NZ_ATUJ01000015.1, forward strand.
GACGATGGTCGCCACGCTGCTGGATGCGGGCGGCGTCGATCCGACGGTCATCAACGGCGGCGTGATCCACGCCTATGGCTCGAACGCGCGCGCCGGGGCCGGCGAATGGATGGTGGTCGAGGCCGACGAGAGCGACGGCAGCTTCAACCGCCTGCCCGCCGACATCGCCATCGTCACCAATATCGACCCCGAGCACATGGAGCATTGGGGCAGCTTCGACGCGCTGCGGCAGGGCTTTTACAATTTCGCATCGGGCATTCCCTTCTATGGCCTGGCGGTCTGCTGCACCGACCACCCCGAGGTGCAGGCCCTGGTCGGACGCCTGACCGACCGCCGCGTCGTCACCTTCGGCTTCAACGCGCAGGCCGATGTGCGCGCGCTGAACCTGACCTATGAGAACGGCATCGCGCATTTCGACATCGCGCTGCAGGGCGAGGCGACGGGCGACGACATCCCCCTGATCGAGGGGTGCACGCTGCCCATGCCGGGCGATCACAACGTGTCGAACTGCCTGGCCGCCGTCGCCGTTGCGCGTCACCTGGGCATCAAGAAATCCGAGATCCGCGAGGCGCTGGCCAAGTTCGGCGGCGTCGGTCGCCGCTTCACCCGCGTGGGCGAGGTCGATGGCGTGACCATCATCGACGATTACGGCCACCACCCGGTCGAGATCGCCGCCGTGCTGAAGGCCGCCCGCCAGGCGACCAAGGGCCGCGTCATCGCCGTCCACCAGCCGCACCGCTTCTCGCGGTTGTCCAGCCTGTTCGACGATTTCTGCACCTGCTTCAACGAGGCCGATGTCGTGGCGATCGGTGACGTCTATGCCGCGGGCGAGGATCCGATCCCCGGCGCGGGTCGCGACGACCTGGTGGCCGGGCTGATCGCGCATGGCCACCGCCACGCACGCGCCGTCATGGACGAGGACGACCTGGAGCGCCTTGTCCGAGAGCAGGCCCGTCCGGGCGACATGGTGGTCTGCCTGGGCGCGGGCACCATCTCGGCCTGGGCGAACGCGCTTCCGGCGCGATTGCAGGGCAAGGCCGCGTGACGCTGGCGCAGCATCTCTCGGCGCCGGGCCTGGCGCTGGTCGCATCGGCGGCGTTCCTGCTGGTCGCGGCCCTGCGCCCCTGGACCGAGGGGCGGCTGCGCCGCTGCCTGTCCTGGATGGTCGTGCTGGGCGGCGTTCCGACATTGGGCTGGCTGACGCTGCTGTGGGGGCCGGGCTTCGGCGTGGCGGGCTTTGCGCTTGGGGCGCTGGCGTTCTGCGCGCATCCGCGTTCGGGCGGCCATCCTCCCGCGATGCCGCCGGGTGCCGGACAGTGACGATCGAGACCCCCTGGATCATCGCGGCCTGCTGCCTTGCGGGCGCGGGCTTCATCGCCTGGGGTGCCGCGCGGTTGCGCCTGATCTGGCCGCTGCTGGTCCTGTCGCTGCTGTTGGCGGCCATCGCCCTGCAACTGCGCCTTGCCGCGCAGGGGCGCGACGGCTTTCACGACCTGGCCGCGATGACGGCGCAGGCATTCACCGTCCTGCCCGCCCTTCTGGGTGTCGCCACGGGGCTGGGCATCGCCTTCGCGCGGCGCCACCGGCTGCGCTGGCGCAACGCGGCGGGCGGTCTGACCGTGCTGGCGCTGCTGACCGCCGGTGTTGCCGCCGGGACCACCTTTCTTCTGTAACCGGGGCCTGCGGTTGACGCCTGCGCCCCCCGTGACTACCAGATCCGCATGACCGCTGACATTCCGACCCCCCGTGGCAGCCTGATTGCCAACCGCTCTCTCGACAGTCTGACCTGGCTGCGCGTGGGCGGCCCTGCCGACTGGCTGTTCCAACCCGCGGACGAGGCCGACCTGGCCGAGTTCCTGGCGGCGCTGGACCCCCAGGTTCCGGTCTTCGCGATGGGCGTCGGCAGCAACCTGATCGTGCGCGACGGCGGTATCCGCGGCGTGGTGATCCGGCTGGGGCGCGCCTTTAACGGGGTCGAGATCGACGGCGACATCGTGACCGCGGGCGCGGCATCGCTGGATGCGCAGGTCGCGCGGCGGGCGGCCGATGCGGGGCTGGATCTGACCTTCCTGCGCACGATCCCCGGCAGCATCGGCGGCGCTGTGCGCATGAACGCCGGCTGCTATGGCACCTACATGGCCGACCGCCTGATCGACATCACCGCCGTGACGCGGGACGGGCAGGTCGTCACGCTGGACGCCGCGCAGCTGAGGCTGGCCTATCGCCATTCCGAACTGCCCGAGGGCTGCGTGATCACCGGCGTCCGCATGCGCGCGCCCAAGGGCGATCCCGACGCGCTGCATGCCCGCATGGCCGAACAGCTGGAACGCCGCGATGCGACCCAGCCGACCCGGGACCGCAGCGCGGGGTCCACCTTCCGCAATCCGGCGGGCTACAGCTCGACCGGGCAGGCCGACGACACGCACGAGCTGAAGGCTTGGGCGCTGATCGATCAGGCCGGGCTGCGCGGCCACAGCTGGGGCGGCGCGCAGATGTCGCAGAAGCATCCGAACTTCCTGATCAACACGGGCGGCGCGACCGCCGCCGATCTCGAAGCCCTGGGCGAGCTGGTCCGCCGCCGCGTCCTGGAGGAGAGCGGCCACGAGCTGCAATGGGAGGTCGTTCGCATCGGCGAACCCGGCCCAGAGGAAAGTTAAGGCCGGGTTAACCGGCGAAAGCTTGCAAACTTATATTCTGAAACGAGAAAATGCGCTTTTGTGCGCAGGGCTTTGGCTGTATTCTTTGTGATGCGCGGGGCCTGACGGTCGCGCGCCTTCTTCATGAACCCCGATCAAAACGGGGATGAAAGGCAAATACGTGACGGGCAGGTCGAGCAGGACAGCCCCCACAGTGGCCGTTCTGATGGGCGGACCCTCGGCCGAGCGCGAGGTGTCGCTGTCGTCGGGCCGCGAATGCGCGGCTGCACTGCGGGTGGCAGGATACGAAGTCATCGAGATCGCGCTTGGCGATTCGCGCGGGGACGAGCTGGTCCGCCGTCTGAACGAGGCTGCGCCCGATGTCGTCTTCAACGCGCTGCATGGCCGGTGGGGCGAGGATGGCTGCGTGCAGGGCGTCCTCGAATGGATGGGGCTGCCCTATACGCATTCGGGCGTGCTGGCCTCCGCGCTGGCGATGGACAAGACCCGCGCCAAGGCCGCCTTCCGCGCCGCCGGACTGCCGGTCGTCGAAAGCGTGATCGCCGATGCGGACGAGGTGCGCGCCCGCCACGTGATCGCGCCCCCCTATGTCGTGAAGCCGAATGACGAGGGCAGCTCGGTCGGGGTCTATATCGTGCATGACGGCGCGAACGAGCCGCCGCAGCTGTCGCCCGACATGCCCGCCCGCGTCATGGTCGAGACCTATGCCCCGGGGCGCGAGCTGACGACCACCGTGATGGGCGACCGCGCGCTGGACGTGACCGAGATCATGGTCGATGGCTGGTACGACTATGCCGCGAAATACACCGTGGGCGGGTCGCGTCACGTGGTTCCCGCCGACATTCCCGCCGATATCCGCGAGGCATGCCTTGCGATGGCCCTGCGCGCGCACGAGGCGCTTGGCTGCCGCGGGCTGTCGCGCACCGATTTCCGTTGGGACGACACGCGCGGTCTGGACGGGCTGGTCATCCTCGAGGTGAACACCCAGCCCGGCATGACGCCGACCTCGCTTGCGCCCGAACAGGCGGCGCATGCGGGGATCGACTTTCCCGCCCTGATGCGCTGGATGGTGGAGGATGCGCTGTGCCGGTCGTGATCGATCACCGCCCCGGAAAGCAGCAGACCCATGACACGGCGCGTCCGCGCCGCGACCCCGCGCCGTCCCGCCTGAAATACCGCCTGCAGCGCATGTGGCTGCGCCCCTTGTGGCGCCGCGTCGCGCGCATCGGTGCGCCCGCCTTCCTGGCCGCGATGATCGGGGGGCTGTGGCTGTCCGACGAGGATCGCCGCGCCGCGCTGACCGACAACATCGCCCGCGCCGTGGACAGCGTCCAGAACCGAGAGGAATTTCAGGTCCGCGAGATGCAGGTCGAGGGGGCCTCGCCCGTGGTCGAGCGCGCGCTGAAGGCGATGCTGCCGGTCGATCTTCCGGCCTCCAGCTTCGACATCGACCTGCCCGCGCTGCGGCTTCAGGTGATGCAGCTGGACGCGGTGGACACGATCGACCTGCGCGTCAAGCCGGGCGGCATCCTGTCGGCGGTCGTGACCGAACGGCAGCCCGCGCTGCTGTGGCGCCATGCCCGCGGGATCGAGATGCTGGACGAGGACGGTCACCGCGTCGCCGGCGTCACCTCGCGCGAGGTGCGCCCCGACCTGCCGCTCGTTTCGGGCGAGGGGGCGGAAGAGGCCACCCCCGAGGCGCTGCAGCTGTTCGATGCGGCCGGGCCGATCCTGCCGCGCGTGCGCGGGCTGGTCCGGCGCGGCGAACGCCGGTGGGACCTGGTGCTGGATCAGGGTCAGCGGATCATGCTGCCCGCCCAAGGGGCGCTGGTCGCGCTGGAGGCCGCGATCGCGATGGACCGCGCGCAGGATCTGCTGGCGCGCGACATCACCGTGGTCGATCTGCGCGATCCCAAGCGGCCCGTGCTGCGGCTGGGGATCGACGCGCGAAACACGATCAGGACCGCCCGTGGCCAGCCCCCCCTGGGGCCGGACGGGCGCATCCTGCAGGACAACGAAGGCTGAAGCGAGGGGAGGGGTCGGATCATGGCGGAACTGTACCAGACACAGCGGGCGATGCGGAACATGCGCCGCGCGGCGCTTCAGCGGGGCGTCATCGGCATCCTCGACATCGGCACCTCGAAGATCGCCTGCCTGGTGCTGCGCTTCGACGGGACCGGAACCTTCCGCGAGACGGACGGCGTCGGGCCGATGGCGGGGCAGGTGAACTTCCGCGTGATCGGCGCGGCCTCGACCCGGTCGCGCGGGATGCGCCGGGGCGAGATCGAGACCATGGCGGAAACCGAGCGTGCGATCCGCACCGTGGTCGCCGCCGCGCAGAAGCTGGCGGGCGTCCGGATCGACCACGTGATCGCCTGCATGTCTGGCGGGCGCCCGTCCTCCTACGGTCTGGCGGGCGAGACGCCGCTGGCGCAGGGCAAGGTCGACGATCACGACGTGGCCAAGGTGCTGGCCGCCTGCGACGTGCCCGATTTCGGCCGAGGCCGCGAAGTGCTGCACGCACAGCCCGTGAACTTTGCCGTGGACAACCGCTCGGGCCTTGCCGACCCGAGAGAGCATCTGGGAAACAAGCTGTTCTGCGACATGCATGTCCTGACGGTGGATGGCGACGCGATCGGCAACCTGGTCCACTGCATCCGGCGCTGCGACCTGGAACTGGCCGGGATCGCGTCCGCGCCCTATGCCTCGGCGCGCGCAAGCCTGGTCGAGGACGAGCAGGAGCTGGGCGCGGCCTGCATCGATTTCGGCGGGGGCGGCACGGGCGTGTCGATCTTCGTGCGCAAGCACATGATCTTCTCGGATCACGTGGCGATCGGGGGCAACCTGATCACGCAGGACATCGCGCAGGGCCTGCGGGTCAGCCTGCCCGTGGCCGAACGGCTCAAGACGCTCAGCGGCGGGGTCGAGGCCACGGGCCGCGACGACCGCGACATGATCGACATCGGCGGCGATACCGGCGACTGGGAGGCCGATCGCCGTCAGGTCAGCCGTGCGGACGTCATCGCGATCATGCGCCCGCGGGTCGAGGAGATCCTGGAGGGCGTGCGCGGGGTGCTGGACGCTGCGGGTTTCGACTACATGCCCAGCCAGCAGATCGTGCTGACCGGTGGCGGCAGCCAGATCCCGGGTCTGGACGGTCTGGCGGCGCGGATCCTTGGGCCGAACATCCGCTGCGGGCGTCCGCTGCGCATCGATGGCCTGTCCCACCAGCTGACCGATCCCAGCTTCTCCTCGGCGGTGGGGCTGGCGCTGTTCGCGGCCCATCCGCAGGACGAATGGTGGGATTTCGAGACCCCGGCAGATGCCTATCCCGCGCGCAGTTTCAAGCGCGCCTATCGCTGGTTCAAGAGCAACTGGTGATCGCGGAAACCTTTCGTTAGCGATTGGTGCGGGCTTCCACACCATATTCTGCGCCCTTGGCAAGATACCGCTTAATTTGCAGGTGAATCTTGCCATATTTTGCGGGCTTTCCGGCTTTTTCGGATGACGGAACGTGGCAGAAAGGTTACGATCAAGCATAAATCAACGGGATTCGAGCGGGCAGACCGCGCCCGAATGCGAAGCAGCGAAAAACAGGCGGAACCATGAACCTCAATCTGATGATGAACGACGAAGAAGAGCTGAAGCCCCGCATCACCGTCTTCGGCGTCGGCGGCGCGGGCGGCAACGCCGTCAACAACATGATCGAGAAGATGCTGGAAGGCGTCGAGTTCGTGGTCGCCAATACCGACGCGCAGGCGCTGCAGCAGAACAGCGCCACCAGCCGCATCCAGATGGGTCCGAAGGTGACCGAGGGTCTGGGCGCGGGCGCCAAGCCCACCATCGGCGCCAAGGCCGCCGAGGAGACGATCGAGGATATCGTCGATCACCTGATGGGCGCGCATATGTGCTTCATCACGGCAGGCATGGGCGGCGGCACCGGCACCGGTGCGGCCCCGATCATCGCACAGGCGGCCCGTGAGATGGGCATCCTGACCGTCGGCGTCGTGACCAAGCCCTTCCAGTTCGAGGGCACGAAGCGGATGCGCCAGGCCGAGGAGGGCGTCGAGGCCCTTCAGAAGGTCGTGGACACGCTGATCATCATTCCGAACCAGAACCTGTTCCGCCTTGCGAACGAGAAGACGACCTTCACCGAAGCCTTCGCCATGGCCGACGACGTGCTGTATCAGGGCGTCAAGGGCGTGACCGACCTGATGGTCCGTCCGGGCCTCATCAACCTCGACTTCGCCGACGTTCGCGCGGTGATGGACGAGATGGGCAAGGCCATGATGGGCACCGGCGAGGCTGCGGGCGACAACCGCGCGCAGGAAGCCGCCGAACGCGCCATCGCCAACCCGCTGCTGGACGAGATCAGCCTGAATGGCGCCAAGGGCGTGCTGATCAACATCACCGGCGGCTATGACATGACCCTGTTCGAGCTGGACGAGGCCGCGAACGTGATCCGCGACAAGGTCGACAGCGATGCGAACATCATCGTCGGCTCGACGCTGGATCCGGACATGGACGGCACGATCCGCGTCTCGGTCGTCGCGACCGGCATCGACGCCGATGCCGCCCCGGCCGAGGTTCCGACCCCGCGCCGTGGCATGGCCGCGCCGCTGACGCAGAACCCCTCGATCGCGGATGCCCCGGTGGTCGAGGATCAGGCGACGGTCCGCAGCCAGCAGGCCGCAGCCCAGCCCGCGCCGGCTGCGCCTGCGCCGCAGCCCGCGGTCCAGCAACCCGCCGCGCGGACCGAGGACGAGATGCCGAAGCCGGCCTATCAGCCGAAGGAAGCACCGCGCCAGAACTCGGTGCGGATCGAGGATGACGCCTCGGCCTTCGTCGCGCCGCGCGCCCCCCAGGGCCGTCCTGGCCAGCCCACCCCCGAGGTGATGGACCGTCTGCGCCGCGCCGTCGACAACCGCAGCCAGCAGGGCGCCGCGGCCCAGCAGCAGCCGCAGCAGGCCGATCCGCGCGCGAACAGCCGGATGAGCGGCCTCGGCCGCATGCTGGAGCGTATGGCTGGTCACGGTGAACAGGGCGCGCAGAAGCCCGCCGCATCCTCGATCGCCGAGCGCGTGAACGAGCGTGTCGCCGTCCGTGCCCGTCAGCAGGAAACCGATTTCGACGATCTGGCCAGCCCTGACAATGGCGGCGACAATGTCGAGATCCCCGCTTTCCTGCGTCGCCAGGCGAACTGATCCGTTCACGAAATCGACGCATATCTTCTGGGGAAGGGCCGCCATGTGCGGCCCTTCTTTCTTTTGTAATCAATGCGTTGCCAAATGCATCGTCGGCAATGTTGCAGGGGCGGGGGTGATTGTTTCACCCCGTTACAAAACGTTAATTGAAGCTGCACCCGCCCGGGCATAGCTGAAACCTTGCAGCCAGCGTTGTGCGTTGGCTTGCAGGAATTGAACCGATCAGAAGCTTTGCGAAGACAGGCAGATCATGCAGACGACGCTGAAAGACAAAGTGGCATTCGACGGTGTGGGCCTCCACTCCGGCAAGCCCGCACGACTGGAAATCCACCCCGCGCCCGCGGGCCACGGGATCGTCTTCCGGCGCGTCGACCTGTCCCCGGCGGTCGAGATCGCGGCGTTGTGGAACAATGTCACGCTGTCGCCGCTGTGCACGCTGATGGATAACGGGCAAGGCGTGACCCTGTCGACGGTCGAACACGTGATGGCCGCGCTGGCCGGCACCGGCGTCAACAACGCCGTCGTGACGGTCGATGGCCCCGAGGTTCCGATCCTCGACGGCTCCTCGGCCCCCTTCGTGGCCGAGATCCTTGCCGTTGGCCTGCGTCGCCAGAACGCGAAGCTGCGCGCGATCCGCGTCCTGCGCCCGGTCGAGGTTCGCAGCGGCGAGGCGTTCGCACGCCTGACGCCTGCCGATCACCTCGAGATCGACTTTCAGATCGATTTTGCCGACGCCGCGATCGGGCACCAGGAAAAGGTGCTGGACATGGCCAATGGTGCCTTCCTGCGCGAACTGGCCGACAGCCGCACCTTCTGCCGCGCCTCCGATATCGATGTGATGCGCGAGAACGGGCTGGCGCTTGGGGGCACCTATCTGAACGCCGTCGTCGTCGATGGCGCGGATGTCCTGTCGCCGGGCGGCCTGCGCCATGACGACGAGGCCGTGCGCCACAAGATGCTGGACGCCACGGGCGATCTGGCGCTGGCGGGTGCGCCGCTGCTTGCACGCTATACCGGTCACCGCGCGGGTCACGCGATGACGAACCGCCTGCTGCGTGCGCTGTTCGCGGATCCGACCGCCTGGACCTGGGCCGAGGTCGATTCCGACCTGGAAACCCGCCTGCCGGGCGCCGGCGTCGCCGATTACGGCCCGCTGGCCGGGCTGTCGCATCCGATGCCCGTCGCCGCCGAGTGACCTGCGGCACAGTGATTCTGCGCCGCCCTCCGCCGGCCTTCCCGCTGTCGTGAAAGCATCGCGGAAATCAACGCATTGCCATTTTGCGCCCCCTGTTGTTCTGTGCTAGGACGTCGCGGCGGCGTCGGCCCTTGGGGCCGGGGCGGAACAGAAGCTTGGGCAGGGTGAAGATGGCTGGCACGAATATCTCGGCTTCGATGATGGCTGCGGTGCTGGCCGGACTGGTCCTGACGGGCTGCGGTGCCAATCGCGAGGCTGCGCTGCGCCAGAATCTCGACCAGTTCACGGCTGCCGAAATCTATCAGCGCGGCGAATACGAGCTTGAGAACAGCGGCGATCCCGAGGATGCCGTCTTCTATTTCTCCGAGATCGAGCGCCTCTATCCCTACAGTGAATGGGCGCGACGCGCGCTGATCATGCAGGCCTATGGCAACCACAAGGCCCAGAACTATGAAGAGGCCCGCAGCGCCGCGCAGCGTTTCCTTGACGTCTATCCCGGGGATGAGGAAGCCGCCTATGCGCAGTACCTGCTGGCGCTGTCCTATTACGACCAGATCGACGACGTTGGCCGTGACCAGGGCCTGACCTTCCAGGCGCTGCAGGGGCTGCGCACGGTCATCGAGCAATATCCCGACAGCGAATATGCCCGCAGCGCGATCCTGAAATTCGACTTGGCCTTCGATCACCTCGCCGCCAAGGAGATGGAGATCGGTCGCTACTACCTCAAGCGTGGGCATTATTCGGCGGCCATCAGCCGCTTCCGCGTCGTGGTCGAGGAATTCCAGACGACCACTCAGACCCCCGAGGCGCTGCTGCGCCTGGTCGAGGCCTATCTGGCGCTTGGCCTGACCGACGAGGCGCAGACCGCGGGCGCGATCCTGGGTCACAACTTCCAGTCCTCGCCCTTCTACGACGACGCCTATCGCCAGCTTCGCGGTCGCGGCCTGTCGCCCGAGGCGCGCGGGGACAGCTGGCTCGACAACGTGTACCGCCAGACCATCCAGGGAAAATGGCTCTGATCCGACACGGGTCAGACCTGATCGGGGCGCTCGGATGCTGAGAACGCTCGATATTCGCGACATGCTGCTGATCGACCGGCTGGAGCTGAGCTTCGGACCGGGCCTCAACGTGCTGACCGGCGAAACCGGCGCGGGCAAGTCGATCCTGCTGGATTGCCTCGGCTTCGTGCTGGGATGGCGGGGCAGGGCGGACCAGGTCCGCAAGGGCGCCGATCAGGGCGAGGTTCAGGCCGTCTTCGACCTGCCGAAGGGGCATCCCGCGCGCGACGTGCTGGCCGAGGCCGGCATCGCGGTCGAGGATGACGAGCTGATCCTGCGCCGCGTGAACGCCGCCGATGGTCGCAAGACCGGCTGGGTGAACGACCGCCGCGTCTCGGGCGAGGTGCTGCGCCGCCTGTCCGAGGTGCTGGTCGAACTGCACGGCCAGCATGACGATCGCGGGTTGCTGAACCCACGCGGCCACCGCGCGTTGCTGGATGCCTTCGCGGGCCTGGACATGGCCCGAACGCGGGCCGCCTGGACCGCGCGCCGCGCCGCGCATGCCGAACTGGCCGAGGCCGAGGCAAGCCTTGCCGCCGCCCGCGCCGAAGAGGAATTCCTGCGCCACGCCGTCGAGGAATTGGACAAGCTGGCACCCGAACCCGGCGAGGAAGAGCGTCTCGACGTCGCCCGCCGCAGCATGCAGGGGGCCGAACGCATCCGCGAAGATGTCGCTCGCGCCTTGCAGCTTCTTGGCGGCGATGGCGCGGAAGGCGCGATGGTCGATGCCGCGCGTTGGCTGGACGGCGCTGCCGAGCGGGCCGAGGGGCGGCTGGACGACCCGATCTCGGCGCTGTCGCGGGCGCTGATCGAGCTGGGCGAAGCCACGCAGGGCGTCGAGAACGCGCTGAGCGCGATGGATTTCGACCCCCACGCGTTGGAGGCCACCGAGGAGCGCCTGTTCGCCCTGCGCGCGCTGGCCCGGAAGCATGACGTGCTGGCGGATGATCTGGCAGGGCTGGCAGATGATTTGCGTGACCGGCTGCAACGGATCGACGCCGGTGAAAGCCGCATCGCGGATCTGCGCAAGGAGGTGATCGCCGCGGATGCCGCCTATGATGCCGCCGCCGATGCGCTGACCAAGGCGCGGACCACGGCTGCGGGGCAGCTCGATACCGCCGTCATGAGTGAGCTTGCGCCGCTCAAGATGGAAAGGGCGGTCTTCGAGACGCGGGTGACTGCGGGCGGGCCTGGCCCCGAGGGACGCGATGCCGTGGCCTTCACCGTCGCGACGAATCCCGGTGCGCCTGCGGGTCCCTTGGACAAGATCGCCTCGGGCGGCGAGCTTTCGCGCTTTCTGCTTGCGCTTAAGGTCTGCCTTGCGCGCGGCAACGATGCGTTGGTCCTGATCTTCGACGAGATCGACCGCGGTGTCGGCGGCGCGACCGCCGATGCGGTCGGCAGGCGGCTCAAGACCCTGGCCGAGGGGTCGCAGGTGCTGGTCATCACGCATTCGCCGCAGGTCGCGGCGCTTGGGGCGGGGCATTTCCGCGTGGCCAAGGCCGTGGCGGACGGGATGACGACCTCGACAGTGACGCCACTGGACCGCGACGACCGCATCGCCGAGATCGCGCGCATGCTGGCGGGGGATCGCGTGACGGCCGCCGCGACCGAGGCCGCGATCAGCCTGCTGGACGGCTAGTCCACGATCGCATCGACGGGCCGCATCCGCGACAGGATCTTGCGGCTGGTGGCGTCCAGCCTGACCAGTTGCCCGCCAAGCACCGCATAGACATCGCCGTCGGGCGGCACCGACAGCCCGTAAAGCCCCGGACGCGAGACGATATGCGTCCCGTCGCGCGGCGCGATGTCGCCCACGTCGAAGCTGCGCGGCACCTGCGCGGGTTCCGATGCGGGGCTGTTCGCATGTCCAAGCGATATGTCGAATGGGGCGAGGGCTGCCGTCACGCAGATGACCCCCGCCGCGGCGATGAGGGTGCGCGGCAGCATGATATCGGACCTTTGGATTGTTTCAGGTCACATGCAACACGGCGGTGGCGCAGGGGTTCCGCATTCATGCTGCAATGCAGCCATGCGATTTCCGACCTATCTGCGCGAAGGGCGTGGGCTGTCGGGCAGGGGGCGCAGGATCGACACGATCTTGCCCGTCTCGTTCAGGCGGATCAGATGGCCGCGATGCACGGCGTAATGCGTGCCGCGCGGGGCGGGACCGATGCCGAAGCGGCCCGGATCCTCGATCATCTGCAACTGGTTGGCGGAGGGCGTCGCGCCGATCTCGGGGCGGGCGGGGGCAGCGGCTGCCTCCTGCGCCTCGGCGGTGCGGGCAAGGTGGCGATGACCGATGCCGGCCGCACCGGTGGCGGCCAGCGCGGCGATCAGCGCGATCCTTGCAAATCTGGACATTCCGGGCGCCCCTTGCGGCATGGTTTCCGTCATGGGAACCCAACCACGCCTATGATTGAGGGTTCCCTAACGCGAAAGCCGGAATCTCGAACTTCAGCCGTTTCGCTTCACAAATCGCGGAAGCATGGCGGAAAAGTCACGCCCGCGCCCGTCCTCGTCCTCGACGAAGCGTTCGTACAGGTCCCGCGCCAGCTGACCCATGGGCGTGTCGGCCCGGGCCGAATCCGCCGCCTGATGCGCCAGGTTCAGGTCCTTCAGCATCAGTTCGGCCGCGAAGCCGGGGGTATAGTCGTTATCCGCAGGCGATTTCGGCCCGACGCCCGGCGCGGGGCAATAGGCGTTCATCGACCAGCTGTAGCCCGAGCTGGTCGAGACCACGTCGAACATCTTCTGCCGGTCGAGGCCCAGCTTGTCGGCCAGGGCGAAGGCCTCGCAGGTGGCGATCATCGTGACGCCAAGGATCATGTTGTTGCAGATCTTGGCTGCCTGGCCCGCGCCCGCATCGCCGCAATGCACGGCCTTCTGGCCCATGATGTCGAACAGCGGCTGAACGGTCGCGAAATCCGCATCGGCACCGCCCACCATGAAGGTCAGCGTGCCGCCCTGCGCACCCCCGATCCCGCCCGAGACCGGCGCATCGACCGCGCCCAGCCCCGCCGCCGCCGCGTCCGAGGCGACCGCCCGCGCGCTGTCCACATCGACGGTCGAGCAATCGCAGAGGATCGCGCCCTGGCGCATCGCCGGGATCACCTCGGCCGCGACGGCGCGAAGGATCTGGCCGTTGGGCAGCATCGTGATGACCACGTCGGCCCCTGAGGCAGCCTCGGCGGCGGTGGTCGCCTGCGTCACGCCCTGCGGCATCGGCGCGGCGGTGTCGAAGCCCACGACCTGATGCCCTGCGGCGGCCAGGTTCGCCGCCATCGGCGCACCCATGTTCCCCAGGCCGATGAAACCGATCTTCATGCTGTCTCCTCCCATTCCAGTTCGTCGTCCAGCGGTGCAAGCATCGCGGCGACGGCCTCGGGCGTCGCTGCGGCCTGCCAGTCCGGCTGGCGATCCTTGTCGATGATCTGCGCGCGCACGCCTTCCAGGAAATCGCCCTGCCGCGTGGCGCGGGCGGTAAAGCGGAACTCTCGTGACAGCGATTGCTGCATGCGGTCGTCGGCCCGCGCGGCGCGCACCATCTCCAGCCCCGCCGCCATCGACAGCGGAGAGTTGCGGTCCAGCGCCTTCAGGCTGTCGGCGTCGCCCTGCGCCTCCAACCTTGCGCGGATCTGTTCCAGGTCATGCCCACCGAAGGCCGACAGATCCCGCGTGGCCAGGGGTGCATCGGGCGGGGTCTGGCCCCGGATCAGCGTCGCGTCCCCCGTCCGTTCCAGTTCGGCGATCAGGTCGGGCCAGAGGTCCTCGGGCAGATAGCTGTCGGCAAAGCGCGCATGGATCGCGTCGCCCGGTCCCATCCGCGCGCCCGTCAGCGCCAGGTATTCGCCGATCCGGCCCGGCGCGCGCGCCAGAAGCCAGGTGCCGCCCACGTCGGGGATCAGGCCGATGCCGCTTTCGGGCATGGCGATCCGGGTCGTGTCGCCGACGATGCGGTGCCCGGCATGGCCACCCACGCCGACGCCCCCGCCCATCACGAAGCCCTGCATGAAGGCGACGATCGGCTTGGGATAATCCGCGATGGCCGCGTTCATGCGGTATTCGTCGCGGAAGAAATCCGCTCCGACCGAATGATCGCCCGCCTTGCCCGCGTGATAGACCGCGGCGATGTCGCCGCCCGCGCAGAAGGCGCGCTCGCCCTCGGCGTCGATGATGACCAGGTCCACATCCGCATCCTCGCGCCAGTCGTCCAGCGCGCGGTGGATCGCCTGCGCCATCGGGTGGCTCAGCGCGTTCAGGGCCTTGGGCCGCGTGAAGGTGATGCGGCCCGCGCGGCCCGTCTTGCGGATGCTGAGATCGGTCACGTCGTCACCCCCTGTCAGCCAGCATGGAGCGGCCGATGATCAGCCGCATGATCTCGTTCGTGCCTTCCAGGATCTGGTGGACGCGCAGGTCGCGCACGATCTTCTCGATCCCGTAATCGGCCAGATAGCCATAGCCACCATGCAGTTGCAGGCACTGGTTCGCCACCTCGAATGCGCGGTCGGTGACCTGCAGCTTGGCCATGGCGCAGAACTTGGTCGCGTCGGGCGCGCCCTGGTCCAGCATCCACGCGGCCTGGCGCAGGAAGATGCGACTGGATTGCAGCGCGGTCTCCATCTCGGCCAGGCGGAACTGCAGGGCCTGGAACTGATCCAGAGACTTTCCGAAGGCGCGACGCTCGGACATGTAGGCGACGGTGCGGTCCAGCGCGGCCTGCGCGCCGCCAAGCGCCGAGGCCGCGATGTTCAGCCGACCCCCGTCCAGCCCCGCCATCGCATAGGAAAAGCCGCGGCCTTCCTCGCCCAGCAGGTTGTCCGCGGGGATGCGGCAGTCGTCGAACTGGACCTGCGCGGTGGGCTGGGACCGCCAGCCCATCTTGTCCTCGGGGGCGCCGAAGGACAGGCCGGGGGTCGCATCCTCGACGATGACGGCGCTGATGCCGCGCGGGCCGTCGCCGCCGGTGCGCACCATCGACAGGTAGGCGTCCGAATACCCCCCGCCCGAGATGAACGCCTTGGTCCCGTTCAGCAGCCAGCCGTCGCCGTCGCGTTCCGCGCGGCTGCGCAGGGCGGCGGCGTCCGATCCCGATCCGGGTTCGGTCAGGCAATAGCTGAAGATCTTCTCCATCCGCGCCAGCGGGGGCAGCCAGCGTTCGCGGGCGGCGTCGCTGCCGAATTTCTGGATCATCCCGCCGCACATGTTGTGGATCGACAGGAAGGACGCGACCGAGGGGCATGCCATCGACAGCGCCTCGAAGATCAGCGTCCCGTCCAGGCGGCCAAGGCCCGATCCGCCATGTTCCTCGGCCACGAAGATCCCGCCCAGGCCCAAAGCGGCCACGTCCGGCCAGAGGTCCTTCGGGATCGTGCCGTCCTGTTCCCACTGATGTGCGTGGGGTGCGATCCGGTCCTGTCCGAAATCGCGTGCCATCTCGAAGATGGCGGTCTGTTCCTCGGTCAATGCGAAGTCCATGCGTCTCCCTCCCCAGATCCGCTTGAATTGAACGCATGTTTAATTGGCAGATGTTGCCAGAATGTTGCAAGGCGAAAGCGATTGGCCGGGGCGAACACCGCCCCGGCCAACCCGTCTTATTCCATGGCCTTGAAGTTGAACTCTCCGCCTTCCTTGATCCCCGAGGGCCAGCGCGCGGTGACCGTCTTGGTGCGGGTGTAGAAGCGGAAGGCGTCCGGGCCGTGCTGGTTCAGGTCGCCGAAGCCCGACTTCTTCCAGCCGCCGAAGGTGTGATAGGCCAGCGGAACCGGGATCGGGACGTTGATGCCGACCATGCCGATATTGATGCGGTTCGCGAAATCGCGCGCCGTGTCGCCGTCGCGGGTGAAGATCGCGGTGCCGTTGCCGTATTCGTGGTCGATGGCCAGCTTGATCGCTTCCTCGTAGCTGCCGGCGCGGACGGTGGACAGCACGGGACCGAAGATCTCTTGCTTGTAGATGTCCATGTCGGGCGTCACGCGGTCGAACAGGTGCGGACCGACGAAGAAGCCGTCCTCGTAGCCCTGCAGGCTGAAGTCGCGGCCATCGACCACCAGCTCGGCGCCCTGGTCGACACCGGACTGGACCAGGCGCAGGATGTTCTCCTTGGCGGCCTTGGTCACGACGGGGCCGTAATCGACATCGTCGCCCGCGGTCCAGGGACCGACCTTCAGCGCCTCGATGCGGGGAACCAGCTTCTCGATCAGGGCATCGGCGGTCTTCTCGCCCACCGGCACCGCGACCGAGATCGCCATGCAGCGTTCGCCCGCCGCGCCGTAGCCCGCGCCGATCAGCGCGTCGGCGGCCTTGTCCATGTCCGCGTCGGGCATGATGATCATGTGGTTCTTCGCGCCGCCGAAGCACTGCGCGCGCTTGCCGGTCGCGGCGGCGCGTTCATAGATGTACTGCGCGATGGGCGTCGATCCGACGAAGCCGACGGCCTGGACGACTTCGTTGTCGAGGATCGCGTCCACGCTGTCCTTGTCGCCGTTCACGACCTGCAGCACGCCGTCGGGCAGGCCCGCCTCCTTCAGCAGTTCCGCCAGCATCAGCGGGACCGAGGGGTCGCGCTCGGACGGCTTGAGGATCATGGCGTTGCCCGCTGCCAGCGCCGGGCCGATCTTCCACAGCGGGATCATGGCCGGGAAGTTGAAGGGCGTGATGCCCGCGACCACCCCGAGCGGCTGGCGCATCGAATACATGTCGATGCCGGGACCGGCGCTGTCGGTGAAATCGCCCTTGAGCAGGTGGGGCGCGCCGATGCAGAACTCGATCACCTCGAGCCCGCGCTGGATGTCGCCCTTGGCGTCCGGGAAGGTCTTGCCGTGTTCGCTGGACAACACCTCGGCCATCTTGTCCATGTCGCGATTGATGAGGCGCACGAACTCCATCATGACGCGGGCGCGGCGCTGCGGGTTGGTCGCTCCCCATGCGACCTGTGCATCGGCGGCGCGGGCGATCGCGTCGTCCAGCTCGGCCTTGGTCGCCAGCGAGACGCGTGCCTGAACCTCGCCGGTGGCGGGGTTGAACACGTCGGCGAAGCGGCCCGACGTGCCCTTGTATTCCTTGCCGTCGATCCAGTGATGAATCTCTTTCATGGCGTCCTCCTGTTCGCTTTGAGGGCACTCTATCCTTGCGGAAATGCGGCTTGAAGGGGCATGATGGCAAAAGGGTTTTGCAAATTCGCAAAGGGTGGGAATGGACTGGGACGACCTGCGCATCTTTCTTGCGGTGGCCCGCACCGAGAGCCTGTCGGGCGCGGGGCGGCGGCTGTCGATGGACGCATCCACCGTGGGGCGGCGCGTCACGCGGTTGGAATCCGCGATCGGGGCGGCGCTGTTCCTGAAGACGCCGCAGGGCTATCAGCTGACGAACGAGGGCGCGCGCCTGGTCGCCCCCGCCGAGGCCGCCGAGCAGGCCGCCCAGGCCGCGGCCGAGGCCGTCAACCGCGAGGCCGGCATCACCGGCCAGCTGCGCATCGGTGCGCCTGACGGCTGCGCCAACTACCTGCTGCCGCAGGTCGCCCTGCAGATCTCGCGCCTGCATCCGGGGTTGGAGATCCAGATCGTGGCCCTGCCGCGCGTCGTCAACCTGACCAGACGAGAGGCCGACATGGCCATCGCCGTGTCGCCCCCTGATACGGGGCGGCTGACGGTGCAGCGGCTGGCGGATTACCGGCTGCATCTTGCGGCGCATGGGGATTACCTGTCGCGGCGCGCGCCGATCCGCGACCTGGCCGATCTGCACGGGCACCGGATGATCAGCTATATCCCCGACATGATCTTCGACCGGGAACTGGACTACCTGTCGGCGACCGGTGTGGGGACGGCGCAGATCACCTCGAACTCGGTCGCGGTGCAGATGCAGGCGGTGCGCAGCGGGGCGGGCCTGGGGATCGTCCACGATTTCGCGCTGCCCTTCGCGCCGGGGGTGCGGCGGATCCTGACGGATCGCGTCTCGCTCAGGCGCAGCTTCTGGCTGATCCGCCATGCCGACGACCGCGCGTCGCGTCGGCTGAGCCTTCTGGCGGATGCCGTCGCACAGGGCGTCCGCGCCGAGGTCGCGCGCCTCGAGGCGCTGGTCGCCGCGGACGAGGCCGCCCGCACTTGACGCGGCCCGCGACCGGACGAAAGATGGAAGCAAGCAGTTTCGAGGAGGAGACGACATGCTGGTCAAACAATTGCTGGCGTTGAAGCATGACGCGGCCAAGCCCTGGATCGAGTCCGGCACCATCGTCACGATCAAGCCCGAGGTCACCCTGGCCGAGGCCGCGCAGCTTCTGGCCGACATGCGCATCGGCGCCGCCGTCGTCTCGGATGACGGTGCCTCGCCCATCGGCATCCTGTCGGAACGCGACATCGTGCGCCAGCTTGGCAAGCACGGGGTCGAGGTCCTGAAGCAGCCCATCAGCGAGGTGATGACCCGCAGCATCCAGACCTGCGCGCCGGGCGACGACGCGCTGTCCGTGCTGGAGCGGATGACCGAAGGCCGCTTCCGTCACATGCCGGTCATCGACGACGAGGGCGTGATGCTTGGCGTCATCTCGATCGGGGATGCCGTCAGCGGCCGCCTCAAGGAACTGGACGCCGAGAAGGACGCCCTGACCGGGATGATCATGGGGAACTGACGCCAAGTCGGCGCGGGGCGGCCGGGATCACGTTCTTGCAATCGGGCCGCAAATGCGCTTTGCCTTGGGCCCGAGACCCACACGAAGGACGCGCCATATGCGGATCGGCCTCTATCCCGGCACATTCGACCCCATCACCCTGGGGCATATCGACATCATCGAGCGCGCGATGGCGCTGGTCGACCGGCTGGTGATCGGGGTCGCGATAAACCGCGACAAGGGTCCGCTGTTCGACCTCGAGGAGCGCGTTGCGATGGTGCAGGCCGAATGCGACCGCATCGCCGCCCGGACCGGAGGAGAGATCCTGGTCCACCCCTTTGAGAACCTGCTGATCGACTGCGCCCGCGACGTGGGCGCCAGCCTGATCGTGCGCGGCCTGCGCGCGGTCGCGGATTTCGAATACGAGTTCCAGATGGTCGGCATGAACCGCGCCCTGGACAACGAGATCGAGACCGTCTTCCTGATGGCCGATGCGCGCCGTCAGGCGATTGCGTCCAAGCTGGTCAAGGAAATCGCACGGCTGCATGGGGACGTGTCGAAATTCGTCAGTCCCCCCGTTGCCGAGGCGCTGGTCAGGCGCTTCGCCTGAGCCCCTGCGCCCGCAACACAGTGCAGAAAGCAGAAAGCCCGCGGGATCCGCGGGCTTCTTTCGTTCGGTGGGATCTGCCGATCACTCGGACGGCGGGGCCAGCTTCTTGGTGCCGCCATTGTTCAGCGGGTCTTCCTGACGCTGGACCGAACCCTCGAAATGGGCGCCGGATTCGATGGCGATGGTCTTGTGGATGATGTCGCCCTCGACGCGCGCGGTCGCCGACAGGCGCACCTTGAGGCCGCGGACGCGGCCCACGACGCGACCGTTCACCACGACGTCGTCGCCGACGATCTCGCCCTTGATGGTCGCGCTTTCGCCGATGGTCAGTTGGTGGGCGCGGATGTCGCCCTCGACCGTACCCTCGATCTGGATGTCGCCCTGCGTCTTGATGTTGCCCGTGACGATCAGGTCCGAGGACAGGACCGACGGCACCGCGCGCGGACGCGGAGCGGCGGGCGCGGGCTGTGCCGCGGCTTCGGGCTTGCGCTGCTCGGGGGCGGGGGCGGTTTCGGCGGCCGCAGCCTGCGGGGCGCTCGATTGCTGGGGACGGTTCTCGGTCACGCGGGTCTTACTGAACATTTTCTGCTGCCTTGATGAAGCTCATCGGGTCCACGGCCCGACCGTTCATGCGCACCTCGTAATGCAGGTGCGGCCCGGTCGAGCGTCCGGTATTCCCCATAGCACCGATCGTGTCGCCTTGCGACACCCTTTCGCCCTGACGCACGTTGATGCGGCTCAGGTGGGCATAGCGGGTCTCGGTGCCCAGCTCGTGCTCGATCTTGATGAGGTTGCCATAGGCACCCGAACGGCCCGCGAAGGTCACGACGCCGTCGCCGGTGGCATGGATCGGCGTGCCGACGGGACCGGCCATGTCCACGCCCTCGTGCATGCGGCCCCAACGGCGACCGAAGCCCGAGGTATAACGGAAGCTCTGGAAGACGGGCATGGCCAGCGGCAGCTTCTCGATGGCGATGCGATAGGTGTTCATCTGGTCCAGCGTGACCACGATCTGGCGGGCCTTGGTCTCGCCCTCGCTCAGGGCGGCATTGCCGCGGGTCGAGTAGGACAGCGGCGTCAGCGGGCCGCCCTGGCCGCTATAGCCTGCGCGGATGGTGCGCAGCACCGCGTCGGGGTTCATCCCGACCGACCGGAACACGTCGTCCAGCGGCGCGACGGACACGGTCACCGCGTCCTCCAGCTGGGTAAGGATCTCGTCGTTGCGGGCGATGATCTCGGCGCGCTCGACGCGCAGTTCCTCGGCGGCCAGCTGGGCCTCCTCGGCGGCCTTGACGGCCTCGTGGCGTTCGACGCTGGCATTGCGCAGCTCGCCCGACAGGATGTCCAGCGCGGTCGAGACCTCGATGGTGCGGTCGGTCGCGCTGTCATCGGTCTGGGCCTCGGCCATGCGCAGGGCGTCGTCGCGTTCCGCGATTGTGTCGCGCAGGCTGGTGCGGACGGCGTCGAGGCCGCCCTCCAGCTCGCGGCGGCGTTCCTCGCTGGCCAGAAGCTGCGACTGCATCTGCGACACCTGGTCCATCGCGACCGAGAAGCGGTTCTGCGCGGCCAGCGCCTCGGAGGCGCGGGCGTCGCGTTCGGCCTGAAGCTGGTTCAGGCGCTCCTCGAACGCGGCCTGGCTGCGCATGATCTGGTCGCGGCTGTTGCCCGAGCTGACGGCGTCGATAACAAGGAACGAGCTTGCGACCAGCGTCCAGCCGAAGACCACGGTGACGCCGCCGATCCCGGCGATCTGGGTCAGGGGACGAAGACGGACGAAGCGGGTCGTGTCATCGGACCGGAGGAAAAGACGCTGTTCGGGAAGCCACTTTTCCAGCTTGGAATTCAATCGTTCCATCACGGTCATGTTCAGACACTGTCCCCCGGTTCGCGGCCTTGTTGCCTGATCGATCGGTCGCGTTGGTTCCATTTCCGGACGGGTAAACAGCTTCTGTGCCTTCAAGGCAACAACGCAGGAGTTAACGCCCCTTGCATTACGCGAAACTTTGCCGCCATCGGCGGGAACCTGCCGACTTATGTCTGCATGACAGCCGCTCAGGCCAGGGCATAGGGCAGGGGACCGTCACGATCCTGTGGGATCCGCAGGGGCCTGTCCATCGGGGGAACGGACCGCTGGTGGCAGTCGGGCCGCGGGCAGATGCGGCAGGAAATGCCGATCGGCTCGAAGGCGCGGGGGCGGTTCAGGTCCAGCCCGTCGGCATAGACCATGCCCTCGGCCTCGCCGATCTCGACGCCCAGTCCGATGGCAAAGCGGCGGACCGGCGCGTTGAAGGCGCCCGCGTGCTTGGACACGTCGCGTGCCAGCAGAAGATAACGGATGCCGTCGGGCGTCTCGGCCAGCTGGCGCAGGAAGCGGCCCGGCTGCTCGAACGCCTGGTGGACGTTCCACAGCGGGCAGGCCCCGCCGAAGCGCGCGAATTGCAGGCGTGTCGCGGAATGGCGCTTGGTGATGGTGCCCGCCTGGTCGACGCGGACGAAGAAGAAGGGCACGCCCTTGGCGCCCGGACGCTGCATCGTGGACAGCCGATGCGCCACCTGTTCCAGCGACGCCCCGAACAGATGCGCCAGCCGTTCTAGGTCGTGACGTTCGGCCCGCGCCGCCGCCAGGAACGCGCGATAGGGCATCAGCGCCGCCCCCGCGAAATAGTTGGCCATCCCGACGCGGGCGATTTCCCGCGCGGTGGGGCTGCGGAACCGCGCCAGGTCCAGCGTCGCCTCCAGCAGGTCGGACTGACGTTCCAGCGCGACAAGATGCAGGATCTGGAACAGGCGGGTCGGGGGCTCTGCCGCCGCATTGACCAGCAGGGTCGCCCCCTCGCGGCGGAAGACGGAATTGGCGGGCAGTTCGGTCAGGCGGACCTCGATGCCGCGTTGGGCCAATGCCTCGACCGCAAGGGCCCAAGGGTCGCGGCGCTGGCCGTCGGGGCAGGCGAAGCGTTCCGCCGCGCGGTCCACCGCGTCGATATAGTTGTCGCAATAGTGGAAGAAGTCGCGCACCTCCTCCCAGGGCGTGGTCAGCGCGTTCTGGCCCGCAGCGCCGATGGCCTGGTCCAGCGCCGCCAGCCGTTCCTGGCCTTCGCGGTGCGCGCGATAGAGGTCGAGGAACGCGCGGGCCAGCACCGGCGCATTCGTCGCCGCCAGCCGCAGGTCGGCAAGGGGCGGGGCGGCGTCGAACAGCGGATCGGCCAGCGCCTCCTGCATGTCGATGACCATGCGTTCGGCGTCGCCCGCGGCAAGCGTGGTCAGGTCGATCCCGAATTCCTGCGCCAGCCGCAGCAGCGCGCCCGCGGAAATGGGGCGGTGGTTGTTCTCCATCTGAGACAGGTAGGGCAGCGACACCCCAAGCGTTTCGGCAAAACGCTTCTGCGTCAGACCTGCGCGCGCGCGTGTCTCGCGCAGCGCGGTCCCGGCATAGATCTTCTGCGTGGCCATCCCCGTCCCCCTTTGCAATCACCGTGATAGCGTTTGCAAAGGCCGCGCGGCAAGGGGATCAGATCAGCGCCAGCTGTCTTTCGCGGCGCAGCACCCACATGATCGCCAGAAGCGATCCGGCGGCGGATGCGACCATGATCGCCAGAAGCGGCTCGGGTCCGCTGCCCGGTTGCAGCAGCGCGCCCGCCAGCGCCGACAGGACCGCGCCGCCCGCGACGGCCAGCGCCCCGCCAAGGCCCGATGCCGTGCCGGCCAGTTCCGGGCGCACGCTCATCATCCCGGCATTCGCGTTGGGCAGCACCATCCCGTTGCCCAAGCCCATGCAGGCGATCGCGCCGAAGAAGACGATGGGCTGCACGATCCCCGCCAGCGTCGCCAGCATCGAGGCCGACAGCGCGATCACGCAGATCACCGCGCCGATCAGGATCATCCGGTTCAGCCCCAGGATGCGCGAGTACCGCCCCGACAGGAAATTGCCCGTGACATAGCCGACCGAGGGGGCCGCGAACCAGTAGCCGACCTGCGCGGGCGTCAGGCCGAAGACCTGCGCCCCCACGAAGGGCGCCCCGCCCAGATAGGCGAAGAACGCCCCCGAGGACAGCGTGGCCGCCGCGCAATATCCCCAGAACCGCTGCGACCGCGCCAGCGCGGGGTAATTCGCGATCTGCGCACGCAGGGGCAGGCCGCCGCCGCGCACCGTCTCGCCCATGTCTGTAAATGCCAGGATCAGCACGGCAAGGCCCAGAAGCCCCATCACGGTGAAGTTGGCGCGCCAGCCGAACAGCTCGTCCAGGACGCCGCCGAAGACGGGGGCCATCATCGGCACCACCGCCATCCCCATCGTGACATAGCCCAGCATCGAGCCCGCCTTGTCCCCGTCGAACAGGTCACGGATCACCGCGCGGGGCACCAGCATGCAGACCGTGATGACCGCCTGCGCCAGCCGGAAGGCCAGGAAGCTGCCCGCATCCTGCGCCGTCAGCGTCCCGATCGTCGCCAGCAGGAACAGCACCAGCCCCCAGATCACCACCGGCCTGCGCCCGAAGCGGTCGCTGATCGGTCCGCCCAGAAGCTGCAGCACCGCGCTGGCTCCGATATAGGCCGAGACCGACAGCTGCATCACCGCGTAATCCACGCCGAAATCCACCGCCATTCCGGGCAGCGAGGGCAGGAAGACGTTCATCGACAGCGCCGAGACGCCCGAAAGCGCGACAAGCGTCAGAAGATGCGGCGGCGTGCGGGTGGCTGGTCGTGACATGGAAGATCCCCGGCGCGGAGGGCACCGGGGATCTGTCTAATCTGCATGACGTGCAAGCGCCAGCCTGCTCAGTCCCACTGGGTCTGGCGATCCTTGGCAAGGTTGCCGAAGCGGGTGAACTGCCCCTCGAAGGCCAGCTCGACCGTGCCAATGGGGCCGTGGCGCTGCTTGCCCAGGATCACCTCGGCCTTGCCGTGGACCTGTTCCATCACCTGCTGCCACTTGGCCATCGCGTCCAGATCGCTGTCGGACGGCTTCTCGCGTTCCTTGTAGTATTCCTCGCGGAAGACGAACATCACGATGTCGGCGTCCTGTTCGATCGAGCCGGATTCGCGAAGGTCGCTCAGCTGCGGGCGCTTGTCCTCGCGGCTCTCGACCTGACGCGACAGCTGGGACAGGGCGATGACGGGGATGTTCAGCTCCTTGGCGACGGCCTTGAGCCCTTGGGTGATCTCGGACACCTCGTTGACGCGGCTGTCCTTGGCGGTCGCGGCCTTGAGCAGCTGAAGATAGTCCACCATCAGCACGTCCAGCCCATGCGTCCGCTTCAGCTTGCGCGCGCGGGCGGCCAGCTGGTTGATCGGCAGCGCGGGCGTGTCGTCGATATAGAGCGGACAGTTCTGCAGCGCATGGGCGGCCTCGACGAAGCGGCGGAACTCGGCCTCGTCCATGTTGCCCGAACGGATGCGTTCGGAAGGCACCTCGGCGGCCTCGGACAGGATCCGCGCGGCCAGCTGTTCGGCCGACATCTCCAGGCTGAAGAAGCCGACGACGCCGCCCTCGACGCTGCCATGCGTGCCGTCGGGCTTCTCGCCCAGCTTGTGCGCCTTGGCGATGTTGAAGGCGATGTTGGTCGCAAGCGAGGTCTTCCCCATCGAGGGACGACCGGCAAGGATCACGAGGTCCGAATTGTTCAGACCGCCCATCTTGGCGTCCAGGTCGACCAGCCCGGTGGAAATCCCCGACAGCTTGCCGTCGCGCTGATAGGCGGCATTGGCGGCATGGACCGCGCCCGTCACCGCCTTGAGGAAGCTCTGGAAGCCGCGCTCGGCCACGCCCTGTTCGCCCAGCTTGTACAGAACCTGCTCGGCGGCCTTGATCTGTTCCTCGGCGTCGTCGTCCACCTCGACCGTCGAGGCGCGGGCGGCGATGTTCTGGCCCAGCTGCATCAGTTCGCGGCGCAGCGCGAATTCGCGGATCATCTGGGCATAGTCGCGCGCGGCATAGGCGCTGATCGCCGCCGCCGCGATCCGCGCCAGATAGGCCGGGCCGCCCAGCTCCTTCAGCCCCTCGTCGTTTTCCAGGAACGCCTTGATGGTGACGGGGCTGGCCAGCGCGTTCTTGCGGATGCGTTCGGCGCAGATCTCGTAGATGCGCGAATGGACGGGGTGGTAGAAATGCTCGGGCTTGATGATCTGGCTGACGCGGTCGAACACGTCGTTGTTGGTCAGCAGCGCACCCAGAAGCTGCTGCTCGGCCTCGAGCGAGAAGGGAATGGCCGATTTCTCGGTCTCTTCGGTGTCTCCGGGAACGATTGCGCGAATTCCGCTCATGCCGATCCTGCCTTTCGCGATCCTTGAAGGGTCGAATCTAGACGAAAAGGGCGGGCCATGTAATCGGCCCGCCCAAGATTTCCGGTGGAAAGCCTGTGGATAAATTTCAGGCGTTGGCCTTCTGCCAGGCGCGCGGGTTCATCAGGAAGCTCTCGACCTCGTCAAGGGTGTCCTTGTCGAAGATCTCCTGCTCGCGGGCTTCGGCCAGCACGTCCCACCAGGTGCACAGGTGATGCAACGTCACGCCATGTTCGCCCAGGCGCTCGGTCGTTTCGGGGAAGATGCCATAGTAGAAGATGACCGCCGTATGCGCGCAGGTGGCGCCGGTGTCGCGGATGGCATCGACGAAGGACAGCTTGCTGCCCCCGTCCGTGGTCAGATCCTCGACCAGCAGGACGCGCTGGCCTTCGGTCATCGCACCCTCGATCCGGGCGTTGCGGCCGTAACCCTTGGGCTTCTTGCGGACATAGGTCATGGGCAGGGACAGACGCTCGGCCACCATGGCGGCGAAGGGGATGCCCGCGGTCTCGCCGCCCGCCACGTTGTCGAACGCCTCGAAGCCCGCATCGCGCATGACGGTCGCGGCCAGGAAATCCATCAGCGTCTGGCGCACGCGCGGGAAGCTGATGATCCGGCGGCAATCCACATAGGTCGGACCCTTGAGGCCCGACGCATAGGTGAAGGGCTCGGCCGCGTTGAAATCGACGGCCTTGATCTCCAGCAGGGCGCGGGCGGTCAGGCGGGCGATCTCCTCGCGCGTGGGAAAGGTCAGGCTCATGCGTCCTCCAGGTGCCAGTGAATGGGGAAGCCGGGGTCGAAGACGGTCACGACCTCGTCGCCGGCCTCGATCTGCGTCGGGTATTCGGCGGGGGTGTCGCGCTTCGTCAGGCGGATGCGATCCTCGGACGGGGGCAGGCGGTAGAAGGCCGCGCCGTTGAGGCTGGTAAAGGCTTCCAGCCGGTCCAGTGCGCCGTCCTCTTCGAAGACATGGGCCAGGATCGACATGGTGTTCGGGGCCGTGAAGCAGCCCGCGCAGCCGCAGGGCTGCAGCTTGGCGCTGTCGGCATGGGGGGCGCTGTCGGTGCCCAGGAAGAAGCGTGCCTCGCCGCTGGTCGCGGCCTCGCGCAGGGCCAGGCGGTGGGATTCGCGCTTGGCCACGGGCAGGCAGTAGTAATGCGGGCGGATGCCGCCTGCCAGGATGGCGTTGCGGTTGATCACCAGGTGATGGGTGGTGATCGTCGCGGCCAGATCGTCGCCGCCCGACCGCGCATAGGCCACCCCGTCCGAGGTGGTGATATGTTCCATCACCACGCGCAGGCCCGGCGTGCGGCGGCGCAGAGGCTCCAGCACGCGGTCGATGAAGACGGCCTCGCGGTCGAAGATGTCGACCTGCGGATCGGTCACCTCGCCATGGACGCACAGCGTGACGCCCGCTTCGGCCATCGCCTCCAGCACGGGCTGGACGCGGTCGAAATCGGTCACGCCCGATGCGCTGTTGGTCGTGGCGCCTGCCGGGTACAGCTTGACCGCGCGGATGATGCCCGCCCGGAAGGCCGCGACGACATCGGCGGCATCCGTCGTGTCGGTCAGGTACAGCGTCATCTGCGGTTGAAGCGCCGCGCCCTCGGGCAGGGCGGCCAGGATCCGGTCGCGATAGGCCGCGGCCTGATCGCCGGTGACCACGGGGGGCACCAGGTTCGGCATGATGATCGCGCGGCCGAAGCCGGCGGAATGGCGGGCAACGGCATTCAGCATCGCGCCGTCGCGCAGATGCAGGTGCCAGTCGTCGGGGCGGCGAAGGATCAGGCTGTTGGTCATGAGCTGCCTCTATACATGGCGGAACGTGGTTGTGAAGGCGCATCGTCGAATTTCGGAAACCTTATCCCAAAGTGCCGGTTGTCAAAGCGGTTGGCCCATCGCACCCTGCCGGATGGCGGCAGCGTGCCGGTATGATGAAAGGGTTCGGCAATGCTTCCGATTTGGATTCCCGCGGCGCAGATGCGCCTGGCGCATCAGTTCACCAGGATCGCGATCGAATCGCAGGTCGTGATCGGCATGCGCATGGCGGGCATGATGGGCGTCATCGCCCAGGCCCCGGGCGAGCCCTTCCGCATGGTCGCCGAGAAGCAGGCCGCCGCGCAGGAATCCCTGTTCGCCATGGCCAAGGCCGGTCTGGGCGGCGCGTCGCCCGAGAGCATGATGGCTGCGGGTTTGCGCCCCTATGGCCGCAGGACGCGGGCGAACTCGCGCAGGTTGACCGCGCCCCGCGCGCGGCGCTGATCGCGCAGGAACCAGCGCGGCGGGGCCCGCATTGGTTTTGTGCAACCAAATAATTCCAAGGGGGCTGTCATGCAAACCGCCATCGTCACCGGTGCCGCGCAGGGGATCGGTCGCGGCATCGTCACGCGCCTTCGCCAGGACGGCTGGCGCGTCGCCGCACTGGATCTCGACGCCGAAGCGCTGGCCGAGCTGCCCGAGGACCCGCATCTTCTGCCCGTCGAATGCGATGTCGGCGACGAGGATGCCGTCGCCCGCGCTATGACGCGGGTGGGGGATTGGCTGCAGGGGGCGGGGCTGGACCTGCTGGTGTCGAATGCGGGCATCGCCAACCCGGTCAGCGGCCCGATCGAGCGTCTGTCGCTGTCGGAGTGGCGCGCGTGGCAAGATAGTCACGTGACGGGGGCCTTTCTGGTCGTCCGTGCCTGCGTGCCGCTGCTGCGCAAGGCGCAGGGCAGCATCGTGACGATGGCCTCGACCCGCGCGTTGCAGTCCGAACCCGATTGCGAGGCTTATGCCGCGGCCAAGGGTGCGCTTCTGTCGATGACCCATGCGTTGGCGGTCAGCCTTGGGCCGGATATCCGCGCCAACTGCATCCTTCCGGGCTGGATCGAGACCGGCCCTTGGCAGAAGGCCGCGAACCGGACCGATCCCGATCACGGCACGCGCGACAAGGCGCAGCATCCGGTCGGGCGCGTGGGACGGGTCGACGATATCGCGGGGCTGGTCACGTGGCTGGCCTCGGATCAGGCGGGCTTCGTCACGGGGCAGCGTTTCGTGGTCGATGGGGGCATGACGACCAAGATGATCTATGCCGAATAGGCAATGAAGAAGGCCCCCGTTTCCGGGGGCCTTTTCGCATCAGATGAGCTTGCCCATCGCGACGGCGGTATCCGCCATGCGGTTCGAGAAGCCCCACTCGTTGTCGTACCAGGTCAGAATGCGGCACATGCGGCCTTCCATCACCTTGGTCTGATCCATGTGGAAGATCGAGCTGTGCGGGTCGTGGTTGAAGTCGGTCGAGACCAGCGCTTCCTCGGTATAGCCCAGCACGCCCTTCAGCGGGCCGTCGGCGGCCGCCTTGATGGCCGCGTTGATCTCCTCGACGGTGGTGTCGCGGGCGGCTTCGAAGGTCAGGTCGACGACCGAGACGTTCGGCGTCGGCACGCGGATGGCGACGCCGTCCAGCTTGCCCTTCAGTTCCGGCAGAACCAGGCCCACGGCCTTGGCGGCACCGGTCGAGGTCGGGATCATCGACAGCGCCGCGGCGCGGGCGCGGTACAGATCCTTGTGCATCGTGTCCAGCGTCGGCTGGTCGCCGGTATAGCTGTGGATGGTGGTCATGAAGCCGCGGCTGATGCCGATGGCGTCGTTCAGGACCTTGGCCACGGGCGACAGGCAGTTGGTGGTGCAGCTGGCGTTCGACACGACCAGGTCGTCCGAGGTCAGCGTGTCGTCGTTGACGCCGAAGACGATGGTCTTGTCGGCATTTTCGCCGGGCGCCGAGATCAGCACGCGCTTGGCGCCGGTCGACAGGTGCGGCTGCACCTTTTCCTTCGAGGCGAAGATGCCGGTGCATTCCATGATGACGTCGACATCGCCCCAGGGCAGTTCGGCCGGGTTGCGGATGGCGGTGACCTTGATCGGGCCGCGGCCCACGTCGATCGTGTCGCCGTCGACCTTCACCTCGGCGGGGAAGCGGCCGTGGACCGAGTCGTAGCGAAGCAGATGGGCGTTCGTCTCGACCGGGCCGAGATCGTTGATGGCGACGACCTCGATGTCGGTGCGGCCCGATTCGATGATGCCACGCAGGACATTGCGTCCGATGCGACCGAAACCGTTGATGGCGACCTTGACTGCCATGGGTACCCCTCCTGAGCAGATGACGGTTGGCTTCCTCTAGCGTGACGGCAGGGGCGATGCAAACGCCCAGAGCCGTTCAGCGCCAGAAGCTGAGATATTCGATGAAGCGGTCAAGCGTCCGCGCGGCCGTCAGGGGCAGCAGGCCGTCGAACCAGGTCGCGTCGATGGCGAAGGTTGCGGCGATCAGCAGGACAAGGGCGAAGGCGATCTTGTTCGTCATCAGGACCTCGGGGCTTGACGCCGCCTTATCGCGCGGGGCGCGCGGGGGGACAAGCCTTCGGCGTCACTCGGCATCCTCGGGCAGCTTCAGCGTGATCTCGGACCGTTCCTCGAGACGCCTGACGGCGGCGACGACCTCGGACTTGGCGTCCTCGATTTCCTTGGCGCGCAGCTTGGGGGCGCCGTCGCGCTCCTCGCGCAGGTTGTCGGCCATGCGCTGCGACAGGTTCGACAGGATGAATTCGGCGGCGGCCGCATCCTCGGGGGCGGGGGCGGCAAGGGCGCGGACCAGCGCGGCCTGATCGACCTCTCGGACGAGGCGGGCGATGTCGCGGGGTTCGATGCGGGCGGGGATATGGGCGAAGATGAAGATCGCCTTGCGCACCCCTTCGGCGAAGTCGGCGTCGCGCTGGTCCAGTTCGACCAGCACGTCGTCGCGCAGATCCGATGTCGCGAAATTCAGGATCGCGCCCATCCGGTCCGCCGCCGGGGTCGGGATGGCGGGGCGGGGCAGATCCTCGACCGCGCGCAGCAGCACGAGGCCCACGCGGCGCAATGCATCGGGCGTCACCTCGCCCGTCAGGGCCATGGCCTGCGCCACGGAATGCGCCCTGTCGCGCGACAGGCTGGCGAAGACCTCGGATGCCGGTGCGACGGGCAGCTTCGAGAGCATGAGCGCGATCAGTTCGACGGATTCGCCCGCGGCGATGCGGCACAGCTGTTCGGCGGGCAGGGCCGCGATCTGCGCCCAGGGGTCGCCGCGCCCCGACATGGCGGCATTGCGCCGCGCGCGGTCGCTGCTGCCGGCCGAGATCCGTTCGCCGAAGATGGCAAGCGTGCCGTCCAGATCGCCGGGGAATGTCAGTCCGACCTGTTCCAGCCTGTCGCAGAATTCCGTGATCACCGCGTCTCGGGTGGGGCGGTCGATGACCTCCATCCCGGCCATCTCCTCGGCCAGGAGGGTCTGCGCCTCGGCGTTGAGGCGGTCGAGCCCCTCTGCCTGGTCGTCATCCAGAAGAAGCCGCACGATGACGGCCGCCTTCTGCCGCTGGCTCAGTCCGATCTGCATCTGCGCTGCCCCCGAAAGCATCTTGTCCGGGGGCAGCATCGCAGCATTTGGTTGACGAAACGCTTACAGCGGGTCGTTCTCGAAGACGCGGGCGAAGATCGTGTCCACGTGCTTGGTGTGATAGCCGAGGTCGAACTTCTCCTCGATCTGCTCGGGGGTCAGGGCGGCGGTCACCTCGGCATCGGCCAGAAGCTCTTCCTTGAAGTCCTTGCCCTGTTCCCAGACCTTCATCGCGTTGCGCTGGACCAGGCGATACGCGTCTTCGCGCGACACACCCGCCTGCGTCAGCGCCAGAAGCACCCGCTGCGACATGACCAGGCCCTTGAACTTGTTCATGTTCGCCAGCATCGTCTCGGGATAGACGACCAGCTTGTCGATCACGCCCGCAAGGCGGTTCAGCGCGAAGTCCAGCGTGATCGTCGCGTCCGGCGCGATGCCGCGCTCGACGCTGGAATGGCTGATGTCGCGTTCATGCCACAGGGCCACGTTCTCCATCGCGGGGATCACGGCCATGCGCACCAGGCGGGCAAGGCCCGTCAGGTTCTCGGTCAGGACCGGGTTGCGCTTGTGCGGCATCGCGCTCGAGCCCTTCTGGCCGGGGCTGAAGAACTCCTCGGCCTCGAGAACCTCGGTGCGCTGCATGTGGCGGATCTCGATGGCGACGTTCTCGATGCTGCTGGCGATGACG
Source organism: Paracoccus zeaxanthinifaciens ATCC 21588 (assembly GCF_000420145.1). GTDB lineage: Bacteria > Pseudomonadota > Alphaproteobacteria > Rhodobacterales > Rhodobacteraceae > Paracoccus > Paracoccus zeaxanthinifaciens. Next base: position 56,212 of record NZ_ATUJ01000015.1, read on the forward strand.
CCGAGGGTCGCGAAGAACATCGCGTGCCGGTCGCGCGGGATGACCTGCGTGCTGATCGGTTCGGGGCGCAGGCCCATCTTGGAACAGACGTGATCCTCGACCGCGGGGTCGATATTGGCGAAGGTGCCGACCGCGCCGGAGATCGCGCCGGTGGCGACCTCGTCGCGGGCGCGTTCCAGGCGGGCCTTGCCGCGCGCCATCTCGGCATAGAAGCGGGCGAAGGTTAGGCCCATCGTGGTCGGTTCGGCGTGGATGCCGTGGCTGCGACCGATGCGGACGGTGTCCTTGTGTTCGTAGGCGCGCTTCTTCAGTGCGGCCAGGACGCGGTCCATGTCGGCCAGCAGGATGTCGGCGGCGCGGACCAGCTGGACGTTCAGCGTGGTGTCCAGCACGTCGCTGCTGGTCATGCCCTGGTGGACGAAGCGGGCCTCGTCGCTGCCGACATGTTCGGCCAGATGCGTCAGGAAGGCGATCACGTCGTGCTTGGTGACGGCCTCGATCTCGTCGATGCGGGCGACGTCGAATTCGACATCCTTGGCCTTCCAGACGGCATCCGCGTTCTCGCGCGGGATCACGCCCAGATCCGCCTGGGCATCGCAGGCATGGGCCTCGATCTCGTACCAGATGCGGAACTTGGTCTCGGGGGACCAGATGGCGACCATTTCGGGGCGGGCGTAACGCGGGATCATGGCGGGCTCCTTTCGCTTGGTCGGGGCATAGCGGGGCAGGGCCGCGGGGGCAAGTTTCCTTCACCTTCGCGTGTGGGTCATGGGGAACATTCCGCCGCTTCCGCCCGTTTGTCGGACATAACGACCCTGCCAAGCGGAGAGGATCATGGCCGAAAACCGTAGCGACGCCCCGATGGGCCATTCCCACACATCGGCGATGCCGAAGCCCGGCACGCCGCGCGATGCCGCGTTCAGGGGCGGGCAGGCGCTGGTCTGGGGCGGTGTCGCCCTCGGCGTGGCCGGCCTGACGGCGGCGACGGTCCTGTCGGTCCGCCGCCTGACCGAACGCCCCGAACCCGAAGGCGAAACGCCCCAGCCCGTGCTGGCCCCGCGCTTTGCCGATCTGAGCGACGAGGAACGCGAGGCGATCCGCCGCCGCGTCCGCGCCCAGGCGCGCGAGGATTACGCCGCCGCCGCCCGCGAACGCGCCGAGGCAGGGGCGCGCCGTCGCAAGCGCGGCAAGGGGAACGCGGCCAAGGACCTGACCAAGACCGCGGCCGAGCTGACGGCAAGCCTGACGGGCGTGGCGACCGCGGTGGCCACGGCCAGCAAGGCGTTCCGCAGTGTCTCGGGCGAGGCGCCGGGCGTCATGGGCGATTTCGTCGCCGCCGCCGACCAGCTGCGCTCGCTGCTGAACGGCAGCCCCAACGTCCAGCCCGCGCAGAAGGCGGGTGACCAGAACGATCGTGGATTGTAAACCGGACGCATGAACAAGCCTCAGAACCCCCGACCCGGCGTCATGGCGGCCCTGCTGGGCCCGCTGGACGAGGAGACCCGCCGCAAGCACGGCCTGGATACCGAAACCGCGCCCCGGACGACCACGCCTGCAGGGCGGCCGGGACGGATGCGCGACCTGCGCTGGCGCGACGTCTTCGGCATCCTGAAGGCGACGGCGAAATCCGTGGGCGAGGATCGCGTGACCTCGGTCGCGGGCGGCGTGACCTTCTTCGGGCTGCTGTCGCTTTTCCCGGCGATCACGGCCTTCGTCTCGCTCTATGGCCTGCTGTCGGACCCTGCGCAGATCGAGGGGCAGATGGTCCTGTTGCAGGATCTTTTGCCGACGGGGGCATTGGACATCATCAAGGATCAGGTCGTGGCCATCGCCTCGGCCCCGACCAGCGCGCTGTCCGTCGCGGGTCTGATCGCGCTGCTGATCGCCTTCTGGTCCGCCAATGGCGGGATGAAGGCGCTTCTGTCGGCGCTGAACGTCGCCGTCATGCAGGGCGAGACGCGCAGCTTCGTCCGGCTGAACCTTGTCGCCATGTCCTTCACGCTTGGCGGGTTCCTGATGATCGTGCTGATGCTGGGCGTAATCGCCGTCATCCCGGCGCTGCTGCAGATGCTGCCCTTCGGCCTGGGGACCGAGGCGCTGATCAGCTATAGCCGCTGGCCGATCATGTTCGGCGTGCTGATCCTGGCGCTGGCGGCGGTCTATCGCTGGGGGCCGGCCGTGCCCGACAGCCGCTGGCGCTGGATCTCTCCGGGGGCGATCGTCGCGGCGGTGGGGCTGGTCGCGATCTCGATGCTGTTCAGCTGGTACGCGGCAAACTTCGCGAACTACAACGAGACCTACGGCTCGCTCGGGGCGGTGATCGCGCTGATGATGTGGCTGTGGCTGAACGCGACCATCGTGCTGGTGGGCGCCGAGCTGAACGCCGAGATCGAGCGCCAGCTGAAGCGCATGGCGGGGCTGCCTGCGAACCGTCCGGTCCGCAAGCGCCGCGAGGATTAACGCTCGGTCAGCTTCAGCTCGATCCGGCGGTTGAGCGCGCGGTTCGCATCGCTGTCCTCGGGGGCGACGGGGCGCGTGTCGGCAAAGCCCGTCGCCGCCAGCCTGTTCGCCGGAAAGCCCAGCTCGTCGGTCAGGAACCGCACCACCGCAAGTGCGCGCGCCTGGCTCAGTTCCCAGTTGTCGCGCCAGCGTCCGCTGCCCGACAGGGGGCGGCTGTCGGTATGGCCGTCCACGCGGATGATCCAGTCGATCTCGGGGGGGATGTCGTCCGAGATCTCGGTCAGCAGCTTGGCCACGCCCGTGATCTGGTCGCGCCCGGCGGGCGATAGTGTGGCCTCGCCGGTGCCGAATAGCACCTCGGACTGGAAGACGAAGCGGTCGCCCACGACCTTCACCTCTTCGCGGCCCGACAGGATCTGCGAGAGCCGCCCGAAGAATTCCGAGCGATAGCGGGCAAGATCGGCGGCCTCGGCCTCGGCTGCGGCGCGGGCCTCTTCCTCCAGCGCGAGTCGGCGGCGGGTTTCCTCGGTCGCGCGGATCAGGGCGGCGTTCAGCTGCTGGCCCAGTTCCTCGACGCGCAGGTCGGCCTGGTCGTTCTGATCCGCCGCCGCGTCCAGCAGCGCCTGAAGCGATCCCAGTTGCGCGGTCAATTGCGAGACCTGTTCGTTCAGCAGGGCGACACGGCGCTGGCTGTCCTCGGCCAACCCCTCCTGGTCGGTCAGGGCGTCGCGGGCGGTGGACAGAAGCGCCGCCTGCCGTTCGGCATCGGTCAGGTTCCGCGCGGCCTCGGCCTCGGCCTCGTCGCGGGCGGCACGGGCTGCGGCCAGCAGGGTCAGCGTCTCTTCGGCCTCGGCGCGGCGTTCCTCGAGGGCAAGGGTCATGGCGGTCAGTTCGGCATCCGACTGTTCCAGCCGCTCTCGCAGAAGGCGGGCAGCCTCGGCTTCGGCAAGGCGTTGCGCCTCGGCCTCGGACAGCTGCTCGGTCGTCTCGTCCAGCGCGGTCTCGCGGGCATCGACCTCGGATCGCAGATCCTCGACCAGCGCGCGCAGGGCGTCGGTGCGGGCGGCGGCAAGGCGGGCGGCCTCGGCCTCGGCATCGGTTTCGGCGCGTGCCGCCGCGATGGCGAGTTCAGCGGCGGATGCGCGTTCGCGAGCCTGTTCCAGCTGACCGCCCAGCCGGGCGATCTGGCCGCGATCCTGCAACTGGCTGGCAAGCAGGGTGGCGACCTCGGCCTCGAAATCGGTCAGGCGGCTTTCGGCCTCGGCCAGCTGCGCGCGGTCGGCGCTCAGCTGGTTGTTCAGGCGCGTGATGCGGGCGGCGCGGGCGCGGGCCTCGGCCTCGGCATCCTCGGCGCGGTCGCGTTCGGATTGCAGAGCGGCGTCCAGTTCGGCCTCGCGCTGTTCGGACGCGCCAAGCGCCTGCCCGAGCGCGCCGACCTGCCGGCCAAGATCGGCCAGCTGCTGTTCCTGGTCGGCCAGCTGGCTGTCCTGCGTGTCGATCTGTTCGCGAAGCACCGACTGCACGACCATGAAGATGGTCAGCACGAACATCAGCACCATCAGAAGCGCTGTCATCGCGTCCACGAATCCTGGCCAGATCGAGGCCGAGAAACGCTGCGACGAGGAACCGCGGGCCAGCCTCATGGATCAGCCCTGCCCATGGGGCGCCAGCGGGTCGGCGGGCAGAAGGTCGTCGCGGAACGGGTCGCCGAAGCGGGCTGCCCGCACCGCGCGGGTCAGCACCAGAATGTCCGAGCGCAGTTCGGCCACGACCTCGTCGCGGCCCTCGTTCATCTCGTCCACCAGCTTCTGGATGCCGGTCTCGATCCGGTCCCAGTCGGTGGCGGGCTTCGGCGCGCGGGCCTCGGCCAGAAGGGCGTCCTGACCGGCTGCGATGCGTTCCAGCGCCTGTGCCAGCCGGTCGCCATCCATCCCGTCCTTGCGTTCGACCAGCTGTTCGATCGCCTGCGCCATCACGACGACGCGTTCGTCGGCCATCAGCGCGGTCTCGTCCCGAATCTGGTCGCGTTCGGACTGCCAGCCCTGCAGGCGGTCCATCTGGCGCGACATCTGGTCCAGCAGCCCGCCGATCGCGGCCTCGTCCGCGGCATCGCCTTGACCGATGCGGGTGAAGCCGGACATCCACTCCTCCAGCTCTCGGTAGAAGCGGTTCTGGCCATGCGTCACGAACAGTTCCAGCAGCCCCACGACCAGCGAGCCGGCCAGGCCCAGAAGCGAGGACGAGAACGCCGTCGCCATCCCGCCCAGCTGCGCCTCGAGGCCGGTCATCAGCTTGTCGAAGACCTCGATCCCGGTTTCGCCGTCCTGCGGCGCCAGCGCGCGGATCGTGTCCACGACGGCGGGCACGGTGGTCGCAAGCCCGTAGAAGGTCCCCAGAAGGCCAAGGAAGATCAGTAGGTTGGACAGATATCTTGTGATGTCGCGCAGCTCGTCGATGCGGGTCGCCACCGAATCCAGGATCGACCGCGCCGACCCGGTCGAGATCGCGTCGCCCACCGGACCGCGCGTCCCCAGAAGCGAGGCCAGCGGCGCCAGCAGGCGCGGTGCCTGTCCCGCCGGTTCGACCTGGCCCCCGCTGCGCTTGGCGGCGAAACCCTCGATCCAGCTGACCGACCGCATCAGCTGCGCCAGTTGCCAGAAGCAGGCCAGCACGCCCGTCGCGAAGACCACGAGGATGACCCCGTTCAGCCAGCGGTTCGCCATGAAGATCGGCAGGATGCGGCCATAGGCCAGCCAGCCGCCCGCAAGGACCAGCGCCAGCACCGACAGCATCAGCAGGATCTGCCGGACCGGCTGCGAGAAGCGCGGCGGGACGGTGTTCGCCATCATCGCCTGGTCCCGCGTGGCCGACAGCCTGCGCGAGGACAGGGTCAGGCGCGGTTGCGCGGATTGCGCCCCGGGGCGCGGATCGTTGGTCGGATCGCTCACTGAAAATCCCTGTCCCTGCGCTTGTTTGCACCAAGTCTAGGGCGCGGGCGATCCCTTGCCAAGCGTCGCGGTCAGTCGGTCCGCTGTCGCGACTGGATGTGGCGCACCGCATCCGACAGCGCGTCCAGATGCGGGTCGGGCAGGCCGATCTCGTTCAGGTGGGACGCCGTGTTGAACAGGTAATCCGCATTCGGTCCGCGCCCGCCATGCGCGGCGGCGATGATGCTGGCCTGTTCCTCGGATGTCAGCCCGCCCGCATATTGCCAGTGGTCGCGCTTCATCACATAGGCCAGCGCCTCGATGCGGCGTCCATCCTCCAGCGTCAGGGGCAGAAGCGTCTCGCGATAGGCGTCGGTGACCAGTTCGCGCGCGCGCAGATCGGCCAGCACCGCGTCGTGATCGGCGGGCGCGATACGCAGCGCGACGCCCGAGACCGTCGCGCGGTCGTCGGGGTCCAGCCCCAGCACCAGTCCGGGGCGATCCTCGGTCCCGCGATGTTCGACCGATCGCAGGCAGAAGCGCCGCGCGAAGCCCGTCAGCCGCGCGCGGACCGTCTCGACCGGCGCGAAGCCGGGATTCCAGATGAGCGAGCCGTAGCCGAAGACCCACTCGATCCTTTGCAAAACCTGTTTGTCCATGGCTTATGAAAATAGGCCAGCTTTCGGGCAAGGAAAAGGGACTGCGAAGATGTTGAAGGGCTTGGCGGGAATTGCCCTGCTGATCGGTGCGGGCGCCGCGACGTGGATCGGGACCGAAGGGCATGTCGCGGGCAGGCTGCGCGCGGCGATGCAGGATGCCCCGGATCTGAGGGCCGAGACAGTGACCCCGCTGCGCGATCCGCGCGCATGGGGGATTCGGATCGAGGGCCCCGAATGGGGCGGCCCCGCGGGCGGGATTGCGGTCGACTGGGCGCAGGTTTCGGTCGCGCCGCTGGACCCGTTCCGGGTGGTGCTGGGACTGCCGGGCGATGCGACGCTGACGCTGGCGGGGCGCGACATACCGCTGCGGATGGAGGCGCCCGCCGCATCCGTCGATTTCGCGCCGCTGCGCCGGATGGCACCCGCCCGGATCGTCGCGGGGACCGGGGCGATCACCTCGAACGAACTGCCGATGCTGGGGGATGCGCAGGTCTCGGCCGAACTGGTGCAGGTGGATATCGCAGCGCCCTTGGACACGCTGGCGGCCTATGACGTGGATCTTGCGATCGAGGGGTTGCAGCCCGCCGCGCTTGCGACATTGGGGGCGCTGGTCCCCGAGGATGCGCTGGATCTGGTCGGCGCCGCGCAGGTCTGGCTGGACGGCACGCCCGGACCGCTGGCGCAGGCCGCGCCGCGCCTGACGGGGCTGCGCACCGAGGGCCTTGTCCTGCGGATGGGGCAGGCGGAAGCGCGTCTGCTGGGCCAGGTCGCGGCCGATGCGCAGGGTCGCGCGGCGGGGCAGCTGGCGGTCTATACCGCCGATGCGGATGCGTCCCTGGACCAGGCGGCGGCGCTCGGGCTGATCGAGGGGCCGGCGCGGCTGCTGCTGGGTGCGGGCCTGCGCAACATCGCGGCGGGCGATGTGCAGACCGAGTTCCCCGAGGCCCAGGGCGACGAGATCCGCCTGATCCTTGGCTTCGAGGACGGGCGCATCACCATCGGCGGCATGCCCGTCGGTCCGGCGCCGATCCTGCGCTAGGTCTTGGTCACGCCGCGCCCGAAATCGGGGGCGGCGGTATCCTGACCGGCGTCGATGATGCCGCGACGGATCGCGCGCGTGCGGCTGAAATAGTCGAACAGCTGCTGCCCGTCGCCCATGCGGATCGCGCGTTGCAGGACGAACAGCTCCTCGGTGAAGCGGCCCAGGATGTCCAGCGTCGCCTCCTTGTTGTGCAGGAACACGTCGCGCCACATGGTCGGGTCGCTGGCGGCGATGCGGGTGAAGTCGCGGAAGCCGGCGGCGGAATACTGGATCACCTCTTCGCCCGAGACGCGCTGCAGGTGATCGGCTACGCCGACCATCGTATAGGCGATCAGGTGGGGCGCATGGCTGGTGACGGCCAGGACAAGATCGTGGTGAGCAGGCTCCATCACGTCGGTCTTGGCACCGATCCCCGCAAGGCAGCGGTTCAGGCGGTCCAGCGCATCGGCATCCGTGTCGGGCAGGGGGGTCAGCAGCCACCAGCGGTTCCGGAACAGGGTCGCGAAACCGGCGCGGGGGCCCGAATGCTCGGTCCCGGCAAGGGGGTGGCCGGGGATGAAATGCGCCCCCTGCGGCATGTGGGGCTGCACGGCATCGATGACGGATTGCTTGACCGAGCCGACATCGGTGACGGTCGCGCCCGGCGCCAGATGGGGGCCGATCTCGGCCATGACATCGCCCATCGCGCCGACGGGGACACACAGCACGACCAGATCCGCGCCCGCCACGGCCTCGGCCGCGGTGTCGCAGATGCGATCGCACAGCCCGATCTCTCGGGCGGTGTCGCGGGTTTCGGCGCTGCGGGCATATCCCGTCACCTCGGAGGCCAGGCCCGCCTCGCGCAGGGCCAGCGACATCGAGCCTGCGATCAGGCCCAGCCCGATCAGGGCGACGCGGTCGTAGATCACGCTCATGCCCGGCGCCCCTGGATGAAGCTGCCCAGCACGTCCAGCACGCGGGTCACGCCGTCTTCGTCGCCGACCGTGATGCGCAGCGCATGGGGCAGGCCGTAACCGCCGACGCGGCGCACCAGGATGCCCGCCTCGCGCAGCGCTGCATCGGCGGCCTCGGCCTCGGCCGGGTCGGCAAAGCGCGCCAGCACGAAATTCGCGAAGCTCTCGTCGCAGGCGATCCCCATCTGGACCAGCGACTGGCGCATTCGGTCGCGCAAGCGCGCGTTCAGGTCGGCGCAATGGGCGGTGAAGGCCGTGTCGCGGATCGCGGCCTCGGCGGCGGCCATCTGCGGCTTGGACAGGTTGAAGGGTTGGCGCAGCCGGTTCAGCACGTCGATGATGTCCCGCGCGGCATAGCCCCAGCCGATGCGCAGCCCGCCCAGCCCGTGGATCTTCGAGAAGGTGCGCGTCATCACCACGTTTGGGAACCGGTCCACGAGGGAGGCGCCGCCGTCGAAGCCGCCCGCGAATTCCGTATATGCGCCGTCATGGACGAAGACGACATGCGGGGGCAGGCCGGCGGCAAGGCGCTCGAGCTCGTCGCCGTCCAGCATGGTGCCGGTGGGGTTGGCGGGGTTTGCCACGAAGACGACGCGGGTGCGTTCGGTCACGGCGGCAAGGATCGCGTCCACATCGACGCGGCGGTCCGTTTCCGGCACGGTCACGGGCGTCGCCCCGACCATGCGCGCCAGGATCGGATACATCGAGAAGCCGTGCTCGGTCGTGATGATCTCGTCGCCATGGCCCGCGAATGCATGGGTGACGAATTGCAGCACCTCATCGGACCCCACGCCGCAGATGATGCGGCCGGGATCGAGGCCGTGCACCTCGGCGATGGCCTGGCGCAGGGGCGCGTGATCGGTGGCCGGATAGCGGTGCAGATCGCCCGATGCGGCGCGGAACGCCTCTTGTGCCGCAGGGCTGCAGCCGAGCGGGTTCTCGTTCGAGGACAGCTTCAGGACATCGTCATGCCCCGCCAGCCTGCTTTCGCCGCTGACATAGAGAGCGATATCCATGATGCCGGGCTTGGGTGCGATCTGGGTCATTGCTACCTTCCTTTGTCCGCCCGTTTAGTCATCGCGGCGCGGCATGGAAAGGGGGCAGTTCGGCAGGCGCGCGCGGCGGATGCGCGCAAACGCAAAAGGCCGCCCCGGGGGACGGCCTTTCGATCGGTTTGAATTCGGCGAAGATCAGTTCTTCGCGTAGAATTCGACGACCAGGTTCGGTTCCATGACGACGGCATAGGGCACGTCGCTCAGGGCCGGGGTGCGAACGAAGGTCGCGGTCATCTTGTTGTGGTCCGCTTCGACATAGTCCGGAACGTCGCGCTCGGTCAGGGCGACGGCTTCCAGCACGATGGCCAGCTGGCGCGAACGCTCGCGGATCGAGATGACATCGCCTTCCTTGACGCGGTAGGACGGGATGTTGACGCGCTTGCCGTTCACTTCGATGTGGCCGTGGTTCACGAACTGACGGGCAGCGAAGATGGTCGGCACGAACTTGGCGCGGTAGACGACGGCGTCCAGGCGGCACTCGAGCAGGCCGATCAGGTTTTCGCTGGTGTCGCCCTTGATACGCTCGGCTTCGGCATAGATGCGGCGGAACTGCTTCTCGGTCAGGTCGCCATAGTAGCCCTTGAGCTTCTGCTTGGCGCGCAGCTGGGTGCCGAAGTCCGACAGCTTGTTCTTGCGGCGCTGGCCGTGCTGGCCCGGGCCGTATTCGCGGCGGTTGACCGGCGACTTGGCGCGGCCCCAGATGTTTTCGCCCATGCGGCGGTCGATCTTGTACTTGGCAGACGTGCGTTTGGTCACGGCTGATCTCCTTCTTAGCGTTTCGAAGGGCGTTGTCCTCTGGCCGCGGTCGGAACCGGGGCCTGACAGGGTTCCCCTCGCGGGGTCCACCAACACCAATGAGCGGGCCGCATACAGGCGTGTGGGCCGGGCGTCAAGCGTATTCCCCCTGCACCGGCACGCCGCCGGGCAGGAAATGATGCGCAAGGGGCAGGCCCGCCGCCCCCAGGATGCGGGCCTGGCGTCCCAGGCTGCCCTCGATCACGCGGGGGCGGTCGATGCCCGCGGCGGGGATGCGGGCCAGCGCGTCGCGGGTGGCATCGGTCAGCAGGCGCCGCGTGGCGGGCGGCACCGCGCCATCGACGACGACCATGCCCAGATCCGCCACCGCGACCGCCGAAATGGCGGCATGGGCCAGCGCCTCGCCCGCGTCGCGCGCCCAGTCGCGTTCGATGGCGGCAGGCACGTCCCAGCCCGAATCGTCCGGCGGCAGCGGGCGGCCGATCAGCCGCTCCAGCGTCGAGACCGAGGCGCGGTCCAGCACCTGCCCCCCGCCCGGCACCGGCATCGAACCGATCGCGCCCGCGTTCCGCGTGGGCCCGTGGCGCAGCGACCCGTCCAGCACCAGCCCGCCCCCCGCGAAATGCGCGACATAGAGGTGCAGGAAATCGCGCGGCAACCGGCAGGTCCCGAAGATCAGTTCGGCGCCGCAAGCCGTGGTCGCGTCGTTTTCCAGGATGACGGGAAAGGGCAGGTCGCCCTGCAGCTCGGCCTGAAGGTCGAATTCCAGCCAGCCGCGCATCTCCTCGCCCCAGTCCCACAGGCGATAGGGGGTGGCGATGCCCACGCCCATCACGCGGTCGCGCTGCGCGGGATCCAGCGTGGCGCACATCGTCGCAAGCCCCTGACGCGCAAAGCCGATCAGCTCTTCGGGATCGGGATGGTCGTGGATCATCTGGCGGTGCATCCGCACCTTGCCCGCGAAATCCACAAGCGCCAGTTCCGCCAGCCTGCGCCCGATCTTGAACCCCAGGAAGAAGGCCGCGTCCCCGGCCAGCGACAGCGGCGTCGAGGGTTGCCCGACCTTGCCGCGCACGACCGCCTCCTCGGACAGGAAGCCGCGCTGCATCAACTTGCGCGACAGGTTCCCCACGGCCTGCGCCGACAGGCCCATCAGCGGGGCCAGGACCGCGCGGGGCAGGGGCCCCCGCTTGCGGATCAGCGACAGGATAAGCCTTTCGTTCCGGCTCATGTCGGCCGGAGTGTCGGTCTGGATGGTCATGCGGGCTCCTCTTCCCCGAAACCATTAATCAACACGATTGATTTATTGACAAGTGAATTGTCGTGATGCTTCCTTAAGGCAAGGCGGCCGAGGATCCGCCTTCAGGAGGAGAGATATACATGACCCGCAAAACCGTTTTGCGCGCTTCCGCCGCGCTGTCCGCGCTTGTCCTGTCGGCCGGCCTTGCCAATGCGCAGGATGCCGGGAAGGCATGCCTGATCACCAAGACCGACATCAACCCGTTCTTCGTCAAGATGAAGGAAGGCGCGACCGCCAAGGCGGAAGAGCTGGGGATGGAGCTGATGACCTTCGCCGGCAAGATCGACGGCGATCACGAGACCCAGCAGCAGGCCGTCGAAAGCTGCATCGCCGCGGGCGTGAAGGGCATCCTGATCACCGCATCCGACACCAAGGCCATCACCGACAGCGTGGCGCAGGCGCGTGACGCGGGCATCCTGGTCATCGCGCTGGACACGCCGCTGGACCCGATCGACGCCGCCGACGCGACCTTCGCCACCGACAACCGCGAGGCAGGTCGCCTGATCGGCGCATGGGCTGCGGGCAAGATGGGCGATGCGGCAGCGGACGCGAAGATCGCGATGCTGGACCTGTCGGAACGCGGCGCCTCGGTCGACGTGCTGCGCGATCAGGGCTTCCTGGAAGGCTTCGGCGTCGATGTGAAGGACGAGAACGTCATCGGCGACGAGGATGACGCGCGCATCGTCGGCCACGAGGTCACCTCGGGCAACGAAGAGGGCGGGCGCCAGGCCATGGAGGCGCTGATGCAGCGCGATCCGGGCATCAACCTCGTCTATACCATCAACGAGCCCGCCGCCGCCGGTGCCTACGAGGCGCTGAAATCCTTCGGCAAGGAAAACGACGTGCTGATCGTGTCGGTCGATGGCGGCTGCCCCGGCGTGCAGAACGTCGAGGAAGGCGTGATCGGCGCGACCTCGCAGCAATATCCGCTGCTGATGGCGTCGATGGGCGTCGAGGCCATCGCGGCCTTCGCGACCGACGGCACCAAGCCCGAGACCAGCGAAGGTCTGGACTTCACCAATACCGGCGTGAACCTGGTCACGGGCGAGCCGGTGGACGGCGTGGAATCGATCGGCATCGAGGAAGGTCTCGATCGCTGCTGGGGCTGATGCCCGCCTGATTTCCCGATGACGGGATGGCGGCGCATGGGCCGCCATCCCCCCCGCATTCCCACGGAGACGTCGATGTCCGACACCCCCGATCCCGTGGTCGAGCGCAACGCCAACGACAAGGTTGCAAGCTTCGACCACCGCCACCGCCGTCCGCTGGACCGCGTGCAGCATTTCCTGCACCAATACCCGACCATGGTCCCGGTCATCGTGCTGGTGCTGTCGCTGATCGCCTTCGGGCTGATCTCTCCCAACTTCTTCTCGGCGTTCAACCTGTCGCTGATCCTGCAGCAGGTGGCCGTGGTCGGCACGCTTGCGGCGGCGCAGTCGCTGGTGATCCTGACCGCGGGCATCGACCTGTCGGTGGGCGCCGTGATGGTGCTGATCTCGGTCGTGATGGGGCAGCTGGCCGTCAATTTCGGCGTTCCGGTGCCGCTGGCGATCCTTGCGGGCCTGATCTGCGGCGCGGCGACCGGCGGGCTGAACGGCCTTCTGGTGACGCGCCTGAAGCTGCCGCCCTTCATCACGACGCTTGGCACCTGGAACATCTTCCTGGCGCTGAACTACTACGTCTCGGGGCGCGAGACATTGCGAAGCCAGACGCTGGACGCCGAAGCGCCGATGCTGAAATTCTTCGGCGAGCGTTTCAACCTGGGCGGCGCGGTGCTGACCTATGGCGTGATCCTGATGCTGGTCGTCTTCGCGGTGCTCTACTATGCGCTCTACAAGACGGCATGGGGGCGGCGCGTCTATGCGGTGGGCGACGATCCCGAATCCGCGGGCCTCGCGGGGATCCAGACCCGGCAGGTGCTGATGTCGGTCTATGTCGTGGCGGGCGTCATCTGCGCGCTGGCGGCATGGTCGTCGATCGGTCGCGTCGGCTCGATCAGCCCGACCTCGTTCTTCGAGGCCAACCTCGAATCCATCACCGCGGTGGTGATCGGCGGCATCTCGCTGTTCGGCGGGCGCGGCTCGATCCTTGGGCCGCTGATCGGCGCGCTGATCGTGGGCGTGTTCAATTCCGGGCTGCGGCTGGCAGGTGTCGACGTGCTGTGGCAGCTGTTCGCGACGGGCTGGCTGATCATCCTTGCCGTGGCAATCGACCAATGGATCAGAAAGGTGTCGTCATGACCGATCCCATCCTGTCCGCACGGGGCCTCGTCAAGCGCTATGGCCGCGTCACCGCCATGGACGGCGCGGATTTCGACCTCTACCCCGGAGAGATCCTGGCCGTCATCGGCGATAACGGCGCGGGCAAGTCCAGCCTGATCAAGGCGCTGTCCGGCGCGGTCCGTCCCGACGAGGGCGAGATCCGCCTGGGCGGCGAGAAGATCAGCTTCGACAGCCCGCTGGATGCCCGCAAGTCGGGGATCGAGACCGTCTACCAGACGCTGGCCCTGTCCCCCGCGCTGTCGATTTCCGACAACATGTTCATGGGCCGCGAGATCCGCAAGCCGGGCGTCATGGGCAAGTGGTTCCGCATGCTGGACAAGCCCGCCATGGACGAGTTCGCCCGCCAGAAGCTGTCCGAGCTGGGGCTGATGACGATCCAGAACATCGGCCAGCCGGTCGAGACGCTTTCGGGCGGTCAGCGCCAGGGCGTCGCCGTCGCGCGCGCCGCGGCCTTCGGCAGCCGGGTCATCATCCTGGACGAGCCGACCGCCGCGCTTGGCGTCAAGGAAAGCCGCCGGGTGCTGGACCTGATCCAGGACGTGCGTTCGCGCGGGATCCCGATCGTGCTGATCAGCCACAACATGCCGCATGTCTTCGAGGTGGCGGACCGCATCCACATCCACCGGCTGGGCCGCAGGCTGTGCACCATCGATCCCAAGGAGCATTCCATGTCGGACGCGGTGGCCTATATGACCGGCGCCAAGCTGCCCGAAGGGTTGGCGGCCTGAAGCAGAAAGGGGGCCCGCGCGGCCCCCTTTGTCAATCCTGAAGCCTGCGCATCAGGAACCACGCCAGCGCGGAACAGATCAGCGTCGCCGCCACCGCAGGCACCGCCGTCCCGTCATAGAGCAGCCCGACGGGGATCGCGATCACCACCGCCGCAAGGGTGGATATGGCCGCGATGATCGACGCGGCCATGCCCGCGATATGGCCCATATGCTGCAATGCCAGCGCGTTCAGGTTGCCGAACGTCACGCCTGCCATGAAGAACACGCTGACCGCCCAGAAGAAGAAGACAGGGAAGGCCAGCGCCTGCGGCAGCACGCCCGTCAGCATCAGGACCAGCGTCACCGAGGACACGACCGTCTGCATCACATAGGCCCATTTCGCGATGCGGCGCATGCCGAAGCGGATCACGAAGGTCGCGTTCAGCACCGTTCCCGACCCCGACAGAAGGGCCATTGCGGCGAACCACAGGTGGAAATGCTCGCCCTTGCCATAGGTCTGGCCGAACAGCTGCTGGGCCGAGGACAGAAGTCCGAACATCTGCCCGAAGCCCAGGGTCAGAACCACCGTCGCCAGCATGACCTGGCGGTTGCTGACGACCTCTTTCGCGGCGGCGGTCAGGGTCGCGACGCGCAGCGGGCGGCGGCGTTCGGGGGGCAGGGTCTCGGCCTGGCGCAGGTTCAGCCAGGTCGCGCCGATCGCGGCAAAGCCCAGGAAGGCCAGGAACACCCCGTGCCAGCCCGCGACCGCGATGATCGCGGCCCCGAGCGTGGGCGCGATGGCCGGGACCATGATGAAGATCATCATCACGAAGCTGGTGATGCGCGCCATCTCTCGGCCGTCATAGAGATCGCGCACAAGCGCCAGCCCGACGATGCGCGGGCCCGATGCGCCGACGCCCTGCACGAAGCGCGCGGCCAGAAGCAGCTCCAACGAGTTCGCATAGAGCGCGGCGATCGCGCCGATGCTGTAGATGGCGAACCCCAGGGTGATCGTCCGCTTGCGCCCCAATGCGTCCGAGATCGGCCCCGCGAACAGCGTGCCCGACCCCATGCCCGCCATGAAGGCCGTCAGGATCAGCTGGGCGCGGTTCACGTTCTGGGGCGTCAGCTCGGCCGCGATGTCCGGCAGGGCGGGCAGCATCGCGTCGATCGAGAAGGCGATGCTGGCAAAGAGAAAGGCCAACATCGCGATGAATTCGGGCAAGGGCAGCCGTCGCTGCGGCGCCATCCCCGGTGCGGCGATGTCTGTCATGGGGTCCACCTGTCGGTTACCCCATGGCAGATAGGACGAAATTGCACAGTCTGCAAGGCTTTCAACCCTGTGCGGCGATCTCGTCGACGACGTTCTGCCACAGCTTGGCGGGTTGCGCGCCCGTCACGGCATGGGCATCGGCCACGATGAAGGTCGGGCAGACCGTGATGCCGCGTTCGCGCGCGTGCAGTTCGCGGGTGTTCACCTCGTCGCGGTCGGCATCGCTGGCCAGAAGGCGCAGCACCATGTCGCGATCCATTCCGGCCTGCGCCGCGATCGCGCCCAGCTCGGCATGGTCCGCGATGTCGCGCGCCTCTTGCCAATGGGCGCGCATCAGGCCGGACATGACGCGCGACTGCGCCTGTTCCAGGCCCGCCCAGTGCATCAGGCGGTGGGCGTCCAGGGTGTTGGGTTCACGCTCGGCCGGGTTCAGAGTCAGGCCCATCGCGGCGGATTGTTCGACCAGCAGGCGCATGGCCTCGGCCCCGTCGGCGCCCATCGTGGCCTTCAGATGCGCGATGCGATCCACGCCCTCGGCGGCGATCTGGGGGTTCAGGCGAAAGGGATGCCAGCTGACGGCGAAGGGATGATCCGGGCGGCTTTCCAGCGCGCGGTCCAGTTCCAGCTTGCCGATAAGGCTCCAGGGGCAGACCGGGTCCGCGAAGATGTCGAGACGGGTCATGTCATGTCCTTGCGATGGGCGGTTCCGCCATGGGAAGGACATTGGGGGTGTCCTTGGCAGAACGGATGGCGTTTGCGAAGCGCCCCTTCTGCCAAAGAAAAACGGCCCGCGCAAACGGGCCGTTCCGGTAGATCACGTCTCAGAGGAGGCGCAGATCCGAAGCCGAGGCGCGGCCGTCGCGGCCCGACTGCAGTTCGTAACCGATCTTCTGGTTGTCCTGCAGGCCCGTCAGCCCGGCGCGTTCAACTGCCGAGATGTGGACGAACACGTCCTTGCCACCCTCATCGGGGGCGATGAAGCCATAACCTTTGGTGGCGTTGAACCACTTTACCGTTCCGGTCGCCATAACCGTATCTCCTTCAAGTCATCCCGACGCAGGATTGCGCCAGGCCGTGCAGCCCGCTTTCGGTCTTCCGGCTGCCCCGAAGGGAGGCGGTAGAAAGTCTTCGCTCACGCAGGTGCGAGCATGCCCGAATCGCATAAAAACGCAAGCGCGAACTGCCCGGAATCAGCCGCGCCTGCAATAAGATTCGTGACGGCCCTCGATCTGGTGCCTTGTCAGCGCAGGTCGGGCGCGGTCGCTTCGGTCGAAAGCTGGTCCACGACCTCGTCGAGGGTCAGCGTCCGGCTGCCTTGCTGGTCAAGGCGGCGCATGGAAACGCTGCGGGTCTCGACCTCTTTCATGCCGATGGCCAGGATCGCGGGGACCTTGGCGACGGAATGCTCGCGGACCTTGTAGTTGATCTTCTCGTTCCGGGTGTCTGCCTCGGCGCGGATGCCGGCGGCCTGAAGCGCCGAAACGACCTCGTGCACGTAATCATCGGCGTCCGAGACGATGGATGCAACCACAACCTGACGCGGGGCCAGCCAGAAGGGCAGTTTGCCGGCGCTGTTCTCGATCAGGATGCCGATGAAACGCTCGAAGCTGCCCAGGACCGCGCGATGCAGCATGATCGGGCGGTGCTTGTGCCCGTCCTGTCCGACATATTCCGCGTCCAGGCGTTCGGGCAGGTTCGGGTCCACCTGCAGCGTGCCGCATTGCCAGTCGCGGCCGATCGCGTCGGTCAGCACGAATTCCAGCTTGGGCCCGTAGAACGCGCCTTCGCCCGGGAAGATGGTATAATCATATCCCGCGGCCTGGCAGGCATTGCCCAACGCGGCCTCGACCCGGTCCCAGCTTTCGTCGGAACCGATGCGCTTTTCGGGGCGCGTGGACAGCTTGATCCGCCAGCCGGTGAAGCCCAGATCGGCATAGATCCCGGCCAGGAACTCGATGAATTTCTTGGTCTCGGCCTCGATCTGATCCTCGGTGCAGAAGATATGCGCGTCGTCCTGCGTGAAGCCGCGCACGCGCATGATCCCGTGCAGCGCCCCCGAGGGTTCGTAGCGGTTGCAGGACCCGAACTCGGCCATGCGCAGCGGCAGGTCGCGATAGGATTTCAGGCCGTGATTGAAGATCTGCACGTGGCAGGGGCAGTTCATCGGCTTGAGCGCGTTGACCGTCTTGGTCCGCGCGTGATCCTCGTCGACCTCGACGATGAACATGTTCTCCTGGTAGTTTTCCCAGTGGCCGGATTCCTCCCACAGCTTGCGGCTGACGACCTGCGGGGTGTTCACCTCGACATAGCCGTCGGCGCGCTGCTTGCGGCGCATGTAATCCTGCAGCGTGGTATAGATGTTCCAGCCGTTCGGGTGCCAGAAGATCTGGCCCGGCGCCTCTTCCTGCATGTGGAACAGGTCCATCTCGCGGCCCAGCTTGCGGTGGTCGCGCTTGGCGGCCTCTTCCAGCATGTGCAGATGCGCCTTGAGGTCGTCCTTGTTGCGGAAGGCCACGCCATAGATGCGCTGCAGCATCGGGCGCGTCGCATCACCCAGCCAGTAGGCGCCGGCGATATGGGTCAGCTTGAAGGCGTCGGCGGGCAGCTGGCCGGTGTTCTGCAGATGCGGACCGCGGCACAGGTCCTGCCAGTCGCCATGCCAGTACATCCGCAGATCCTCGCCCTCGGGGATGCGGTCGATCAGCTCCACCTTGAAGGGTTCGCCGGCGGCCTCGTAATGGGCGACGGCGCGGGCGCGGTCCCAGACCTCGGTACGGACGGGTTCGCGGGCGTTGATGATCTCCTTCATCTTCGCCTCGATCTGGCCCAGATCCTCGGGGGTGAAGGGCTCGGCCCGGTCGAAATCGTAGAACCAGCCGTGGTCGCGCACCGGCCCGATGGTGACCTTCACGTCCGGCCAGATCTCCTGCACGGCGCGGGCCATGACATGGGCGAAATCGTGGCGGATCAGTTCCAGCGCCTGTTCCTCGTCCTTGAGGGTGTGGATCGCGATCGCGCCGCTTGCGGTGATCGGCCAGGCCAGGTCGATATGCTTGCCATCGAGGCTGGCGCTGATCGCGCGCTTGGCCAGGCTGGGGGCGATGCTTTCGGCCACCTGCGCGGCGGTCACGCCCGCGTCATAGTCGCGCGAATTGCCATCGGGAAAGGTGAGGGAGATCTGGGACATCACGTCCTCCTCGTCGGTTTGGCGCCCACGGAACGCCCGGTTGCGGGTTATGTCGGGCGCAACGCATGAACCGTGGCCGCCCCCCTGTCAAGTCATGCGGCGGTTCCCTGCGGGCGCGCGATGCCCTATCACCATGAAAACGCAACCGATCCCGACAGGAGCCCGCCATGAGCCGCAGCATCGAGACCGCAGACGGACGCCGCATCGCCTTTCATCAGACGGCGGGGAAGGGGCCGGGCGTGGTGTTCCTTGGCGGGTTCATGTCCGACATGACCGGCACCAAGGCGCTGCATCTGCAGCAATGGGCCGAACGCACGGGCCGCGCCTTCCTGCGCTTCGATTACAGCGGTCACGGCGACAGCGGCGGACGGTTCGAGGATGGCTGCATCGGGGACTGGGCCGCCGATGCCCGCGCCGTGATCGAGACGCTGACCGACGGGCCGCAGGTGCTGGTCGGGTCGTCGATGGGCGGCTGGATCAGCCTGCTGATCGCCCGCGCCATGCCGCAGCGCGTGGCGGGGCTGGTGACCATCGCCGCCGCCCCCGATTTCACCGAACGCGGCTTCTGGGCGGGGATGGACGATGCGACCCGCGACCGCCTGATGCGCGACGGCGTCGTCATGCGCCCGAGCGATTACGACGCGCCCTATCCCATCACCCGCCGCCTGATCGAGGACGGTCGCGAGAACCTGGTGATGGACCGCGCGCTGGAACTGCCCTTCCCCGTGCGGCTGCTGCAGGGGACGGCGGATGCCGACGTGCCGATGCAATGGGCGCTGGACCTGCTGGACCATGCGCGCGGCGACGACATCCGCCTGACGCTGGTCAAGGGCGCGGATCACCGCTTCTCGTCGGATGCGTGTCTGGACCTGACGGTCGAGGCGATCGAAGATGTTCTGGGCTAGGGTTCTGGCCGCGCTGGTCGTGGCGGCGGCGGTCTGGACGCTGTGGCCGCGCCATCCCGGCCCCGCGCCGCTGGCCGATCTGCCCGAAGACCTGCAGGCATGGCTGAGTGCCCGCGAGGACGGCATCGCCCCCGAGGTCGCCGCCCGGCTGCAATGGGCGGGCGATCCCGGTGCACCGACCGATATCGCGCTGGTCTATCTGCACGGATTGTCGGCCTCGCCCATGGAGCTGCGTCCGCTACCCGAGGATGTGGCGCGGGAACTGGGTGCGAACCTGTTCGTCACGAGGCTGACGGGGCACGGGCAGGACGGCGATGCGCTGGCGCAGGCCACGGCGCGGGACTGGTGGCGCGACACGGCCGAGGCGATCGCGGTCGGGCGTCGTCTGGGGCGGCGGGTCGTGGTCATCGGAACCTCGACCGGGGCGACGATGGCCGACCTAGCGGCGCGCGACGAGGTGCTGGGGCCGCAGATCGACGGGGTGGTGCTGATCTCGGCCAATTATGCGGTCAGGTCGCGGGCGGCGCGGATGCTGGACCTGCCCTTCGTGCGCCACTGGATGCCGCTGGTCGCGGGTCGCGAGCGGTGCTTCGAGACCCTGTCCGAGGATCACGCAAGGGGGTGGACGAGTTGCTATTCCGTCGCCGCGCTGCTGCCGCTGGCCAAGGTGCTGCAATGGTCGCGCGCGGCCACGGGCGATGCCGTCCAGCCCGCGCTGTTCATCTGGTCCGAGGGGGACATGGTCGTCGATCCGCAGGCGATCCGAAAACGTGCCGACGACTGGCAGGGACCGGTCGCGAAGCATCTTGTGCAGATGGGGCAGGGGGATGATCCTTCCAGCCATGTGCTGGCGGGGGATGCGTTGTCGCCCGGCCAGACGGCCGGGCTGACGAAGGTGATCGCGGATTGGATCCGCGGGATCTGAGGCTGCTCAGATGATCGGGGCTCAGAAAGTCAGGGCAAAGTGCTTGCCGACATCCGGCGTCTCGCCCGTCACCTTGGCCTTGGCGATGTGATACATGAAGGCAAGGCTGCCCTCGGTCGTCCAGACCTCGGCCTCGGTCAGGTCCATGCGGACCAGCTGCGCGTCCGGGTCCTTCTGGCCCTGGTCGAACCAGGCCGAGGCCACGCCGCCCATCAGATCCTCGAGCTTGGCGCGGTCGTCCGACAGCGACAGGCGACCGTGGCAGCGGGTATAGATGCCTTCGCCCCCGTCCGAGACGACATGGACGCCGGGCTTCGATCCCGATGCCAGGTCCTTGGCCAGCTCGGTGTCGCGTGCGGTGATGAACCACAGGACGCGATGTTCGCGGTCGGCGTAATGCGACATGGGGATCAGGCGCGCCTCTCCGGTGGTGCCCAGCATCCCGCTGCGCACATCGTCGAGACGTTTCCAGAACTTGTCGGCGTTTTCGTGATGTTCGGTCATCGCGTTTCCTTTCCGTCGCATGTTGCGATCTTCGGAAAGGGAAACGGCCCCCGCGGGGGCCGGGTTCCGTGACCGTTCAGACGGCGATCTTGCCGCTGTCCATCGGGTCGTTCACGCCGCAATCGTCCTGCGCCTGCCGCGACCGGCGGCGCTTGCGCGTGGCCTGCGTCTCGGGCTGCGAGGTGGCCTCGTCCATGAAGTCCAGGACCAGCGGGCGGATGTTCAGGCGCCAGGACTTGCCCGCAAAGATGCCGTAATGGCCCGCGCCGGGTTCCAGGTGCTGCGCCTTGCGGGCATCGGGCACGCCCGTGCACAGGTCCAGCGCCGCGACGCATTGGCCGGGGGCCGAGATGTCGTCGTTCGCCCCTTCGACCGTCATCACTGCGGTCGAGGTGATCTTGCCGATATCGACGCTGCGACCGTTCACCTCGAAGCGGTTCTCGGCGATCTCGAGGTTCTTGAAGATCCGCTCGACCGTCGAGAGGTAGAATTCGGCGGTCATGTCCATGACGGCCAGGTATTCGTCATAGAAGCGGTTGTGCTTGTCGCCTTCGGAGGCGGTGCCGCGCGCCTCGGCGAAGATCTGGTCGGCGAATGCCTTGGCGTGGTTCTCGGCGTTCATGGCGATGAAGCTGCCCAGCTGCGCAAGGCCCGGATAGACCATGCGCCCTGCGCCGCGATACTTGAAGCCGACCGACTGGATCACGAGGTGCTCCAGTTCGCCCATGGTGACGCGGTTGCCGAAATCCGTCACCTCGGTCGCGGCGGCGTCTGGGTTCACCGGCCCGCCGATCAGCGTCAGCGTGCGGGGCTGGGCCTCGGGGGTGTCCTCGGCCAGGATGGCGGTCGCGGCCAGCGCAAGGGGCGCGGGCTGGCAGACGGCGATGACATGGACGTCCGGGCCAAGGTGGCGGATGAAGTCCACGAGATAGGCGGTGTAATCCTCGACGTCGAACTTGCCTTCGCTGACGGGGATGTCGCGGGCATTGTGCCAGTCGGTCACATAGAGATCGCAATCGGGCAGCAGCGAGGTCACGGTGGACCGCATCAGCGTCGCGTAATGGCCCGACATGGGCGCGACCAGCAGGACCTTGCGCGGCTTGGGGTCGCGGCGTGCGACGCGAAAGCGGATCAGGTCGCCGAAGGGACGCTTCAGTTCCGGTTCGACATAGACGATGTGGTCCTGCCCGTCCTCGCCCGCGATGGCTGGGATTTCCCAGTCCGGCTTGATCACCATGCGCGAGAAGCTGCGCTCGGTGACCTTGCCCCAGGCCGCCATCATCCTGAACATCGGGTTCGGCGCCAGCGCGAAGGCCGGGTATCCGCCGATGGCGCGGGCGGTCGCGCCCAGCCATTCGTTCGTGTTCCGGATCGTCTCCATCGCGTCGTAGGAGATGATCCCCTTCACACCCTTGACCGTCATGACACCTCCGCTGGTTGCGCCCGTCATGCCAGTGTCACGGTCCCGAATTGCCGGGTTTACGCCTTGGCGGGGCTGCGCGTATCATCCAAGGAATAACTAGGGGGGAACGTCCGTCATGGCAAGGCAGACACGCGGCACGCGAAAAAATCTTGCTGCAGGGGAGGTTGATGCGAAAGCTTCGAAAAAGCCCGCAAAACCTGGCCCCAAGCGACGTCCGGCGGCCAAGAAGACGGCACCGGAACCCCGCGTCACGGCGGATCCCGCACCCGCGCAAGAGGCGCTGGACCGCATCGCGGGGGCAGGGCACGCGCCCACCGCGCAGAAGCTGGCCCAGAACATCGAGCGGATCGAACAGCTGGGCCATCGCCTGCTTGCCGCCTTTGCCGAACGCGCCATGCCCAACCCCAATGTCGAGGCGCCGGGGCCCGATCTCTATCGGACCGCCGCCGAGGGGTTCCTGAAGACCCTGACCGAGCAGCCCTCGCGCATGATCGAGATGCAGGTCAGCTACTGGGGCGAGACGCTGGCGAACTATGCCCGCGCGCAGCAGGCGCTGTCGCAGGGGCAATGGACCGCCCCCGAGGATGACGCCCCCGCGGACAAGCGCTTTGCCAACCCGCTGTGGCAGAACCACCCCTATTTCAACCTGGTCAAGCGGCAGTACCAGACCAATGCCCGCGCGCTGAAGGACGCGGCCGCCGGGCTGGAACTGCCCGACGAGGTCGCGCGCAAGCGCATCGGCTGGCTGACGAACCAGATCGTGGACATGATGGCGCCCACGAACTTCCTCGCGACCAATCCCGACGCGCTGGAACGCGCGATCGAGACCGAGGGCGAAAGCCTCGTGCGCGGGCTGGAGAACCTCGTGCGCGACATCGAACAGCATGGCGGCGAGATGATCGTGTCGCTGGCCGACCGCAAGGCCTTTGCCGTGGGCGAGAATATCGGCACCACGCCGGGGCAGGTCGTCCACCGGTCGCGCCTGTTCGAGCTGATCCAGTACGCGCCCATGACCGAACAGGTCCACGAGACGCCGCTGATCGTCTTCCCGCCCTGGATCAACAAGTTCTACATCCTGGACCTGAAGCCCAAGAACAGCATGATCCAGTGGCTGCTGGAACAGGGCCACAGCCTGTTCGTCGTCAGCTGGAAGAACCCCGACGCAAGCTTCTCCGAGGTGGGGATCGAGGATTACGTCGAGGCCTACCTGGAGGCGATGGACCGCGTGCGCGACCTGACCGGGCAGCCGAAGCTGAACGCGGTCGGCTACTGCATCGCCGGCACGACCCTGTCGCTGACGCTGGCGCTGCTGGCGCAACGGGGCGACGACCGCGTGAATGCCGCGACGCTGTTCACCACGCTGACCGACTTTTCCGAGCAGGGAGAGTTCGTGAACTTCCTGCAGGACGATTTCGTCGATGGGATCGAGCAGGAGGTGAATGCCTACGGGCTGATGCGGGCGGGGCTGATGTCGCGCACCATGAGCTTCCTTCGCGCCAACGACCTCGTGTGGGGGCCTGCGATCCGCAGCTACATGATGGGCGAGACGCCGCCCGCCTTCGATCTGCTGTTCTGGAACGGCGACAGCACGAACCTGCCGGGGCGGATGGCGATCCAGTATCTGCGCGGGCTGTGCCAGCGCAACGAATTCGCGACGGACGGCTTCCGGCTGATGGGGCACGACCTGCGCCTGTCGGATGTCGCCCTGCCCATCTGCGCCATCGCCTGCGAGGCCGACCACATCGCCCCGTGGAAGGATTGCTGGCGCGGCTTCGCCAGGATGGGATCGCAGGACAAGACCTTCATCTTGTCTGAATCGGGCCATGTCGCGGGGATCGTGAACCCGCCCAGCCGCGTGAAATACGGACATTACGCGGGGCAGGGGGGCTTCGATCAGGGGCATGACGCCTGGCGCGAATCGACCGGTTTCCACGAGGGCAGCTGGTGGCCGCGCTGGGGCGAATGGCTGGCCGAACGCGCGGGCCC
The DNA here is from genome assembly GCF_000420145.1 of Paracoccus zeaxanthinifaciens ATCC 21588. GTDB lineage: Bacteria > Pseudomonadota > Alphaproteobacteria > Rhodobacterales > Rhodobacteraceae > Paracoccus > Paracoccus zeaxanthinifaciens. The sequence goes on from NZ_ATUJ01000015.1 coordinate 80,556, forward strand.
TATGGTCGATGCGCGCCACCCCGAGGACGGGATCGAGCCTGCTCCGGGCAGCTATGTCCACGAGCGCGCGGGCTGAAGCGGGTCTTCGCTCCAGCAAGTTCAAGGACTTGTCCGGCATGTCCTGCGCAACCCGGGGTTTCGCTGCAGTGCAGCAGAAAAACCTTGAAATGCTGCGGTGCAGCATCCATATTCGGGTTGTGTTGAAAACGCGGCGAAACGTTCCTCCCTCTCTCTCGTCGCCGCATGACAGGAGCAGAAAGTTATGGCCAAGACCCCCGATTTCACCAAGACCATGCAGGACATGATGGCGAACTTCCCGATCGACACCAGCTCGATGCAGGAAGCCATGAAGTCCCAGACCGCCATGGGCGAGAAATTCGCCAAGATCGCGCTGGGCGCGGCCGAGCGTTCGACCGAGATCTCGTCCACCTGGGCCAAGGACTCGATCGCGCGCATGGGCGAACTGGCCGTCGTCAAGGAAGAGCCGACCGACTATGCGAAGGCCATGAGCGACTTCGCTTCGGCCTCGGCCGAGATGGCTGCCGAGCACATGGCCGCCTTCGCCGAAGTGGCCAAGAAGGTTCAGATGGACACCGTCGACCTGATGCTGACCGCCGGCAAGGACATGGCTGCCGACGCGCAGAAGGTGGCCGAGAAGGCGACGCGCGAAACCAGCGCCGCCGTCAAGAAGACGACCGCCGCCGCGAAGTGATCGCGACAGGGCGTTGACGGGAAGGGGTGGCCGAGTGCCGCCCCTTCTTGCGTTTTTCCTTTGCGTTTTGCCGACTTGGCTTCCATCATGCCTGAAACGACCGCAAGGAGCCGAGATGGCCGCCGAAAAAGCGCCCCTGCTGATCAAGCGTTACGCAAGCCGCCGCCTCTACAACACCGAGACCAGCGACTATGTCACGCTCGAGGATATCGCGACCTTCATCCGCGACGGGCGCGAGGTCCGCATCGTCGATCTGAAATCGGGCGACGACCTGACGCGTCAATACCTGCTGCAGATCATCGCCGAGCATGAGAGCCGCGGCGAGAGCGTCCTGCCGCTGGAGGTGCTGAACGACCTGGTGCGCAGCTATACCAGCAGCGCGCAGTCGGTCGTTCCTCAGTTCTTGGCCGCCAGCTTCGAGATCCTGCGCCAGGGTCAGTCCAAGCTGATGGAGAATATGGCCCAGATGCCCCATCCGATGACGAACGTGCCGGGCTTCGACGCGATGCAGCGCCAGCAGCAGGCGTTCATGCGCGCGATGATGGGCGGCTGGACTGGCAGTTCCGGCCCCGAGCCCGACGAGATGGCCGAAGGCGGCGATGCCAAGCCCGCCGAGGACGGTCAGGACATGGCCGAAATCCGTCGGCAATTGGCAGAGTTGCAGAAGCGTATCTCGAAACTCTGACATGCATCTTGCACCGCCCGCCGACACGGGCTAGACCCTGCCCGACGGAGCGGTGGCCGAGTGGTCGAAGGCGCACGCCTGGAAAGTGTGTAGGCGGGAAACCGTCTCGAGGGTTCGAATCCCTCTCGCTCCGCCACTTGCCCCCGCGAAAGCGTTCTCCCGATCCGGCTGAGGCCGGATTTTTCCGTTGTTTTCGAGGGTTATGCGGGAGGGACTGAGCACTGGCCCCGGTGCGCGGTGGCCCGGAAGCGTTCTCTCAAGGCCGATATTCTCCGGACCTCATGACTGCGCCATTTTGGTGAATTTCTCATAAGCCCCTGTAGATATTGGCGAAATTCAAGCCATTGAAATTGCTTGGATTGGAGTCGCGTTTGGGGCTGCCGCGACCGGGTTCGGAAGTTCTCAGGCCATGGCCCGTTCCAGTCTCTGCTTCCGGCGCTCCCAGTCGGGCATCACCTTGTCGAGGAGATCGAAGAAGGCTGCCCCGTGATGGGGTTCGGCCACGTGGCAGAGTTCGTGGGTGATCACGTAGTCGATTGCATCGACCGGCGCCTGCACGAGGCGGCGGTTCAGTAGCAAACGTCCGGCCGGTGACATGGACCCCCATCGCTGCCGGGTCTGGCGTACGATGAGACCCTTCGGCCGGAATGCCTCGGGATCCGGGAAGAGACCGAGACAGAGTTCGATCCGCTCCGGAAACTTGATGTGGGCCCGGTCCCTGTACCATGCCTCGACCAGTTCGCGTGTCACCTCCGGCCTGGTCGGTCGGTGAGTCTGCACAACGATGAAGCCGCGGGTCAGCTTCACGCTTTCCTTGACATGCGGGACGACCTTCAGCCGGTACTGGCGCCCCAGGTAAAGATGCGTTTCCCCTGCGACGAACCTGCGCTCCGGCGTCCGCGGCAGGAATTGCGCGAAATACCGCTGCTGCCTTGTTACCCATGCCGCGCGCTTCCGCAGCCTGGCTTCGATGGCGTCTAGGCTCCAGACTCATTGATGGTCACAGCCAGAACATGACGGTGGCAGCGAGAGCGACGGCGGAGAGGAAGACCTTTGGGCATCTATCGTAACGTGTCGCTACTCGCCGCCAGTCCTTCAACCTACCGAACATGATCTCTATGCGGTTGCGTCGTCTGTAGCGTCGCTTGTCGTATTTGACGGGCTTGCCGCGGGACTTCCGGCCCGGGATGCAGGGCCTGATCCCCTTGTCTTTCAGGGCGTCGCGGAACCAATCCGCATCATAGCCTCGGTCGGCGAGCAGCCAGTCCGCCCGAGGCAGGCTGCTCAGCAGCGCGGCTGCACCGGTGTAATCGCTGACTTGGCC
>NZ_ATUJ01000016.1 GCF_000420145.1 Paracoccus zeaxanthinifaciens ATCC 21588
GGCCGCCACACGCCGTTCTTCGCGAACTACCGTCCGCAGTTCTACTTCCGCACGACGGACGTGACCGGCACCGTGACGCTGCCCTCGGGCACCGAGATGGTGATGCCGGGCGACAACCTGAAGTTCGAAGTCGAACTGATCGCCCCGATCGCGATGGAAGAGAAGCTGCGCTTCGCCATCCGCGAAGGCGGCCGCACCGTCGGCGCAGGCGTGGTCTCGAAGATCCTCGCCTGATCCCGACCGGGACATCGCGTTACAGGGGGCCGTCCGAAAGGGCGGCCCTTCTGCATTCGACCACCCCCGCGGGGACTTGACCGGAAGGGGCGGGGCCTGTAATGGGGCTCATCTCTGTCATCGGTCTTTCCGAAAGGCCGAATCGGTAGATTTATGTCGGGCCGCCATCCTACGGGGCGGCCTGCATTTTTTATATACGGTCCGAAGCTGGCGCCGCATGGTGCGCCGTCAGCCTCTCGACTGGAACTCCCTGCAAGAGGGATGTGACGATGCAAAATCAGAATATCCGCATCCGGCTCAAGGCCTTCGATTACCGGGTTCTGGACGCCAGCACCCAGGAAATCGTGAACACGGCCAAGCGCACCGGTGCGACTGTTCGTGGCCCGATTCCGCTGCCGAACAAGATCGAGAAATTCACGGTTCTCCGTGGTCCGCACATCGACAAGAAGTCGCGCGACCAGTGGGAGATCCGCACGCACAAGCGTCTTCTCGACATCGTCGACCCCACCCCGCAGACCGTGGACGCGCTGATGAAGCTCGACCTGGCTGCCGGCGTGGATGTCGAGATCAAGGTGTAAGGAGGCAATCATGCTGCGTACTGGTGTTATCGCCAAGAAACTGGGCATGACGCGTCTCTTCCTGGAAGATGGCCGTCAGGTTCCCGTCACCGTCCTGCAACTGGACGGACTGCAGGTCGTGGCTCAGCGTACCGCCGATCGCGACGGTTATACCGCCGTTCAGCTGGGCGCCGGTGAAGCCAAGGCCAAGCGCACGACCGCCGCGATGCGCGGTCACTTCGCGAAGGCCTCGGTCGCGCCCAAGCGCAAGATCGCGGAATTCCGCGTCGCCGAGGAAAACCTGATCAACGTCGGTGAAGAGATCACTGCTGACCACTATTTCGAAGGTCAGTTCGTGGACATCGCCGGCACCTCGATCGGTAAGGGTTTCGCGGGTGCGATGAAGCGCCACAACTTCGGTGGTCTGCGCGCCTCGCACGGCGTGTCGATCAGCCACCGTTCGCACGGTTCGACCGGCCAGTGCCAGGACCCCGGCAAGGTGTTCAAGGGCAAGAAGATGGCAGGTCACCTGGGTGCCGTTCGCGTCACCACGCAGAACCTGCAGGTCGTCCGCACGGATGCCGACCGTGGCCTGATCATGGTCAAGGGCTCGGTCCCGGGCTCGAAGGGTGGCTGGGTCACCGTCAAGGATGCCGTCAAGAAGGCCATCCCCGAGAACGTGATCTATCCCGCCGCGCTGAAGTCGGCTGCGGATGAAGCGAAGCGTCTGGCCGAGGAAGCCGCCGTTCAGGCAGCAGCCGAGGAAGAAGCCGCCCGCAAGGCCGCCGAGGCCGAGGCAGCTGCTGCCGAGGAAGCCGCGCTGAAGGAAGCCGAAGCCTCGATCGAGGCCGACAAGGCTGACGGCGACGCCGCGCCCGAAGGAGACAAGTGATGAAACTCGATGTGATCAAGCTGGACTCCGGCAAGGCCGGGTCGATCGAGCTGGCCGACGAGATCTTCGGGCTGGCGCCGCGCGGCGACATCCTGCAGCGCGTCGTCCGCTGGCAGCGCAACAAGGCGCAGCAGGGGACCCACTCGGTCCTCGGCAAGTCGGACGTCAGCTACTCGACCAAGAAGATCTATCGCCAGAAGGGCACCGGCGGCGCACGCCACGGTTCCAAGAAGGCCCCGATCTTCCGTCACGGTGGTGTCTACAAGGGTCCGACCCCGCGTTCGCACGCCTTCGATCTGCCGAAGAAGGTCCGCGCCCTGGGTCTGAAGCACGCCCTGTCGGCGAAAGCCACCGCAGGCGAGCTGGTCGTCGTCGAGGACCTGAACCTCGCCGAAGCCAAGGCCAAGGCCGTCGCCAAGACCGTCAAGGAAAACGGTTGGAAGCGCGTCCTGGTCATCGACGGTGCCGAGGTGAACGAGGGCTTTGCCCGCGCCGCCCGCAACGTCGATGGTGTGGACGTCCTGCCGTCGATCGGCGCCAATGTGTATGACATCCTCAAGCGTGATACGCTGGTGATCACGCGCGCGGGTGTCGAAGCTCTGGAGGCTCGCCTGAAATGAGCGCGAAACCCGAACAGTACGACGTGATCGTCAAGCCGATCATCACCGAAAAGGCCACGCTGACCTCGGAGAACAACGGTGTTGTCTTCCAGGTCGCGAAGGACGCGAGCAAGCCGCAGATCAAGGATGCGGTCGAAGCTCTGTTCGGCGTGAAGGTGAAGGCGGTCAACACGACCATTACCAAGGGCAAGACGAAGCGCTTCCGCGGCCAGCCCGGCCGTCGCAGCGACGTCAAGAAGGCCTATGTCACCCTCGAAGAGGGTAACACTATCGACGTGTCCACCGGACTCTGATAGTAGGTCGCGAATCTGCGGCCCCGGCATTGTCCGGGGCCGTCGATCTTTTGGACGAAACGGACCACCAGGTCCAAAGCAACGGAAGACAGAAAGATGGCATTGAAGTCGTACAAGCCGACTACGCCTGGCCAGCGCGGGCTGGTTCTGATCGACCGTTCGGAGCTTTGGAAAGGTCGCCCCGTCAAATCCCTCACCGAGGGTCTGACGAAGAAGGGCGGCCGGAACAACACCGGACGTGTCACCATGCGCCGCAAGGGCGGCGGGGCGAAGCGCCTTTACCGCATCGTCGATTTCAAGCGCACCAAGCTGGATGTCGCTGCGGTGGTCGAGCGTATCGAATACGATCCCAACCGCACCGCGTTCATCGCGCTGATCAAGTATGAAGACGGCGAGCAGGCCTACATCCTGGCACCTCAGCGTCTTGCAGTCGGCGAGAAGGTCGTCGCCGGCAAGAAGGTCGACGTGAAGCCGGGCAACGCCATGCCCTTCAGCGGCATGCCGATCGGTACCATCGTCCACAACGTCGAACTGAAGCCCGGCAAGGGCGGTCAGATCGCGCGTTCGGCAGGTACCTACGCACAGTTCGTCGGTCGTGACGGTGGCTACGCACAGATCCGCCTGTCCTCGGGCGAGCTGCGCATGGTCCGTCAGGAATGCATGGCCACCATCGGTGCCGTGTCGAATGCCGACCACTCGAACCAGAACCTGGGCAAGGCTGGCCGCAACCGTCACAAGGGCATCCGCCCGAGCGTCCGCGGCGTCGCCATGAACCCGATCGACCACCCGCATGGTGGTGGTGAGGGCCGTACCTCGGGCGGCCGTACGCCGGTCACTCCCTGGGGTAAGGACACCAAGGGCAAGAAGACCCGTTCGAACAAGTCGACCGACAAGTACATTGTCCGGTCGCGTCACCAGAAGAAGGGGCGCTAATCTATGGCACGTTCTGTTTGGAAGGGCCCCTTTGTTGACGCCTATGTGCTCAAGAAGGCGGAAAAGGCTCGTGAGTCGGGCAAGTCCGACGTCATCAAGATCTGGTCGCGTCGTTCGACCATCCTGCCGCAATTCGTCGGCCTGACCTTCGGCGTCTACAACGGGCACAAGCACATCCCCGTTGCGGTCAGCGAAGAGATGATCGGCCAGAAGTTCGGTGAATACTCGCCCACGCGCACCTATTACGGTCACGCGGCGGACAAGAAAGCCAAGAGGAAGTAATCGTCATGGGTAAGGAAAACAATCCGCGCCGCGTGGCGGAGAACGAGGCCTTCGCCAAGACGAAGATGCTTCGCACCTCGCCGCAGAAGCTGAACCTCGTGGCTCAGCTGATCCGTGGCAAGAAGGTCGACAAGGCCCTGGCCGATCTGACCTTCTCGCACAAGCGCATCGCGATCGACGTGAAGAAATGCCTTCAGTCGGCCATCGCGAACGCCGAGAACAACCACGGCCTCGACGTCGACAACCTGATCGTCGCCGAAGCCTGGGTCGGCAAGAACCTGGTGATGAAGCGTGGCCGTCCGCGGGCACGTGGTCGTTTCGGCAAGATCATGAAGCCGTTTTCGGAAATCACCATCAAGGTGCGCCAAGTCGAGGAGCAAGCGTAATGGGTCAGAAGGTTAATCCGATTGGCATGCGCCTCCAGGTCAACCGCACCTGGGACAGCCGCTGGTACGCCGACGACAAGGAATACGGTAACCTGCTTCTTGAAGACCTGAAGATCCGGGACTTCATCAAGAAGGAAGCCAAGCAGGCCGGCATCAGCCGCGTCATCATCGAGCGTCCCCACAAGAAGTGCCGCGTGACCATTCACGCAGCGCGTCCGGGTGTGATCATCGGCAAGAAAGGCGCGGACATCGAAGTCCTGCGCAAGAAGCTGTCGAACTTCACCAGCAGCGACGTGAACCTGAACATCGTCGAAGTCCGCAAGCCGGAAGTCGATGCTGCCCTGGTCGCGGAATCGATCGCTCAGCAGCTCGAGCGTCGTGTCTCGTTCCGTCGCGCCATGAAGCGCTCGGTCCAGAACGCGATGCGCATGGGCGCCCTGGGCATCCGCGTGAACGTCGCCGGCCGTCTGGGCGGTGCCGAGATCGCACGCACCGAGTGGTATCGCGAAGGCCGTGTGCCCCTGCACACCCTGCGCGCCGACATCGACTATGCACTGGCCGAAGCCTCGACCCCTTACGGGATCATCGGCGTCAAGGTGTGGATCTTCAAGGGCGAGATCATGGAACATGATCCCTCGGCCCGCGAGCGCCGCGCTGCCGAGGCTCAGGAAGGTCCGGCACCCCGCGGTCCGCGCCGTGATCGCGACGCCCGGTAAGGAGTAACGAACATGCTGCAACCGAAACGGACCAAGTTCCGCAAACAGCACAAGGGCCGTATCCACGGCGCTGCGAAGGGTGGTTTCGACCTGAACTTCGGCTCGTTTGCGCTGAAGGCCATCGAACCCGAGCGTGTGACCGCGCGTCAGATCGAAGCGGCCCGCCGCGCGATCACGCGTCACATGAAGCGTCAGGGTCGTGTCTGGATCCGCATCTTCCCGGACCTGCCGGTTTCGTCGAAGCCGACCGAAGTCCGTATGGGTAAGGGCAAGGGCTCGATCGATTTCTGGGCTGCCCGCGTCCACCCGGGCCGGATCATGTTCGAGATCGACGGCGTGAGCGATTCCATCGCGAAGGAGGCCCTGCGCCTCGGCTCGATGAAGCTGCCGATCAAGACCCGCATCGTCGCGCGCGAAGACTGGTAATCCGGGTTCCGCGAACGAAAGGGATGGCCCCGCCGAGCGATCGGTGGGGCTTTCTTCTGCCCGGCCGCCCTTAGGGGGTTGTCAAAAGGGCATTCGGCCTGTATGCGCAGGCCTTCATCACGAAACTCCACCGGAATCAGGGTGGCCCTGGATGCCAGGGGCTCTCCGGTGATGTTGAAAGGAAGAAGCGTCATGGACGCCAATGAACTGAGCACGAAGACGCCCGATCAGCTGCAGGAACAGCTGGTTGCGCTGAAGAAGGAAGCGTTCAACCTGCGCTTCCAGCAGGCCACCGGCCAGCTCGAGAACACTGCCCGCATGCGCACCGTCCGTCGCGACGTCGCACGCGTGAAGACCATTCTGAACCAGAAAGCGGCTGACGCCGCGGCCTCGAACTAAGGAGCCGATCCATGCCCAAACGCATCCTGCAAGGCAAGGTCGTCTCGGACAAGAACGACCAGACCGTGACCGTTCTCGTCGAGCGCCGCTTCAAGCACCCGCTGCTGCACAAGACCGTGCGTCTGTCGAAGAAGTACCGCGCGCATGACGCGGAAAACCAGTTCAAGGTCGGTGACACCGTTCGCATCGTCGAATGTGCCCCGGTCTCGAAAACCAAGCGTTGGGCCGTCCTTACGGACGAAGCCGTTTCGGCGTAAGGTCCATCCGTACTGATCAGTCATGATCGAAACCCTGGGGCCGGCAAGGCCGGTCCCCAAAGGTCGGGAGAAACCAAATGATCCAGATGCAGACCAATCTGGATGTTGCTGACAACTCCGGCGCCCGCCGGGTTCAGTGCATCAAGGTCCTGGGTGGTTCGCACCGTCGCTATGCGTCGGTGGGCGACATCATCGTGGTGTCCGTCAAGGAAGCCATCCCGCGGGGCCGGGTCAAGAAGGGCGACGTCCGCAAGGCCGTGGTCGTTCGGACCGCCAAGGAAGTGAATCGCGAAGACGGCACCTCGATCCGCTTCGACCGCAACGCCGCCGTCATCCTGAACAACCAGGGTGAGCCGGTCGGTACCCGTATCTTCGGGCCGGTCGTCCGCGAGCTGCGCGCGAAGAACTTCATGAAGATCATCTCGCTTGCGCCGGAGGTGCTGTAATGGCTGCCAAGCTGAAGAAGGGCGACAAGGTCGTCGTGCTTGCCGGCAAGGACAAGGGCAAGCAGGGTGAAGTGACCGCGGTGTTCCCGAAAGAGAACAAGGCGATCGTGGACGGCGTCAACATGGCCATCCGTCACCAGCGCCAGACCCAGGCCAGCCAGGGCGGTCGCGTGTCGAAGGCCATGCCTATCGACCTGTCGAACCTGTCGCTGATGGACGCGAACGGCAAGGCAACCCGCGTCGGCTTCCGCGAGGAAGACGGCAAGAAGGTGCGCTTCGCCAAGACCACGGGAGACGTGATCTGATGCTCGACGCAACCAAGTACACGCCGCGTCTGCGCCAGCAGTTCCGCGACACCGTCCGTGCCGCTCTCAAGGAAGAGTTCGGCTACAAGAACGACATGCAGATCCCGCGTCTGGACAAGATCGTCCTGAACATGGGCGTCGGCGAGGCCGTCAAGGACACGAAGAAGGTCAAGCAGGCCGCCGAGGAGCTGTCGCTCATCGCGGGTCAGAAGGCCGTCGTGACCAAGGCGAAGAAGTCGATCGCAGGTTTCCGCGTTCGTGAGGAAATGCCGCTCGGCACGAAAGTGACCCTGCGCGGCGACCGCATGTACGAATTCCTGGATCGCCTGATCAACATCGCAATGCCCCGCGTCCGCGACTTCCGCGGCGTGAAAGGCACGTCGTTCGACGGCCGCGGCAACTATGCGATGGGCCTCAAGGAGCACATCGTTTTCCCGGAGATCAACTTCGACAAGGTCGACGAAGTTCTGGGGATGGACATCATCATCTGCACCACCGCGAAGACCGACGCGGAAGCGAAATCGCTGCTGAAGCATTTCAACATGCCGTTCACCAGCTGAGTCGCGGAGGGAAAGAGATATGGCTAAGAAATCCATGATCGAGCGCGAGAAGAAGCGCGAGCGTCTGGTTCAGAAGTACGCCGGCAAGCGTGCTGCCCTGAAAGAGGTCATCAATGACCAGTCCCTGCCGATGGAAGAGCGTTTCAAGGCTTCGCTGAAGCTGGCTGAACTGCCGCGTAACTCCTCGGCGACGCGTCTGCACAACCGGTGCCAGCTCACCGGCCGTCCGCACGCGTATTACCGCAAACTGAAACTGTCGCGGATCATGCTGCGCGAGCTCGGCTCGAACGGTCAGATCCCCGGCCTGGTCAAGTCCAGCTGGTAAGGGGCAAAGTGATGATGAACGATCCTCTCGGCGATATGCTGACCCGCATCCGCAATGCGCAGATGCGTGGCAAATCGACCGTCCGCACCCCGGCCAGCAAGCTGCGCGCCTGGGTCCTGGATGTCCTTCAGGGTGAAGGCTACATCCGCGGCTATGAAGAAGTGACGACCGAAACCGGCCACAAGGAGCTGGAAATCGGTCTGAAGTACCACGACGGCACCCCGGTCATCCGGGAACTGTCGCGCGTCTCGAAGCCTGGCCGTCGCGTTTACACCGGCGCCAAGGAAATCCCGCAGGTCCGTCAGGGTCTGGGCGTCTCCATCGTCTCGACCCCCAAGGGCGTCATGTCGGATGCAGCGGCTCGCAACGCCAATGTTGGCGGCGAAGTCCTCTGCACCGTATTCTAAGGAGGGCGGAATGTCTCGGATTGGTAAGAAACCGGTCGAACTGCCCAAGGGTGTGACGGCCGAAGTCAAGGGCCAGACGGTCGAAGTGAAGGGCCCGAAGGGCACCCGCAGCTTCACCGCGACGGACGACGTGACCGTTGCCCTGGAAGAGGGTGCCGTCCGCGTCACCCCGCGCGGCCTGTCGAAGCGTGCTCGTCAGCAGTGGGGCATGACCCGCTCGATGATCGAGAACCTGACGGTCGGCGTCTCGGAAGGCTTCAAGAAGGAGCTCGAGATCCAGGGTGTCGGTTACCGCGCGCAGATGCAGGGCAAGACCCTGAAGCTGTCGCTCGGCTATTCGCACGAGGTGAACTTCGAGACGCCGGAAGGTGTCACGATCACCGCGCCGAAGCAGACCGAGATCGTCGTCGAAGGCATCGACCAGCAGCTGGTCGGCCAGGTTGCGTCGGACATCCGCGAGTGGCGCCGCCCCGAGCCCTACAAGGGCAAGGGCATCCGCTATAAGGGCGAGTATGTCTTCCGCAAGGAAGGCAAGAAGAAGTAAGGGGCGCGAGAAATGGCACTGAAAAAGCAAGAGCTGTTCCAGAAGCGCCGCCTGCGCGTTCGGAACAAACTTCGTGCGATGTCGAACGGCCGTCCGCGGCTGTCGGTCCATCGTTCGTCCAAGAACATCTCGGTGCAGGTCATCGACGACGTTCGCGGCGTGACCCTGGCCTCGGCCAGCACGCTGGAGAAGGACTTCGGCCTGTTCGGCAAGAACAACGTCGAGGCTGCGGCCAAGATCGGTTCCGCGATCGCCGAGCGTGCGAAAGCCGCCGGCATCGAGGAAGTCGTCTTCGACCGTGGCGGCTTCATCTTCCACGGCAAGATCAAGGCCCTGGCCGATGCTGCCCGTGAAGGTGGTCTGAAGTTCTGATTTTGCGGGCGGCGCGGGGTCTTCCTCGCGCCGTCCCGATGATCCGGGGGCCGCGCCGTCATGGGGCGGCCCACCTGGATTGAAACCAACGGCGCCTTTGCGCCAGCTGATAAGGAAAGCCTTATGGCAGAACGTGAAAACCGCCGGGGCCGTCGCGAAGATCGCGAAGAGACTCCGGAATTCGCCGATCGCCTTGTTGCGATCAATCGTGTGTCGAAGACGGTCAAGGGCGGTAAGCGCTTTGGCTTCGCGGCTCTGGTCGTCGTCGGTGACCAGCGCGGCCGTGTCGGCTTCGGCAAGGGCAAGGCCAAGGAAGTCCCCGAGGCGATCCGCAAGGCGACCGAGCAGGCCAAGCGCAACATGATCCGCGTCCCGCTGCGCGACGGTCGCACGCTGCATCACGATATCGAGGGCCGTCACGGCGCCGGTAAGGTGATCATGCGCACCGCCGTTCCGGGTACCGGGATCATCGCGGGCGGCCCGATGCGTGCCGTCTTCGAGATGCTGGGCGTCCAGGACGTCGTCGCGAAGTCGCAGGGTTCGCAGAACCCCTACAACATGATCCGTGCAACCCTGGATGGCCTGAAAAAGGAAGCCAGCCCCCGTTCGGTCGCGCAGCGTCGCGGCAAGAAGGTGGCCGACATTCTGCCGACCCAGGAAAAGGCACCCGAGGCGACCGCTGGCACCGATGCCACCGTGACCTCGGCAGCCGACGCATAAGGAGCGCAGCATGGCCACGATCGTCGTCAAGCAGATCGGTTCGCCGATCCGTCGCCCCGCCATTCAGCGCGAGACGCTGAAAGGCCTGGGTCTGAACAAGATGAACCGCACGCGCGAGCTGGAAGATACCCCGGCAGTGCGCGGCATGGTCGCCAAGATCCCGCATCTGGTCACCATCATCGAAGAAAAGAAGTGATCCTTCGGGATTGCCAAGCGAAGCGCCCCGCCATGTGCGGGGCGTTTTGCGTTTCGGGGCCGCGCCGTCAGTCGGGCCTGCAGGCATAGACGGTCCCGCCGACCGCCACGACCGACACCGCCGCGCCCGTCAGCAGGACAGGCGATGCCGCGACCGTCGCCGCGGCCCCGCCCATCGCCGCCAGCGCCGAGGATATCGCCCCGCTGCCACCGCTGAGAATGACCGCGCCCGATCCATCGGGCAGCCGGTCGACGCCCGCCGCGGCCCCCCGTGCGGCGGCGCCCGTGATCGCGCCCGCCGCGCCGGTTGCGGCATTCACGCGTTCGCAGACCGAACGCGACGGTCGCGCGCAGCGACCGCGACCGTCGCGCGGTCCAAGGTCGATGCCCAGGATGTCGCCGCGATCCTCGCGCAGGCAGAAGGGGGTGCGTTCCTCCTCGGTCAGGTTCGGGGTCAGCGCGCGCAGGGTCACATGGGCGGGGCAGGCGTCCCGGCCCAGTTTCGCGGACAGCCTCTCGCGCCGGGTCGAATTCGGGTCCGAGGGGTCGTGCGCCAGCACCACGTCCTGCCCCTCGATACGGGCCGAGCAGAAGACCGCATCGGCGGCAAGGGCAGGGGCGGCGGGCGCAAGCGACAGAATCAGGGCGGGCAGCAGGCGTTTCATGGGGGCGGTCCTTGGATCGAATGAGATCTGCTTGACGCCAGAGCCGCGCGATCCTCAAGACACAAGCTGGTGAGAGCGGAACGGATGCTTGAAAGCCGCAAGCATTGCGCGTATACGCCCCCGGTGCCCGTGGGCACGACATGCAACAAGCAAGAAAAGCCGCGTCCGTCCCGTCATCGCTTCGGGGACGCGTCCGGCATAGGAGAAGCGAAATGAAACTGCACGAGATTCGTGACAACGAAGGCGCAAACCGCAGCAAGAAGCGCGTCGCGCGCGGCCCGGGTTCGGGCAAGGGCAAGACCGCCGGCCGTGGTATCAAGGGCCAGAAGTCGCGTTCGGGCGTCGCGCTGAACGGTTACGAAGGCGGCCAGATGCCGCTGTACCGCCGCCTGCCGAAGCGCGGCTTCACCGCGCCGAACGCCAAGAAATTCGCCGTCGTGAACCTGGGCCAGATCCAGTCGTTCATCGATGCCGGCAAGATCGACGGCTCGGCCGAGCTGACCGAGGACGGTCTGGTCGCTTCGGGCCTGGTGCGCCGCAAGCTGGACGGCATCCGTCTGCTGGCCAAGGGCGAGCTGAAGGCCGGTCTGACCATCGCCGTGACCGGTGCCTCGAAGGCGGCCGTCGAGGCTGTCGAGAAGGCCGGCGGCAAGGTCTCGCTGCCCGCAGAAGCCGCGGCAGCCGAATAAGCTGTTGATCGGGGCAGTTCGGCCCCATAGATAGCATTCAGGTTTTCTGGCGCCGCCGGCCCCCGAAATACGGGTCGGCGGCGCTGTCATGACACGGGACGGATACTCATGGCGTCAGCCGCAGAACAGATGGCCGCGAACCTTTCCTGGGCTCAGCTGGGCAAGGCCACCGAACTTCGCCAGCGGATCTGGTTCACGATCGGCGTGCTGATCATGTACCGCATCGGGACCTACATCCCGGTGCCGGGCATCGACGGCGCGGCACTTCGCAACTTCATGGAACAGGCACAGTCCGGGATCGGCGGCATGCTGTCGATGTTCACCGGCGGCGCCCTGGGCCGCATGGGCGTCTTCGCCCTCGGCATCATGCCCTACATCTCGGCCTCGATCATCGTCCAGCTGCTGACCTCGATGGTCCCGGCGCTGGAGCAGCTGAAGAAAGAGGGCGAGCAGGGCCGCAAGAAGATCAACCAGTACACCCGCTATGGCACGGTCGCGCTGGCGCTGTTCCAGGCATACGGCCTGGCACGCAGCCTCGAGGCGGGCGGCCTTGCTCATGATCCGGGCCTGTTCTTCCAGGCCGCCGTGGTCATCACGCTGGTCGGCGGCACGATGTTCCTGATGTGGCTGGGCGAGCAGATCACCGCCCGCGGCATCGGCAACGGCATCAGCCTGATCATCTTCGTGGGCATCCTGGCCGAGATCCCGGCCGCGATCGCCAACTTCTTCCAGCAGGGCCGCACCGGCGCGATCTCGACCGGGACCATCCTGTTCGTCATCGTGATGCTGATCGCGGTCATCGGCTTCGTGGTCTTCATGGAGCGCGCGCTGCGCAAGATCCGCATCCAGTACCCGCGGCGCCAGGTCGGCATGAAGGTCTATGACGGCCAATCCAGCCACCTGCCGGTGAAGGTCAACCCCGCCGGCGTGATCCCCGCGATCTTCGCAAGCTCGCTGCTGCTGCTGCCGGTGACGATCTCGACCTTCTCGGGCGGCGAGACCGGCCCGGTCATGTCGGTGATCCTGGCCTATTTCGGGCCCGGCCAGCCGCTCTATCTGCTGTTCTTCGCGGCGATGATCGTGTTCTTCACGTATTTCTACACGCAGAACGTCTCGTTCAAGACCGACGACGTGGCCGACAACCTGAAGAACCAGGGCGGCTTCATTCCGGGCATCCGTCCGGGCAAGCGCACGCAGGAGTACCTCGATTACGTGGTCAACCGCGTGCTGGTCATCGGCTCGGCCTACCTGGCGCTCGTCTGCCTCATGCCCGAGATCCTGCGCACGCAGCTGTCGATCCCGGTCTATCTGGGCGGCACCTCGGTCCTGATCGTTGTCTCGGTGACGATGGACACGATCAACCAGGTCCAGAGCCATCTGCTGGCCCATCAGTACGAGGGCCTGATCGAGAAGTCGCAGCTGCGCGGGAAACGGAAACCCGGTTCCGCCAAGCCGCGCCGCGCGCCGGCGCGTCGCTGAGCCGCAAGAGAAACGCTGCGGGCGCATCACTGCGCCCGTTTGCATGACTGGAAAAGGCCGAAGCAAGATCGCGGCCAGTGGGGGACAAACGCCATGACCATCAACATCATCCTTCTTGGCCCTCCGGGCGCGGGCAAGGGAACCCAGGCACGCCGTCTCGTGGAAGAGCGTGGCATGGTCCAGCTGTCGACCGGCGACATGCTGCGTGCCGCGCGCAGCTCGGGCACCGAGATGGGCAAGCTGGTTGCCGACGTGATGGATCGCGGCCAGCTGGTCACCGACGAGATCGTCATCGGCCTCATCCGCGAGAAGCTGGAAGAGGGCGGCAAGGGCTTCATCTTCGACGGCTTCCCCCGGACGCTGGCGCAGGCCGACGCACTGGGCAAGCTGCTGGCCGAGATGGGCATGAAGCTGGACGCCGCGATCGAGCTGAAGGTCGATGACGAGGCGCTGGTCGCCCGCATCGTGAAGCGCGCCGAGGAATCGCTGGCCGCGGGCGAGCCGGTCCGCAAGGACGACACCCCCGAGGTCTTCGCCGACCGCCTGCGCGAATACTACAAGAAGACCGCACCGCTGCTGGGCTACTACTATGCCACGGGCGATCTGCGTCAGGTCGACGGCATGGCCGCGATGGACGAGGTTGCCGCGCAGATCGCGGCTGCCCTGGGCACGGAGACCGCTCAGGCTTGACCTTGATCGAGTGTGTCGCTACAGCACGACATCTCGTGAGAGAATCACCTGCCTTGGCGGGTGGATCAAAGTACGGCCCGAAGGCATGGCTTTCGGGCCTTGCGTTGTGAAAAAAGGTTCCGGGGCTACGGAACCGCAACAGAAAAGGAAAACGCGTGGCACGTATCGCTGGCGTCAACATTCCGACGGGGAAACGCGTCCCCATCGCACTGACCTATATCCACGGCATCGGTTCGATGTTCGCAGACCAGATCTGCGAAGCAGTCGGCATCGATCGCACCCGTCGCGTGAACGAACTGTCGGACGCCGAAGTCCTGCAGATGCGTGAATACATCGACGCCAACCTGACCGTCGAAGGCGACCTGCGCCGCGAAGTTCAGATGAACGTCAAGCGCATGATGGATCTCGGTTCCTATCGTGGCCTGCGCCACCGTCGCGGCCTGCCGGTCCGCGGTCAGCGCACCCATACCAATGCCCGCACCCGCAAGGGCCCGGCCAAGCCGATCGCCGGCAAGAAGAAGTAAGGGGGCACCGATATGGCACGTGATAAAACTCGCATGAAGCGTAAAGAGCGCAAGAACATCGCCGCTGGCGTTGCTCACGTGAACTCGAGCTTCAACAACACCAAGATCCTGATCTCGGACGTCCAGGGCAACGCGATCTCGTGGTCGTCGGCTGGCACCATGGGCTTCAAGGGTTCGCGCAAGTCGACCCCCTACGCCGCCCAGATGGCTGCCGAGGATGCGGGCCGCAAGGCTCAGGAACACGGCGTCCGCACGCTGGAAGTCGAAGTCCAGGGCCCGGGTTCGGGCCGTGAATCGGCTCTGCGCGCACTGGCTGCTGCCGGCTTCAACATCACGGCCATCCGTGACGTGACGCCGATCGCCCATAACGGCTGCCGCCCGCCGAAGCGCCGCCGCGTCTGATTTCGGATCATCACTACCCTGTCCGCACGGGCTTCGTGCGGGCAGGTGTTTCGCATTTCACCTCGGGCGTTTCCGGCCTTGGTCATGGGTCGGGAACAGGTATGGAGGCTAGTCCATGATCCACAAGAATTGGGCCGAACTGATCAAGCCGACGCAGCTGGTCGTCAAGCCGGGCGCTGATGCGACCCGCACCGCGACGCTGGTCGCGGAGCCGCTGGAGCGTGGTTTCGGCCTGACGCTCGGCAACGCGCTGCGCCGCGTGCTTCTGTCGTCGCTGCAGGGCGCGGCCATCACCTCGGTCCAGATCGACAACGTGCTGCACGAGTTCAGCAGCGTGGCGGGCGTCCGCGAGGACGTGACCGACATCGTGCTGAACCTCAAGGGTGTCACGCTGAAGATGGAAGTCGAGGGCCCCAAGCGCCTGACGCTGCAGGCCAAGGGTCCGGGCGAGGTCAAGGCCGGCGACATCCAGGAAACGAACGGCATCACTATCCTGAACCGCGATCACGTGATCTGCCATCTGGATGACGGCGCCGAGCTGAACGTGGAACTGACGGTCACCACCGGCAAGGGCTATGTCGCGGCGGACAAGAACCGCCCCGAGGACGCCCCCATCGGCCTGATCCCGATCGACGCGATCTTCTCGCCGGTCAAGCGCGTCAGCTACGAGGTTCAGCCGACCCGCGAAGGTCAGGTGCTGGACTATGACAAGCTGACCATGAAGATCGAGACGGACGGTTCGCTGACCCCCGAGGACGCGGTCGCATTCGCCGCCCGCATCGTCCAGGACCAGCTGTCGGTCTTCGTCAACTTCGACGAGCCCGAGGCCGCAAGCCGCCAGGACAACGACGACGGCCTGGAGTTCGATCCGCGCCTTCTGAAGAAGGTCGACGAGCTGGAGCTGTCGGTCCGTTCGGCGAACTGCCTCAAGAACGACAACATCGTCTATATCGGCGATCTGATCCAGAAGACCGAAGCCGAGATGCTGCGCACCCCGAACTTCGGCCGCAAGTCGCTGAACGAGATCAAGGAAGTGCTCTCGGGCATGGGCCTGCACCTGGGCATGGATGTCGTGGATTGGCCGCCGGAGAACATCGAGGACCTGGCCAAGCGTTTCGACGACCAGTTCTGACGAATTCGGCCGGGGACCCCCGCGGTCCCCGGTCAGATACCGGGCATGAAGCCCCAAGGAGAGCGGTCCGCACGCATGGGCCGCCGGACAAAGCAAAAGACGTCAAAGGAGATACATCATGCGTCACGCACGTGGTTACCGCCGCCTCAACCGCACCCATGAGCACCGCAAGGCGCTCTTCGCCAACATGGCCGGCTCGCTGATCGAGCACGAACAGATCAAGACGACCCTGCCCAAGGCGAAGGAACTTCGCCCGATCATCGAGAAGCTGATCACGCTGGCGAAGCGCGGCGATCTGCACGCCCGCCGTCAGGCTGCCTCGCAGCTGAAGCAGGACCAGTATGTCGCCAAGCTGTTCGACGTCCTGGGCGAGCGCTACAAGGACCGTCAGGGCGGCTATGTTCGCGTCATGAAGGCCGGCTTCCGCTATGGCGACATGGCGCCCATGGCCATCATCGAGTTCGTCGACCGCGACACCTCGGCCAAGGGTGCTGCCGACCGTGCCCGCCTCGAGGCCGAAGTCGAAGAATAAGCGGATCGCGCATCAGCGCATCGCGATGGGCCCCGAGGCGTAGCTTCGGGGCCTTTTTCATTGGCGGGGTAGGGTATTCCGGCAAGTCGACGCTACGTAAGGGAATGTGAACGCCAGAGACTCAGCTTTTACGAGAGGGCTTCGGCGTATATCATGGCGCGATTGGGGAGAGCGCGCCACGGACTTGGCGAAGCAGGGGCGTCGATCGGAGGACATGGATGGAAACCTGTCGGAGACGGATTGGGTTAACCAATTCGCAACAGTATTCGCCGAAAGTATTTCTGGCGATTGACCGAAACGCATTCAACTTGTCTAAAAAGCCATGTCATCACGTGCAGACATAAATGCCGGACTTCAGAAGCTGGGGCGGATCGCCCCGGCAGGGTATTTCGTTGGCCTGCACATCCGCTTCGCCGCGCCGTTGATGCAGTTCCAGACCTATGCCGAGGAATGGGCCGACTTCTATTCGCGCAACGGCTATGCCCTTCGCGACCCCACCATCGCCTGGGGTTTCTCGACCACGGGTGCGTGCCGCTGGTCGGCCCTGCCGATCCCCGATCCGTTCAACATCCTCCAGGATGCGGCGGATCACGGGTTGATCTTCGGTCTGACCGTCTCGCACGGGCCGATCGCATCGCGGACCATCGCAAGCTTTGCGCGCGACGACCGCGAATTCACGGATGTCGAGATCGAACAGGTCTCGTCAACGGTCAGGCAGCTCCACGATATCACCGAGCCGCCTGAGAGCCTGACCAAGGCTCAGAAAGATGCCCTTCGTTGTATTGCGGAAGGCGACCGTCATGCAGCGGCCGCGGCCAAGCTGGGAATCACCGAGAGCGCGTTCAAGGCGAGGCTGATCTCCGTGAGGGAGCGTCTGAAGGCGCGGACCACGGCAGAGGCCCTGCAGCGCGCCAAGGAATACAGGCTGCTGTAGGATGTGTCGTCTGGGGGGTCCGCAATCGGCGGGGGGTCGATTATCACCTCAGGAGCGCCAAGATGCAGACCACCACTTTGTCCTTTTCCAATCTTCACAACCATGGCGAGTTGTTCGCCAACCTTTTTCGCGCACGTAAGCAGAGCTTCATCGTCCAGAAGAACTGGGATCTGCCCGAAGCCGACGACATGGAGTTCGACCAGTACGACACTCCGCAAAGCCGCTGGATCGCGATCCACGACCATACCGAGGTGCTGGCGGGCATCCGCCTGACGCCGACGACGGCGCGCTGCGGCATCTACAGCTACATGATCCGGGACGCGCAGGAAGGCGTGCTGGGCGGGTCGATCCCGCAGAACCTGCTGGATGACAAGGCGCCGGTCGATCCCAATGTCTGGGAATGTTCGCGCGTGTTCGTCAGCCATGCCATCCCCCAGAGCGCGCGTCGCCGGGTGCATTTCAAGATGGTCGAGGCGATGACCGGCTCCGCCCGCGAACTGGGCGCGACGCAGCTGATCGCGCTGACCGGTGCTAACTGGGAACGCTGGTATGGTCGCTGCGGCCTGGATGCGCATGCGCTCGGGCCGGTGATGTGGATCGACGACGGCGAATTCCAATGCGTGTCCATCGACCTCAGCGTCAAGATGCACTGATGACGGACGGGGCTGTTGCAGCCCGCGCGTCGTGCTTAGATTGGGGCCATCATGGCCGATCTGTTCGACAGCAAAGACGACCCGCAGCCCCCGACACGTTCGGGGGGCCGACCACTTGCCGACCGCATCCGGCCTGCCAACCTGTCCGAGGTGATCGGGCAGGCGCATGTCCTGGGCGATGACGGCCCCCTGGGCAGCATGCTTGCGGCGGGCAGCCTGTCCTCGGTCATCTTCTGGGGCCCGCCGGGGGTCGGCAAGACCACCATCGCGCGGCTTCTGGCGGACGAGACCGACCTGACCTTCGTCCAGATCAGCGCGATCTTCTCGGGGGTGCCGGAGCTGCGCAAGGTCTTCGACGCCGCCAAGATGCGGCGCGGGCAGGGGCAGGGCACGCTGCTGTTCGTCGACGAGATCCATCGCTTCAACAAGGCGCAGCAGGACAGCTTTCTTCCCCACATGGAGGACGGCACGATCCTTCTGGTCGGCGCCACCACCGAGAACCCCTCGTTCGAGCTGAACGCCGCGCTTCTGTCGCGCGCGCAGGTCATCGTCCTGCAGCGCCTGTCCCTGGCCGAGCTGGAGCTGCTGGCGCAGCGCGCCGAACGCGACCTGGGCCGCAAGCTGCCCCTGACCGCGCAGGCCCGCGACGGGCTGCTGGAAATGGCGGATGGCGACGGGCGGGCCGCGCTGAACCTGATCGAGCAGGTCGCGGCCTGGCGGACGGATGCGCCGCTTGGGCCCGACGAGATGGCACGCCGCCTGCAACGCCGGGCGATGAAATACGACAAGTCCGGCGACGAGCATTACAACCTCATCTCCGCGCTGCACAAATCGGTGCGCGGCAGCGATCCCGACGCGGCGCTGTACTGGCTGGGCCGCATGCTGGAGGGGGGCGAGGATCCGCGTTACCTTGCCCGACGCATCACCCGCATGGCGGTCGAGGATATCGGCCTTGCCGATCCCGCGGCGCAGCGCCACTGCCTGGATGCCTGGGCGCTGTATGAACGCCTGGGCAGCCCCGAGGGCGAGCTGGCGCTGGCGCAGGCCGTGATCTATCTCGCGCTCGCGCCGAAATCGAACGCCGGATATGCCGCCTACAAGGCCGCGCGGGCCGAGGCGAAACGCACCGGCAGCCTGATGCCGCCCGCCCACATCCTGAACGCGCCGACCAGGCTGATGAAGGAACAGGGCTACGGTTCGGGCTATGCCTATGACCACGACGCCGAGGACGGCTTCAGCGGGCAGAACTATTTCCCCGACGGGATGAAGCGGCCCGTTCTCTATACCCCGGTCGAGCGGGGGTTCGAGCGGGAACTGAAACGCCGCCTGGACTGGTTCGTCAGCCAGCGTCTGAAGCGCGGCGGTTGACTTTGGCGGCCAAGGGGAACAGAGCCACGTGATGATGAACCCTTACCTTCAGGTGGCGATCGGCGGTGCGACGGGCGCGGTGATGCGCCTTGCCGTCACGCGGCTGATGCCGTGGCACGGTCCGCATTTCCCTGTCGCGACGTTGACGGTGAACGTGCTGGGCAGCCTTGCCATGGGCGTCCTTGCGGCGGCCTTCGCACATCGCTTCGGCAACCAGTTCGCGCCGATGCTGCTGACGGGCCTTCTGGGCGGGTTCACGACATTCTCGGCCTTCTCGCTGGATGCGCTGACGCTATACGAGCGTGGGCAGCATCTGGGGGCGGCCATTTACGTGCTGGCCTCGGTCACGCTGTCGCTTGTGGCAGTGATCGCGGGGCTGGCAGCCGGACGAGGGTTATTCGCATGAGCGGCGTTCAGACGATCCGCATCGGCCAGGACGAGGGCGACCAGCGCCTCGACCGCTGGCTGAAGAAGAAGTTTCCGCAGCTGACGCAGGGCGCGGTCGAGAAGATGTGCCGCACCGGCCAGCTTCGCGTCGATGGCGGTCGCGTGAAGGCCGCGACGCGGCTGGAGGAGGGGCAGGAGGTCCGCATCCCGCCGCTGCCCGACGACCGTCCCGCGCCCTCGCAGGCTGCGGGCCCGCGCGTGGGCGATGCCGACGCGCAGATGATCCAGGCCGCGGTCCTGTGGAAGGACGAGCACATCATCGCGCTGAACAAGCCGCCGGGACTGCCCAGCCAGGGCGGCAGCGGGCAGGGGAACCGTCACGTCGACGGCCTGACCACGGCGCTGATGTTCGGCTACAAGGATCGGCCCAAGCTGGTGCACCGTTTGGACAAGGACACCTCGGGGATCCTGCTGCTGGCGCGTACCGACCGTGTCGCCCGCGCCCTGTCCGAGGCGTTCCGCAACCGCACCACGCGCAAGATCTACTGGGCTGCGGTCGCGGGCACGCCGCATCCGCGCATGGGCACGGTCCGCTACGGCCTGGTCAAGGCGCCCGGCCATGGGCGCGGCGGCGAGGGCGAGAAGATGATGGCGATCCATCCCCGCGACATCGACGCGACCGAGGGCGCGAAGCGTGCGACGACCGATTACGCCGTTCTCGATGCGCTTGGCACGCGGGCCAGCTGGTGTGCACTGGTGCCCATCACCGGGCGCACCCACCAGCTGCGCGCGCATATGGCCGAGCTTGGCCATCCGATCGTGGGCGACGGCAAGTATGGCGGCTCGGGTCAGGAGAACCTGGGCGACGGCTGGGGTGCGCAGCTGGGCGGAGAGATCAGCCGCAAGCTGCATCTGCATGCCCGCAGCCTGTCCTTCGACCACCCGATCACCAAGAAGCGCATCACGCTGACCGCGCCCTTGCCCGATCACATGGCGCGGACCTGGAAGACGCTCGGCTGGAACGAGGCCGACGTTCCGGCGGATCCCTTCGCGGACGACGAATGAGGCTGGTCGTCTTCGACGTGGACGGCACGCTGATAGACAGCCAGGCGCTGATCCATCACGCGATGTCCGAGGCATTCGAGGGCGAGGGTCTGGCCGCGCTGCCCAAGGCGCAGGTCCTGTCCATCGTGGGGCTGTCGCTGCCGGTCGCCGTCGCGCGGCTGGTGCCGGACCTGCCCGGTGACATGCAGGGCCGCATCGTCGAGGGCTACAAGCGGGCCTTCATGGCGGGCCGCAAGGCGCAGCCCGCGCCGCTCTATCCCGGTGCGCGGGCGTGCCTCGACCGGCTGGGGGCGCGCGACGACCTGATGCTGGCGGTCGCCACGGGCAAGTCCCGCCGAGGCCTGAATGCGATGATCGCGCATCACGGGCTGGAGCACCGCTTCCTCAGCCTGCAGACGGCGGACGGTCATCCGTCCAAGCCCCATCCCGCGATGCTGCAGGCCGCCATGTCCGAATGCGGGGCCGAACCCGCGCGCACGGTGATGATCGGCGACACCAGTTTCGACATGGAGATGGCGCGCGGGGCAGGGGCCACGGGCCTGGGCGTCGCCTGGGGCTATCACGACAGCGAGATGCTGTGGCAGGCGGGCGCGTCACGGATCGCGCCCGATTTCGCGGAACTTGAACGGATGATCGAGGAGTGGGCGGCATGAGCGAGTGGAAAGCGCGCCGGTTCTGGAAGGTGGCGGATATAAGGACCGCCGATGCCGGATGGGAGGTCGTGCTGGACGACCGCCCCCTGCGCACCCCCGGCAAGCAGGCGCTGATCCTGCCGACCGAGGGGCTGGCCCGCGCTGTCGCCGCCGAATGGGACGCGCAGGAACAGGAGATTCGCCCCCAGACCATGCCGCTGACCCGCGCCGCGAACTCGGCCATCGAAAAGGTGCGTCCGCAATTCGCGGGCGTGGCGGCCATGCTTGCCGAATATGCGGGCACGGACCTGCTGTCCTATCGGGCAACCGACCCGCAAGAGCTTGTCGATCTTCAGGCACAGGGCTGGGACCCGATCATCGACTGGGCCGCCGAACGCCATGACGCGCGGCTGGCGGTGACCGCGGGGGTGATGCCCGTGGCGCAGGACCCTGCCGTGCTGGGGCGGCTGCACGACCGGGTGGCGGGGCTGGACCTGTTCGGCCTGACCGCGCTGCACGACCTTGTGACGCTGCCCGGATCGCTGATCCTAGGCCTTGCCGTCATCGAAGGACGGCTGGATGCCGAGGGCGCCTTCGCCCTGTCGCGCATCGACGAGGAATACCAGATTCGCCAATGGGGCGAGGACGAGGAGGCGCAGGAGGCAGCCGCCGCAAGGCTGGTCGCGATGCGCGATGCGGAACGTCTCTGGCAGTTGACCCGCACCGATTGAAAGCGCGCGCCTGTCCAAGGCGGCGCTTGACGCAGCAACTTGTATCGGCACAATACCGCCTATTGGGGCGGCAATTCGTGGCCCCAGAACGATAAGGATCGCCAATGCGGTCCATTCCGCGTCCGGACGGGGTCTGACGTCGCCCGGAAGCTCCAACACAGAGGTAGAAATGAAAAAATCGGTTTTCCTGGGCACGGCAGCCGCGGCGACGCTGATCGCGGGCATGGGTGTGGCGCAAGAGGGATCGACCCTGGCCCAAGTGCAGGAACGTGACGAGCTGAACTGCGGCGTGAACACCGGCCTCGTCGGCTTCGCGGCACCGGATGCGAACGGCAACTGGACCGGCTTCGATGTCGCGCTGTGCCGTGCGGTCGCCGCCGCCGTGCTCAGCGATTCGTCGAAGGTGAAATTCGTGCCGACCACGGGTCAGACCCGCTTCACGGCGCTCAGCTCGGGCGAAGTCGACGTGCTGGCGCGCAACTCGACCTGGACCTATTCGCGCGACACCGACCTCAAGCTCGATTTCGCGGGCGTGAACTACTATGACGGCCAGGGCTTCATGGTCCGCAAGGATCTGGGCGTGACCTCGGCCAAGGAACTGGACGGCGCGACCATCTGCATCCAGACCGGCACCACGACCGAGCTGAACCTCGCCGACTATTTCCGCGCGAACCAGATGGACTACACCCCGGTCAACATCGACAGCAACGCCGAGGGCGAGCAGCAGTACATGGCGGGCGCCTGCGACGCCTATACCACCGACGCCTCGGGGCTGGCCGCGACCCGCGCCGCCTTCGCGGATCCGGAAAACCACATCATCCTGCCCGAGATCATCTCGAAGGAGCCGCTTGGCCCGGCAGTCCGCCACGGCGACAACAACTGGGGCGACATCGTGGGCTGGACGCTGAACGCACTGGTCGCGGCCGAGGAATACGGCGTCACCTCGAAGAATATCGAGGAGCTGTCGAAATCCTCGAACAACCCCGAGGTCCAGCGCCTTCTGGGTTCGACCGACGAGCTGGGTGCCATGCTGGGCCTGGACGCCGAATGGGCCAAGCGCGCCATCCAGGCGGGCGGCAACTATGGCGAGATCTTCGCCGCCAATATCGGTGAGCAGACGCCGATCGGCCTGGCCCGTGGCCTGAACGCGCAGTGGACCCAGGGCGGCCTGCTCTACGCGCCCCCGTTCCGCTGATCCGGGACAGGGCCGGTCCCGTTCGGGGACCGGTCCGACCCTCGCGCCCGCGCGGGGGTCACTTTCAACGATAAGCCCGCCGCCTTATCAAAACGGCGCAAAGCCGATGGCGGGTGACAGGGGAAAATTTCTATGACGGACCTTCCGGCGCCGGCGAATCCGCCGTTCCGACCGAGCATGCTGATCAACGATCGGCGATATCGGT
The DNA here is from genome assembly GCF_000420145.1 of Paracoccus zeaxanthinifaciens ATCC 21588. GTDB lineage: Bacteria > Pseudomonadota > Alphaproteobacteria > Rhodobacterales > Rhodobacteraceae > Paracoccus > Paracoccus zeaxanthinifaciens. The sequence goes on from NZ_ATUJ01000016.1 coordinate 23,153, forward strand.
CGCTGACCTTCCAGGTCGTCGTGTTCATCCTGGTCATGGCTGCGGCCTGGTGGCTGGTGGATAACACGATCCGCAACCTTGCGGCACTGGGCAAGACCTTCGATTTCGGCTTTCTCTGGAACCGCGCGGGATACGACATCCCGCAGACTCCGATCCCCTATACCGCGGACGACACGCATTTCCGTGCCGCCGCCGTGGGCCTTCTGAACACGCTGATCGTCTCGATCCTGGGCTGCATCGCGGCCACGGTCGTCGGCATCGCCGTCGGCGTCGCGCGCCTGTCCAACAACTGGCTGTTCGCGCGGCTGATGACCGTCTTCGTCGAGATCTTCCGCAACATGCCGCTGCTGCTGTGGATCCTGATCATCTATGCGATCTTCACCGAGATCCTGCCCGCGCCGAACGCCTATCGCGGCGAGGACCCGGCATGGTCGATGATCCTGTGGGACAATGTCGCGCTGACGAACCGCTACACCGCGATCCCCACCCTGGGGATGACGAACGACCCGGGCAGCCTGGATCTGGGCGCGCGCATCACGATCAGCTGGGCCACCATCGCGATCGTCGCGGCGCTGGTCCTTGGCTGGATCGTGCGCGGCCGCATCCGCGATCACGCGCAGAAGGTGCAGGACAAGACGGGCACGCGCCCGACCACCTGGTGGAAGTCGCTGGCCGTCATGACCGTGCCGACGCTGCTGCTGATCTGGTATTTCGGCCTGCACCTGGTTCCCCCCTCGCTCAAGGGGTTCAACTTCTCGGGCGGCCTGAACGTCGCGAACGCGCTGGTCGCGCTGTGGCTGGCGCTGACGCTCTATACCGCGGCGTTCATCGCCGAGATCGTGCGCGCGGGCATCCTGGCCGTCAGCAAGGGCCAGTCCGAGGCGGCCTTCGCCCTGGGCATGCGTCCCAAGCGGACGATGAACCTGGTGATCCTGCCGCAGGCGCTGCGGGTCATCATTCCGCCGCTGATCTCGCAATACCTGAACCTGACCAAGAACAGCTCTCTGGCGATCGCGGTCGGCTACATGGACCTGCGCGGCACGCTTGGCGGGACCACCCTCAACCAGACCGGCCGAGAGCTGGAGGCCATCCTTCTGATGATGCTGACCTACCTGGCGCTCAGCCTGATCATCTCGGCGGGGATGAACGTCTTCAATTCCCGCGTGAAGCTGAAGGAGCGGTGAGATGAGCGATACCCACGCCCAGACCGTCGCCTTCGTGCGCGACACCATGCTGCCCGCCGCCCCGCCGCCCGCCCAGCAGGCCGGCGCGGTCCGCTGGCTGCGAGAGAACCTGTTCTCGGGGCCGGTGAACACGGTGCTGACCCTGCTGGGTCTGGCCATCATCTGGTTCCTCTATGTCGCCTTCGGGGACTGGTTCGCCCATTCCGTCTGGAATGCGGACAGCCTGCCCGAATGCCGCGACATCATCGCCCAGACCTGGGGCGAGGGCGCGCGCGGCGCCTGCTTCGCCGTCATCCGCGAACGCTGGAACCAGTATGTCTTCGGCTTCTATCCGCCCGAGCTGTACTGGCGGCCGGTGATGACCTTCGGCCTGCTGATGGTCGCGCTGATGCCCGTCCTGTTCGGCGCATCGCTGTCGATCCGGCGGATCGTGCTGTCGGCAACGGTCGCGCTGACGCTGCTGGCGATGATCGCGCTTGGCGCGCCCATCGTGTGGCTGGTCTTCGCCGTCGCGATCATGGCCTTCGCCTTCTACGCCTCCGAGACCGAGATCACGCGGCTTCTGCCCTTCTCGGCGCTGTTCCCGCTTCTGGGGGTCTGGCTTCTGTGGGGCGGATCGCTCTGGGGTCCGATCTTCGTGCTGGTGGGGCCGGTCCTCGGCTGGATCACCTGGCGCGTGCTGTCGCCGCGCTCGGCGATGCTGGCCACGATCATGGCGGCGCTGGTGACGGTGGTCTTCTGGCTGTTCGTCGCGGGCGACGCGGCGGGCGATGCGCAGAACCTGCTGCCGATGGGGATCCCCGCGGTCGCCTCCAGCAGCTTCGGCGGGTTCCTGCTGTCGATCACCATCGGCGTGGCGGGCATCGCCCTGTCGCTGCCCCTGGGGATCGTGCTGGCGCTGGCGCGGCGTTCGGACATGTTCCTGATCACGACCTTGGCCGTCGTCTTCATCGAGTTCATCCGCGGCGTGCCCCTGATCACGCTGCTGTTCGTGGCGTCGCTTCTGCTGAACTACTTCCTGCCGCCGGGGACCAGCTTCGACATCATCCTGCGCGTCATCATCATGGTGACGGTCTTCGCCGCGGCCTACATGGCCGAGGTGATCCGCGGGGGCCTGGCCGCGCTGCCCAAGGGCCAGTACGAGGCCGCGGACGCGCTCGGGCTGGACTACTGGAAGGCGCAGCGGCTGATCGTGCTGCCGCAGGCGCTGAAGATCTCGATCCCGGGGATCGTCTCGACCTTCATCGGCATGTTCAAGGACACGACGCTGGTCACCTTCGTGGGTCTGTACGATCCGCTGAAATCCATGTCCGACGCGGTGCGCGCAAGCACGTCCTGGAAGGGTATCTACTGGGAACCCTACATCTTCGTCGGCTTCATCTTCTTCCTCATCTGCTTCGGCATGTCGCGGTACTCGATGTACCTGGAACGCCGTCTGCAGCGTGGTCACCGTTAAGGACAGGATCATGAACGAAACCATCACCCGCCAGATCGACCGGAGCCACATGACGGTCAGCGACGAGGTCGCGATCGAGATCCGGAACATGAACAAGTGGTACGGCACCTTCCACGTGCTGCGCGACATCGACCTGACCGTGCATCGCGGCGAACGCATCGTCATCGCGGGCCCCTCGGGGTCCGGGAAATCGACGCTGATCCGCTGCATCAACCGGCTGGAGGAACATCAGGCCGGCCATATCGTCGTGGACGGGGTCGAGCTGACCAGCGACATCAAGAACATCGACAAGGTGCGGTCCGAAGTCGGCATGGTGTTCCAGCACTTCAACCTGTTCCCGCACCTGACCGTGCTGGAGAACTGCACGCTTGCGCCGATCTGGGTGCGCAAGGTTCCCAAGAAGCAGGCCGAGGAGACGGCCATGCACTTCCTGTCCAAGGTCAAGATCCCCGACCAGGCCCACAAGTATCCGGGCCAGCTGTCGGGCGGGCAGCAGCAGCGGGTCGCCATCGCGCGGTCGCTGTGCATGCAGCCGCGCATCATGCTGTTCGACGAGCCGACCAGCGCGCTGGACCCCGAGATGATCAAGGAGGTCCTGGACACCATGATCGAGCTGGCCGAGGAGGGGATGACCATGCTGTGCGTCACCCACGAGATGGGCTTCGCCCAGGCCGTGGCGAACCGCGTGATCTTCATGGATCAGGGCCAGATCGTGGAGCAGAACGAACCGGTCGAGTTCTTCAACAACCCCAAATCCGAGCGGACGAAGCTGTTCCTCAGCCAGATCCTCGGGCACTGAACGGGGCCACAAGATGCGCAAAGGCGGGGAGCGATCCCCGCCTTTCGTCGTTTCGGGGCCTGCCTTGTCAGCTGCGCCCGTCGAAACGGATGAAATCCATCACGCTGCCATTGCCGGGGGCGATGTCGGCCCAGCTCTCGACCTCGAAATCGACGACGAGGGTCGCCGCGGTCGGATAGCTGCGGAACTCGGGGTCCAGCGGCGCGCGCGCAGGCAGCATCGCCGCGAATTCCGAGATGCCGGGATTGTGCCCGATCATCATCACCGTGGGCTGGGTGGCCGAACGCAGCACCGCCAGCATCCGGTCCGGCCCCGCATGATAGAGGGATTTCTCGAAGCGCATCACGGGCCGCACTTCCAGCGGTGCGCCGGACACCACGTCCCAGGTCTGGCGCGTGCGCGTCGCGGTCGAGCACAGAACCTCTTCGGGTTCGTAGCCGCGGCTTGCCATCCAGTCGCCAAGCGCGCGGGCGGAACGGCGTCCGCGTTCGTTCAGGGGCCGGTCGTGATCGTCCAGCGTCGGATCGTCCCACGCCGATTTCGCGTGTCGCGTCAGGATCAGTCGGCGATGTCCAAGCGGGGTCATGTTCGGGTCAGCCCTTTCGTGCCGTGGCAGGAATCGCAGCCTGCCACAGCCCGTCTTGTCCCCGCAAGCGCGTTACAGGCCGCTTGCGCCCTGCCGCAGGCCGCGCGGCTTGACGCGCGGTTCGGTCGTGCGGATCAGCGAGCCCGCGCCATGCTCGGTGAACAGCTCCAGCAGGCAGGCGTTCTGGACGCGACCGTCCAGGATGACGACCGCGCGGACGCCGTCCTCGATCGCCTTCAGCGCGGTCTCGGTCTTGGGAATCATGCCGCCCGCGATCTGGCCGTCGGCGATCATGTCGCGCACCTGGTCCGGGGTCAGCTGGGTCACGACCTCGCCCGAGGCGTCCTTGACCCCCGCCACGTCGGTCAGCAGCAGCAGGCGATCGGCCTGCAGCGCACCGGCGATGGCGCCCGCGGCGGTGTCGCCGTTGACGTTGAAGGTCTCGTTGTCCTCCATCCCCGTGGCGACGGGGGCGATGACCGGGATCATCCCCGCGCCATAGAGGTCGCGGATGATCTGGACGTTCATCTCGACGGGGCGGCCGACGAAGCCCAGTTCGGGATCGTCCGCCTCGCAGACCATCATGTCGTCATCCTTGCCGGAGATCCCGACCGCGCGGCCTCCGGCATCGTTGATCGCCTGGACGATGCGCTTGTTCACCAGGCCCGAGAGCACCATCTCGACGACCTCGACGGTCTCCTTGGTGGTGACGCGCTTGCCGCGGACGAAATTGCTCTCGATGCCCAGCTTGCCCAGCAGTTCGTTGATCATCGGGCCGCCGCCATGGCAGACGATGGGGTTCATGCCGACCTGCTTCATCAGCACGATGTCGCGGGCGAATTCCGCCATCGCATCGTCGTCGCCCATGGCGTTGCCGCCGAACTTGACCACGACCACCGCGCCTGAATAGCGCTGCAGATAGGGCAGGGCTTCCGAAAGCGTGCGTGCGGTGGCGATCCAGTCCCGGTTCATGTTCTGCTTTCTCATCCCTTGATCCCCGTGATTAGGGGCGGACCCTAGGACGCGCGGGCGGTTCAGTCCAGCCCGGCGATGATGGCGCGAAGCGTGGCGATCCCGTCGGCCTTCTCGGACGAGGTGACGACCAGCTCGGGGAAGGCGGCGGGGTGCTTCTGCAGCTCTTCCTCGCATTGGGCGATGACCGGCTTGATCGCGTTCGGGCCCAGCTTGTCGGCCTTGGTCAGCACGACCTGGAAGGGCACGGCAGAGCGGTCCAGCAGGGTCATGATCTCGTGGTCGACGGGCTTGATGCCGTGGCGCGAATCGATCAGGCAGAAGGCGCGGCGCAGCGTCGGCCGCCCCGCCAGATAGGATTTCAGCAGCGTCTGCCATTTCTGGACGACCGGCAGCGGCGCCTTGGCAAAGCCATAGCCCGGAAGGTCGACCATGAAGGCGCGCTCGCCCAGCTTGAAATAGTTGATTTCCTGCGTGCGGCCCGGCGTGTTCGAGGCGCGGGCGATGCCCTTGCGGCCGGTCAGCGCGTTGATCAGGCTGGACTTGCCCACGTTGCTGCGGCCCGCGAAGCAGATCTCGGGGCGGTCGGCGGGGGGCAGGCCGTCCATGGCGACGACACCCTTGAGGAAATCGACCGGACCCGCGAACAGCTGGCGCGCGGCTTCGGCGACATGGGCTTCGGGTTCGGGGGCGACGGGGAAAGAGACCTTCATGCGGTAACCTGATCCTGAAGGCGGATCGTGCCGCCGGTGACGACCTCGGCAAAGACGCCGAAATCGGTATGTCCATAATTCTGGCGCAGCGCGTCCAGCATGTCGATGTCGCGCTGGCCGGTGGTCGTGTCGATGCTGGTGGCCTCGCAGCGGGTCACATGGTCGGTGACGCGCAGCTCGACCTCGCCCAGGCGGATGACGCGGCCGATCCAGTCGCGCTCCTCGAAGGGGGCGAGGCCCTCGATCCACAGGTTGCCGCGCCAGCGACGATGGCCCGCGACAAGGCCCGTGCGGGCCTCGAGGTCGCGCAGGCTGTCCAGCGACAGGATCGACAGCCAGGGCCATTTCTGGTCGGTCCAGATCGCCGCGCCGCGGAGAAGGCGCGTCGGCGCGGGGCCGTGCCACAGCGGGCGCAGCCAGTCGATCAGGCGCGGCCCCTCGGTTTCGGGATCCAGCGTGATGGTGCCCGCGCGGGGATGTGCAAGGTGCAGAAGCCCGTCGCGCCAGCCGCCGTCGATGGCCTGCAGATCGGCCGAGGCGACGCCGCGCAGAAAGGCGGATTTGGGCAGCCAGCGATCCGGCTGCCCTTCGGTTTCACTGGCAATGGCCAGCCGCTCGCCCGCCTCGGTCAGAACCGCCCATTCGCGGTCGCCCGGCATGCGGGTGGCGGGCTGCAGGCGCACCGCGTCCAGCCCCTCGCCTCCGATCGACTTGACCGGATGGCGACGGATCATGGCCAGACGCGGCGCGCCCATCACTTGCCCTTGCCGCGCGACGGCAGCGAGGCGCGGATGTTGCCGAACAGGTCGGGCCGGTGGCCGTGCATCGACATGATCGTGTACTGCTGGATGATCGTGATCGTGTTGTTCGTGATCCAGTACAGGACCAGCCCCGAGGCGAAGCCGCCCAGCATGAACATGAAGATCCAGGGCATCAGCGCGAAGATCATCTTCTGCGACGGGTCCTGCGGCGTCGGGTTCAGACGCTGCTGCATCCACATGCTGACACCCAGCAGGATCGCCAGCGCCGGCAGCGACAGCGAGTGCAGAAGCGTGCCTTGCGCCGGTGCCGCGAAGGGCAGGACGCCGAACAGGTTCAGCAGGCTGGAGGGGTCCGGCGCCGAGAGGTCGCGGATCCAGCCGATCCAGGGCGCGTGGCGCAGTTCGATCGTGACGAAGATCACCTTGTAGAGCGAGAAGAAGATCGGGATCTGCAGCAGGATCGGAAGGCAGCCCGCGGCGGGGTTCACCTTCTCGCGCTTGTACAGCTCCATCACCTCTTTCTGGAACTTCATCCGGTCGTCGCCGGTGCGGGTCTTGATCTCCTCCATCTGGGGCTGCAGTTCCTTCATCTTCGCCATCGAGATGTAGGATTTGCGCGCCAGCGGGAAGACCAGCATCTTCAGCACGACGGTCAGCGCGATGATCGCCCAGCCCATGTTGCCGATGATGCCGTGCAGGAAGTGCAGCAGGCGGAAGATCGGCTTGGTCAGGAAGTAGAACCAGCCCCAGTCGATCGAGTCGACGAAGCCCTGGATGCCCAGGTCGTCCTCGTAGCCCTTGATGACCTCCCAGACCTTGGCGCCGGCAAAGAGATAGCTGTCCGAGGATGCGGTCGCGCCCGGCTGGACGGTCTGCATCGGGAAGCGGGCCTCGGTCTGGTAGATGTCGGCGCCGTCGGCGTATTTCACGACCGCGGTGAAGGCCTGGCCCGGTGCGGGTGCCAGCGTCGTCATCCAGTACTTGTCGGTGAAGCCGATCCAGCCGTTCTCTTCGACCTCGAAGATCTCGGCGCGGCCCTCGCGGGGCTGTTGTTCGAAATCGGGCAGGTCGTCGTAATCCTGTTCGATCAGGGTGCCGTCCTGCATGCCGACGACGCCCTCGTGCAGCACGAAGAAGTTCTGCGTGTCGGGTTCGCCGTGGCGGGCGATGATGCCATAGGGGGCGGCGGCGAAGGCCTGGTCGCCGTTGTTCTCGACGCTCTGGCTGACGGTGAACAGATAGTTGTCGTCAAGCGCGAAGGTGCGGCGGAAGACCTGGCCCGCGCCGTTGTCCCATGCCAGCGTGACCGGGTTGCCGGGCGACAGGGTCTCGCCCTGTTCCAGCGTCCAGACGGTCGCGGGGTTCGGGACCAGCGACGGGTCCGTGCCCGCGCCGGGGGTCCAGCCATAGACGGCGTAATAGGGCTTCGAGACGCCGGATTCGATCGCGGCCTCGGCCGTGGCGGAAGAGGGCGACAGAAGGCGCACATTGGGCGAGCTGTCGTCGTTCTCTTCGCGGTAGCGCAGCAGCAGCAGGTCGTCCACGCGACCGCCGGCCAGCGAGATCGAGCCTTCCAGCGCGGGCGAGTCGATCGCCACGCGGCCCACGGGCTCGTCGCCCGCGGTCTCGGGGGTCTCGGCCAGGTCGGCGCCGTTGCCCGCGGTCGTGGCGGGGGCAAGGGGCTGGTCGGGCATGCTCTGCTCGGCCACGGGCTGTCCCGAGGGTTGATCCGTGGCAGGTTCCGGTGCGAACACCGTGTACCAGACCATGATCACCAGGAACGACAGCACGGTCGCCAGGATCAGATTGCGGTTGTTGTCGTCCATTCCGTCACCACCGTCATCGCGTCAGTCGCGCCGGTTCAACAGAACGGACCCCGAAAGGTCAAGCGGAATTGGGCTTTCGCGGCCCTTGGCGGGGCTGCGCGGCCCGTGAAAACGTGGCGTTCAGCCCCGTTTCGCGATCTGCGGCAGCTGCGATGCGGCGGTCGCCTGCGCGGTCAGGAAATCATGCGTCGCCGACAGCGGCATGGGTCGCGCGATGGCATAGCCCTGAACCTCGTCGCAGCCCATCTGCGCGAGGAAGGCGTATTCCTCGCGGGTCTCGACGCCCTCGGCCAGGGCGGCGATGCCCAGCCGCTCGGCCAGGGCCAGGATCGCAAGGATCATCCGCTGCTGGCCCGCATCCACGTCGCAGGCGGTCACGAAGCTGCGGTCGATCTTGATGCGGTGGATGCCGAACTGCCGGATCGCGTCCAGGCTGGCATAGCCCGTGCCGAAATCGTCCAGGTCGATACAACAGCCGGCCTTGGCCAGCTTGCCCAGGTTCACCCGCGTTTCGGCATTGCTGGTCACGGGCCCCACGCTCTCCAGAACCTCGACCACCAGCCGGGCGGGCGCGATCTCGTGGCGGTCCAGTTCCCACAGCAGGCAATCGGCGAAGCCGCGGCTGGACAGTTCGCAGTTCGAGATGTTGATCGAGACGGTCGGCACGTCGAAGCCCGCCCGGTCCCATGCCTTCAGCGCCTGCATGGACTGCGCCAGCATCACCAGCGTCAGGCTGTTGTGATCGGCATCGCCCATCTGCGGCATGAAGGCGCCGGGGGGCAGAAGCCCGCGCTGCGGGTGGTTCCAGCGGGCCAGCGCCTCGAAGCCGGTGATGCGGCCCGAATGGCAGCATTGCTGGGGCTGGAAGAAGGCCTCGAACTCTCCGGCGCGGATGGCGTCGGAAACGGTGGCGGCCAGGTCGCCCGAGGCAAGCGCGGGATCGTGGGCATACATCGTCATCCGCCCAAGCGCGCTGTCGGGCAGCCCGCGCATCCGGCGCAGCGCGTTGTCGGTCATCAGCGTGACATCGGGCAGGTCGGGCGCGTCGGCATGGACCAGCACGCCCGTCAGCACCGGCGTCACGTTGCGCCCGCCAAGGGGGATGGTCCGCTGGCCCAGCTGGTGCAGCCTGCGCCCCACCTGCATCGCGTCGCGTTCGGACCGGTCGCGCAGCACCACCGCGAACAAGCCCGGCCCCACGATCTGCAGCGGGTCGCAGGGCCTGACCGCCCCCCCGAGCGTCATGGACAGCTGCACGATCAGGTGGCTGACCGCCGTCTTGTCGAGGATCTGGGACAGGCTCTCGATATTCTCGAGCCGCAGAAGAAGCACGCTGCGCGCAAGGTCCTGCGGATCGGCCGGTTTCGTCAGCCTGCGGAACGGCGAGAGGATGCGATCGAGTTTCTTGGACATGCCGGACCTTTCACGGAATCACCGACACGAGCATTAGACCCGATTGCTTGTCGTTCCGTTAATGTTCCTGCGTTCCACGCCCCAGATCGGGCACCGGATCGGCATTTTCGGCCGGATCGCCCGGGAAAAGTCCCGAAAAATCGAACAGTTTCGGATCCAGCAGATGCGAGGGGCGCACGTTCATCAGCGACCGGAACATCACCTGCCGGCGTCCGGGGGTGCGTGCCTCCCATTCGTCCAGCATGCGCTTGACCTGGACGCGCTGCAGGCCCTCCTGGCTGCCGCAGAGATCGCAGGGAATGATGGGATAGTTCATGGCCCGCGCGAAGCGGTCGCAATCGTCCTCGGCCACATAGGCCAAGGGGCGCAGGACCGTCAGGTCGCCATCCTCGTTCAGCAGCTTGGGCGGCATGGTGGCCAGCCGCCCGCCGTGGAACAGGTTCATGAAGAAGGTTTCCAGCATGTCGTCGCGGTGGTGGCCCAGCACCACGGCGGAACAGCCTTCCTCGCGCGCGATGCGATAGAGATTGCCGCGACGCAGCCGCGAACACAGCGCGCAATAGGTCCGGCCGGCGGGCACCTTCTCCTTCACGATGGAATAGGTGTCCTGGTATTCGATCCGGTGCGGAACGCCGCGTTCCTTCAGGAAGGCCGGCAGCACCGTCGCCGGAAAGTTCGGCTGCCCCTGGTCCAGGTTGCAGGCCAGCAGCTCGACCGGCAGAACGCCGCGCCACTGCAACTCGTGCAGGATCGCCAGCAGGGTATAGCTGTCCTTGCCGCCCGACAGGCAGACCAGCCAGCGGTCGCCGGGGCGGACCATGCCGTAATCCTCGATCGCGGCGCGGGTCTCGCGCACCAGGCGCTTGCGCAGCTTGCGGAACTCGGTCGAGGAGGGGGCGCCCGCGAAGAGCGGGTGGATATCGGAATCGTCAGCGTCGTCCAGCATCGCGAACCTTCTGGTCGTGGTCCGGGTCGGCGCCCGGCACGGGGTCATAACCTTGGCCGCCCCAGGGGTGGCAGCGACCGATGCGGCGCAGCGTCAGCAATCCGCCCCGCCATGCACCGTGACGTTCGAGGGCCTGCAGCGCATAGGCCGAGCAGGTCGGCTGGAACCGGCAGCCGTGACCGACCCAGGGGGATGCGACAAGCCTGTAGGCACGGACGGGCAGGGCCGCGATCCGTGCAAGGGGGCTCATCTGTGCACCTTGCGCAGGGCGCGGCGCAGTTCGTCCTGCATCTGGGCGAAATCGCGGGTCGCGGTGGCCTCGGGGCGGCCGACCAGCACATAGTCCCAGCCCCGGCGGCCGTCCTGCGGCAGCACGAGGCGCGCGATCTCGCGCAGGCGGCGCTTGGCGCGGTTGCGCGCCACGGCATTGCCCAGCTTCTTCGAGCAGGTGAAGCCGATGCGCAATTCCCCGTCATCCCCGCGATCGCGGGCCTGAAGCAGGAAGGCTGGCATCGGCGTGCGCGACGCCTTGGCGCAAAGAAGGAAATCGGCGCGTTTCGCGATCACCTTCGGCATGGACGCAGACATGCGAAATGCCGCCCGGTCTGCATCCGGCGACGTATCGTCTGCGGGATGGGGCAGGGGCGGCATCTCGAGTAGTCTTGCAGGCAGCAAAGCCGCCGACAGGATCGCCTAGGCGATCACGCCGACAGACGCTTGCGGCCCTTGGCGCGACGGGCGTTCAGCACGCGACGGCCGCCTTTGGTGGCCATGCGGGCGCGGAAGCCGTGACGGCGCGCACGAACGAGGTTCGAGGGTTGGAAGGTGCGCTTCATGGTCATACTCCGGTGTCGTATCTTGCGGATGGTCACCGTACGGGGCAGGTTGCAGAAAACTGCCCCGCGCCACGGCGCCGGTCATTCGAAGCCCGCTCATTAGTGAAGAACCTTCCGCGCGTCAACCATGCAAAACGGGTTCGACGATGCCCAAATAGACGTGGAACTTCGGTTCAATCACATTCGTTTGATGTGCAATCCATGACGGATCCATCCCAAAAGCGGCTGCCTGCGAAGAAAAGACCACGATAACATGAGACTGAACACGATCTCTGGCCGATTCGCCGCCTTGACGATGATGTTCGTCCTGCTGGCCGAGCTGTTCATCCTGCTGCCGTCGCTGGCGGGATTCCGGCTGGACTACCTCGAATCGCGGCTGGAACGAGCGCAGATCGCAAGCCTTGCGCTGCTGGCCACCGACGAGACGCTGGCCTCCGACCTGGAATCGGAGCTGCTGCAGAACGCTGGCGTGTTCAACGTGGTCCTGCGGCGCGACGACATCCGCCAGCTGGTCCTGTCCTCGCCGATTCCCGGCCCGGTCGTCGCGACATACGACCTGCGCGAGGATGGCGTGATGCAGACCATCGACGATTCGCTGATCGCCATCGCCGATTCCGAGAACCGCGTGATCCGGGTGATCGGCTCTCCCGTGAACCAGGCGGGCCAGCTGATCGAGATCACGATGGAGACCCTGCCCCTGCGGCAGGCGATGGTGGAATATGTCCTGCGGCTTCTGGCGGTGTCGGCGCTGTTCTCGATCCTGACGGCGGTGCTGCTGTTCCTTGCGGCGCAGCGCATGATCCTTGCGCCGATTCGGCGGGTGATCACGCATATGTCCGCCTATGCCGGCGCCCCCGAGGATGCGCGCAGCATCATCATCCCCGATGCCCGGCTGGAGGAGCTGCGCGAGGCCGAGACCGCGCTTCAGACCATGCAGCAGACCGTGACCTCGTCGCTGAAACAGAAAGAGCGCATGGCCCAGCTGGGGCAGGCGGTCGCCAAGATCAGCCACGACCTGCGCAACATCCTGACCACGGCGCAGATCTTCGCCGACCGGCTGGAGGACAGCGCCGACCCCAAGGTGCGGCGGGCCGCGCCCAAGCTGGTGAACTCGATCACGCGGGCGGTGAACCTGTGCGAGACGACGCTGGCCTTCGGCAAGGCCGAGGAACCCGCGCCCACGCTGTCGCGCTTCAACCTGGCCCAGCTGGCACAGGAGGTCGTCGAGGCCGAGACCCTTGCGGGCGAGGCTGCGGGCAAGGTCGATTTCCTGACCGACATTCCCGGCGGCATGATCCTGCGCGCGGATCGCGACCAGCTGTATCGCGTGCTGTCGAACCTGGTGCGCAACGCGCGGCAGGCGATCGAGGGGACGGGCCAGAACGGCACGATCGAGCTGAGCGCGGGCGAGGGCGAATCCGACTGGTGGATCCGCGTGGGCGACAGCGGGCCGGGGCTGCCCGAAAAGGCGCGGGAATACCTGTTCAAGCCCTTCTCGGGCAGCACGCGCCGCGGAGGGACCGGGCTTGGCCTGACCATCGCCGCCGACCTCGTGCGTGGGCACGGGGGCAGCCTGAACCTGATGCGCAGCGACGAGGACGGGTCGGAATTCTGCATCAAGCTGCCGCGCGACCTGGCGCAGATGCCAGCGCGCGAGGGTGCCCCCGCCTGACGCCGCGTTCCTGGCGTTGCCTGCGAAAAGTTTCGACACCCCGACGAATGGGCCTTGCGTCCCCCCGCACCCACGGTTAGTAACCGCCCTCACAGACGGACCCGTAGCTCAGCTGGATAGAGCACCAGACTACGAATCTGGGGGTCGGGCGTTCGAATCGCTCCGGGTCCGCCATTTCCCCATAATCCAAATCGACGCATCGCCAGTGCCCTGGGGCATATTGCGCGTCCTTCGGTTCGATTCGATGCCATCGGCAGCGTGGGGACCGTTCAAGAAGTGTGTCCGAAAATATCCCGCCGAATTCGTCACATACTTGTCGGAATGCCCCTTGCAGCCGCCGGCGACCGCGGTTAGTAACCGCCCACACAGACGGACCCGTAGCTCAGCTGGATAGAGCACCAGACTACGAATCTGGGGGTCGGGCGTTCGAATCGCTCCGGGTCCGCCATTTCCCCATCATCGGAAGACCAGCAAGGCGGCGACCGTTTCGGTCGGGGCCCTTCACGTCGTTCCCGAAGGCTTGCGGCTGCCGGTCGCGACGGCAGCCGATTCTGTCCTGCGCCGGATCAGGCCAGTGGCACCAGCCGGTCGCGATCCGCATCCTGGCGCGCGTCAAGGGCGCCGCGGCGGACGGCCTGCACGACCAGCCCGTGAATCGGCATGCCCCGATCCTGTCGCAGCACCGCAGGCGTCAGGCACGCGTCGAAGCCCGCGTGATCCAGCAGCGTCGCAAGATGCGGCGCGGCATGGGCGAAGCGACGGCTGGGGCGCAGGACATAGGCCTCGGTCCCGTCATGCGCCTCGACCGTGAAGGCGAAGCGGCCGCCGGGGCGCAGCGCCTGCGCGACCCAGGCCACGATCTGCTCCAACGCGCCAAGATAGGCGAAGACGTCGGCGGCGGTGACCAGATCCCACCGGCCCGCCTGCGGGGTCAGCGCCGAGAGGTCGGCCTTGGACAGCCGGTCATAGATGCCCTTGGCCCCGGCCTCGCGCAGCATCTCGGCCGAGATGTCCCACCCCTCCAGCCAGTCCGCGCGGTCGCGCAGATGCGTGCCCATCAGTCCGGTGCCGCAGCCGAGGTCGAGAACGCGCCCAAGCGGACCTGCAAGGCCGGATGCGATCAGTTCCGGCGCGCGATAGTCCAGCTTCTCGACCAGCGATTCCTCGAAGCCAGCGGCATATTGGTCGAACAGCGTCTCGACGAAGGCCGAGGGCATGGCATCGGCCAACGAGCGGTCCCGCAGCAGATCGAGGCACAGCGCCGCGCCCAGCCGGTCCTCGGGGTCCAGATCGAGCGCGCGGCGGAAGGCGTCATCGGCCAGGGGCAGGCCCGCCGCCATGCGGATCTCGCCCAGGCGGAACCAGCCCGCGACCCAGTCGGGCCGCAGTTCCAGCGCCTGGAGATAGATCTCGGATGCGGCATTCGCGTCGCCGGGCAGCATCGCCTCGGCATATTCGGCGCGACGATCCGCAATCAGATCGCCCGACGACAGGGAGAGTATCGACATGTTCAGCTTCTGGGAAAGAAGCGGTCGCCATCCGACCGCAAGCGCCATCTATGCCGATGCGGGGCGGCGTCAAGATGCGACGGTGGGGAAGGGCGGTTCTGGCGGAGGCGGTGGGATTCGAACCCACGGTGGGCTCTCACCCACGTCGGTTTTCAAGACCGGTGCATTAAACCACTCTGCCACGCCTCCGACCGTTGCGGAGTAGCGGGTCGCAGGCGCGACCGCAAGGCTCAGCGAGAGAGGGTGACGCTGTTCGTCGCGCCGCTGACCTCGACCCCGCGGATGCGGGCAAGCTGGCGATAGTTCAGCGGCAGGCCCACGGTGATCGGATCGGTCACGGGGTTCGCGGGCAGGGCGCGGGCGGGGTTGTCGGCGACGGGCGGCAGGGCCACGAAACGCAGGCGCAGGATGCCGTCGGCATCGGGTTCCAGCTTGCCGCGGGGTTGCGGGCGGACGGGAACCAGCGCGGCCTGACGATAGCCCTTGACCGGGGCCGCGCCCTGCACGACCAGCAGGCGGCCTTCGCCCAGGGGCTCCCAGCTGGCGGCGACGATCTGCGGCACGCCGGGGCGTTCGTCGGCCGCGGTGACATATCCGCCCTCGGGGGCGATGCTGGGGGCCGTGCGTTCGGGTTCGGGCAGCCATCCGAGCGGGTTCAGCCGGCTGTCGCCGAACCGTCCGCAACCGGCGATCGCGGTGGCGCCGATCAGCAGCGGCAGGATGAATTTCGCCATGGCAGGTCCCCCTTGTTCCTTGGCCCTTGTGATAGGGGAAAGCGGCTGCGCGGAAAAGCCTCTTTGACCTTCGGGGCAGGCCACGCTAGGCCATGCGCATCTGAAGGAGATGAGCATGGCGACCGCAGCATTCGAAGAGATCGCAGAAACCTTCGACTTCCTCGACGACTGGGAGGATCGCTATCGCCACGTGATCGAGCTGGGCAAGGCGATGCCGCCGCTGGATCCCGCGCTGCAGGTACCCGCGAACAAGGTCGACGGCTGTGCAAGCCAGGTGTGGATCCACCCGCAGATCGCGGATGGACGCTTCGATTTCCACGGAGAGAGCGACGCGCTGATCGTGCGCGGCCTGATCGCGGTGCTGCACGCGCTGTATTCGGGCGTGCCGGTCGGGCAGGTGGGCCAGATCGACGCGCAGGCCGAGCTGTCGCGGCTGGGCCTGGACGAGCACCTGTCGGCGCAGCGCTCGAACGGGCTGCGCGCGATGGTGGAACGGATCAGGCTGCTTTCCGCCGCCGCAAGCTGATCCAGCCGCCGCCCAGCACCCGGCTGCTGTCGTTCTGGTAGAAGACGCAGGCCTGGCCGGGGCTGACGCCTTCCTCGGGGTCCAGCAGTTCGACCTCGGCGCGGCGACCGGGCAGGGGGCGCAGGATCGCGGGCCGCGGCGGGCGGGTCGAGCGGATGCGGACCATGACCGGGATCTCTCCCTCGAACGCCTCGTCGCCCAGCCAGTTCACCTCGCTGACATTGACGGTCTGCGTCGACAGGGCGGCGCGCGGTCCGACGACGACGCGGCGCGTCTCGGGCTCCAGCCGCACCACATAGAGCGGGTCGCCCAAGCCGCCGATTCCCAGACCCCGACGCTGGCCGATCGTGTAGTGGATCACGCCGCGATGCTGGCCCAGCACGTTGCCGTCCATGTCCACGATCTCGCCCGGATCGGCGGCACCGGGGCGCAGCTTCTCGATGACCGAGGCGTAATCGCCATTCGGCACGAAGCAGATGTCCTGGCTGTCGGGCTTGTCCGCGACCGACAGGCCGTATTCGGCGGCCAGCGCGCGGGTCTCGGCCTTGCTCTCCAGGTGGCCCAGGGGGAAGCGCAGGAAGTCCAGCTGTTCCTGCGTGGTCGAGAACAGGAAATAGCTCTGGTCGCGGTTCTGGTCGGCTGCCATGTGCAGCTCGGCCCGGCTGTCCCCCTGCTTGCGCTGGATATAGTGGCCGGTCGCCATGCAGTCGGCATCCAGATCGCGCGCGGTTTCCAGCAGGTCGCGGAACTTCACGCGTTCATTGCAGCGGATGCAGGGCACGGGGGTCGCCCCGGCCAGGTAGGCATCGGCGAATTCGTCGATCACGGATTCGCGGAACTTGTTCTCGTAATCCAAGACATAATGGGGAAAGCCCATGCGCTCGGCCACGCGGCGGGCATCGTGGATGTCCTGACCCGCGCAGCAGGCGCCCTTCTTGGCCAGGGCCGCCCCGTGATCATAGAGCTGCAGCGTCACGCCCACCACGTCATAGCCTTCGGCATGCAACTTGGCCGCCACGACCGAGCTGTCGACGCCGCCCGACATGGCGACCACGACGCGCGTCTGCGACGGCGGCTTGGCGAAGCCGAGGCTGTTCAATTCGGTGTCGCGCGCCGTCGCGCGGATGCTGGTGTCGAGGCTCATGGATGGTCTTTCACGGGTCTTGGCGCGGCCGCAGCCGACGAAACTCGATCAAAATATAGGAGAATGCCGCATATTCTCAACCCCGCCGGGGCGTTCCGGCTAACGCGGTCTTAAGTCGTGGGGGTGCATACCGGCCCCAACAAGCCGGAGGCAGTTCATGTTCGTGAAGAAAACCAATGGTCCGCGGACCGTCACGCTGGCCGATGGGCGCATCCTCAGCATCGCGGACCTGCCGTCCGCCGACACGCGCTGGGTGGCCAGCCGCAAGCAGACGGTGGTGCTGGCGGTGGCCCACGGGCTGATCGCGCGGGACGAGGCCATCGCGCGCTATGGCCTGTCGGACGAGGAGTTCGACGGCTGGTGCGCCGCGGTCGCCCGCCATGGCAAGGCCGCGCTGAAGGTGACGTCGCTGCAACGCTATAGACAGCCGCAGGTTGAGCATCGTAACGGTTAATCGCGGCAGGTAACCTCGTGTTAACCGGTTCGTCTCAATGTTCAGGTTCGAAGAATTCGACGAATCGGGGGATACCAAGAATGCGAATCCTACTTGTGGAAGACGACCCCAGCACGGCCCGCGCGATCGAGCTGATGCTGACCTCGGCCAGCTACAACGTGTTCCGGACGGATCTGGGCGAGGAAGGCATCGATCTTGCCAAGCTCTATGATTACGACCTGATCCTGCTGGACCTGGACCTGCCCGACATGAACGGGATGGAGGTGCTGCGCCACCTGCGCATGTCGCGCATCGACACCCCGATCCTGATCCTGACCGGCAGCGACGACACCGAAAGCAAGCTGCGCGGTTTCGGCTTCGGGGCGGACGACTACATGACCAAGCCCTTCAACCGCGAGGAACTGCAGGCCCGCATCCAGGCCATCATCCGCCGCTCCAAGGGGCATTCGCAGGCGCTGATCCACACGGGCGAGATCACGGTGAACCTCGACGCGCGCTCGGTCGAGGTGGGCGGCAAGCCGGTGAACCTGACGGGCAAGGAATACCAGATCCTGGAATTGCTGAGCCTGCGCAAGGGCACGACCCTGACCAAGGAGATGTTCCTGAACCACCTCTATGGCGGCATGGACGAACCCGAGCTGAAGATCATCGACGTGTTCATCTGCAAGCTGCGCAAGAAGCTGTCCGAGGCGCTGCAGGGCCGCAACTATATCGAGACGGTATGGGGCCGCGGCTACGTGCTGCGCGATCCCGGTCCCGCGGATCAGGAACGGCTGGCCATCGGCGCCTGAGCGCGTCTGGACGACGCGCGCGGCATGGGCGATACCCGGTCCGAAGGGCGGCACGGCGCCGCCCCGGGAAGGCAGGGGTTTGGCAATGGCACAGGAAATCGCGGATCGCATACCGGTCGAGGCGCTGGACAAGGACGCCGCCCGCACCGAGATCGCCGAACTGTCACAGCGGATGTCGGATGCCGACACCGCCTATCACCGCGACGATGCGCCGGTCATCGCGGATGCGGAATACGACGCGATCAAGGCGCGGCTTCTGGCGCTGGAACAGGCCTTCCCCGACCTTGTCCGGGCGGACAGCCCGACCGCGAAGGTCGGTGCCGCCCCCGCCGAGGGCTTTGGCAAGATCACCCATGCGCAGCGGATGATGTCGCTGTCGAACGGGTTCGACGATGCCGATGTTCAGGATTTCCTGGCCCGCGTCCGGAATTTCCTGGGGCTGAAGGCCGACGACCCGCTGGCCGTGACCGCCGAACCCAAGATCGACGGCCTGTCCCTGTCCCTGCGGTACGAGGATGGCGAACTGATCCAGGCCGCCACGCGCGGCGACGGGGCCGTGGGCGAGAACGTGACCGCCAACGCCCGCACCATCGCCGACATTCCCCACCGGCTGGAGGGCGATGTCCCGGCCATCCTCGAGGTCCGCGGAGAGGTCTACATGACCCACGCCGATTTCGAGGCGCTGAACGCCTCGGGCGACGGGCGCGTCTTTGCCAACCCGCGCAATGCCGCCGCCGGTTCGCTGCGCCAGCTGGATCCCGCGATCACCGCGCGCCGCCCCCTGCGTTTCTTCGCCTATGCCTGGGGCGAGGTGTCGGCGCCGCTGGCCGACACGCAAATGGGCGCGGTCGAACGCCTTGCCGCGCTGGGCTTCCAGACGAACCCGCTGATGCAGCTCTGCGACGACGCGAAGGGCATGATCGCCACCTGGGCCGGGATCGAGCAGCAGCGTGCCACGCTGGGCTATGACATTGACGGCGTCGTCTACAAGGTGAACGATCTCGGCTATCAGGCGCGGCTCGGCTTCCGCTCGACCACCCCGCGCTGGGCGCTGGCGCACAAGTTCCCGGCCGAGCTGGCATGGACGCGGCTGGACCGGATCGAGATCCAGGTCGGGCGGACCGGCGCACTGTCGCCCGTCGCGCGGCTGGAGCCCGTGACGGTGGGCGGGGTCGTCGTCTCGAACGCGACGCTTCACAACGAGGATTACATCGCGGGCATCGACAATGCCGGCCAGCCGATCCGCGAGGGGCGCGACATCCGCGAGGGCGACTGGGTCCAGATCTATCGCGCGGGCGACGTGATCCCCAAGATCGCGGATGTGGACCTGTCGCGCAGGCCCGAAGACAGCGTGCCCTTCGCGTTCCCGAGGCTGTGCCCCGAATGCGGCTCGGACGCGATCCGCGAACCCGGCGACAGCGTGCGCCGCTGCACCGGCGGGATGATCTGCCCCGCCCAGGCGGTCGAGAAGCTGAAGCATTTCGTCGGCCGACAGGCCTTCGACATCGAGGGGCTGGGCGCCAAGCAGGTCGAGATGTTCTTTGCCGACACCACGCTGCCCATCCGCGAGCCCGCCGACATCTTCACGCTGGCCGAACGCGATGCGGCGAACCTCGCCAAGCTGAAGAACCGCGACGGCTTCGGCGCCCGCTCGGCCGAGAAGCTGTTCGCCGCGATCGAGGAGCGCCGCCGCATCCCGCTGGCCCGCCTGGTCTTCGCGCTTGGCATCCGCCATGTCGGAGAGGTCGCGGCCCAGACCCTCGCCCGTCATTTCGGGACCTGGGACGCGCTGCTGACCGCCATCGACGGCGCGGCGCAGGAACCCGCATTCGCCGCCACCGACGACAAGCTGCGCCGCGCTGCGCTGCCCGACAGCCCGCATTGGGCCGAACTGACGGGGATCGACGGGATCGGCGGGGTGCTGGTGAACTCGCTCGTGACCACCTTCGCGCAGCCCGCCGAACGTCGCGGCATCGACCGCCTGGTCGAACAGCTCGATATCCAGCCCGCCCAGGCCGCCAGCACGACGCAGACCGAGATCACCGGCAAGACGCTGGTCTTCACCGGCACGCTGGAACGCATGTCGCGTGCCGAAGCCAAAGCCAAGGCCGAGGCGATGGGCGCCAAGGTCGCAGGTTCCGTCAGCGCCAAGACCGACCTGCTGATCGCCGGGCCAGGCGCGGGGTCCAAGGCCACCAAGGCCGCCGACTTGGGCGTCAAGGTCATCGACGAGGACGAATGGCTGCGCATCGCGGGGTCCGCATGACCGAGACGAAGGGCCGCCCCCCGGCTCTGTTCCCTCTGTTCGCGGGGATCGAGACGCTGCCGGGGATCGGCCCGAAGGGTCGCGCGGCGCTGGCGCAGATGGGCATCGAGCGCCCGCGCGACCTTGCGCTGACCCTGCCCACGGGCGGCATCGCGCGCCGCAGCCTGTCGCGGATCGCCGATGCCCGCCCGCCCGAGATCGTGACGATCCCCGTCACTGTGCTGCGCCATCACCAGCCGACGGCCAAGGGTCGGCCCTGGCGGGTCCATTGCTCGGACGGCGGAGGCGATCTGACGCTGGTCTTCTTCCACCCCCGCGCCAAGTGGATCGAGGCGCAGCTGCCCGTCGGCGCGCGCCGCATCGTCAGCGGCAAGGTCGAGCTGTTCGACGCAAGCTGGCAGATGGTCCATCCCGACCACATCCTGCCCGAAGGCGACCCGCTGCCCCCCGCGTTCGAGCCGACCTATCCGCTGTCGGCAGGGCTGACGCAGCGCGTGATGGCCAAGGCCGCAAGCGCCGCGCTGGCGCTGCTGCCCCGTGCCGACGAATGGATCGACGCGCAGCTGATGCGCGATCGCGGCTGGCCCGGCTTTGCCGAGGCGCTGCACCAGGCCCACGCCCCCGAGGCGGCCCGCGCGCTGTCGCCCGACAGCCCCGCGCGGGCGCGGCTTGCCTATGATGAGCTGCTGGCCCACCAGATGACCCTTGCGCTGGTTCGCCGCGAAAGGCGCCGGTTGCGGGGTCGCGCCAGTCCGGGCGACGGCCGCCTGCGCCAGCGCGTTCTGGACAGCCTGCCCTGGCCGCCGACGGGCGCGCAGTCCCGCGCCGTGACCGAGATTACCGCCGACATGGCCAGCGACCGCCGCATGAACCGCCTGCTGCAGGGCGATGTGGGGGCGGGCAAGACGCTGGTCGCCATGCTGTCCGCGCTTGCCGCGGTCGAGGCCGGGGGCCAGGCCGTGCTGATGGCCCCGACCGAGATCCTCGCCCGCCAGCATTTCCGCGCGTTGGAGCCTCTGGCGCAGGCCGCGGGTATCCGGCTGGCCGCGCTGACCGGTCGCGACAAGGGCGAGGGGCGTGCCCGGACCCTGGCCGATCTGGCCGATGGCGGCATCGACATCCTGGTGGGCACCCATGCCGTCTTCCAGAAGGACGTGCATTTCCACGACCTCCGCCTTGCGATCATCGACGAACAGCACCGCTTCGGCGTGGGCCAGCGTCTGGAACTGGCCGCCAAGGGCGAGGTGCCGCCCGACATGCTGATCATGACCGCGACGCCCATCCCGCGATCGCTGGCCCTGTCGCAATATGGCGATCTGGACCTGTCGGTGCTGGACGAGAAACCGCCGGGGCGTCAGCCGATCACGACCGTCATGATCGGCGATCAGCGCATGGACGAGGTGGTCGAACGCCTGCGCCGTGCCCTGGCGCAAGGGGCGCGGGCCTATTGGGTCTGCCCGCTGGTCGATGAAAGCGAGGTCACCGACCTGACCGCCGCCGAGGCGCGGTTCACCGCGCTGCGCGCGCAGTTCGGCGACATGGTACGCATGGTCCACGGCCAGATGCCCGCCGATCAGCGCGACGCGGCCATGTCGGATTTCGCCAGCGGTCGCGCGCAGCTTCTGGTCGCCACCACCGTGATCGAGGTGGGCGTCGATGTCCCCGAGGCCACGATCATGGTCATCGAACGCGCCGAGAGCTTCGGCCTTGCCCAGTTGCACCAGCTGCGCGGGCGCGTCGGGCGCGGGGCAGGGGCCTCGACCTGCCTGCTGATGTATCACGCCCCCCTGAACGAGACCGGGCAGCGCCGCCTGACGACGCTGCGCGACACCGAGGACGGCTTCCGCATCGCCGAGGTCGATCTGGAGATGCGCGGCGCGGGCGATGTCATCGGAACCGCGCAATCGGGCCTTCCGCGCTTTCGCATCGCGGACCTGGAACACCAGGCCCCGCTGATGGCCGTGGCCCGCCAGGATGCCCGCGCGCTGCTGGAAATCGATCCCCTACTGGAGGGCGAACGCGGCCGCGCGATCCGCATGCTGATGTGGCTGATGGAGCAGGATCGCGCGATTCGGATGATCCAGATCGGCTGACAAGCACGAATGTTCTTAAAAAGTTCTTTACCGAATCGTCCTCATATGAGAACAAAGCGGCAACAGAGAGGAGTTGCTGCCCATGACCCGCGAATTCGTCTGTGATGTGATCGGTATCGCCGCGCTGACCGCCACCACGCTGGTGGTCCTTTACCTGCCGGTGATCCTGCAAGCCTGAGATCTGCCCCGCGTCGCTGATACGGTGCCCACGCCTGTGCACCGCCTCTGTCCAAGCACGCGCAACTGGACCGGTCCTGGCAGGGACCGGTCCTTTTTTCTTCCGCGATTCCGGTGGGTTCAGGCCGCGGCCTTGTCCATCGCCTCCAGCGTGGCGTCCCATGCCAGCAGGATCGAGGCGTGGCGGTTCGGATATTCCCGCGCGGGCAGCAGGGCCTCGAGCTCGGCGAAGGGGCCGTCGGGGGCCGGCCCGTCCTGTTTCAGCATCGCCGACAGCCGGTCGCGCGCGGCCGCGATCGTTGCGCGGTCCATGCCGATCACCGCAGATCCCAGCACGGATGCCGAGGCCTGGCCCAGGGCGCAGGCGCGCACCTCCTGGCCGAAGCGAGCGATGCGCCCGTCCTGCAGGCCCAGATGCACCGTCACCGACGATCCGCAATGCGGCGAACGGCGCATCGCGCTGGCATCGGGGGCCTCGATCGTGCCCAGATGCGGGATCGTCGTGGTCAGCGCCAGGATGCGCCGAGAGTAGAGCTGCATGAGGTCGGCTTCGGCCATGGATCGATCCTTGCGGTATTCCCGGTGCCGGGGCTTTCGCGCCCGGTCCTGGGGTTCTAGATAGGAACGCGGATTGCGAAAGGAAACCCGATGTTCGACCCTGCCGGCCTGAAATACGACACGAACGGTCTGATCCCCGCCATCGCGCAGGATGCGACCACCGGCGAGGTGCTGATGATGGCGTGGATGAATGCCGAGGCCGTCGCCCGGACGCTGGAAACCGGTCGCGTGACCTATTGGTCGCGGTCGCGCCAGTCCTTCTGGATCAAGGGCGAAAGCTCGGGGAACGTGCAGGAGCTGGTGGATTTCCGCGTCGATTGCGATGCCGACTGCCTGCTGGTCATGGTGAACCAGACCGGCCCCGCCTGCCACACGAACCGCCGCAGCTGCTTCTATACCGCCATCCGCGACGGCGAACCGGTCGAGCTGATGCAGCCGATGGCCTAGAGCCCGACCATCCGCAGGATGTCCTGCGGTTCCGCGCCCTGATCCCGGAAGGCACGGATGGCCCGGGCATCGTCGCGCTTGGCCAGCCTGCGCCCCTCGTGGTCGCGGATCAGCCGGTGATGCAGGTAGTCCGGAACCCGCAGGTCCAGAAGGCGCTGCAGCAGCACGTGGATGAAGGTCGAATCGAACAGGTCGCGCCCTCGCGTCACCAGAGTGACGCCCTGCGCCGCGTCATCCACGACCACCGCCAGGTGATAGGACGTGCCCATGCCCCGGCGCGACAGGATCACGTCGCCGATATCCGACAGGAACTGCGCGCGCGTCATGACATGGTCCTGCCCGCCGTCGCGAAACCCGATGCGGTCGGTCGCCAGTGCGTCGAAGGCGCGCGCGACGTCCAGCCGGATCACGTCGTCGGGGCCTGCATCGCGCATGTCGCGCCCGCGGCAGGTGCCGGGATAGATCAGTCCGTCCGGCCCGGCGGGCAGCGCGCCCTCTTGCGGGGCGGACATCGCGGCGCGGATGTCGCCGCGACGGCAGCGGCAGGGATAGGTCAGGTCGGCCAGCCGCGTCAGCGCGTCCATGTATGCGGGCATCCGGTCCGACTGGCGCAGGACGGGGCTTTCCCATTCCAGCCCCAGCCATGACAGGTCCTGCAGGATCGCGGCCTCGTATTCCGGGCGGCAGCGGTCGCGGTCGATATCCTCGATCCGCAGAAGGAATCGCGCCCCGGCCCTTGCCGCGACGATCGCGGAAAAGGCGTGCCCAAGGTGCAGAAGCCCCGTGGGCGAGGGCGCGAAGCGGGTTACTGCGCCGCCAGCCATGCCTGGAAATCGTCCTTGGCGCGCTGCGTATAGGCCGGATAGCGGTCCTTGCGGCCGCGCCGCCCGCCGCGCATTTCCGGCAGGGGCGGGAACAGGCCGAAATTCACGTTCATCGGCTGGAAGGTCTTGGCCTCGGCCCCGCCGGTGATGTGGTTGACCAGCGCGCCCATCGCGGTGGTGAAGGGCGGCGGCCCCAGATCGCGGCCAAGCGCCTGCGCGGCGGCCATGCGCCCCGCCAGAAGCCCCATGGCCGAGCTTTCGACATAACCCTCGACGCCCGTCACCTGGCCCGCGAAGCGCAGGTTCGGCCGCAGGCGCAGGCGCATGCGGTCGTCCAGCAGCGTGGGCGAGTTCAGGAAGCTGTTGCGGTGGATGCCGCCCAGCCGCGCAAAGCCCGCATCCTGCAGGCCGGGGATCATGCGGAACACCTCGGTCTGGGCGCCGTATTTCATCTTCGTCTGGAAGCCGACGATATTGTACAGCGTGCCCAGGGCGTTGTCGCGGCGCAGCTGCACCACGGCATAGGCCTTTTCCTCGGGCTTGTGGGCGTTCGTCAGGCCGACGGGCTTCATCGGGCCGTGGCGCAGGGTCTCGCGGCCGCGCTCGGCCATGACCTCGATCGGCAGGCAGCCGTCGAAATAGCCGGCGGTCTCGCCCTCGTGGAACTCGGTCTTGTCGGCGGCCAGAAGCGCGTCGATGAAGGCCTCGTACTGCTCCTTGTTCATGGGGCAGTTGATATAGGCCTTCTGCTCGGCCTCGGTCTCGCCCTTGTCGTAGCGGCTCTGTTCCCAGGCCACCGACATGTCGATCGTGTCGGCATGGACGATGGGGGCGATCGCGTCGAAGAACGCCAGCGCGTCGGCGCCGGTCACGTCGCGGATCGCATCGGCCAGCCCGTCCGAGGTCAGCGGCCCGGTCGCCACGATCCAGTTGCCGTCCTGGGGCAGCTCCGTGATCTCGGCGTCGCGGATCTCGATCAGCGGTTCGGCCCGCAGCGCCTCGGTCACTGCGGCGGAGAACGCATCGCGGTCCACGGCCAGCGCGCCGCCCGCGGGCAGGCGGTGGCGGTCGGCCATCGACATGATCAGGCCGCCCGCGGCCCGCATTTCCCAGTGCAGCAGGCCCACGGCGTTCATCACGTCGTCATCCGAACGGAAGCTGTTCGAGCAGACCATCTCGGCGCAATCGCCGGTGCGATGCGCGAAGGTGCCCTTCGAGGGGCGCATCTCGTGCAGGATGACGGGGACGCCCGCGCGGGCGATCTGCCAGGCGGCCTCGGACCCGGCCAGTCCGGCGCCGATGATGTTGACGGGTTCCATGCGGGCCTCCGAATGCTGCGGATGGGGCAGCAGCTAGCAATCCGCGGCCCCGAATGAAAGAGGCGGCGCCCGTTGGGGCACCGCCTGCGACGATTTGGGTGCATGCCCGATGGGGCAGGCGATCAGCCTTCGGCTGCTTCCTCGGCCTCTTCGCCTTCGGCCTCGGCCTCGTCCGAACGCAGGGCGGACGGAGCGGCGATGTTCGCGATGACGAAGTTGCGGTCGATGGTCGGCTTGGCGCCTTCGGGCAGCTTCACATCGTTGATGTGGATGCTGTCGCCGACTTCCAGACCGGCCAGATCGACGACGATCTGCTCGGGGATGTCACCGGCGGTGACGATCAGCTCGACCTCGTTGCGGACGTGGACGATCGTGCCGCCCTTGCGCAGACCCGGGCAGTTGTCCTCGTTCTCGAAGACGACCGGGATGAACAGGTTCACCTTCGAGGTGCGGCGCAGGCGCATGAAGTCGATGTGGATCGGCAGATCCTTCACGACATCGCGCTGGACGCCACGGCAGATGACGCGGACGTCGTCCTGGCCTTCGACCTTGAGGTTGAACAGGGTCGCCATGAAGCGGCCTGCGCGCAGCTTGGTCAGCAGCTTGTTGAAGTCGAACTGGATCGCAACGGGTTCCTTGTTGTCCCCATAGACGATGCCTGGCACCTTGCCTGCACGGCGAGCTTGGCGGGCGGCCCCCTTGCCCGTCCCCGCGCGAGGCTCGGCCACCAGATCCGGGATCTCTTTGGCCATATCTCTAATCCTTACATTTGTTGACGGCGCCATCCTCCAAGGGTGCATGGCGACCAAGCGGTGCCCTTAACGCAAACCCGATTGCATGTGAAGCCGGAAAAGCACATTCCCGCGCGCAAGGATGGCAGTGCTTGGCCCCTCGCGGCGGTTCGGTCATATTGCGCGGACGAATCCGCATCAGGCGGGCGAAGCATTGAGGCGGAACTTGAGGCAGGCAACGAATCGCCATGCGGCGACGGACTGGATGCGTCTTGCGATGGCGGCATTCGTCGTCATCGGACATTCGGGCGCGGCGCGTGATACCATCGGCATGGCGGATCTTGCCGCCGGCAACACGCTGCTGCGGGTGGCGGTGCCGGTCTTCACGTTGATCGCGGGGTTTTACGCGGAATCCATGCTCCGGCGTGGCGATCTGTCGAAATGGTCGGGCAGGCTGCTGGCGCAATATGGCGGCTGGTCGCTGATCTATCTGGTGTTCCTCGCGACCTATTTCCTCAACCGTTCGGGGGTCCGCACGTTCGAGGAACTTGTGCTGGGCTTCATGCACCTGTGGTTCCTGATGGGCCTTGCCCTGGCCGGGATGATGCTGGCCTTCTTCCGCCGGTTCGGTCCCTTCGGGGTGGCCGCGTCCGCGATCGGCTTTGCCGCGGCAGGGTTCTTCATCCAGCATGCGCGCATGGCATGGGGAATGGAGTTGGACCTCGAGCTGTATCGCAATGGTCCGTTCTACCTCTATCCCTATCTGGCCATGGGCTGGCTGCTGGCCAGGGTTCCGGCAGAGCGGCTGCCATCGACGCCGGTGCTGGGGATCGCCTTCGGGGTCGGTATGGCGCTTGCGATGTATCAGAGCGGGTACTGGCTGCAGCGCCTGGGCGAGGATCCGCTTCTGGAGATGCCGTTCGGCCATCTGTTGATGTGTCCGGCGCTGTTTCTGCTGGTGCTGAGGCTGCCATTGCCCGAGACCCGGCTGCCGCTTGGTCGCGCGGCGGCCGGGATCTATGTCATGCATGTGCTGGTGCTTCAGGGGCTGCCCTGGATTGGTATCGATACGGCGTGGATCCGCGCGGTGATCGCCTTTGCCGTGCCCTTCATGATCGTGGCGGTCACGGTGTCGCTCAGCGCGCGGATGCCGTTCCTGTCGCGGCTGTTCTAGGCGACGGGGTATTCCGACAGGAAGTCGCGCGGGATCAGCATGTTGTGGCGGCCCACATCGTCGATCCGGCGTTCGCCGCACAGCGCCATCGTGGTGTCCAGCTCGGCCCGGATGATCTCGAGTGCGCGGGTCACGCCCTGTTCGCCCATCGCGCCCAGCCCGTGCAGCCAGGCCCGCCCGATCCAGGTCGAATGGGCGCCCATCGCCAGCGCCTTCAGCACGTCCTGACCCGAGCGGATGCCGCTGTCCATGTGCACCTCGACCCGGTCGCCCACGGCATCCACGATATGCGGCAGCATCCGGATCGAGGACATCGCCCCGTCCAGCTGGCGTCCGCCATGGTTGCTGACAACGATCGCATCCGCCCCGAAATCCGCCGCGATCCGCGCATCCTCGGGGTCGAGGATGCCCTTCAGGATCAGCTTGCCGCCCCACATGTCGCGGATCGCCGCGATCTTGTCCCAGTCCAGCCTCTCGTCGAACTGCTCGGCCGTCCAGCTGGACAGGGAACTGGTGTCGCCGACCCCCTTGGCGTGGCCCACGATATTGCCGAAGAAGCGGCGCTTGGTGCGCATCATGCCCATGCCCCACCGCCAGCGGGTCGCAAGGTCCAGCATCGTGGGCAGGGTGAACTTGGGCGGGGCCGAGAGCCCGTTCTTCAGGTCCTTGTGCCGCTGGCCCAGGATCTGCAGGTCCAGCGTCAGGACCAGGGCGCTGCAATTCGCGGCCTTGGCGCGGTCGATGATGGCGGCCAGGAATTCCTGGTCCTTCATCACGTACAGCTGGAACATGAAGGGCTGCGAGACATTCTGCGCTACATCCTCGATCGAGCAGATCGACATGGTGGACAGGCAGAAGGGGACGCCGAACTTCTCGGCGGCGCGGGCGGCGTGGATCTCTCCGTCGGCATGCTGCATGCCGGTCAGGCCGACGGGCGCCAGCGCCACCGGCATGGTCGAGGGCAGGCCCACGATGTCGCGCGCGACGCTGCGGTCCGACATGTCCACGGCGACCTTCTGGCGCAGCTTCAGCTGGGCGAAATCGGTCGTGTTCTCGCGGAAGGTCTGTTCGGAATAGCTGCCCGATTCGGCATAGTCGTAGAACATCTTCGGCGTCCGCGCCTTGTGAAGGCGCTTCAGGTCCTCGATGCAGGTGGTGACTGGCACGGTTTCTCCCCCCTCAGGTATCCGGTCTGGTCAGTTGGCGGCGCGGGCCCTGATGTCGTCCTCGACCACGGGGCCGCGCAGGGCATCCGCCCTTGCCCGCAGGGCCGCCGCGCGTGCCTCGGCCCGTTCCTCGACCTGTTCGGGCGCTGCGGCCACGGGTTCGGCATGGGCGGGCAGGTCGGGTTCGGCCAGGATCTGGTCGGTCGGCAGAAGCCGGGGGAAATCCCCCCCTTCGGAACAGGCGGCCAGCAGCAGAAGCAGGGCGGGTGCGTATCTCATGGGCGGCACGTTACGCGCGGGTGCGGCGCAGGGCAACGGCTTCCAATCCGCGCCCAAGCGGCGATAGGATGGGGCATGGCACGCACCCAGGGATCCCGCGCGGAAATCACCGGACCGCTTCTTCGCGAAACCGCACGCAGGTTGTTCGCGCGGCAGGGCTATGCGGCAGTGTCGATGCGCCAGATCGCGGCTGCGGTCGGGGTGCAGGCAGGCGCGCTCTATGCCTATACGCCCGACAAGCAGGCGCTGCTGTTCGACCTGCTGGAAAGCCACATGCAGGATCTGCTGGCGGCGTGGCAGGACGATCCGGTCCAGCCCGCGCTGCAGCGGCTGGAACGCTTCGTGCGCTTCCATATCGGCTTCAGCATCGACCATCCCGACGCGGTGTTCCTGTCCTACATGGAGCTGCGCAACCTCTCGCCCGAGAACTTCGCCCGCATCGCGGAACTGCGTGGCCGCTACGAGGCCGCGCTGCAGGCGATCCTGCATGACGGCCAGGCCGCGGGCAGCATGCGGTTCCAGGACCTGCGGCTGGCCACGCTGGCGCTGATCGCGATGCTGACCGGGGTCACGAACTGGTACCGCGAAGGCGGGCGTCTTGATCGCGACCGGATCGGCGACATCTATTGGGGGCTTGCGCAAGGTGCCGTCGGCGCGCAATAGCCGCAGCTTCCCAGACCCATTCCTGCCCGCTTGCCGCAAGCCGGGCGATCACGGATAATCGCGCCCATGTCCCTTCCGCCCGGTTTCCTCGACGAGATTCGCAACCGCGTCCCGATCAGTCGCGTGATCGGCAAGAAGGTGACGTGGGATCTGCGCAAGTCGAACCAGGGCAAGGGCGACTGGTGGGCGCCATGCCCGTTCCATCAGGAAAAATCGGCCAGCTTCCACTGCGACGACCAGAAGGGCTTCTATTATTGCTTCGGTTGCCAGGCCAAGGGCGACGCCTTCACCTTCCTGCGCGAACATGACGGGATGGAGTTCATGGAGGCGGTCAAGCTGCTGGCCGCCGATGCCGGTCTGTCGATGCCCGAACCCGACCCCCGCGCCCGCGAACGCACCGACAGGAAGGCATCCCTGTTCGAGGTGACCGAGGCCGCCTGCCGCTGGTTCCGCCTGCAGCTGCAGACCGGGGCTGCGGCGGATGCCCGCGATTACCTGGACCGGCGCGGGCTGGACGCCCCCGCAATCGAGAAGTTCGAGATCGGCTTCGCCCCCGACAACCGCACCGCCCTGACCCGCGCGCTGATGGACAAGGGCATCGACGAGGCCCGCATCATCGAGGCCGGGATCGCCGCCCGTCCCGACGGGGGCGGCGCGCCCTATGACCGGTTCCGGGGACGCATCGTGTTCCCGATCCGCGACGGGCAGGGCCGCTGCATCGGCTTCGGCGGGCGGGCGATGGACCCGAACGCGCGGGCGAAATACCTCAACAGCCCGGAAACGCCGCTCTTCGACAAGGGGCGCAACCTCTACAATCTCGGCCCGGCGCGGGCGGCGGTCTCGAAGGGGCAGCGCCTCATCGTGGCCGAGGGCTACATGGACGTGATCGCCCTGTCGCGGGCAGGGTTCGAGGGCGCGGTCGCCCCCCTGGGCACCGCCATCACCGAGGAACAGCTGCGCCTGATGTGGCGCGTCGCCCCCGAGCCCGTGATCGCGCTTGACGGCGATGCCGCGGGTCAGCGGGCGGCACAGCGCCTGATCGATCTTGCGCTGCCGCTGACGGGGCCGGGGCAGGCGCTGCGCTTCGTGATGCTGCCCGCCGGTCAGGATCCGGACGACCTGATCAAATCCGCCGGCCCCGGCGCGATGTCGGCCCTGCTGGACCAGGCCCGCCCGCTGGTCGACCTGCTCTGGAGCCGCGAGACCCAAGGCCAGGTCTTCGACAGCCCCGAACGCCGCGCGGCCCTGGAACGCCGCCTGTCCGAGGCCACGGGCCGCATCCCCGACGAATTGACGCGGCGCCATTACGACGAGGAACTGCGCCGCAAGCGGTGGGACCTGTTCGGCGGCAACCGTCGCCAGTCCGGTAATCGCGACGGCTGGCGGCAGGGCGGGGCAGGGCGCAGCCCGGCCCGGCGCGGAGGGGCCTCGATGGCCCC
This sequence comes from Paracoccus zeaxanthinifaciens ATCC 21588, assembly GCF_000420145.1. Taxonomy (GTDB): domain Bacteria; phylum Pseudomonadota; class Alphaproteobacteria; order Rhodobacterales; family Rhodobacteraceae; genus Paracoccus; species Paracoccus zeaxanthinifaciens. The sequence goes on from NZ_ATUJ01000016.1 coordinate 54,610, forward strand.
GCGCGTGCCGATCCTGCCCGCCAGCTTCGCGGTCCCCGAACGCGGCGAGGATGTCCTGGAAGGTGCGGCCCTGCTGATCTGCGCGCTGCGCCCCGCGCTGGTCGCGCAGGCGGAACCGCGTCTCGAACGCCTGCTGCCCCGCGATGCGGACCGCGCGGCGCTGCTGCACGACCTGCTGACGGGGGGCGATGGCGCACCGGGTCGCGCGGCCCTTGAAAGCCTGCGCCGGGACGCCCATCTGGGCCTGACCCCGACCGTGATCGAACAGCAGGAGGATGAGGCCGCCGCCGCCATCTTGGCGAATTTGCTGGACCGCCTTGAGGCCTTGCGCGCCACCAGCCACGAACTCGCCCGCGCCGAGGCCGAGATCAAGGGCGAGGTGGACGAGGGTCTGACCTGGCGCATCAGCCAGATCGCCCGCGCAAGGCACCGCGCCGAACGCCCCGACATGGAAACGACCAGCGACCTCAACGAGGATCGCGACGCCCTTTCAAACGAACTGCAACGCTTCCTCAGTACCGAGATCTGGCGCAAGCCGCCCCGCCGCTGAGCATCGCGAATCGCAGTTCCGAATCACCGCTGCGGCCGCTCTTTGATTCGGCCGCGGATCGCGCTAGAAACGATACGATTTTGCGACGATTCGGCATCGGCTGCGAATCGCTTGCCAAGACCGCGCCGAGAAGGAGCCCTGGATGGCCGCCAAGGACGACGATCACGACAAGACCGACAAGGACGACAACGCCCATTCGCTCGACATGAGCCAGGCGGCGGTCAAGAAGATGATCACCGAAGCGCGCGAGCGCGGGTACATCACCTATGACCAGCTGAACCAGGTCCTGCCGCCCGAACAGGTCAGCAGCGAGCAGATCGAGGACGTGATGTCGATGCTGTCCGAGATGGGCATCAACGTCATCGAGGAAGAGGAAGGCGCCGAGGAGAGCGAGGGCGGTGCCGTCGTCGCCGCAGGCTCCGGCTCTCGCGAGGTCGCCGTCGCCGCCACCGAGACCGAGAAGCTCGACCGCACCGACGATCCCGTCCGCATGTACCTGCGCGAGATGGGCAGCGTCGAGCTGCTCTCGCGCGAGGGCGAGATCGCCATCGCCAAGCGGATCGAGGCCGGTCGCAACACGATGATCGCGGGCCTGTGCGAAAGCCCGCTGACCTTCAAGGCCATCACCCTGTGGCGCGACGAGCTTCTGGACGAAGAGATCCTGCTGCGCGACGTGATCGACCTGGAAACGACCTTCGGCCAGTCGATGGAAGGCGATGACGGCGACGACGAGGAAGAGCTGGCCCCCCAGGCCGAGCAGCCCGCCGCCGCCCAGTCGGCCCAGCAGCAGACCGCCAAGCGCGAGGAATACGACGCCGACGGCAACCCGCTGCGCAACGACGACGAGGAAGAGGACGAGGAAGGCGCGAACCTGTCGCTGGCCGCGATGGAGGCCAGCCTGAAGCCGCGCGTCCTCGAGACGCTGGAACATATCGCGCTGTTCTACGAACGCCTGTCCGACATGCAGGACCAGCGGATGTCCGCGACCCTGAACGAGGATGACAGCTTCTCGGCCAGCGCCGAGAGCGACTATCAGAAGCTGCGTTCGGAAATCGTCGTCCTGGTCAACTCGCTCCACCTGAACAACAGCCGGATCGAGGCGCTGGTCGACCAGCTCTATGGCATCAACCGCCGTATCGTGACGATCGATTCGGGCATGGTGAAGCTGGCCGACGCGGCCCGCATCAACCGCCGCGAATTCATCGACGCCTATCGCGGGTCCGAGCTGGACCCGACCTGGATGGACCGCATGGGCGCCCAGGCCGGTCGCGGCTGGAAGGCGCTGTTCGAACGCTCCAGCGAGCAGGTCGAGAAGCTGCGCAACGACATGGCCGAGGTCGGCCAGTATGTCGGCGTCGATATCGAGGAATTCCGCCGCATCGTCAGCCAGGTGCAGCGCGGCGAGAAGGAGGCCCGCCAGGCCAAGAAGGAGATGGTCGAGGCCAACCTGCGCCTCGTGATCTCGATCGCCAAGAAGTACACGAACCGCGGTCTGCAGTTCCTGGACCTGATCCAGGAAGGCAATATCGGCCTGATGAAGGCCGTGGACAAGTTCGAGTATCGTCGCGGCTACAAGTTCTCGACCTATGCGACCTGGTGGATCCGCCAGGCGATCACGCGGTCGATCGCGGACCAGGCGCGGACCATCCGCATCCCGGTCCACATGATCGAGACGATCAACAAGCTGGTGCGCACCGGTCGCCAGATGCTCCACGAGATCGGCCGCGAGCCGACGCCCGAGGAGCTGGCCGAGAAGCTGCAGATGCCGCTGGAGAAGGTTCGCAAGGTGATGAAGATCGCCAAGGAACCGATCAGCCTCGAAACCCCGATCGGCGACGAGGAAGACAGCCAGCTGGGCGATTTCATCGAGGACAAGAACGCCGTCCTGCCGCTGGACAGCGCCATCCAGGAGAACCTCAAGGAAACGACCACGCGCGTCCTGGCCAGCCTGACCCCGCGCGAGGAACGCGTCCTGCGCATGCGCTTCGGCATCGGCATGAACACCGACCACACCCTGGAAGAGGTCGGCCAGCAGTTCAGCGTCACCCGCGAACGGATCCGCCAAATCGAAGCCAAGGCCCTGCGCAAGCTGAAGCATCCCTCCAGAAGCAGAAAGCTGCGGTCCTTCCTTGACCAGTGACGGCGGGCATACGGAAGGGCTTGGTTTCATCCTCTATCGCAGTGCGGCGGCGCCGGGCCTCGGGTCCGAGGATCTGAAGCGGATCCTTGCCGTCGCCCGACAGCGCAACGAGGAGCACGGCCTGACCGGCTGCCTGCACCACGAGGACGGGATGTTCTTCCAATGGCTGGAGGGGCCGACGGCCCCCCTGGCCGAGGTGGTCGCGATGATCCGGGCCGACCGGCGCCACGAGGCGCTGGCCGTCCTGGACCAGGGCCCCATCGCGCAGCGGCGGTTCCACGACTGGCGCATGCGCTTTTCCGACCGCGACAGCGGATCGCTGATGGACTGGATCGCCAGGATGGGCGGTTCGACCTTCGACCGCGGCGCATATGCCGGCGGCGTCACCTCGTTCCTGCAGTCCCTGTCCGCCTGAGCGGGCCTTGCGCGGGCAGCACGAAATGTGAACACTCGGCCCCGACACGATAGGGGCAAGACATGTCGCAGACGGGCCTTCTGGCCGATCCAATGAATATCCACATCCTGCTTGGCTGCATCGCGGCGCTGTTCGCGATCCTGTGGCTGCGCGCGCGGCAGGCCGCCGCGTCGGCGGTGGCGCAGGCGCGGATGGACGCGCAGGCCGTGCGGCATGACGCCCAGATGCAGATCTCGTCCCGCGAGGGGCGCGTGGCCTCGTTGACCGAACGCCTGGGCGATCTGGCCGAGGAACGCGACAACCTGACCGACGCGCTGCACCGCGCCAACCGGGAACTGGCCGACCAGCGCACCCAGCTGGCCGAGGTTCGGCTGACGGCCAGCAAGGACCGCGAGGCCGCCGAGCGCGAGATCGCCACCCTGCGCGAGCTGCGCGAGGAGATGACCGGACAGTTCCGGCTGCTGTCCACCGAGACCCTTCGCGTCCAGCGCGCGGATCTGCAGCGCAGCCAGAACGAACAGCTGAACGCGCTGCTGACGCCCTTCCGCGAACAGGTGGGCCGCTTCCAGACCGAGCTTCAGGCCCGCAACAAGGTTCTGGACCAGGAATCCGCGCGGCTGCACGAGCAGATCCTGTCGCTGCACCGCCGCTCCGAGGAGATCAGCCGAGAGGCGGTGAACCTGACCCGCGCGCTCAAGGGCGACAAGCAGCGGCAGGGCGCCTGGGGCGAGATGGTGCTGGAGCGGATCCTGGAGGAATCGGGCCTGCAGGCGGGCACGCATTTCGACATGCAGTCCAGCTGGCGCGACGAGGACAACAAGCTGTGGCGCCCCGATGTCGTCGTGAAGATGCCGCGCGGCAAGGTGATGGTCATCGACAGCAAGGTGTCGCTGAACGACTACGAGACCTCGGTCGCGACCGAGGACCCCGCCGAGGCGCAGGCCGCGCTGCGCCGCCATGTGCAGGCCGTGCGCAACCACGTCAACACGCTGGCCGAGAAGGGCTATCACCGGATGGACGACGGCTCGGTCGATTATGTGCTGATGTTTATTCCCATCGAGGGCGCGTTCTCGGAGGCGCTGCGGGCCGATCCGCAGCTGGCGACCTATGCGATGGAGCGGCGCGTGGGGCTGACCACGCCCACCACGCTGATGCTGACCCTGCGCACGATCGAGCATATCTGGGCCGTCGAGCGGCGAGAGAGCAACGCGATGGAGATCGCGCGGCGCGCCGGTCAGCTCTATGACAAGGTCGCGGGCTTCGTCGATGCGATGGAGGGCGTGGGCCGCGCGCTGGACCAGGCCAACAAGGCGCATGGTCAGGCGATGGACCGGCTGACGCGCGGCTCGGGCAACGTCATCCGCCAGGTCGAGATGCTGCGCGGACTGGGCGCCCGCGCCAGCAAGCAGATCTCGCTGGATCACGACCGCGAGGACCCCGCATTGCACCCCCCCGAGGAGGACGCATGATCACGCAATTCGACGTCGAGACGAACGGCCCCGCCTGCCACGAGATGACCCGCGACGTGGCCGCATGGCTGCGCGGGCAGGGCGACGGGCTGCTGGTTCTGATGATCCGCCACACCTCGGCCTCCCTGCTGATACAGGAGAATGCAGATCCCGAGGTTCAGACCGACCTGATCGGCTGGTTCGACCGGCTGGTGCCGCCATCGACCGACCCCTCGATGCGGTGGTTGACGCATACATATGAAGGGCCGGACGACATGCCGGCCCATATCAAGTCCGCAATGCTGCCGACCAGCCTGCAGATCCCGGTGCAGGATGGCCGGATGATGCTGGGCCGCTGGCAGGGGATCTATGTGGTCGAACACCGGACCCGCCCGCATCGCAGGCAGGTCGCGGCGCTGTTTCAGCCGTTGTCCTGAGGCATCAGGAACACCTCTCGGATCGCAGCGCGTTCGGGGGCCTCGATCATGTGGATGACGGCGTTCGCAACGTCCTCGGGTTGCAGCTTGTCCGGCGCGCCGTCGTCGAAGAAGGCGGTATCCACCATGCCCGGCGCCACGACCGAGCAGCGCCCGCCCCATTCGCGCATCTCGTCGGCCAGGTTCCCGGCATAGCCGTGCACGAACCACTTGGTCGCGCCATAGATCGAGCCCGGAATGTGCCTGCGCCCCGCCGCCGATCCGGTCAGGACCAGCGTGCCCCTGGTCTTGCGCAGCTCGGGCAGGACCGCCCGCGCGGTCAGGATCACGCCCATCACGTTCAGGTCGATCATGCCGCGGATGTCGTCCAGATCGCCCGCCTCGGTGCCCGGCTTGGACAGGCCGCGGCCCGCATTCGCGAATGCGGCGTCGATCCCGCCGAAGCGGTCCGCCGTGGCCGCGACGGCCTTCTGCAGGTCGTCGATATCGGTCGCGTCGCCGGTCTGCACCAGCGCCTTGTCACCCAGTTCCTGCGCCAGCTCGTTCAGCTTGTCGGCCGAGCGCGCGAACAGCGCGACGTTCCAGCCGGCGGCGACGGCTGCGCGGGCCGTCTGCGCGCCGATCCCCGAGGATGCGCCGGTGATGAAGAGGGTCTTGGACATGATGCCTCCGCTTGCCATGAATCTCGTCGGTTCGGATTTGCAGGCGTCGAACGCGTCCGCCGCGACGGGGGTTCCGACAAGGCGATCGCGTGGGGGCGCATCTTGTGGGGCGCTGATAAACCCTACCCAATCCCTGCGGTTATCCCTATAGTGGCTGCGGATCAGGGGACGAAAGGGACAACCCAATGCGATGCCCGTTTTGCGGAAATGTGGACACGCAGGTCAAGGACTCGCGTCCGGCCGAAGACAATGTCGCCATTCGTCGCCGCCGCTTCTGCCCCGCCTGCGGGGGGCGCTTCACCACCTATGAACGCGTGCAGCTGCGCGATCTGGTCGTCGTGAAATCCACCGGCCGCCGCGAGGATTTCGACCGCGACAAGATGGCCCGCTCGATCCGGATCGCCATGCAGAAGCGTCCCGTCGAACCCGAGCGGATCGAGCAGATGATCAGCGGCATCGTCCGCAGGCTGGAAAGCACGGGCGAGACCGACATCCCCTCGAAGATGATCGGCGAGATCGTGATGGAATCCCTGTCGCGCATCGACAACGTCGCCTATGTCCGCTTCGCCAGCGTCTACAAGAACTTCCAGGACGCGGACGATTTCGACAAGTTCGTGTCGGAACTGCGCCCCGGCGCCGCGACGGATTGACCTTGGCACGGCCGGATGATCTGCGCCACATGGCCCATGCCATGCGGCTGGCGCGTCGGGGCTTGGGCAATGTCTGGCCGAACCCGGCGGTGGGCTGCGTCATCGTGGCCGATGGCCGGATCGTCGGGCGCGGATGGACGCAGCCGACGGGGCGGCCCCATGCCGAACGCATGGCCCTGGACCAGGCCGGTCCGTTGGCCCGTGGGGCGACCGCCTATGTCACGCTGGAACCCTGCGCCCATCACGGTCGCACGCCGCCCTGCGCGAACGGGCTGGTCGATGCGGGGATCGCGCGCGTTGTCAGCGCGCTGACCGATCCCGATACGCGCGTCGCCGGTCGCGGGCACCGCATCCTGCGCGATGCCGGGGTCGAGGTTACCGAGGGCGTCATGGCGGCCGAGGCCGCCGAACTGCAGGCGGGCTTCCTGATGCGGCTGACGCAGGGACGCCCCTTCGTCACGTTGAAATTGGCCAGCAGCCTGGACGGTCGCATCGCGATGGCCAGCGGCGAAAGTAAGTGGATCACCGGCCCGCGGGCCCGCGCGCATGTCCATGCGCTGCGCGCTCAGCACGACGCGATCATGGTCGGCGGGGCCACGGCGCGGGCCGATCTGCCGCAGCTGAACGTGCGGGGCATCGCCGTGCCGCAGCAGCCCGTGCGCATCGTCGTGTCGGGGCAGGCGCTGCCGCCGCTGCCGGTGCAGGACGACATGCACGGCCCCCTGTGGCGGGTCGAGGGCCGCCCCGATGACATCCTGCGCGACCTGGCGCAGCGCGGCCTGACGCGCATCTTCTGCGAGGGGGGCGGGCGTCTTGCGGCGAAGCTGCTGTCGGCGGGGCTGGTGGACCAGATCGTCGGCTATACCGCCGGGCTTGCGCTCGGGGCCGAGGCGCGGGCCTTCATGGGGCCGACCGGCTGGACCGCCCTGGCCGAGGCTCCGCGCTTCGACCTGGTGGAAACGCGCCGCATCGGGCCGGACCTGTTCCACCGCTGGCGCCGAGCCTAGCGCCGCCAGATCCAGGCCTGCCCCGCAAGCGCGCCCTGCGCCTTGGCCAGCAGCCGCAGGGCAGGGGGCTGCCCCGTCAGCCCGTCGCGCAGGCGTTCCAGCGCGACCTCGACCGGGCAGGGCAGCCCGCTGACCGGATCGCGATACCGCGGATAGGCGATCAGGCAGGCATGGACCAGCGCCGCAAGATCGGGCCGCGCCTGCCTGCGTCTGGGCACCGGACCCAGATCGCGCGTCAGCCCCCAGCCCGCATAGAAGGGCGCGCCCAGGGTCGTCACCGACCGCCCGCGCAGAAGCGCCTCGAACCCGAGGGTCGAGGTGATGGTCCAGACCTCGTCCACGGCCTCGATCAGGGCTGCGGGATCGGCGCGACGGGCGACGTGATCGGCCAGCCGCGCCATGTCGGCGGCATCGATCAGGCCGGGGCGCAGGCCCGCCTCGACATCGGGATGGGGCTTGTAGACGATCCAGGCATCGGGGTTCTCGGCCCGCGCGCGTTCCAGCGCGGCAAGGTTCGTGCGTTCCGCCCCCGCGCCCTTCAGGATCGAGGCGTCGTCCTGGACCTGCCCCGGCACGAGGATGCGCCGTCTGCCGTCGCGGGGCGGCAGGTCGCCCGCACCACCGAGGTTGTACTTCGTCAGCCGACTCTCGATCAGCGCCGCGATCAGGCGTTCCGCCCTGTCGCGCCCGCCGGGGGGCGGCCCCTTGGCGATCAGCGATTCCAGCCGCGACGGCGCGGTCGGATCGAAATAGATCCCCATGTCGTCGGCCACCACCGACAGGGGCGGGGTCAGGTCCGCGCCCAACCCGCGAGAGCGCATGAACCCGTCCTCGACCCGGATCGCCTGCGGAACGTCGCGGGCCTTCGACGCCCATGCCAGCGTGACCTGCGGCGACGGGGACGGGGCATGGCGCAGGGGGCGAACCTCGCCGAATTCGCGTGCGAGGAAGCGGCGCTTCCACAGGCGCATGCCGTGGGCGACATGGCCGTTGCGGTCCTGGCGAAAGACGCGGGCCTCGGCCTCGACCTGGTTCAGTGCGCCGTCGAAATCGGTCAGGCGGTCGCGGCACGGGTCGTACCAGACTGGCCCCTGCAGATGGCTGGCGGCGAACAGTGCCTGCGGGGTCGCGGTGCCGCGGCGGGGCAGCGGAACCTCGTCCGTGCTGAGGCCCCAGCCCGCATAGAAGGGTCGCCCGAACAGGCGCGGGCGGTGCCCTGCCAGCAGCGCCTCGTATCCCAGCTGAGAGCTGACGGCATAGACCGCATCCGCCCCTTCGACCAGCCGCCAGGGTGAGACCGGCCCGTCGCAGATCGTGTCGCCCGGGCGCAGGTCGTCCGGCACCAGATGCCCCGCCCGCAGCCCGGCGGCGGTTTCGGGGTGGGTGCGGATCACGATGCGGCGGCCGGGATTCTCGTCCCGCGCGGCGGTCAGCATCCGCAGAAAGGTCGCGCGGTCTGCGCCCCGCAGGGACGCATCCCCGCGCGTCTGGTCGATCACGAGGACATAGCCCGCGGGCGGGGGGGCAAGGTCCGGGTCGTGGTGGTTGTATTTCGACAGATCGGCAGCACGCAGCCGCGCCAGCGCAAGGGGTGCCCGATCCAGCGCCACGGGGTCGGGTGCTGCGATCAGGCGTTCCAGAAGCGAGGGGGCGGAGGGGTCGAAATGCAGGCCGTGCGGGTCGATCAGCAGCCCGATGGGACCGCGCGCCGCGATGCGCCCCTTCGCGCGTCCCGGTAAGACCGAGCGCAGGAATGCATCCTCGACCGTGACGACGGGGGCGCCGGTGCGGGCGGCGATGGCGCGTCCGCGCCAGGCGGTCGGGCTGGCGCCCCAGATGCCGATCGCGTCGCCCGCGCGCGGAATGCCGACCGTGGGCGCATATCCCGCCAGCGTCATGATCCGCGCCAGTCGCGGATTGCGCAGGAAGCCCAGGTTGAAAACGCGAAGCCGCCGAGGGGTCCCGGCGGCTTCCTGTGTCTTCTCGCTCATTCGCGGGGGATCATTCGCCGATGCTGGACAGGCTGTCGGCGGTCGCCGCGCTGCCCGTGATCGCGCTGAGCGTCTTCTGCCACTGCACATAGGGTGCCTCGGTGACATAGACCGTGTCGCCGTCGCGGATCAGGAAGTCGCGCGCCAGGAACAGGCCGTTGGGGCGCGTCAGGTCCAGGACATAGGCGAAGCGCTGCGTGCCCACGACCGGCTTGCCCAGAACGCGGCTTGCGACGGATTCGGGTTCGTCGCGCAGCACGAAGACGCCCGTCGGGTCGGCAAGGCTGCTGTTGAGACCGCCGACCATCGCGATGGCCTCGACCGCGTTGATGGTCTCGTTGCCCAGGGGCACGCGGGTCTGTCCGCCAAGCGCGCCGAGCGCGGTGAAGTTGCGCTGGTCCTCCTCGACGACGATGAGGTCGCCGGGGCGCAGCGCGATGTCGTTCGACGGGCTGGCATAGAGGTCGGTCAGCCAGACGCGCCCGCTGTCGCCGCCGCGCTTTACGGTGACGACCGCGATCTCGGGCTGGATGGCGACGCCGCCCGCCTTGGCCAGCATGGCCGAAAGCGTGCGGGTCGGGCGTTCGATCGGATAGACGCCCTGCGCGCTGACCTGGCCCACGACCGAGACGGTCGCGCCGTCGCCCGCGATGCGCTGGACGGTCACCTGCGGATCGGGCGTCTGCGCGGACAGGCGCTGCGTGATGTTCTGGCGCAGCTGGTCGGGCGTGCTGCCCGCCGCGCGCACGCGGCCCGCATAGGGCACGAAGATGTAGCCCGAGCTGTCCACCTGGATCTCGGTCAGGGTGCTGGAGCTGGACCCGAGCGAGGTCAGCAGCCCGTCATCCACGTTTTCCCAGATCGAGAGGCCCAGGACGTCGCCCGGACGGATCTCGTCCGCGCCGACCTGGCCTGCCGAACGGAAGCTGGCCGAGAAGCCGTAGGACGGCACGAAGTTCGACGCGCGGGTCACGTGGTCGTTCACGTAGATGACCTGCGTGTTGCCGCCACGTTCGACCGCGCCGTTGAAGATCTCGTTCTTGTTCGGCCCCGAACGCGGCAATGCGCATGCCGCAAGCAGGGTCATCGACGCCAGCATCAGGATCCTGATGGGGCCGGTCCGAAGGATTGCTGTCACCTCGTCGTCTCCTCGTTATCGAGTTCCGGGCTTGGCGCCGGATATTGGGGCCACCATATCGCCCCGGTTACATGTGGGCCACAGCTTTCGACAGCTATGACTTGCCTTGATCGACTTGCTGCCGAGGAATGGTCGTCCCGGCGGCAAGTGCCTCGTAGGGGTCGCCGGCGGCCAGCATCAGGTCCGCCACCTGCCGCAGCGCATGCGCCCGCGACCGGCCGGCATAGAAGCCGCCGGGGATCTGGCTGGTCTGCAGCAGATAGTCGCGGAAGGTGCGGTAGGCCTGCGGGTCGGGTGCGTCCGGCGCCGCAAGGAAATCGGCCAGCGGCTGGTCGGACACGAGGCCCGGCTTGTCATAGACCGCCCGCCCGAGCGCCTTGACCGGCACGCCGCGCCACATGGCCTGCTGCGCCCCGGTCGAGTTCACGGTGACCACCGCGCGCGCATGGGCCATGATGTCGGCCAGCTTGCCGCCCCGGATGTAGTGCACGCGCCCGGTCAGGCCGTGGCGTTCGCAGGCGGCGCGGATGGCGCGGCGGTTGCCCGCGCGGCCGTCCTCCAGCGGGTGTGCCTTGAAGACCAGGTGGTGATGGCGCGGTGCCGATTTCGCGAAGGCGTCGATCACCATGTCCACGAATTCCGCGTTCCGCTTGAAATCCGAGTGCCCGAGGAAGCTGGCATCGTGTTCCAGCTGCATCAGCACCAGGCTGTAGGGCCAGCCCGACAGGCGCAGCTTGCGCCATTGCAGCGTCCGCGTCGTGGCATAGACGGGCGCCATGACCAGCCTGCGCAGGTTCAGGCGGAACTCGTCGAAGACCGAGATCGAGCGATGACCGCGATAGGCACGATAGCGCGCGTTCCGCAGCAGGATCAGGAAATGGTAGAACGCGCCATAGAACTTGTGCTGGCGCATGTCGCCCCAATGGGCGGGCGGGCGACGCACCTCGGAGATCTGCTCTCTCAGGACGGCGCGCATCTGCGCCAGCGGGATCTGCATCAGCACCGAATTGCCGTTCGAGCCGCCGCGCTCGTAGGTGATCCAGTAGGGGCGGAGATAGCCTTCCTCGAAGACATGCACGGTGATGCCGCGTTCGGCGGCCATGCGGCGGGCCTCGGCATGGATCTGCCGCACGTCGCCATAGAGCACGAGATCGGTCACGCCCTTGTCGATCAGGATCGCGTCCAGATGGGCGGGCCAGTCCTCGACCGGGCCTTCGTGGCGCAGGAAGCGCGCGCGGTCGGACCAGAAGAACTCGTCCCCCGCATTGAAGCCGCAGCGCCAGACGGTCGATCCGGCCGCGCGCAGCAGGCGGGCAAGGCGGTCGAAGAACGGCCCGTGCGGTCCCTGCAGCATCAGGAAGACGCGTTCTTCGGGGGGGCGTGTCGGGGGCTGGACCCCATGATCGTCGGCTGGGTGCTGCAACATGGTCACTTCTGAACGCGCGTCATCTGGCACAGGCATGCCATGCCAAGGGCGTTCTATCCAGACAAATGCCCCAAGCTTTCGCGGGGCGTGACCCGACGGCATCGGTCGGCCCCGTCGCAAGCGGTGCTTGAACGGACAGGGTGGATCGCCTAGTTCGGTTGCAAAGGCGAAGGGGGTGCTTTCAGATGTTCACCGGCATCATCACGGATATCGGCAAGGTCGCGCAGGTCGAGATGCGCGGCGACATGCGCGCGCGCATCGCCTGCAGCTATGACATGGGCGGCGTCGACCTTGGCGCGTCCATCGCCTGCGACGGCGTCTGCCTGACGGTCATCGCCAAGGGCGGGGACTGGTTCGATGTCGACATCTCGGCCGAGACGCTGTCCAAGACGAATATCGGCACGAATGGCTGGCCCGTCGGCAAGCGCCTGAACCTGGAACGCGCGCTGCGCGTCGGCGACGAGCTGGGCGGCCATATCGTCAGCGGCCACGTGGACGGCGTCGCCACCATCGTCGAGGCCCGCAACGAGGGCGACAGCCTGCGCCTGACCTTCGAGGCCCCCGCCGACCTGGCGCGCTTCATCGCGCCCAAGGGCTCGGTCACGCTGAACGGCACCTCGCTGACCGTCAACGAGGTGTCGGGCAACCGCTTCGGCATCAACCTGATCCCGCACACGCAGGAAGTCACCACCTGGGGCGAGGCCGCCACCGGCGATGCCGTCAACCTCGAGATCGACACGCTTGCGCGCTATGTCGCGCGCCTTGCGGAAGCAGGCGCGGCCTGACCGTCGCCGCCCCGATCCAACGGCCGGGCCAATTCGAAGGAACGAAGACATGAAGTTTGAAGAACCCGGCCCGGTCGAACGCGACCTTGCTGCTGCCATCGCCCCCATCGAGGAGATCATCGAGGAGGCCCGCAACGGCCGGATGTTCATCCTTGTCGATCACGAGGACCGCGAGAACGAGGGCGACCTGGTGATCCCCGCGCAGATGGCCACGCCGAACGCGATCAACTTCATGGCGACGCATGGGCGCGGCCTGATCTGCCTGTCGCTGACGCCGTCGCGGATCGAGGCCCTGGGCCTGGGCCTGATGAGCCCCAAGAACTCCAGCCGCCACGAGACCGCCTTCACCATGTCCATCGAGGCGCGCGAGGGCGTGACGACCGGCATCAGCGCCCATGACCGCGCGCGCACCATCGCGGTGGCGATCGATCCCGACAAGGGGCCTGCCGACATCGCCACGCCCGGCCACGTCTTCCCCCTGCGCGCGCGCGAGGGTGGCGTGCTGGTCCGTGCGGGCCATACCGAGGCCGCGGTCGACATCTCGCGCCTGGCGGGGCTGAACCCTTCGGGCGTGATCTGCGAGATCATGAACGAGGATGGCAGCATGGCCCGCCTGCCGGACCTGGTCGATTTCGCGCGCCGCCACGACCTCAAGATCGGCACGATCAGTGATCTCATCCGCTATCGCCGCCGGCATGACAACCTGATCGCCGAACGCGCGCAGCGCTCGGTCCATTCGGTGCATGGCGGCGACTGGATGATGCGCGTCTTCGCCGACGAGACGCAGGGCTCGGAACATATCGTGCTGACCAAGGGCGACCTGACCGCGCCCGGTCCGGTGCTGGTGCGCATGCACGCGCTGGACCCGCTGCACGACGTGCTGGGCGTTGGGCGCGAAGAGGCCGGCAGCCTGCCTGCCGCCATGAACGAGATCGCGGACGAGGGGCGCGGCGTCGTGGTCCTGATCCGCGATCTGTCCAAGGCCATCGCCACCCCCGACGAGGTCGGCGCCCACACGCTGCGTCAATACGGGCTGGGGGCGCAGATCCTGTCCGCGCTGGGCCTGTCCGAGCTTGTGCTGCTGACGAATTCCGCGCCCGTGAAGGTCGTGGGGCTTGACGCCTACGGCCTTTCCATCCATTCCACGCGGCCTATCCCCAAGGACTGACCATGGCCTCGAACACATCACATCACGAACTGCCTCTGCCGCAATTCGACACCGCGCTGCGTCTGCTGGCGGTGATCGCGCCCTATTACAAGGACATTGCGGATGACATGCTGACCGGCGCGCGGGCGACCGCCGAGGCCGCGGGCGCGACGCTGGACGTGATCGAGGTGCCCGGCGCGCTGGAGATCCCGACCGCCGTGGCGCTGGCCGCCGAGAGCGGTCGCTATGACGGTTTCGTGGCCATCGGCTGCGTCATCCGGGGCGAGACCACGCATTACGATACCGTCTGCAACGACAGCTCTCGCGGGTTGACGCTGCTGGGGCTGCAGGGGATCTGCCTCGGCAACGGTATCCTGACGGTCGAGAATTACGAGCAGGCCGCGCGCCGCGCCGATCCGACCGACATGAACAAGGGCGGCGGTGCCGCGGCGGCCGCGCTGCACCTGATCGCGCTGAAGCGTCGCTTCCGTCCGGGCGGTGCGCCGAAACCCGGCCATCCCGACGTGATCCGCCTGGCGGGCGAACTGGAAGGGCAGGGCAAGGCATGAGCACCGAAGGCAAGCGTCCCGATCGCCGCGCGCTGAGCAGCGCCGCACGTCTCTATGCCGTGCAGGCCCTGTTCCAGATGGAGGCCGCCGGCCAGACCGCCGACCGCGTCCAGCGCGAGTTCAGCAGCTATCGCATCGATTTCGACGACCGCGACGGCCACACCGCCGAGGCCGACGAGAACCTGTTCCGCCGCATCACCGACGATGCGGTCACCTGGCAGTCGAAGATCGACCAGGCGACCGACCGTGCGCTGGTCGCCAAATGGCCGATCGACCGGATCGACCCGGTGCTGCGCGCGCTGTTCCGCGCCGCAGGCTCCGAGATGATCGCCGACCGCGCGCCGGGCAAGGTCGTCATCAGCGAATATGTCCGCCTGGCCTCGGCCTTCTTCCCCGAGGGCAAGGAGGCCAGCTTCGTGAACGCGGTGCTGGATCACATGACGCGCAATCTCAATCCCGACTCGCTCGGGTAAGGGCGCGACAGGTTGGAATTGCACAAGGCCCGGTCACGACGACCGGGCCTTTTTGCATGCGCAGGCCGTGTGATTTTACGGCGTCCGGAACCGGTTCCGTTGCAATTGCGCCACAAAATGCAAACCCAACGGACGTTTTCGTGATGCCTGTTTCGCGGGCACTCACCCCAATGTTTCAGGCGGATCGCGTCATGGTTGACGTAAGGGCAGGGTGCTTGCCCGTGGATTTGCAGCACATGCAGGGGGTTCGGGAATGCAAGGATTGGTTGCATCACCATTTGTTACATCTGGATTCCGGCATCTATCCGCCGAAGCCTTGCGGGATCACCCCCGCTCACGATTCCGAGATCATTCAACGAATTGCGGCGACCTATGAACCGTCCGGCCTCGCCATTACTTGATCTGCCAGCAGAGATGCTCTGGCCCGCAAGGGGACCAGGACAACGATACTCAGCTCGTGAGGACATACGAATGAAAAAAGTTACGCTGCTGACCGGCACCGCCGCAATCCTGACCGCGCTGTCGGTTCCTGCCTTCGCGCAGTCCGAGATCTCGACCGGCGCCGATGCCGTCGGCGTCACCGCAGTCGACGACCGCATCACCGACATCGAAGACGATGTGTCCGACAACTTCGAGCGCGACCTCGACGCCGACCGCTTCGGTCCGGCCTCGCGCCGCCAGGGCCTGTTCGGCACCATGTCGCTGAGCTATGCCGGCCGCACAGGCAACACCGAGAACCAGGATCTCGCGATCGCCGGCCGCATCAACTACAACGAAGGCCAGTTCGCCCAGAGCGTCGGCCTGTCGATCGAGTTCGGCGAAGACGACAACGGCGACAAGGACCAGGAAGAAGTCAACGCGATCTATGACGCGCAGTACTACTTCAACGACCAGTTCTACGCCTTCGCACTGGGCCGCATCAGCTCGGACGGGCTGGTCGACGGTGAAGCCAACAGCGCTTCGGACAGCCCGGACGATGTTGCCGACGAGCTGAGCGACCTGCGTCGCGACGCCTTCCTCGGCTTCGGTCCGGGTTACCGCATCATCAACACCGAGCAGACGACCTGGCGCGTGCAGGGCGGTATCGGCGTGCGCTACACGCAGACCGGCCAGCAGTACCTGGACGACGACTCGGATACCGAGATGGGCTACATCGCGTCGTCGCGCGTCTATCACCGCGTGAACGACAACGTCTTCATCACGAACGACACCGACTATCTGGGTTCGGACGATGCGGATGACGTCATCAGCAACGAGTTCGGCGTGAACTTCAAGGTTTCGGACCAGCTGGCGACCCGCATCAGCTACACCACCGAATACCAGGAGAACCGCGAGATCCGCACCGACAACTCGCTCGGCGTGGCAGTGGTCTACGGCTTCTGATCCATCCCTCTGGATCGATGTCTCTTGGAAGGGCGGTCTTCGGACCGCCCTTTTCCTTTGCGCGGGTGCGCGAAGGACATGTCGCATGATGGGGAGGGGTGGCGGGAACCGCAGCAACCGTGTCGGCGACAGATTCCCCGAAAGCCTGAACAATCAGGTGGGTGCCAGATAACGTGACCAGGGCCACGACAGAGCCAGCCCCCTCGGAAATCTTATAGGCCAGTGGAAAAAAGGCCGAACACGAGAAGAGCAGAAACCCGCCACGGCCAGAGCTAGGGCCGATCACCGCGCTTTTCAAGCGGCAAGCCGGATTCGCGGGTTTTGCGGGGCGATTCTGGGTTTTCGTGTGGTGTTTCGGGGTCGTGTGCGGTGGGGTTTCCGGAGATCGTCGGAAACGATGTGAGCGTTTTCAGTGGTTTGCGCGGAATCCGGTGTCGATTTTCGTGAATCTTGGATTTTCTGCTTGCGGGTTCTGATCGGTGTGTCTAAACACCGCTTCACCGAAGGGCGGGACACGCCGGACGGTGCGACGGACCGGCCCTGAGGGGTTGGGAAGTCGGGAAAATTCTGGGATTGATGACCGGGCGGGGCGCTGAGTTGGATTGGCGCACCATCTGCGATTTTGGTTCCTCTGCTGTTTGACATTGATGGATATCTGAAGGGATATGCGGGCGGTTCGATGGTCGTT
>NZ_ATUJ01000017.1 GCF_000420145.1 Paracoccus zeaxanthinifaciens ATCC 21588
GAGCAGCCTGCCTCGGGCGGACTGGCTGCTCGCCGACCAGGCTATGATGCGGATTGGTTCCGCGACGCCCTGAAAGACAAGGGGATCAGGCCCTGCATCCCGGGCCGGAAGTCCCGCGGCAAGCCCGTCAAATACGACAAGCGACGCTACAGACGACGCAACCGCATAGAGATCATGTTCGGTAGGTTGAAGGACTGGCGGCGAGTAGCGACACGTTACGATAGATGCCCAAAGGTCTTCCTCTCCGCCGTCGCTCTCGCTGCCACCGTCATGTTCTGGCTGTGACCATCAATGAGTCTGGAGCCTAGGGCGTTGGTGCCGCGCCCGATCACGATCAGACCCCGAGGGGTCTCGGCGCAGTTCTTGGGTCGGATGTCGGCATTGGCGGGCATCCAGACCAGGATCGGCGGGCATGCAAGAAAGCGGTGTAAGTAGGAGAGACGACTTCGAACCGTTCGAAAAAATCCCGCTAACGAACAGTAAGTAGACAGAAAAAGGGCGGCGCGCATGTTGCGCGCCGCCCCCAGGGGTGATCAGCCCATGATCGCGTTCAGCGTCGCCGAGGGGCGCATGACTGCCGCGACCTTGGCCGGATCGGCGTGATAGTAGCCGCCCAGATCGGCGGGCTTGCCGCGATCGGCACGCAGCTCCGCGATGATCTGGTCCTGCTTCTCGCGCAGGTCGCGGGCGATGGGGGCGAACTCGGCTGCCAGGTCGGCATCCTCGGTCTGACCTGCCAGCGCCTCGGCCCAGTACAGCGCGAAGAAGTAGTGGCTGTCGCGGTTGTCCGGCTGACCCGCCTTGCGGCCCGGCGAACGCTCGTGGTCCAGCACGCCCTGCGTTGCGGCCTCGACGGCGGCGGCAAGGGTGCGGGCCTTCTCGTTGCCCGAGGCTTCGGCCAGGAACTTCAGGCTCTCGCCCAGGGCGCAGAACTCGCCCAGGCTGTCCCAACGCAGGTGGTTTTCCTCCTGCAGCTGCTGGACGTGCTTCGGGGCCGAGCCGCCCGCGCCGGTCTCGAACATGCCGCCGCCCTGCATCAGCTTGACGATGGACAGCATCTTGGCCGAGGTGCCAAGCTCCAGGATCGGGAACAGGTCGGTCAGATAGTCGCGCAGCACGTTGCCGCTGATCGCGATGATGTCGTCGCCGGCGCGGATGGTCTCGAAGGACAGGCGGGTCGCTTCGCGCGGCGCAAGCACGGTGAAGCGGTCCGCGACGCCGGCCTCGGCCAGGATCGGGTGGACATAGGCCAGCAGCTCGCGGTCGTGGGGACGGGTCTCGTCCAGCCAGAACACGGCCTTGCAGCCTTCCAGGCGCTGGCGGTCGATGGCCAGGCGGACCCAGTCCTCGATCGCGGCCTTGCGGGTCGAGCACATGCGCCAGATGTCGCCCTTCTGGACGGCATGGCTGTGCAGCTGGTCGCCGTTGGCCGCGACCACGGTGACGGTGCCGTCGGCCGGGATTTCGAACGTGGTCGGGTGCGAGCCGTATTCCTCGGCCTTCTGCGCCATCAGGCCGATATTCTGCACCGTGCCCGCGGTCGCCGGATCCAGCGCGCCGGTCTCCTTGAAGTAGCGGACGCTCTCGTCATAGACGGGCGCATAGGAGGTGTCGGGGATGACGCAGTTGGTGTCGGCCTCGGCCCCGTCGGGACCCCATGCCTTGCCGCCCGCGCGCAGCAGCGCCGGAACCGAGGCGTCGATGATGACGTCCGAGGGCACGTGCAGGTTGGTGATCCCCTTGTCGGAATTGACCATATACAGCGGCGGGCGCTGGCCCATCAGCTCTTCGATCTCGGCGCGGATCTTGGCGCCTTCCGGCATCTCGTCGATGCGGGCCAGGACGGAACCCAGGCCGCCATTCGGATCGACGCCCGCCGCGGCCATCGCATCGCCGTGACGTTCGAAGACCGGGGCCAGCCAGGTGCGGACCACGTGGCCGAAGATGATCGGGTCCGAGACCTTCATCATCGTGGCCTTGAGGTGGACCGAGAACAGCGTGCCTTCGGCCTGCGTGCGCTCGATCTCGGATTTCAGGAAGTCCTGCAGATGCGCGACCGACATGAAGCTGGCATCGACCACGGTGCCCTCGGGCAGGTTGATGCCTTCCTTCAGGACGGTGGTGTTGCCGCCCGCATCGGTCAGCCGGATGCTGACGGGACCGGCCTGCGCCGCGCTCAGCGTGACGGATGCCTCGTTGCGGCGGAAATCGCCCTCGGGCATCGAGGACACGCGCGTCTTGCTGTCGGGCGACCAGGCGCCCATCGAGTGCGGATGCGCCTTGGCATAGTTCTTGACCGCGCGCGCGGCACGGCGATCCGAGTTCCCTTCGCGCAGGACGGGGTTCACCGCCGAACCCTTCAGCGCGTCGTAACGGGCGCGGATCTCGCGTTCCTCGTCGGTGGCGGGCTCGTAGGGGTAATCCGGCAGGTCGAAGCCCTGCGCCTGCAGTTCCTTGATCGCGCCGACCAGCTGCGGCACCGAGGCCGAGATGTTGGGCAGCTTGATCACGTTCGCCTCGGGCGTCTTGACCAGCGAACCCAGGCCCGCAAGATCGTCGTCCTGCGCCTGCTCGGGCGTCAGCCGTTCGGGGAAGGCCGCGATGATGCGCCCCGCCAGAGAGATGTCACGCGTGGCGACCTCGATCCCCCCGGCCGAAGCGAAGCGGCGAATGATCGGCAGCAGCGAGGCCGAGGCCAGCTCGGGCGCCTCATCCACCTTGGTGTAAATGATCTGGGGGGTAGGGGTATCGGCCATCGTCCGTGGTCCTCTTTCGTTTCGGTCGTCCCGCAGGTCGCGCGGGATGAGTTGCGTGCCGATCCTCCTCGGTCGGATCGCACGGCGCAGACGATGCATCGCCGGGAACGCCCTGTCCAGATCATGAACGAAATCCTTTTGCGCATTAAGGCGGGCGCCGGGCCGTGGGAGCCGCCGTATTCGCGTGTCAGGGTTGCCGCGCGGCGGCCATGCGACCCGGGCGCTGGCCGAAGGTTTCGGCGTCCATCCCCTCCCTTGTCGCGCGGCGGAGGAACTCGGCTTTTGTTCCGGGGGCCAACCCGTTTGCGGACAGGTCGCGGTCCAAGTTCATGGGGAAGGAGTATCCCTCGGCCGTTGCGTCGATGGCCGCGTCCAGCAATCTCTGCGCCTTGGCGGTATGGGAAGGACAAGCCTGCACATGCGGTCGCGATGCATCGCCTCCATGGCGCGCCCGAAGGCGGACGAGACCTGCAGCAGGTTCACGCAGCGCATGATGTCGGTAATGCTTTTCGCGCCGCCCGAATGGAACCGTGCGGGATTGAAGAACAGCGTGTCGCCCTTGTGCGGGCGTAGCTGAAGAGAGTGTCCCTCGAACAGGGCGCGGAGATCCGCACGGCCCCACGCGGCATAGCCCGGGCGATAGGCCTGCGAGAAGGACAACAGCTTCGTCGGTCCGCTTTCGACGCGTATGCCCAATGCGCGATTGGGCCGTGAAGCGTCAGGACGGGCGAGACGTCGTGCACATGCCCGGGAAAGCTTGCGCAGACATCCGCGATCTTTAAGCCAAGGTGGTTATCGCGATGCGCCTGCTGCGCCGCGCCACCTGGATGCACCTGGTAGACCTGCGCGGTCTTAGTAGTTCGGCCCCAGCCATGCCTCGCAAAGGGCTGCGATCATCGGGTTCGCATAATATTGCATGAAGATCTCGGGGGCGGCCTCCCACAACGCCTCGGCCTAGTTCCAGATCCGGTCGTTCGCCCCTGCGGTCGCGAAGTGATCCGCCCTTCCGCCGCTTTCCCGACGTTCCTGATCGATGATCCGGTCATAGGCCGCGCGCGCCCGATCAAGGATGGCGGTATCTTCACAGGTCCGGTGCAGCGCGACGATGCCAAGGCCGATAGTCAGCACAGCCGCCCGCTTCGCCATCAACACGCGCCGTGCGGCAGGATCCGACAGCTTGGGCCTCAGGTCTGCCATGTCGTGGGTTGTCGTCTGCGCGATCAGCGCCTCGAATTCGCGCAGGTCGCAGGTCTGGGGATCGTAGAAGCCGCTTGCGGCCCGGGTCTTGTCCTTCATGGTATCCTCACTTTCGATGGCCCGATCCTGGCCCCGACCGTGGTTGCGCGATGCGTCGTGACGCATCAGAAATTGCATTAGACGACTCATAGCTTTCCCGTCATGTAGGCTGCGCGGCTGGCGGTTCTCGGGACAGCGACTGTGGATCGCGTGCTGAATGGGCGAGCGAATATCACGCCGCAGACCGGCTTGTGCGACACCCCAGTCATAGACGAGCTGACCTTACAAGAGGCGTAGCTCTTCGCTTCCCGAAGGCGGCTGTTCTTCCACTTCGTGATCGAGGCGCCGCGCTGCTTCAGCCGCAGGATCCGCTAGGCCGCCGCCGCGGGCTGCCGCAGATCGGACCCGCCGCGTGCCGCCCGCGCTTTCGGGTGCACTAGATCATCGAAGGGCCCACTCCGATCCCCGCGTTGGACCGCATCCTGCGGCGCGCCAGTCACGGGATCTGCCTGAAGCCCCGCGACGCGCTGCGTTCTTGCGACTCGCAGCCATGGCTGGTTTTCGGGCTAGGATGAGCGCGAGGCCGCCTCTGCCGCGTCGCTGGCCCGGCTGCAGCCCGATCTGCGCGTGATCGGGATGCAGGGCAGGGGGGTGTCCATCATCCGTCGGCGCGGACGGGCGGGTTGGGAGCGGAGCTGCGCGATCTGCGGGCGCTCTATTCGATGAACAGGGGGGGCGCAGGCGGATCGCGGGTTCCAACCGCCGGTCTCCGAGATGCACGATCTCGACCGCGAGAGCCGCGATTCTATCGCGTGGGCGGTTCGACTTTATCCTGCACCACGATCTGCAGGCGAGCATGCGCAACGTCTCCGCGGACTTCCTTGGGCATTACGGCTTCCAACGGACCGCCCGTTGCGTCCATCCCGACCCGTGCAGCCCGTCACGCCCGAAAACAACGCACGGTCAGTGCAGGCTCAGCAGCACCTCGATGTCGCGTTCGGTCAGGCGCTCCATCAGCTTGCGTTCATCGCCGTTCAGCGTGGTGCCGTCGGTGACCCGCTGGCGGATCAGCCGGGCCACCTGGCTGGTCGGCTGGTAATACAGCTCGGGGTATTCGCGGCTGAGCGTCCCGACGAGGCGCTGAAGCAGCACCTTCTGCCGTTCGGCGTCGGTCTCGGATTTCTTGTCCTGCAGCATGATGTGCCCCGCTCGTTCAGTGTCATCGCAACAGGTGGGAAGCATCGGGCGATTTTCCAAGCGACCGATCGTCGCTGGCGGGCGGCGTGACAGGGCGCACAAGCTGGGCCATAACCTGTCGCGGGATCACGGGGCAGCGGGGGCTGGGATGACGCGAACGCCACATGCGGACTGGACCGACAGCTTTCAGGGTACCCGCGCCCTGCCGCGTGAGGTGCGCGACCGCCTGCTGAAGGCCGCGCACACGCGTCGGTTCCGCAAGGGCACCGAGGTGTTTGGCCCCCACAACATCCCCGACAGCCTGTTCTTCCTGCTGCAGGGCAGCATCCGCGTCGTGCAGACGGCGGGGAACGGGCGGGACATCGTTCTCTATCGCGTGGATGCGGGCGAAAGCTGCGTGCTGACGACCGCCTGCATGCTGGCCGAAGAGGCCTATAACGCCGAAGGCATCGCCGAGACCGACCTGACGGTCATCACCCTGCCCAGGGCCGATTTCGACAGGCTGACCGCCGAGGAGCCCTGCTTTCGCGATTTCGTCTTCGCGGCCTATTCGCGGCGGCTGATCGACCTGCTGCGGGTCGTGAACGACGTGGCCTTCGCGCGCATGGACATGCGCCTGGCCGAGCGTCTGCTGCTGCTGGCGGGCAGGGATGACAGCCTTGCCGCGACCCATTCTCAGCTTGCGTCCGAGCTTGGCACCGCCCGAGAGGTGATCTCCCGCCTGCTGCACGATTTCCAGAAGCGCGGCTTTGTCGCGCAGTCGCGGGGACGGATCGACATCGCCGACCGCGCGGCGTTGCGCGCGATGGCGCAGGCCGGGTGATCGGCCAAGCGTGACAATGTCACCGACGCGCCGCACCGCGGGCCTTATCCACGGATCATGAGCCACCGGCGGATGCCCCGCCCGGCCAAGTCACGAGGATCGCGATGGATACCGTCTTCACCCCCTGGTCGTCCCTTCAGGGAGGGCTGCTGATCGGATTGGCCGCCGTCATGCTGATGGCGGGTCTTGGCCGCGTTCTGGGGGCCACGGGCATCCTGTCGGGTCTGGTCTTCGCGGCCTCGCGCGGGGAAGCCGGTTGGCGGCTGGGGCTGGTGATCGGCATGATCGCCGCGCCGGCGATCCTCTGGGCGCTTACCGGACGACTGCCGCGGATCGAGGTTCCGGCCGGTCCCGGCATGCTCGTCGCGGGCGGGATCCTCGTGGGGTTCGGCGCCAGCCTCGGGTCCGGCTGCACCTCTGGGCACGGGGTCTGCGGGTTGGCGCGGCTGTCGCGCCGCTCGATGATCGCGGTGCCGGTCTTCATGGCGACGGCGGCGGCGACCGTCTTCGTCATCCGCCACGTGATCGGGGGATAGGGGTCATGCGCTTCGTTTTTTCCGTCGCGACGGGGGTGGTCTTCGGGATCGGCATCGCCCTGTCGGGGATGATGGACCCGGCCAAGGTGCTGAACTTCTTCGACATCGCGGGGGCGTGGGATCCGTCGCTGGCCTTCGTGATGGGGGGTGCGCTGGCCGTCGCCCTGCCGGGATACCGGCTGGCCCTGCGGATGGGCGGACCGATGCTGGCAAACCGCTTCGATCTGCCGACAGCGACCCGCCCGGATGCGCGCCTGATCGGGGGCTCTGCCATCTTCGGCATCGGCTGGGGCATCGCGGGCTTCTGCCCCGGCGCTGCGATCCCCGCGCTCGGGACCATGCGATGGGAGGTTGCCTTGTTCCTGTCGGCTGTCATCATCGGCTTCATGCTGCGCCGCATGGCGTTCCCGGCCCCCCGCCCGAAGGAGATCCCCAGATGACCGCATTTCCGCTTCGCATGGACATCCACCCCGAGGTTCACGGCTTCTTCGACAAGGATACGAACACGATCAGCTACCTGGTGCGGGACCCGTCATCCGACGCCTGCGCGATCATCGACAGCGTGATGGACATCGACTACTCTGCCGGGCGGATCACCCATGACCACGCGGACGAGCTGATCCGCCAGGTGCGCGACCGCGGGCTGCGGCTGGAATGGATCATCGAGACGCATGTCCATGCCGACCACCTGTCCGCCGCGCCCTATATCCAGGAACGGCTGGGCGGCAGGATCGGGATCGGCGCGCAGATCATGGTCGTCCAGGACACCTTCGGCAAGATCTTCAACGAGGGGACCGAATTCCAGCGCGACGGCAGCCAGTTCGACCGCCTGTTCGAGGATGGCGACCGCTACATGGTGGGCAACATGCCGGTCTTTGCGATCCACACCCCCGGCCACACCCCCGCCTGCATGGTCCATGTCATGGGCGACGCGGCCTTTGTCGGGGACACGCTGTTCATGCCGGATGGCGGTTCGGCCCGTGCCGATTTTCCCGGCGGCGATGCGGGGGTGCTGTTCGATTCCATCCAGCGCGTCCTGACGCTGCCGGACGAGATGCGCCTGTTCATGTGCCACGATTACGGCCCGAACGGCCGCGACATCCAGTGGCAGACCTCCGTGGCCGAGGAAAAGGCCCACAACATCCATGTCGGCAATGGCCGCACCCGCGAGGAATTCGTCCGCTTCCGGACCGAGCGTGACGCGACGCTGGCGATGCCGCGGCTGATCATCCCCTCGCTTCAGGTGAACATGCGCGGGGGCGAGGTCCCGACCGACAAGGATGGCCGTCCCATGCTGAAGGTGCCGGTCAACGGGCTGTAGGTCGCGGCATGACAGATTGACTTGGCCCCCGGCAGCGGTCATGCATCGCTGCGATGGTTCCCGCGCGGCCAAGGTTCCGGGCGGGTGAAAAGGGAACGCGGTGAGGTGTAACCAGAAGGTGCCGATTCCGCGACTGCCCCCGCAACTGTAAGCGGTAGCCGACCCCATATGCCACTGGCGCCCGCGCCGGGAAGGCGGGCGAGGCCGCGATCCGCAAGTCAGGAGACCTGCCATCGCGACTGCGACCATGCCGGGCGGGGTGCCCCGGAGGGATCACGCTGGCGATGCGCCCGGTCGCGCCGGAGCGTCGTCCCGCGCCTTCCTTTGCCCCGTCCTTCACACCGATGAAGGACGACAAGATGAAGAAGCTTGCGATCGCGATCTGCGCGACCGGATTTCCGCTGGCGGCGCTTGCCGCGCCGACCGAATACCCCCTGACCATCGAGAATTGCGGCCATCGCGTGACGATCCCGGAACGCCCGGCGAATGTCGTCTCGATCGGCCAGTCCACGACCGAGATCCTCTATGCCCTGAGGCAGCAGGACCGCATGGCCGGCACGGCGCTGTGGTTCAACGGCGTGCTGCCGGATTACGCCCGGATCGATGCCGGGGTGGAACGCATCAGCGACAACACCCCCAGCTTCGAGGCCGTGGTGAACAAGCGCCCCGGCTTCGTGCCCACGATGTTCGAATGGATGATCGGCGAACAGGGCGCGGTCGGCACGCGCGAACAGTTCGACGATCTGGGCATCCCGACCTATGTCATGCCGACCGATTGCAGCGGCAAGGACAACCTTGTCGGCGCCGACGGCACGCGCCTTGCGCCCTTCGACGTCGGCACGCTGTGGGACAGCATCGCGCAGATCGCCACGGTGATGGATGCGCAGGCGGCGGGCGATGCGCTGGTCGCCGACCTGCAATCGCGCGAACGCGCGGTCGTGGCGCAAGCGCGGGCGCTGGATCTGCCCGATGCCTCGGCGGCGGTCTGGTTCTCTTCGGCCGAAATGGAGGCCGACCCCTACATGGCGGGGGGCATGGGCATCCCGGCCTGGATGCTGGATCGGCTGGGCCTGCGCAACGTCGTCACGTCCGACGAGGAATGGCCGACGGTCGGTTGGGAAACCATCGCCCGCGCCGATCCCGCGGTCCTGTTCATCGCGCGGATGGATCGCCGCCGCTTCCCGGCCGACGACGTGGAGGCCAAGCTGGAGTTCCTGCGCAGCGATCCCGTGACCAGCCGCATGCAGGCGGTCCGCGAAGACCGCATCGTCATCATCGATGCCGAGGCCATGCATGGCAGCATCCGCATGCTGGACGGGCTGGAGGCCATGGCCGAGGGGATGGGCAGGCTGGCCGAATGAGGCTTCGGACGCTGCCCCTGATCCTTGCCCTGATCGTGGTCGCGCCCCTGCTGGGCGCGGCCCTGGGCGAGACGGCGATCCCGCCCGCGACGGTGTGGAAGGCGCTGGCGAACCAGCTGTGGGATGCGGGCCATGCGGTCGATCCCATCGACCAGGGCATCGTCTGGGCCTATCGCCTGCCGCGCGCGCTGGTCGCCGGGGCCTGCGGGGCGGGGCTGGCGATCTCGGGGCTGGTGCTGCAGACGCTGCTGCGCAATGCGCTGGCCGATCCCTATCTGCTGGGCATCTCGGCGGGGGCGTCGACGGGCGCGGTGCTGGTCGCGGTGGCGGGCCTCGGGGCGGGGATGCTGCCCATGTCGGCGGGGGCGCTGATCGGTGCGCTGACGGCCTTCGCGCTGGTCGTCGGCCTGGCACAGCTGTCGGGCGGCGGACCGGGGGCGCGGGGTGCCGCGCAGATCGTGCTGGCGGGGATTGCGGGGTCGCAACTGTTCAACGCGCTGACCAGCTTCGTGATCGCGCGGTCGGCCAATGCAGAACAGGCGCGCGGCATCATGTTCTGGCTGATGGGCAACCTGTCCGGCACCCGGTGGGAGGATGTCGGCAGCACGCTGACCGCTGCCATCGTCGCGCTGGCCGTCACGCTGTGGCACGTGCGCGCGCTGGATGCCTTCGCCTTCGGCAGCGATGCGGCGGCGGGGCTGGGCGTGCCCGTGCGCCGCGTGCAGGCGGTCCTGATCCTTGCGACGGCGGGGGCGACGGCGATGATGGTCTCGGTCACAGGGGCCATCGGCTTCGTGGGGCTGGTCGTGCCCCATGCGGCGCGGTTCCTCGTGGGCGGCCGGCATGGCAGGCTGGTTCCGGCGACCGCGCTTGCCGGAATGGTCTTCCTGATCGCCGCGGACGTGATCGCGCGCGTGCTGGTCCCGGGCCAGACCCTGCCCATCGGCGTGGTGACCGCGCTGGTCGGCGCACCTGCCTTTGCCGTCATTCTGATCCGGGCAAGGGGGGCCGCATGACGCTGGAGGCCAGATCGCTGTCCTATCGCGGGATCCTGCGCGACGTGGACCTGCGGCTGTCGGGCCCCGAGGTTCTGGGCCTGATCGGGCCGAACGGCTCGGGGAAATCGACGCTGATGCGGCTGATGGCGGGCCTGGTCCGGGCGGATCGCGGGGCGGTCACGCTGGACGGGCAACCCATCTGCAGGCTGCGCCGTCGCGACGTGGCGC
The DNA here is from genome assembly GCF_000420145.1 of Paracoccus zeaxanthinifaciens ATCC 21588. GTDB lineage: Bacteria > Pseudomonadota > Alphaproteobacteria > Rhodobacterales > Rhodobacteraceae > Paracoccus > Paracoccus zeaxanthinifaciens. Next base: position 10,457 of record NZ_ATUJ01000017.1, read on the forward strand.
GGCGCATGGCCATGGTCGCCCAATCCGCCGAGACCGCCGACCGCATCACCGTCCGCGATGCGGTCTCGCTTGGGCGCACGCCGTGGCTCGATGCGCTGCGGCGCTGGTCCGATGCGGACGCGGCGCATGTCGACCGCGCGCTGGAACGCGCGGATCTGACCCATCTTGCGGATCGCGACTGGTCCACCCTGTCGGGCGGCGAAAGACAGCGCGCCCATATCGCCCGCGCCCTTGCGCAGGACCCCGCGATCCTGCTGCTGGACGAGCCGACGAACCACCTGGATATCGGCCATCAGCTGGCGATCCTCGATCTGGTGCACGCCCTTCGCATCCCCACCATGATCGCGCTGCACGACCTGAACCAGGCGATGCGCTGCGACCGGCTGGCGGTCATGTCAGCCGGTCGGCTGGTCGCGGTCGGGCGGCCCGAACAGGTGCTGACGGCGGACCTGCTGGCCGATGTCTTCGGCGTTCGCGCCTCCGTGCTGACCGATCCCGACGACGGCAGCCGGCTGATGCGGTTCAAGCCCCTGAGCCAAGCCCCAGCACCGGCCACAGCGAGGCGACCAGCAGCGCCGCCATCGTGACGTTGAACACCCGCAGCCGCATGGGGTTCGACAGCCAGCGCCGGACCACCGTTCCCAGCCATGCCCAGACCGAGATCGCCGGAAAGGACACCAGCGCAAAGGCCCCCGCCACCAGCGCCACCGACAGGATCGAACGATCCGGCGCATAGAGCGTGACGGCCGACAGGCACATCGCCCATGCCTTGGGGTTGACCCACTGGAACGCCGCCGCCTGAAGCGCGGTCATGGGGCGGGCATCGGCGGCGCGGTCCTGGATGGGGGCGGCGGTCGCGACCTTGGCCGCAAGCCACAGAAGATAGCCGACCGACAGCACCTTCAGCACGGTGTTCAGCACCGGCACCGCCTGGAACAGCGCCATCAGCCCCGCGCCCACCAGAAGCGACATCACCGAGACCCCGCCCACGATCCCGATCATGTGCGGCAGCGTCCGGCGAAAGCCGAAATTCGCGCCCGATGCCATCAGCATCAGGTTGTTCGGCCCCGGCGTGATCGTGGCGGCAAGGGCAAAGCCCAGAAGGGCGGTCAGGACGGTCATGGTCATCGTTCTTGTCTCTGGCTTGGTTCGGCGCAACAATAGCGGCGATCCGGCGCAATGATCCGCCAAATATCGTGCTGAGCGCGACAAATGCGCAACGAAAGGCCCCGATGGACCCTCTGGACGTGAAGATATTGCAGGCCCTGCGGCGCGACGGGCGCATCAGCAACGTCGCGCTGGCCGAGCGGGTCGGGCTTTCGCCCTCGGCCTGCCTGCGGCGCGTGCAGGAGCTTGAGCGTTCGGGCATCATCCGCGGCTATCGCGTGGTGACCGATCCCGAACGCATGGGGCGGGGGCTGGCCGTCTATGTCATGGTCGGGCTGTCATCGCACAACAAGCGCGCGCAGGAGGGGTTCGAGCACGCCATGGCCGCCGCCCCCGAGGTGGTCGAGTGCCACAACATTGCGGGCTCGTTCGAATACATCCTGCGGGTCGAGACCGCCGATCTTGCGGCCTACAAGCGCTTCCATACCGAGGTTCTGGGCACGCAGTCGCATGTGAACGCGATCAATTCCCACATCGTCATGGACAGCAGCAAGGACGAACGCCCGACCTGACGGGCAGGCCGCGCGGGTATCTCAGTCGATCAGGCCGACGCTGCGGCGGATCCCCTCGTCCCGAAGCGAGATCTCGTCGCCAAGCCAGTTGTCCGCCTCGGGGCCGCACATCCACAGCAACGCGCGGGCGGGCCATTCGGGCGGGATATGGACCGACCAGTCAAGCTGGCTGACCGGGTTGATGCCGCTGTCGCGGATCGCGGCCTGCATGTCGGTGGCGACGGTGCCGGGCGACAGGCTGATCGCGCGGATGCCTTCGCCGCGCGCCTCGAGGTCCAGCGCACGGGTCAGCATCAGCGCCCCGGCCTTGCTGGCGCAATAGGCGCTCCAACCCTCTTGCGGGCCATGCGCGGCACCCGAGCCGATGGTCAGGATCGTGCCGCCCCCCGCCTTGCGCATCACTGGAAGGGCCGCGCGGATGCCGTTGAAGACGCCCTTGATGTTCACGTCGATGGCCTGGCCCCATTCGTCGGGGTCGGCATCGGCGATACCCGCAATGGGACCGATCAGCCCCGCATTGTTGATCAGCACGTCCAGCCGGCCGAAGCGTTCCAGCAGCGTCGCGACGGCCTGCTGCATCGCCACGGCATCGGCCACGTCGCCTGCCAGCGCCACGCCGCCGATCTCGGACGCCAGGGCGGCGACGGCATCCGTGCTGCGGGCCATGACGCCGACCTTCGCGCCCGCATCCGCGAACAGCCGCGCCGTCGCCGCGCCGATTCCCCGGCTTGCGCCCGTGACCAGAACCACCTTGTCCTTCATGTCGGCCATGCTGCCGCCCCCGTTCTTGTGCTGCATATTCGGACGACACCCTAATCGCGTGGACGCCCAAAGGAAAAGGGCGTCACGGCAGGATGCCCGCCAGATCGACCATCAGCCCCGTCGTGGCCATCCCCAGATTGTCGCCGCGCAGGGTCAGTTGCAGCCAGCCGTCCGGCCCGATCCGCAGCCCCTCGACGGTGCAGAACGCGTCCTCCTGCACGATCTCGGGGCGGTGGAGGGGCATGGCGTCCGGGGCCGTCGCAAGATGGATGCCCGGCACGTCCGACAGCACTGCCGCGATCTGTTCGCCGGTCGCATCCGCAGCCAGCCGCGCGGTCAGCGTGATCGTGTGCCCGCGCCAGACCGGAACGCGCGTGGCCATGCAACTGGTGGTGAAGGCGCCCCTGAACAGGATGCGCAGCTCGTCCTCCAGCGCGCGGGCCTCGCCCGGCAGGACCGAGGTCACGTGATCATGTGCGCGATGCGCCTGCATCCCCGGCAGGTCCGTGCCGCTGACGGCCTGAAGCGTGGTGACGTGCAGCGCGTCGATCCCGAAGGCGCGGTGCAGCCGCGCAAGGGGCAGGGCGCAGATCGCGGTCGTGCAGTTCGGCGTTGCCAGAAGCTGATGCCCGCGCGTGTCCGGCAGCGGCATTCCGGGCGCCAGCAACAGTCCGGCCCCGCGCGTATATTCGCAATGCGACAGGATGCGCGCGCCGCGCCCCAGATGCCGTTTCTCGATCGCCTCGGCGCCCGCATCGGGCAGGAAGGACAGGATCAGGTCGCCCGGCGCGGCCGCATCGGGGGGCAGGATGCGCTGGCCCAGCACGAAATCGCGGGCCTCGGGCGCTGCGAACCACGGCAGATCGACGGGCGATTCTTCGTGGCGATGATCGTGCAGGCTGACGATCTCCAGCCCCGGTTCGCGCAGAAGGCGTGCCACGAGATGCTGGCCCAGAAGCCCAAGTGCCCCGAGAACGGACAGTTTTTTCGTCACGGCAATCCTCCATGCAGATTTTTCTTGCCAGATTGAATATGTCATCACACCATAACTGACATGTTAAAGCGAGCGGTATGACATTTCATGTATGATCCAAGCTCTCCCATGTTGCGTTCGGGCCTGTCGGATGGCGGGCTTCCCAGCCCCGATGCCAAGTCCCGCTTTGCCGAGGACCGGATGCTTGCCGCCACCATCTGGTGCGAGATCGCGCCCGGCGAGGTCATCACCGAGGCCGACGCGATGGAGCGTTTCGGCCTGTCGCGCGCCGCGGCCCGTGCGGGGCTGATGCGGCTGGGCTTCGACGGCTGGGCATCGCCCAAGGCGCGGATGGGGTGGGAGGTGCTGCCGATCACCGGCCAGCTGATCGGCGACGTGCTGTCGGCCCGCCGCATCGTCGAACCGGGCCTTGCCCATGTGCGCCTGACCGACGCCGCCCTGACCGAGATGGAGCAGATCCACGACATCCTGAAGGCCCTGTCGCGCGGTGGCGACGATGCCGCGGTCAGCGCGGTGCGCCTGCATGTGGACCGGATCGACGGGCTGCTTCTGGGGGCGATCAACCCCTTTACCGCGCGCCACCTGCGCAAGCTGTGGCACCATTCCGCGCGGATCACCCATTTCCTGGAGGGCGACAGCGGCACGCTGTTCCGCCGGGACGACGTGTCAGACCTGGTGGGGGCGGTGCTGCAACGCGACGCCGCCGGCATCGAGCGCGCGCGACTGGCGCTGATCGATGCGCAGGAACGCTATTTCCTTCGCCAGCTTCTGAAGAACGACGCGCCGCTGATGCCGGGCAGCGGGCTGGCGGCGCGCAACAACCACGAAAACGCTGCGACCAACAGGAGACCTCAATGACCCCCAAGCTCAACCTGCTGCTGGCCAGTGTCGCAGCCGCCACCCTTGCCCTGCCCGCGATGGCCAAGGACCTGACCGTCGATCTGTCGGGCGAGCCGTCCTCGCTGGACCCGCAGGTGCAGTGGAACCCCGACAGCTACTATGTCTATCGCAACATCTTCGACAACCTGGTCACGCGCGACAATGACGGCAACATCGTGCCGCAGATCGCGACGGCGTGGGAGCAGGTCAGCGATACCGAGATGCTGCTGACGCTGCGCGACGACGTGACCTTCCATGACGGCCAGAAGATGACGGCCGAGGATGTGGTCTTTTCCGTCCAGCGCATCACCGACCCGGAATTCGCCTCGCCGCAGCTGGGCCAGTTCAACCAGATCGCATCCGCCGAGGCGGTCGATGACGTGACCGTCAAGCTGACCACCGACGGCCCCTATCCGGCGCTGATGGCGCAGTTGGTCAAGCTGTCGGTCGTGCCCAAGCACGTGGTCGAGGAAGTCGGTGCCGAGGCGTTCAACGCGGCCCCCGTGGGGTCCGGCCCCTACAAGTTCGAGGGCTGGGATCGCGGCGTGTCCGTCACGCTGACCCGCAACGACGACTACTGGGGCGAGGCCGGCCCGTTCGAGGGCGCGACCTTCCGCGCCGTGCCCGATGCCGCGACGCGCCTTGCGAACCTTCAGGCGGGCACCGCCGATCTGGTCGTGGGTCTGGACAGCGACGGCGCCGCGCAGCTGGAAGGGCAGGGCGACGTCAAGGCGCTGTCCGCCCCGACCGAGCGCGTGGCCTATCTGGGCATGAACCTAGACAAGCCGCCCTTCAACGATCCCGAACTGCGCAAGGCCGCCAGCATGGCCATCGACAACCTGGGCATCACCGAGGGCCTGCTGGGCGCAGGCGAGGTGCCGATGGCGCAGCTGTCCTCGCCCGCGCATTTCGGCTATGCCGAGGGGATCGAGCCCTGGGTCTTCGACCCCGATGCCGCCAAGGAAATCGTGTCGGCCAAGGCGGATATCGCCGCGACCCCCGCGACCTTCGCCACAGCGCCGGTCTTTGACCAGCGCATCGTGCAGGCGCTGCAGCAGATGCTGAACGATGTGGGCTTCAACGTCTCGATCAGCGTGACGGACATGCCGACCTATCTGAACATAGTGCGGTCCGAACCTGCCGATAACGCGGAACTCAGCTTCGGTCGCTGGTCCTGCGCCTGCCAGGATGCCGACGGCATCGCCTATCCGCTGCTGCATTCCGACAGCAACTGGAGCCGCGTGAACGACCCCGAACTGGACAAGCTGCTGGACGAGGCCCGCGTGTCGCTGGACCCCGAGGTCCGTCAGGACGCATATGCGCAGGTCCACCAGATCGTGCGCGACAACTACTATCTGCTGCCGATGTACCAGGCGGCGGTGCTGTATGGCGCGGCGTCCGAGCTGGAATTCACGCCGACCGCGAATGAGAGCATGTTCCTCAACCGCATGAGCTGGTCCGAGTGATGTCCGCCTTCCTTCTGAAACGCTTGCTTCAGGCAATGGTCACGGCGTTCGGCGTCATCACGCTGGTGTTCTTCATCCAGCGCCTGACCGGCGATCCGACCGCCCTGCTGCTGCCCGAGACGGCGACGCAGGAGGATTTCGAGGCCATGCGCAGCGCGCTTGGCTTCGACCGGCCCCTGATCGAACAGTACATCGCCTTTCTTGGCGACATGCTGCGCTTCGACCTGGGCCGGTCCTATATCCAGAACGCCCCCGTGGCCGAGATCCTGGCCAGCCGCATCCCCCAGACCCTGCAACTGGCGGGGGGCGCGCTGCTGGTGGCCTTCGCCATCGGTCTGCCTGCGGGCGTCGTCATGGCGCTGACGCGGGGGCGGGCGATCTCTCGCTGGATCATGGGCGTCGTGCTGGCCTGCCAGTCGATGCCCACCTTCTGGAGCGGGATCATGATGATCCTCGTCTTCGGGGTCTGGCTGAAATGGCTGCCGCCTTCGGGAACCGGCACGCTGGCGCATCTGGTGATGCCCTCGATCGCGCTTGGGCTTCTGTCGCTGGCGACCTATGCGCGGATCACGCGTTCCGCCGTCATCGACGAGCTTGGCCGCGACTATGTCCGCTCGGCCCGTGCGCGGGGGGTCCGGACGCCCCGGCTGGTCCGGCGGCACCTGCTGCGCAATTCGGCCATTCCGGTCGTGTCGATCACGGCGCTCGAGATCTCTCAGCTGCTGGCGGGCGCGGTGATCGTCGAGACGGTATTCGCCTGGCCGGGTCTGGGGCAGCTGACGGTACAATCCGTCGCCTCGCGCGATTTCGCGGTGGTGCAGGCGGTCGTGCTGCTGGGGGCCTTCGCCACGATCTTCGCCAACCTTGCTGCCGACATCCTGTACTCGGTAATCGACCCGCGCGTGCGTCTGGGGGGCCAGTGATGAGCGTTGCCGCAACCCGTCTGCCCGCCCGCATCCTGCCCTGGTGGCCCGCGATCCTGCTGGGCGCGATGGTGCTGGTCGCGATCTTCGCGCCGCTTCTTGCGCCGATGGACCCCGACCGGCAGAACCTGCTGGCCCGCCTGAAGGTGCCCGGCTTCGAGAGCCGGGGCGCCACCAACTGGCTGGGCACGGACGAGCTGGGCCGCGACATCCTCAGCCGCCTGATCCACGGCGCGCGGGTGTCGATTTCCGTGGCCGTCCTGTCGGTGCTGCTGTCGGGCGTCGTGGGCATCACCGTCGGCATGCTGGCCGGATACCTGCGCGGCTGGACCGAGACCGTGCTGATGCGGCTGGTCGACATCTTCCTGTCGATCCCCGCGATCCTGCTGGCGATCATCACCGTGGCGGTGCTGGGGCCGGGCTTCTTCAACGTGATCCTGGTCCTCGCGCTGACGCGGTGGCCGCGCTATGCCCGCGTGGCCTATGGCCAGACGCTGTCGGTCGCCCGCCAGCCCTTCGTGACGCTGGCGCGGTCGATGGGCTGTTCGGTCCCGCGCGCGCTGCTGCGCCACATCCTGCCCAACATCATCGGGCCGATCCTGGTCGTGGCCACGCTGGAATTCGGGCTGATGGTCCTGTTCGAGGCGGGCCTGTCATTCCTGGGCCTCGGCGTGCAGCCGCCCACCGCAAGCTGGGGCGCGATGCTGTCCACGGGCCGCAACTATGTCGCGACGGCCTGGTGGATCGCCACCTTCCCGGGGCTTGCCCTGTTCATGCTGGTGCTGTCGGCCAACCTGATTGGCGACCGCCTGAGCGACATCATTGGAAAAGGACGCTGAGAATGCATTTCGGAACCGCCTTCGAAGGCAAGCGCGTGGTCGTCACCGGTGCCAGCGGCATCATGGGCCGCGCCCTGGCCGACCAGTTCGAGGCCAACGGCGCGATCGTCTGCCGGACCGATCTGAACGTGGACGGGATGCCGGGCTTTGCCGTTGCCGCCGATCTGACCGACGATGCCGGGCTGGACCACCTGCTGGCCGCCATAGCCGCCGAATGGGGCGCGCCGGACGTGGTGATCAACAATGCCGCGCTCTATCCGTCCGCCTTCATGCTGGACATGGAGGTTGCGGATTGGGACCGGATCATGTCCGTGAACCTGCGCGCGCCCTTCGTGCTGACGCGCGGCTTCGCGCTGCAGATGATCGAGGCGGGCGTCCGGGGCAATGTCATCAACATCTCGTCTGGGGCGGCGCGCAAGATGCGGCGCACGATGGTGACCTATTGCATGTCCAAGACCGCGCTGGACCGCCTGACCAAGGGTTTCGCGCTGGAACTGGCCGAATTCGGCATCCGCGTGAACGCGCTGGAGCCGGGCTTCGCGGCGGGCAGCGCCGTGTCCAGCCTGCCCAAGGAACATGTCGACCGCGTGATGGCGAACATCCCCCTTGGCCACGAGACCACCGCCGAGGATGTCGGCAATGCCGCGCTGTACCTGGCATCCGACGCCGCCCGCAACGTGACCGGCGCGACCCTGTCGGTCGATGGCGGCAATTCAGCGGGCAGCCTCGATGTCTATCAGGACAAGAAGTCGCCGCTATGATCTGGTCGCCTGCGCCATATCCCTGGCCCGAGGGCAAGCGCGCCGCCGCGTGTTTCAGCGTCGATGTGGACGCGGTCTCGCCCTATCTGTGGGCCACGCGGAACGCACGGCCCGAAACCATCGCCGTGCCCGAACATCGCATGGCGGGGATGCGGCGCGGGCTGTCGCGGATGACCGACATGCTGGCGCGGCTTGACCTGCGCGGCAGCTTCTTCGTGCCGGCGGTCGTCGCGCGCGAGAACCCCGACCTGCTGCCCGGCCTTGTCGAACGCGGCCACGAGATCGCGCTGCATGGCGACTGGCACGAACTGGTCGGCGACATCTCGGACCAGCAGTTCACCGATGCGCTGGAGGGCTCGATCCAGCTGTTCGTCGCGCAGACCGGCCAGCGCCCCGAGGGCTTCCGGTCGCCCGCATGGGAGATGACGCCCCACATGCTGCGAGAGCTGCGGCGTCTGGACCTGTGGGATTCCTCGCTGATGGGCGAGGACGTGCCCTATACCATCGGCGGCGTGACCGAGTTGCCGGTGCGGTGGGATATCGACGACGCCATCTTCTTCAAGTTCCTGGGCGCGGGCGACCGCGCGCCGCGTTCCCATCTGGAAATAGGCGAGCGTTGGCAGTCCGAGGCCCGCTCCGCCCGCCGTCATGGCAGCCTGTTCATGCTGACCGTCCATGACTGGATCAGCGGCCGCCCCGCGCGCATCGACATGCTGGAGGATCTGTGGCGCATGATCGCCCACAGCGACGACATCTGGCGCCCCACCTGCGGAGAGCTGGCGCAGCATCATCGCGGCCTGACCGATCAGCCCGACTTCCCGCTGCCGCAGCTTCCCGTCCATACCACCAAGGGATCACCGCAATGAACGAACACCCAGCCATTCGCGGCGGCGCGCAGGCCTGGTCGCTGAGCAAGCCGCAGGTCGCAGGCGCCAAGGGCATCGTCGTGGCCCAGCACCGCGAGGCCGCGCAGATCGGCGCGGACATCCTGTCGCAGGGCGGCAACGCGATGGACGCCGCCATCGCCACCGCGCTGGTCCTGTCGGTGGTCGAGCCCTGGCTGTCGGGCATCGGCGGCGGCGGCTTCCTGCTGCACGCGGCGGCCGACGGCACGGTCGATGCGCTGGATTTCAACCTGATGTCGCCGCAGGGGCTGGACCCCGCCGACTATCCGCTTGCGGGCGGGTCGGACGGCGACTGGTTCGACTGGCCCGCCGTGCGCGACAATCGCAACATCACGGGCGGCTCGTCCATCTGCACGCCGGGGGCGGTGGCGGGCTTTGCCGCGGCGCTGGAACGGTTCGGCACCATGTCCTGGGCCGATATCGTGGCCCCCGCAGCCCAGATCGCGGCCCGTGGCATGACGGTCGACTGGTTCGCGGACCTGGCCTTTGCCGTGGATCGCACGAACCTTCTGGGCAACACGGCGGCGACGATGCTGTTCCTGGACCCCGACCTTCGGCAGCCGCATCCCGATACGGCCTCGGCCACCGTTCTGCCCATGCCGAAGAAGGCCGCCGTCCTGCGCCGGCTGGCCCAGAACGGCCCGCGCGAATTCTACGAGGGGGAAACCGCCGATCTGATGCTGCAGGACCTGGCGCAGGTCGGTTCCTGCATCAGCGCCAAGGATCTGCGCGATTACAACGTGGTCTGGCAGGAACCTCAGGTTCAGGAGTACCGTGACCGGCAGATCTGCGTCATCCCCGGTCTGTCCGGCGGGCCCAGCCTGCTGCGGGCGCTGTCGCATCTGCAGGACCGCCAGATCGGCACGCTGTCCGACGCGGAACAGTCGGCGGCCCATGCGGTCGCCTGCCGCGAGGCCTATGAATACCGGCTGAAGACGTTGGGCCACGCCGCCGCGACCGAGGATTGCACCAGCCATCTGTCGGTGATCGACGCGCAGGGGAACATGGTGTCGCTGACCAACACGCTGCTGTCGCGCTTCGGGTCCAAGGTGGTGCTGCCGCAGACCGATATCGTGATGAACAACGGCATGATGTGGTTCGATCCGCGCCACGGGCAGCCGAACTCGATCGCGCCGGGGGTCAAGCCCTTGGCCAACATGTCGCCGGTGATCGCGCTGCGCGATGGCCGCCCCGAGATCGCGCTTGGCGCGGCGGGCGGTCGGCAGATCTTCCCGGCGGTGCTGCAGATCCTGTCGCACCTGATCGACCGGGGCGATACGCCGGAAACCGCGATGGCCCGCCCGCGCATCGATGCCAGCACGGCGACGATCCTCGTGGACCGGCGCGCGGCGGCGGATGTGGCGACCGCGATCAGCGAACATCACCCGGTGCAGCTGACCGACGACACCGTCTATCCGGTGCAGTTCGCGATCCCCTCGCTGGTGCAGGCGGGGCAGGGCGACGGCATGGCGGCGGGCGCCGCGCATCCGGTCAGCCCCTGGGCCGCAGCGGTGGCCGCGCCATGAGCCTGCTGGAGGTCACGGATCTTGCGGTCGCTGCCGGATCGCTGCAACTGGTCGATGGTGTCACGCTGGACGTCCGCCCGGGCGAGGTCGTCGCGCTGGTCGGCGAGAGCGGCTCGGGGAAATCGCTGACGGCGCTGTCGGTGATCGGGCTTCTGGCCGACAGCCTGCGCATCACGCGCGGCAGCATCCGTTTCGACGGGGTGCCCGTTCATGGCGCGGGCGGGCAGGACATGGCCGACCTGCGCGGCAACGGGCTGGCGATGATCTTCCAGGAACCCGTGTCATCGTTGAACCCGCTGATGCCCATCGGTGCGCAGGTCGCCGAGAGCCTGATCGTCCATGGCCGCGCCTCGGCCGCGGATGCCGCGCAGCAGGCCGTGCGCATGCTGGGCCGCGTGGGCATTCCCGACCCCGAACGCCGGGCGCATCAATTGCCGGCGGAACTGTCGGGCGGGATGTGCCAGCGGGTGATGATCGCCGCGGCGCTGATATCGCGGCCCCGTCTGCTGATCGCGGACGAGCCGACGACCGCGCTGGACGTCACCATCCAGGCGCAGATCCTGGACCTGATCCGCGACCTGGCCGAGGAAGAGGGCACCGCCGTCCTGATGATCACCCACGACATGGGGATCGTCGCCGAAATGGCCGACCGCGTCTGCGTGATGTATGGCGGGCGCGTCGTGGAGCAGGGCGACGTGCACGACATCTTCCGCCAGCCGCGCCACCCCTATACCGCGATGCTGCTGCGCACCATTCCGCGCTTGGATCACCCGCCGAAGCAGGAACTGTTCGCCATTCCGGGCAATGTCCCCAGCCCCCGGAACTGGCCGCAGGGCTGCCGCTTCAAGACCCGATGCGACCGCGCGACGGCACAATGCGACGCCACGCCCGCCCTGTCCGAAGGCGCGCATCGCGTTGCCTGCTTCCACCCCCTGTCCGAGGGCATGACATGACCGCGCTTCTGGAATTGCAGGACCTCAAGGTGCATTTTCCGGGCAGGGGCGGGCGTTCCGCCCCCGTCACCCGCGCCGTGGACGGGGTCAGCCTGACCATCCACCAGGGCGAGACCGTCGCCGTCGTCGGCGAATCCGGCTGCGGCAAATCCACGACCGGCAACGCAGCACTTGGGCTGGCCCCCGTCACGGGTGGCCGCATCCTGTTCGAGGGGCGCGACCTTGCCAGCCTGCGCCCGACCGAACGTCGCGCCCTGTGGCAGCAGGTGCAGGTGGTGTTCCAGGACCCGGTCTCGGCGCTGAACCCGCGCATGTCGATCGCCCGTTCCATCGCCGAACCGCTGGTCATCAACGGCTGGCCCGCCGACAAGGTGCGCGCCCGCGTGGATGAGCTGATGGAGCTGGTCGGCCTGAACCCCGACCAGCGCGACCGCCGCCCGACCGCGCTGTCGGGCGGTCAGCGGCAGCGGGTCGTGATCGCGCGGGCGCTGGCGCTGTCCCCGAAACTGGTGATCTGCGACGAGCCTGTCAGCGCGCTGGACGTGTCCATCCAGAGCCAGATCCTGAACCTGCTGCTGCGGCTGCAGCGCGACCTGGGGCTGAGCTATCTGTTCATCTCGCATGATCTCAGCGTGGTGCGGCACATCGCGGACCGCGTCTGCGTGATGTATCTGGGCATCGTGGTCGAGGAAGGCTCCGTGACCGAGGTCTTCGCGCATCCGCACCACCCCTATACCCGCGCGCTGATCAGCGCGATCCCGCGCCCCGACGTGTCGCGCAGGGATCGCGGGTCGCGCATCCTGCTGAAGGGCGACCTGCCCAGCCCGCTGAACCCGCCCCCGGGCTGCCCCTTCGCCACGCGCTGCCCGAAGGTCATGCCGGAATGTTCCGCCGCGCGTCCGCCCCTGGAACGGATCGGCACGGATCGCAGCGTTCGCTGCATCGCGCCGGACTAGGGGGCGTCGCCGATCACCAGCATGCCCTGCGACAGCCGGACGGGAACGGGGTCCAGCCCGCACTCGGCGCCCTGGACGGCCTGGCCCGTCGCGATGTCGAAGCGCGCGCCATGCGCGGTGCACATCAGCATCGTCCCGTCCGCCGACAGGATGCGGTCGCCGCGATGGTCCAGCGGCAGGTACTGGTGCGGACAGGCGTTCACATAGGCGCGAAACCCGTCGCCCGCCCGCAGGACCAGCAGAGGAAAGCCGCCCCTGTCGCCGCCCACGCGCAGCGACAGGACCGGGTTTACGCGATCGGCCTCGCAGATGCGCGTGCCGGGCTGCGGTGCGGTCGCGTAATCCGTCCAGGTCATGGCCCGGTCCCCCTGTCCTGCGGAAGGTGCGTCACTCGGCGGGCGCGGCTGACAGGACCCCGCGGCGCACCTGGTCTTCCTCGATCGACTCGAACAGGGCGCGGAAATTCCCCTCGCCGAAGCCGTCATCGCCCTTGCGCTGGATGAACTCGAAGAAGATCGGGCCGATCACCGTCTTCGAGAAGATCTGCAGCAGGATGCGCGTCTCGCCGCCGCCCACCACGCCTTCGCCGTCGATCAGGATCCCGTGCTTGCGCATCTGGTCCAGGGGCTCCTCGTGGCCCTTCACGCGGCGATGCGACATCTCGTAATAGGTGTCGGGCGGGCCGGGCATGAACTCCATCCCCGCATCCGCGATCAGGTCGGTCCCGGCATAGATGTCGTCCGAGGCGATGGCGATGTGCTGGATGCCCTCGCCCTTGTATTCGCGCAGGTATTCCTCGATCTGGCTGTGATCGTCGGTGCTTTCGTTGATCGGAATGCGGATCTTGCCGTCGGGCGAGGTCAGCGCACGGCTGACAAGGCCCGTCTGCTTGCCCTTGATGTCGAAATACTTGATTTCGCGGAAATTGAACGTCTCGTGATAGAACCTGTACCAGGTGTCCATGTTCCCGCGGATCACGTTGTGGGTCAGGTGATCCAGATAGTAGAAGCCGAAGCCCTTCGGGCGCGGGTCCGCTTGGTCCAGCCAGTCGTAATCGGCGTCATAGGCGCTGCCCGCATCGCCATAGCGATCGATGAAATACAGAAGCGATCCGCCGATACCCAGAACGGCCGGCGCCTCGATCGACTTGCCCGGCCCGTTATATTCCGTGGCGCCCAGATCCAGCGCGCGCTGCAGGGCGACCTGCGCATCGACCACGCGCCATGCCATCGCGGGGGCGCAGGGGCCGTGTTCGGCCACGAAGCCCGCCGCATGCCCCGCCGGATCGGCGTTCAGCAGATAGTTGATATCCCCCTGGCGATAGAGCGTGACGTCCTTCGTCTTGTGTCTTGCGACCGGCACGAAGCCCATCTGCCGGAAGATCCGGTCGAGGATCTCGGGCTGGGGATGGGCGTATTCGACGAATTCGAAACCATCGGTGCCTGCCGGGTTTGCGGCGCTGATCGTGGCCTTCGGGGCATTGTGCGGAAACGGACCCATGACGCTTTTCCTTCCTGGCATCTGTTGCGATCAGGATGACACGAGCCGCGCGCACGAAGCTTGCATAGTGAACGGGGTTGGCAGATGATATGCACGAAACGTGCATGTATCGGCAGAAAGGTGCGCCCGATGAAGCTGGATCGGTTCGATATCTTGATCCTGACCGCATTGCAGCGCGATGGCGCGCTGACGAACGCCGCCCTGGCCGAGATCGTGAAGCTGTCGCCCTCGCAGTGCTCGCGGCGGCGGGCGGCCCTGGAAGAGGCCCGCGTGATCGAGGGGTATTCCGCGCGGCTGGGGGCGGCCAAGCTGGGCTATGGCCTGCGGTCCATCGTGCGTGTGAACCTGTCCAGCCACGGCCAGCGCAAAGAGGACGACTTCGCCCGCTTCGTCGCGACGCATCCCCAGATCCGGTCGGCCTTCTCGGTCTCGGGGGATGCCGACTACATCCTGGATGTCAGGGTGCGCGATCTGGATGCCTTCGCGGATTTCGTCCACGCGCATCTTCTGCCGCATCCGCAGGTGTCGCAGGTCAGGTCCGAGATCGTGCTGAAGACCCTGAAGGACGATCAGGGCATCGTGCCGGGCTGATCGTGGCGGAGAAGGCGGGTTCGGGCGCTTCCTTTTCGACAATGGCGGCGGTCGCGGTCGTCACTCCTGTGCCGGAAGAATCCTGCCGGTGCATTCGCCAAAGCCCACGCGGTAACCGTTCCCCTGGGCATGGGCATGCAGCGAGACGACATCGCCATCCTCGATGAAGGTGCGGGGTGCGCCGTTCACGGTCACGGGGGTCTTTCCGCCCTCGGTCATCTCCAGCAGGGCGCCCGTCTGGTCGCGCGCAGGCCCCGAGATGGTGCCGCTTCCCAGCAGGTCGCCCACGCGCATCGGGCAGCCCGACACCGCGTGATGCGCCAGTTGCTGCGCGCTGGAATAATACATGACGTTGTAATTCGTGCTGCACATCCGCTGACCGTTCATCGACCAGCCGATCGTCAGGTCGTAGAAGCCCGGCCGTTCCTCGTGCAGATAGGGCAGAAGCGGGTTCACCCGCTCGGCCCCCTTGCAGCGGAAGGGCTCCAGCGCGGCCTGCGTCACGATCCACGGGCTGATCGTGGTGCCAAGCGCCTTGGCCTGGAACGGCCCGAGCGGCTGGTACTCCCACGCCTGGATGTCGCGCGCCGACCAGTCGTTCAGCAGGACATAGCCGAAGATCATCCCCTCGGCCTTTTCGACCGAGATGCGGTCGCCCATCGCGCTGTCGGCCCCGACGATGGCCCCCAGTTCAAGTTCCAGATCCAGCCGCCTGCTGGGCGACCAGACAGGGCCGTCCTCGCCCCTGACCTGCCCCATGGGGCGGCGGATATCCGTGCCGGACACCACGACCGAGGATGCCCGCCCGTTATAGCCGATAGGCATGTGGGTCCATTGTTCGGGCAGCGCGTTTTCGGGGCCGCGGAACAGCGTGCCGACATTGAAGGCGTGGTTCTTCGAGGCGTAGAAATCCGTGAACTCGGTCACGCGGATCGGCAGGTGCATCGTCGCGTCGGGCATCGCGACCAGGGGCAAGTCGGTATCGGCACCCTGGGCCAGCAATTCGGTCAGGCGGGCACGGATGCGGTCCCAGGTCGGGCGCCCAAGCGCGATGAACTCGTTCAGCTGCGGGCGGGCGAAGCTGCCCTTGGCATCCAGAAGCCCGCGTTCCTCGCACGCAGCCAGGTCCAAGATCATCCGGCCGATGGCAACGCCGCAGCGGGGCCGGGTGGCCGCGGTCGAGAAGACGCCGAAAGGCAAGTTCTGGATCGGAAAGTCGCAGTCGGGATCGTTCGCATCGGCCACCCAGCTGCGCATCGGCATGTCCGTCTTGACCATGTTTCATGCCTCCACGTTCTTCTTGTCGTAGGCGGGCTGCCCCATGAGATGTCGCCTGTATGCCTTTGATCGGGAATGGGCAGGTCCGGATCAGACATCGTGTCGACACATGACGGCCTGACCGCGCCGCAGGCCGATCCGGTCGCGTCACCGCGCCATCACTTGATCCCCGGCGTCCCGTCGAACTTCTTCTCGAGCCTCTCCCAGACGTCGATATATTCCTCCTGCATGGGGGCTTCGCGGGCGGCGTAATGCGTCAGGTGCTGGGGGAAACGGGTCTCGAACATGAAGCTCATGGTGTTGTCCAGCTTCTCGGGCTTCAGCTGGGCATTGCTTGCACCCTCGAACGCCTCGCGGTCGGGGCCGTGGGGCAGCATGCAGTTGTGCAGGCTGATCCCGCCCGGCGCGAAGCCCTGCGGTTTGGCGTCATAGATGCCGTGGATGTTTCCCATCAGCTCGGACATGATGTTCTTGTGATACCAGGGCGGGCGGAAGCTGTGCTCGGCCACCATCCAGCGGTCGCGGAACAGCACGAAGTCGATATTCGCGGTCCCCTCCTGTCCCGAAGGCGCGGTCAGCACGGTGAAGATCGACGGGTCGGGATGGTCGAACAGGATCGCACCGACCGGGGAATATGTCCGAAGATCATACTTGTAGGCGCAATAGTTTCCGTGCCACGCGACGATGTCCAACGGGCTGTGGCCGATCCAGGTCTCGTGGAACTGGCCGCACCATTTGATCACCACGCGGGACCGGACCTCGCGGTCCTCGAAGGCGGCGACGGGGCATTTGAAGTCGCGCGGGTTCGCAAGGCAGTTCGCGCCGATCGGCCCGCGATGGGGCAGGTCGAACTTCTGGCCGTAATTCTCGCAGACGAAGCCGCGGCAGGGACCGTCCAGAACCTCGACGCGATACACCAACCCGCGCGGGATGATGGCGATCTCCTGCGGTTCCAGCTCGATCACGCCCAGCTCGGTGCAGAACCGCAGGCGGCCTTCCTGCGGGACGACCAGCAGTTCGCTGTCGGCCGAGAAGAAGTACTCGTCCCGCATCGAGCGGGTGACCAGATAGACATGGCTGGCCATGCCGACCTGGATGTTCACGTCGCCCGCCGTGGTGATCGTGCGCATCCCGGTGATCCAGGTCAGATCCTCGTCCGGGACGGGGATCGGATCCCATCGGTACTGCCCAAGGCTGGTGACGTTCGGCAGGACGTTCGGCGCGGTCTTCCAATAGGGAATGTCGATGGGCGAAAACCGCCCCGTGTGATGGACCGAGGGGCGGATGCGGTAACACCATGTCCGCTCGTTCTGGCCACGCGGCGCGGTGAAGGCCGTCCCCGACAGCTGTTCGGCATAGAGCCCGTAATTGCATTTCTGCGGGCTGTTCTGGCCCTGCGGCAGTGCGCCGGGCAGGGCCTCGGTCTCGAAATCGTTGCCGAAGCCGGGCATGTAGCCGGCGACCGTGCCGGTCGGCCCCGGAGGCATCCGCTGAACCGTCATGGCCTTCTCCTCCGCGACCTGTTCGTTGCGATTGCAATGAAAATATCGTTGAGGATGCAAGGATGTCAAGCGGCGCGGTCGGTGCTAGGCTGCGGCGATCACCAACGGCTCGAGATGTGCATGTCCTTCGACCTCGACGAATTCCTGCCCTATCAACTGAGCGTGGCGGCGGCGAAGATCAGCCGCAGCTTTGCCGAGATCTATCGCGCCGAGGCGGGGCTGACGATTCCCGAATGGCGGGTCATGGCGCATCTGCACCGCTCGGGTCCGGTCAGCGTGCGCGACATCACCGCCCGCGTGCATCTGGACAAGAGCATCGTCAGCCGCGCCGCCTCGAAGCTGGAGGGGGGCGGCCTGATCTCCAGCCAACCGCACGAGACCGACCGCAGGTTGGTGGTCCTGGAACTGACGCCGGATGGAAACGCGCTGATGCAGCGCCTTGGCCGGATCGCGGATGATTTTCAGGCGCGGCTGCTGCGCGACCTGGGGCCGGATGCGGCACACCTGCAAAGCGCGCTGCGCCGCATCATCGACGGGGTGCCCTGACCGCCGGTGCCTTTGCACCGACCTGCCTGCCGCGCCACATGATGAACAGGCCCGATGCCAGGATCAGCACCGAGCCCAGCAGCATCGAGGGGCGCAACTCCTCGCCAAAAATGGCGATGCCGAAGCCGATGCCGAACAGCAGGCGGCAGTAGCGGAAAGGCGTGACGGCCGACACCTCGCCCGTGCGCATCGCCTTCATCAGGCAGGAATAGGCGCAGACCCCCGCCATGACCGCGCCCGCCACGAACAGCGCGGATCGCAGGTCGGGGCGCGGCAGGGCATCGCCTTGCCAGATTGCGATCAGCGTGCCCGCGACGACCACCGACAGGAAACCATAGAGCCCGAGGATCGAGGTCCCGACCGTGCGCGGCGCCGCGCGGCTGGCAAGGTCGCGTCCGGCAAAGCCCAGCATCCCCACCACCGCCAGCAGCGACAGCGCCGAGAAGCTGTCCGCCCCCGGCTGCACGATCACCAGGACGCCCGCCATCCCGATCAGGATCGCGACCCACCTGCGCCAGCCCACGCGTTCGCCGAAGACGATGGCCGCGCCCGCGACGACGACCAGCGGCGTGGCCTGCAGGATCACCGTCGCCACCGACAGCGGGATCGTCGCCAGCGCCAGCACGAAGAACAGGCGGGCGACCACCTCGGAGACCATGCGGAAGCGCATCGCGGGTGCCAGCACGTCCGGCGTGAACAGCGGCTCGTGGTTGAGGCGCGCGACGATGGCGAAGATCGCGGCGCCGCCAAGCCCGAACATGATCAGGATCTGCCCGACCGGCAGGACCTGCGCGGCACCCTTGACGAAGGCATCCTCGACCGCGAAGCCCGCCATTGCGGCGATCATCCACAGCGCGCCGGTGACGTTCGCGCTGCGCGCGTCGGGAATGTCGGTGATCATGGTCTGCCCCCCTCGCGCGGTCCGTCCTGCGCGATCCTCGGGCGGATTGGTGCCTGCCGTGCCGGACGGGGTCAATGCGAAAGCGTCGCGCTTGACTTCGCGCGGGGCGGGGCGTAGTGCGCGATCCCTTTCGCGGGACAAGGATGACGGGCATGGCGGATCTTGGGCTGGGTGTGGATTTCGGCACCTCGAATTCGGCGGCGGGCTTCCTGCATGACGGCACGCCCCGCCTGATCCGGCTGGAGAAGGACCGCGAGGCGATGCCCACCACCTTCTTCTTCGACCGCGCGTCGCGGCGGACCCTGATGGGCGAGGCCGCCAACCGCGCCCTGCTGGAGGGGCAAGAGGGCCGCTTCATGCGCGCGCTGAAACGCGTGCTGGGCACCAGCCTGATGCACGAGAAGCGCCAGATCCTGGGCGAGCGCGTCAGCTTCGTGGACATCATCGCCCGCATCCTGACCCGCATCAGGGAACAGGCCGAGGCCGAGGCGGGCCGTCCCTTCGAGCGCGTCCTGTCGGGCCGCCCCGTCGTCTTTCACGGCCCGAACGACCCCCGAGAGGCGCAGGCCGAGGCCGATCTGCGCGAATGCTACCTTGCGGCGGGCTTCCAGGACGTGCGCTTCATGGCCGAACCCGAGGCTGCGGCGATCGCCAGCGGGGGGCTGCGCGATGCGAAGATGGCCGGGCTGATCGTCGATATCGGGGGCGGCACGTCCGATTTCTCGGTCTTTCGCGGCCAGGGGCGGGACATCCGCATCCTTGCCAATCACGGCGTGCGGATCGGGGGCACGGATTTCGACCGCTCGATCAGCATCGACCACGTGATGCCCGCGCTTGGGCGTGGCGGTCAGCTGCGGCTGGCCATGGGCGAGGGGCAGTCGCCGGTCCCGAACGCCATCTTCAACGACCTTGCCACGTGGGAGAAGATCCCCTTCCTCTATACCCCCCAGACCCTGCGCCGCGTGGACGAGATGCTGCGCCTGGCGCATCGCCCCGATCACCTGTCGCGCCTGCGCACCGTCATCGAGGACGAACTGGGCCACGACGTGGCCTTCGCCGTCGAGGCGGGCAAGATCGCCGCGAATGATGGTGCCGACGCCCCCCTGATCGACCTGTCCGCGATCGAGCGCGCGCTGAGCCTGCCGCTGAGCCGCGCCGACATGGCCACCAGCCTTGCCGCCCATTCAAACGCGCTGCGGACCGGCGCCGAGGAGACGCTGGCCCGTGCGGGGCTGCGCGCCTCGGGTATCGGCAAGGTCGTCTATGTCGGCGGGTCCAGCCTGATGTCCTTCGTACCGGATACGATGCGTGCCCTGTTCCTCGACGCCGAACATTCCTTCAGCGAGGTGTTCGACGCCGTGGCGACGGGACTTGCGATCGCCGCTTCCGACGATCGCAACTTCGCCTGAACGGCTCAGCCCTCGGCTTCGGGGTCGGTGACGGGATCCAGGACCAGCAGCAGGCGCGTCTCGCCGCTGCCCTGGATCGGAGGAGAGCGGTGGCGAAGCCCGCGATCGGGCAGGGGCGGCCACAGCGTGCCGCGCATCACGAAGGGCGAGCCTGCGGGGACCGTCGCGACGTGCTGCGGCTCGTCCCCGTCCGCCAGCCCGTATTGCGTCCCCGTCCCGCGATAGGTGCAGACCAGCCGAGCGGTCACCCGGTCCGCGTGGAACCGGCGGCAGGCATCGGTCGCGATCACGTCCAGCCGCAGGCGCAGCCAGGGCGCGCCCATCGTCGCGCCGAAGACCCGCGCGCATTCCGCGATGTCGTCGATCAGCCAGCGCCGCTCGGGGCCGTCGGGCATCTGCGCCGCCTCGCAGGCCGCAGTCACCGCCGCGCGGGCGCCCTCGGGCCGGACCAGCATGCGGGCGCGGGGCAGCAGCACGGGGTCCAGCCCCTCGATCCAGTCGCGGAACGGGCCCGGCCTGTCGCGCAGCCAGATCAGCGCCGCAGTGTCTTCCGCCGCGATGCGCGCGATGCCATCCGCCTCGGACACGATGGCCACGCCGGGCACGGGGGCTGCATGCACCGTCATGCCGCGGCCATGCCCCAGGCCGGGAACGGATCGGGCAGCCGTGGCAGCGCGTCCGGGCCGGGGGCCAGGTGTTCGGGCACAAGGGCCTGATCCAGGCGGGCCTTCAGCGCGGGCCAGTCGATACCCGTCCCGATGAAGACGATCTCTTGCCGCCGGTCGCCCCACGGCTCGATCCAGTGGCGGGCGAAATATTCGCGCGCGCCGTCACCGGTCGGGCGGCGTTCCTCGGGGACCGAGGCCCACCACTGTCCAAGCGGCGTGATCGAGGACAGCGCCCCCGCCAGCGAGAATTCGGCCAGCCAGTCCGGGCGCGTTGCGATCCAGAAATGCCCCTTGGCGCGGATCACGCCGGGCAGGGGGCCGTTCAGCAGCGCGTGCACCTTTGCCGGATCGAAGGGCTGCCTTGCGCGATAGACGAAGGACGCGACGCCGTATTCCTCGGTCTCGGGGGTGTGGTCGGCAAAGCCGTAAAGCTCCTTGGCCCACATCGGATGTTCATGCGCGCGGTCGAAGTCGAACAGCCCCGTATCGAGGATGTCGGCGGGGCGAACCTCGGAGCGGTCGGTTTCGATGATGCGGGCATCGGCGTTCAGCGCGCGGATGATCTTGCGGGCGGCATCGGTGCGTTCGGGACCGGCATCGGTGACCTTGTTCAGCACGATCACGTCGGCGAATTCGATCTGGTCGGTCAGCAGGTGGACCGACATGCGCTCGTCCCCCTCGCCCGCGACCTCGCCCCGGTCATGCAGGAAGTCGTGGCTGGAGAAGTCGTTGAGCAGGTTCACCGCATCGACCACCGTCACCATCGTGTCCAGACGCGAGACATCGGACAGGCTGTGGCCATCCTCGTCGCGGAAATCGAAGGTCGCGGCGACCGGCAGCGGCTCGGAGACGCCGGTGGATTCGATCAGCAGGTAATCGAAGCGCCCTTCTTCGGCCAGCTTGCGGACCTCTTGCAGCAGGTCGTCGCGCAGCGTGCAGCAGATGCAGCCGTTCGTCATCTCGACCAGGGTCTCGTCCGTCTGGCTGAGATTCGCGCCACCGTCGCGGACGAGGTCGGCGTCGATGTTCACCTCGGACATGTCGTTCACGATGACCGCCACGCGGCGGCCTTCGCGGTTGTTGAGGACGCGGTTCAGCAGCGTCGTCTTGCCCGCACCCAGGAACCCCGAGAGGACGGTGACGGGCAGGCGCGTGTCGATGGCAGGCATGGTCGGACCTTGTAGTTACGTTATACTGTAACATATACCCAGGAGCCGCGCCTCGTGCAACCCGCCAAATGGCTGGCGGGTCAGACCAGCCCTGCCAGCCACAGGTACAGCGGCAGCCCGACCGTGATGTTGAAGGGGAACGTCACGCCAAGCGACAGCGTCAGATAGATGCCGGCCTCGGCGCGGGGCAGGGCGACCTTCATCGCCGCCGGGACCGCGATGTAGGATGCCGATGCCGACAGGACCATCAGCAGGAACAGGCTGCCCGTCTGCAACCCGATGGCGCTGCCCAGGCCCATCGCCAGAAGCGCGCCGATCACCGGCATGACCAGCCCGAAGGCGAACAGCCCTGCGCACAGCAGATGCCGGTTGCGCAGCAGGCTGCGCCCCGCCGACAGACCCATGTCCAGCAGGAACAGGCACAGGATCCCGGTGAATGGCGTGACCACGAAGGGCGCGATCATCTGCATGCCCCTGTCCTGCGTCAGCGCACCGATGACGAAGGCGCCGGTCAGCAGCACGATGGATCCGTTGGCGAACAGCTCTCGCGCGGGGACGCGCCTTGCGCCGCCTTCGTGGCCGAAGCGCTGCGCGATCCACAGCGCGGACAGGATGGCGGGCACCTCCATCGTCGCGGCGACGGCGACCATGTAGCCGTCCGAGGCGATCCCCGTCAGGTCCAGCAGGCTGGATGCCGCCACGAAGGTCACGATCGAGATCGAGCCGTAATGCCCCGCCACCGCGGCCGCGTTCAGCGGGTCCAGTCGCGTCATGCCGCGCAGCAGGCCATAGGCGATGAACGGGATCGCGAATGACAGGACCAGGCCCGCCGCGATCGCTGTGAACAGTTCGGCGTCCAGCCCGTTCTTCGCCAAACTGTTGCCGCCCTTGAAGCCGATGGCCAGCAGCAGGTACAGCGACATGAACTTGGCCGCGCCCTCGGGGATGGACAGGTCGCTGCGGACGAAGGCGGCCAGCAGGCCGAGGGCGAAGAACAGGATCGTGGGCACCATCAGGTTGCCGATCAGGCTGTCGAGGATCTGCATCGTTTTCGGACCTTGCACGAGAGGGTTTCGCGCCTGTTGCCCGGTTTCATTGCATAGCTTAAATACAAATCAATGCGTCGTTCGATAGCCTGGGGATATGTATGCGCCCGACCCTTCGCCAGATGGAATATGTCGTGACGGTCCACCAGCTGGGCAGCTTCGGCCTTGCGGCCGAGATGCTGCATGTCAGCCAGCCCAGCCTGTCGAACCAGATCGCCGCGGTCGAGACCGACCTGGGCGTGCGCCTGTTCGAGCGGGGCCGCAGCGGGGCGCAGGCCACCGCGCGGGGCCTGGAATTCGTGACCCGCGCCCGCCGCATCCTGTCCGAGGTCGCGGCCCTGCGTGCCACGATGCTGTCGGACCTGCCCTTCGGCGGGCGCCTGCGGCTGGGGGTGCTGCCCTCGATCGGGCCGTATCTGCTGCCGCAGGCGATGAAGGCGCTGCATGACGACCAGCCCGACCTGCGCGTCATCGTGCGCGAGGAAAACACGCTCAGCCTGGACGAGGGGGTCCGCAATGGCCGCTTCGACGCGATCATCTCGACCCCCGAGGATCATCCGAACACGTTCCAGCACCCGCTGTTCGTCGAACCGCTGTGGGTTGCGGTGGCCCCGAACCATCCGCTGGCCGACAGGGGGCGCGTGACCGCGCCCGACCTGGCCGGACAGCGGCTGCTGACCCTGGACACGGGCCACCGGCTGGCGCGCATCGTCTATGGCCTTGCAGGGGCCAGCGGGGCGATGGTGTCGGACGATTACGAGGGCACGAGCCTCGATTCCATCGTGCTGATGGCCGCGACCGGCGCGGGCATCGGCATCCTGCCGGACCTGTTCGCGCGACGCCAAGGCGTCCACCGGACCGAGGTTCGCGTCATGCCGCTGGCCATGCCGGGCGCGGACCGGACGATCAGCCTGATGCTGCCCAAGGACCGGTCCGCGACGCTGTCGCGGGAACTGGCCGCGATCCTGCGGGGCGCGGCAGGCGGGCTGGGGCTGCAGGTGGTGCCGCTCAGTCCCTGATCGTCAGGGCCATCACCTGCGCAAGATGTGCGGCGGCAACGACCCCATCGACCAGCACCGCATCGGTGTCGCGGCCCAGTTCCGGGCGCAGGGCCGACATGCCCGCGCAGCCCAGCACGATGGCGCGCGCGCCGCCCCGCGCCGTGTCCGCGATCACGCGCGACAGGCGATCGCGGACCTGCGGGCCGCCCATCTCGACATCCAGCACGGGGATCCCGGATGCGACGACGGCCATGCAGGCATCCGCATGTCCATAGGCCGCGACATTGGCCCGGATCACGGGGACCGACACGTCAAGCGTCGTCACGATCCCGAAGCGCCCGCCATGCAGCGCGGCCAGCGCCATGGCGGCCTGACCGATGCCGATGACCGGGCAATGGGCCGCATCGCGCAGGCGGTCCAGCCCGGTATCGTCGAAGCAGCCGATGACGATGGCATCGACCGCGGCGGCCTGCGCCTTGGGCAGCAGCGCCATCAGGCCCGCGACGGCGGCGGCGCCATCCTCGGGGCCCTGGATCGCGGCCGGGCCGTCATGGTTCGTCCACCCCAGCAGCTCGGTGCCGGGCAGGGCGTTGCGGGCGACCTCGACCATGCTGTCGGTCATGGCCTGGGTCGAATTCGGGTTCAGGAACAGAAGCCGCATCATCGTGCCTGCCGCCCGCATCGCTCAGGGTGCATCGGCGGCGTCCCTTTCGGCGGCAAAACACGCGACGCGGCGGTCCAGCACCTCGGCGCGGCGCGTGGGGCGTTCGGTGCGGCAGCGGTCGAAGGCCAGCGGACAGCGCGGGTGGAAGCTGCAACCCGAGGGGGGCGACACGGGCGAGGGGACCTCTCCGCCCATGGCGGTGCGGTCGCGCTTGGGGGCCTCCAGATCCGGGATCGTGTCCAGCAGCAGCCGCGTATAGGGGTGCAGCGGGCGCGCGAACAGGTCGGCGGTCGGCTGGATCTCGACGATGCGGCCCAGATACATCACCGCGATGACATCGGCCATGTGCCGCACCACGCTGAGGTCGTGGCTGATGAACAGATAGGTCAGGCCCATCTCGTTCTGCAGCCGCTTCATGAGGTTCAGCACCTGCGCCTGCACCGACACGTCCAGCGCCGAGGTCGGCTCGTCGCAGACGAGGAACTCGGGCTCGCCGGCCAGGGCCCGCGCGATCGAGATGCGCTGACGCTGCCCGCCCGAGAATTCATGCGGGAATTTCGACCCGTCCGCCGCCGAAAGCCCCACGATCTGCAGCAGCTCGTCCACGCGGGCGTTGACGGCGGCATCGGGCGTGTCGGGGCGCAGGGTGCGCAGCGGCTCGGCGATGATGCGGCCCACGCGCCAGCGCGGGTTGAGGCTGGCAAAGGGGTCCTGGAAGATCATCTGCAGCCGGTCGCAGTCGCCGTGGAACCGGATGCTGCCGCCGGACGGCGCGTGAAGGCCGGTGACCAGCTTGGCGATGGTGCTCTTGCCGCAGCCGCTCTCGCCCACCAGGGCAAGGGTCTGGCCACGCTGGATGACGAAATCCACCCCGTCCACGGCATGCAGCGTCCGGCGGGGCTTGCGCTCGATCATGCGGTTCAGCCAGGGGGCCGACACGTCGAAGCGGCGTTCGAGGGCGTCCACCTCGAGGATGGCGTTCGGGCGGATGTTCATGCGGCTTCTCCGTGATCGACAGTGCCGGTGCGGGGCAGCCAGCAGGCGGCGCCGGTGGAGGCCCCGGCGGGAATGCGCGGAACCTCGGCGCGGCAGCGGGGGCCGGCATGGGCGCAGCGCGGGTTGAAGGCGCAGCCCTGCGGGATCGCGTTCAGGCGGGGCATCGCGCCGGGGATCATCTGCAGTTCCTCGACATCCTTGCGCAGCGACGGGATCGAGCCCATCAGCCCCGCGGTATAGGGATGGCTGGGGCGGCGCACGACATCCTCGACGCTGCCGATTTCGGCCAGGCGGCCCGCATACATGACCGCCACGCGATCGGCGGTTTCCGCGATCACGCCCATGTCGTGCGTGACCAGCATCACCGCCGTCCCGCGTTCGCGGCAGAGACGCTTCAGCAGCGCGGTGATCTGGGCCTGGATCGACACGTCCAGCGCCGTCGTCGGCTCGTCCGCGACGATCAGCTCGGGTTCCGCGCAGAGCGCCAGCGCGATCACGATGCGCTGCCGCATCCCCCCCGAGAACTGGTGCGGATAGCTGTCGATCCGTTCCTCGACCGCGGGGATGCCAACCTCGCGCATCAGGTCCTTGGCGCGTTCGCGGGCCTGGTTCCGGTCCAGGTCGGTATGCAGGCGGATCGTCTCGACCAGCTGGTCGCCCACGCGGAACAGCGGGTTCAACGAGGTCAGCGGGTCCTGGAAGATCGCGCCGATGCGACGCCCGCGCACGGATTGCATCGCGCGGTCGTCCAGGTCGTCGATCCGGTCGCCCGACAGGTGGATGCTGCCCGCGGCGATGCGGCCCGGCGGTTCCAGCAGGCCCAGGATCGACATGCCGGTCATCGACTTGCCCGCGCCGGATTCCCCGACCATTCCCAGGATCTCTCCCCGGCGGATCTGCAACGAGATGTCGTCGACCGCGGTCAGCACGCCCTTGCGGGTTGGAAATTCGACGCGCAGGTTCCGCACGTCCAGGACGACATCGCTCATGGGGCGACCCTCTCGTAGCTGGGGGTGAAGATTTCGCCGACTGGCGGGTGGCCGACCGTCCGGTCGGGATAGCGGGCGATCAGCCCGTCGAACTGCGCCTGGGCGCGGGCCGCGTCGGCGCGGGCGTCGATGCCGGGGATGACGCCGCCCGCCATCACGTGGCGGCCGTCGATGAAGACATCCCGCACGTCCCGACCGGAACCCGAGGTCATCAGCGTCTGCACCGGATCGGGGGTGCACAGCGCACCGCGCAGGTCGATGACCGCGATATCGGCCTTGGCGCCCGGCTCGATCCGGCCCAGATCGTCGCGGCCCAGGGCCCGCGCGCCGCCAAGCGTGGCCGCGTCGAACATCTCTTCGGACCTGATCGCGGTGCCGCCCGCCGCGATGCGGGCGGTCATCATGCCGATCTGCATGTTTAGGATCATGTCGGCAGGGTGGGTGTCGGTGCCCAGCCCGATATTGATCCCACGCGTGCGGCACGAGGGGAAACTGTCCAGCAACCCGCCATGCCGCGCGGCGACCAGCGGGCAATGGACCAGCGACGCGCCCGCACCGGCGATCAGGTCGAATTCCGCCTCTGTCGCATGGGTGCCGTGGGGCAGCAGCCAGTTCCCGCGCAGCGCGCCGATGCCGTGCAGCCACTCGATCGGGCCGCAGCCATGCTGTTCGCGGACCAGCCGCAGCTCGGTCGGGGACTGGGCGCAATGCTGGCGGACCGGGGCGCCCATCTCGTGGGCGATGTCGGCAGTGCGGCGCAGCAGGTCGGCGGTGCAGGTCTCGATCCGGTCGGGGGCGAACATCGCGCGCACCAGACCGCCCGCCGCGCCGTCGATGCGGGCGGCGAATTCGGCGGCATCCGACAGGCCGGCCATGCCGCGCGCCTCGTCGAAGACGGCGCGGATATTGCCCTGGTCATCCGTCACCTGCCCGCCCGTGCGATAGGCCGGTCCCAGGTAGACGCGCAGCCCCAGATCGGCGGCGGCCCCGGCGGCCGCGTCGAATTCGGCCACCGTCTCGGCCCATTCGCGATAGAACAGCGAGGCGATGGGCAGCGCGGTCGTGATGCCGTTGCGGATCAGCTGCGCGAAGGCGTGGCGCTTCTGGAATGCCAGTTCCTCGGGGGAATACATCTCGTAGGGGCCGCGCGCGAGATAGGTTTCGGGCCAGACGCGGCCCTTGCGCCATGCGGGCCAGTTGTCGAACCCCAGGATCGTCGTGTCGAGATCGGACAGCGCATCCAGATCGACGAAACCCGGCGAGATCACGGCCTCGCCATAGTCGATGCGGCGGGCGACCTCGCCCTCGAACCCGCGACCGACATGCAACACGCGGTCGCCCTCGATCACGACCTGCGCGTTCTCGTGGACGACATGGCGCCCGTCGCGATGGCCGATGACCCAACGGGCCTGCAGAAGCGTGCGGTCCGCCATCAGGGTGCCTCGATCACGCAGGTGCCGTCGCGGGCGATGACGTTGCCGCCCTTCAGGACCAGCTTGCGCGGGGTGTGGGTCACGACGGCCTCGGCCAGCGTCTCTCCGCCGATCAGGACGCAGTCGGCGCGGCAGCCGGGTTCCAGGCCATAGCCCTCGGCCCCCATGATCGCGGCCCCGCCGCGGGTACAGATGTCCAGCGCCAGCTCGACCTCGTCGTCGCGGCGCAGGTTGTTGCGCATGCCGATCTGCATGGCCTTTTCCAGCATGTCGGAATTGCCATAGGGGCCCCAGGTGTCGCGGATCCCGTCGCAGCCCGCGCCGGTCAGGATGCCCATCGCATGCAGTTCCTTGACCGCCGGGACGGGGGCCGATGCGGGGGCGGTGGTCAGGATATGGATGCGGTTCCGCGCCAGCCTTTCCTGCAGGGCGGCGACCTGCGCGCGATCCGGTGCGCCCAAGCAGAACGCATGGGACATCGACACCAGCCCCTGCATGCCCGAAGCCTCGGTCCGGTCGATGATCTCCTCCATCGAGAACCAGCCAAGGGCATCGCGTTCATGCAGGTGGATGTCGATGGGCTTGCCGTGCTTCTGGGCAAGGTCGAAGACGGTATCCAGATGCCCCTTGGGGTCGTGCTCCATCCCGCAGGGGTCGATCCCGCCCACCAGGTCCGCGCCCATGGCCAGCGCCTCGTCCATCAGCTCGGCCGTGCCGGGGCGGGTCATCATGCCAGATTGCGGAAAGGCCACGATCTGGATGTCCACCATCCCGGCCAGCTTCTCGCGCGTGGCCATCACGCCCTCGATCCCGGCCAGGCCGTGATGGGTGTCCACATCCACGTGGCTGCGGATATGCGTGCAGCCATGCGACATCGCCAGGATCGCGTGGCGTTCGCTCTGGATGCGCGGATCCAGTCCGAGCGAGACCTTCACCTCGCGCTCGTTGTCGATCTTGTCGATCAGGCGGGGGCCGACCTCGTTGCGGTACCAGGGCAGGCCCAGCAGCGACTTGTCCAGATGTGTATGCGCCTCGACCAGGCCGGGGATCAGGATGCTGCCGCCGCAATCGATCACCTGCGCATCGGCGGGCGCCGCCGCGACGAAGCGGCCATCCGCGACATGAAGGTCGGTGGCGGGGCCGCCCATCGGGCGGACGTTCTTGAGGGTCTTGCTGGTCACTTGGATCACCGCAGTTTGGGGTTGAGCGCGTCGCGCAGCCAGTCCCCGATCATGTTGACCGACAGGACGATGAGGCAGAGCTGGATGGACGGGAACACGACGATCCACCACAGCCCGGAGAACAGGTACTGGTTGCCGATCCGGATCAGCGTGCCCAGGCTGGGCTGATCGGGGGGCATGCCGACGCCCAGGAAGGACAGCGTGGCCTCGGACAGGATCGCCAGCCCGAAATTCAGCGTGGCGGCCACCATGATGGGCGTCAGGCAGTTCGGCAGGATGTGGTGCAGCATGATGCGCCAGGGGCGGACGCGGATCAGCTTGGCAGCCTGCACGTATTCCTTGCGGGCCTCGACCATGGCCGATGCGCGCACGGTGCGGGCGTATTGCACCCAGGACGGCACCGCGATCGCCATGATCAGGATGGGGGCCGCCAGCACGTCCTTCAGGCCCGTCGGCAGCGAAGCCGTGGCGATGGCCGTGATCAGGATCGCGATCAGGATGAAGGGCATGGACAGCAGCACGTCGCCCACGCGCATGATCACGTTGTCCACCCAGCCGCCGAAATACCCCGCGACCAGCCCGAGCGTCAGCCCGATCGCCAGTGCCACGATGACCGAGGCGAACCCGATGATCAGCGAGATGCGCGAGCCATAGAGAACCGCCGACAGGATGTCGCGCCCCTGCGTATCGGTCCCCAGCACATAGGGCCACTGCCCTTCGGCGTTCCAGATCGGCGGGATCTCCGAGTTCCACAGCTCCAGCGCGGCAAGGTCGTAGGGGTTCTGCGGCGTGATGAGCGGCGCTAGGAAGGCGGTCGCGGCGACGATCGCCAGCAGGATCGCCGCAAAGACCGCCGAGGGATGCGCGCGGAAGGAATGCCACAGGTCGCTGTCGCGCATGCGCTGCAGGCGTCCGGGCAGGGGCGCGGCCGGGGCGGGGGTGGTATCGGCGGGAAGGGTAACGGTCTTTTCCATCGGGGCCTCCGGGCTCAGCCTTTTCCGCGTGCGCTGTCGTCGCGCAGGCGCGGATCGACCCAGGCATAGGTGATGTCGACAAGGGTGTTCAGGGCGACGAAGATGAACGAGACGATCAGCAGGTACGCCGCCATCACCGGCAGATCGACGAAGGTCACTGCCTGGATGAACAGCATCCCCATGCCTGGCCACTGGAAGACCGTTTCGGTCACCAGCGCGAAGGCGATCAGGTTGCCGATCTGCATGCCGGTCAGGGTGATGACGGGCATCAGGCAGTTGCGCAGCGCGTGGCGCCAATGCACCCGGCGGGCGGGCACGCCGCGCGCGCGCGCGAACTTGATATAGTCGGCGCGCAGCGTCTCCAGCATCTCGGCGCGGACCAGCCGCATCACCAGCGTCACCTGGAAGGTCGAGAGCGAGATCGCCGGCAGAAGCAGCGCTGCCCGCCCCGATGGCGTCAGCAGCCCCGTGGACCACCAGCCGATATCGACCGTCTCGCCGCGTCCGAAGGCGGGCAGCCAGCCAAGCGTCACCGAAAAGGCCAGGATCAGCATGATCCCCACGACGAAGCTGGGCAGCGAGACCCCGACGATTGACCCCAGCTGCAGCATGTTCGCAAGCTTGCTGTCGCGATATATCGCCGTGACGACGCCCGCCGGAATGCCCACCACCAACGAGATCAGCGTGGCCACCAGCACCAGTTCCAGCGTGGCCGGGAAGCGTTCCTGGATCAGCACCATAACGTCCTGCTGGTTGCGGTACGAGATCCCGAAATCGCCCTGCACCGCGTTCGTGACGAAGCGGGTGTACTGGGTCAGGAACCCGTCGTTCAGGCCCAGCCTCTCTCTCAGGTCGATGCGGTCCTGCAGGGTGGCCTGCTCGTTGACCATCATCTCGACCGGGTCGCCGAAGAAGCGGAAGATGACGAAGGCCAGCAGCGCCACCGCCAGCATGACAAAGACCGCGTTGGCGGTACGCTTGAGAAGGAAAGCTAGCATCGCAGGCTCCGATCGGGTGGACAGCGTGCCGGACCGCCCGCAGGGGGCGATCCGGCGAGGGGCGTCAGGATTCCCCGCCCATGCGGGCGAACCACAGGCGCGGCTTGGCATCGGGGAACAGCGGCATCTCGGCCACGTCCTGCGTCACGGCCCAGGCCATCGGCTGCTGGTGCAGCGGGATCATGATGACCTCGTCCTTGACGATCTGCAGCGCCTGCGTCTGCAGCGCCAGTCGCGCCTCGACGTCCAGCTCCTGCCCAGCCTCGTCGACCAGCGCGTCCAGTTCGGGATAGGACCAGCCGCCCCAGTTGAAGACCCCGGCATTGCCGTCCTTGGAATGGAAGATCTGCAGAAGCGGCGAGTAGCTGTCCAGCAGCGGCAGCGTCGCCCAGCCGAGCGTGTAGATATCGGTCTTGGCATTGGTCCGCTTGGGCGACTGCACGGCGCGGGGGGCGACATCCAGCTTGGGCGCAAGTCCGATGCGGCTCCACATCGAGGCGATGGCCTGGCAGAACTGCTCCTCGTTCACCAGCCCGTCGCTGAGGCAGTTGAACTCGAATTCCAGCCCTTTGGGGACGCCGGCCTCGGCCAGGATCGCCTTGGCGGCATCGGGATCGTGGACGGGCAGGACGTCCAGTTCCTCGACATAGCCGGGGATCTGCGGCGCGACGGTCGCCCCGGCGGTGCGTGACTTGCCGCGCATCACCTTCTGCTGGATCAGGTCCAGGTCGATGGCCTGGTACAGCGCCTCGCGGACGGCCTTGTCGCGGAAGGGGTTCGGCTCTCCGGTGGTCAGCGTCTCGCGGAAGGGGAAGCCGATCATGACGGTGCGCAGATCGACGCCTTCCAGCACCTCGACCTCGGGCGCGGCCTCGAGGCGCGGCAGATCCTGGACGGGCGCATCGTTGGTGAAGTCGATCTCGCCCGACAGCAGGGCGGCGACGCGGGTGGCGGCCGAATTGACGGGCGTCAGCTCGATCCGGTCGAGATTGTGCTGCGCCTCGTCCCACCAGTCGGGATTGGCCACGAAGACCGTCCTGGCATCGGGCTGGCGGCTTTCGACGATGAAGGGGCCGGTGCCGTTCGCGTTGTAGGTGGCGTACCCTTCCGTCCCCGCGCCCACGTCGGTCGGCAGCAGGGCGTCGTTCTCGGTCAGCCATTCGGCGTCGAAGATGTGGATGTTGGTCAGGTCGTTCAGCAGCAGCGGATAGGTGCCGTTCAGCGTGATGTCGACGGTGTGGTCGTCCACCACCGCCGCGCTGACATAGGCGGGCAGGTTGCCCTTCAGCGGCGAGGTCTCGTGGCTGACGCGGGTCAGCGATGCGACGACATCCTCGGCGGTGAAGGGGTTGCCGTTGTGGAAGGTCACGCCCTGGCGCAGCTTGAAGCGCCAGGTGATCTGGTCGTCCAGGATCTCCCAGCTTTCGGCAAGGGCGGGCTCGATCTTCAGGTCGCGGTCATAGCGGACAAGCCCTTCATAGACGTGGTTCAGCACGTTGATCGTGAAGCTGTCGCCGAAGGAATAGGGGTCCAGCGATCCGATATCGCGGTTCGCCCCCCATTTCAGCACGTTCTCGGCCTGTGCGGTGCCCGTCAGCGCGACAACTGCCGCCGAGGCGAGCATGAGATGGCGTAGTTTCATGTCCTGGTCCCTTTCCAACTGGATTGCATCACGGAATCGGCAAAATTGGATACGATGCATCTTGGGTGGCACAGCGGATGCGATGTGGCAAGCAAATTGTATCCGATTGACGGATGCAATCGTATGCGCTAGCGATTGTGCAAAGCAGACAGGCAAACGGAACATGAGCGAGAACAAGACGACCCTGACCGACGCGGTCCACGACCTGCTGAAGAAGGCGATCATCGAGCAGGCGCTGAAACCCGGGATGCGCCTGCCCGAGGATACGGTGGGCGAACAGTTCGGCGTGTCCCGCACCATCGTGCGCCACGCCTTCGTGCGGCTGGAACACGAGGGGCTGATCGCGACCCGGCGCAATCGCGGTGCCTTCGTCGCGGAACCCACGCGGGACGAGGCGCAGAACGTCTTCGAGGTGCGCCGCTGCCTGGAAAGCGACGTGATCCGCCTGTTGTGCAAACGGATGCCCGAAAGCGGCTATGACCGGCTGGAATCGCATGTGCGGCACGAACAGGCCGTGCGCGGCAAGGACGGTCCCGTCGCGATCCGCCTTGCGGGCGAGTTCCATATCCTGCTGGCCGAACTGACCGGCAACCCCGTGCTGGCACGCTATGTCGCCGAGGTCGTGCTGCGCTGCTCGCTGATCCTGTCGCTCTATGCGCGCAGCCATTCATCGGATTGCGCGGTGGACGAACATTCCCAGATCATCGAGGCGATCCGCAGCGGCGATGCCGCCGCCGCCATCGCGATCATGGAACATCACCTGGGCGCGGTCGCGGATCGTGCGGCACTGGTGAACCCGCAGGATAGTATCCAATCCATCCTCTCACATTACGGCAAGGAACTCGCCCCATGACGCAGAAGACCGGCTATCACGCCTTCGATTTCGCGGAACTGACTGCGCGAGAGGCCTACAAGGTGATGATCGGGACCATCGTGCCGCGCCCGATCGCGTGGGTGACGACGATCTCGACCGACGGTGTGGTGAATGCGGCGCCCTACAGCTTCTTCAACTGCCTGTCCGCCGATCCCCCGATCCTGGCACTGGGCGTCGAGAACAAGCCCGACAAGAGCCTGAAGGACACGGCCGAGAACATCCGCATGACGGATTGCTTCACCGTCAACATCGTGGACCGCGCCAATGCCGAGGCGATGGCCGTCACCGCCGCGGGCTTCGCGCCGGGCGTGGATGAACTGGAAATGGCGGGCCTGACCGCCGTTCCGGGCGAAAGCGTGGCCTGCCCCCGCATCGCCGAGGCACCGGTGGCCTTCGAATGCGAACGGTATCTGGGCATCGCCGTCAGCGCATCGCGAGAGATCATCCTGGGCCGCATCCTGCGCGCCCATATCCGCGAGGACATCATCGACCCCGCGACGCATTATTCCGATCATGCGAAGCTGGATGCCCTGGGCCGGATGGGTGGCAACGGCTATGCCGGGACGCTGGATTATTTCGATCTGCCGACCCCCTCGGCCGAGACCGTTCTGGCCGCGCGGGGCGTCTGAGCCGGTTCTTTGACGCGCTGCTGTTTCCATCGTTATGCCTGCACCGGCCAATGCCGGTGCAGGCTTTTCATTGGCCTCAGGCGCGGACCAGCGGCTTCTGGTTCTTCAGGTGGCGCATCGCCAGCTTGCGACCCATGCGACCGGACAGAAGCTGGCGGGCAGGGGGCATTTCCCGGCCTTCCTCGAACAGTTCGGGGAACAGGGTCAGCATCTCCAGCCGGGCCTGGGGCGATACGGCCTTCAGCGCCTGCGCACCGGTATAGAGGCTTTCGGATTCCGCGCCATTCGCCAGCACGATCTCGTGGCGGTCGAACATGAAGTGGACATATTCCACATCCGCTAGGTCGGTCGCGATGTCGATGCCGTCCAGCATCAGCAGCTGCTTGGCGGCAACCAGCACCTCATCCGCATCGAACATCCGCTTGGCGATGTTCGACCGCACGAGGATCCGGTGCTGGGGCGAGACGACCAGGTCCGTCGCGGGGACGTTCTGGCCCAACGCGCCGGCCTTGATGCGGATCGGACGCAGGTTCGCGAAGGCCGCCAGATCGGTTGCCTCAAGCTTGCGGCCACCGATCCACTGCAGCGGACGCAGACCACGGTCCTTGGTCTGGATCAGGTCGCCGACGCGCAGGTCCTGGACCTCGACCTCGCCACGGGCGGTGCGGATCAGCGTGCCCGCCGCGAAGCAGATGACGCCGGTGTTCTCCAGCCCCAGCTGATCCCCCGTGACCCCGGTCAGGACGGTGCCGCCGACATTGTCCAGCACGCCGTCCGCGATATCCGCGCGCAGCCATTGCAGCGCCGAGCTGTATTGCGGATTGCCCGGCGTCGCGTTCCACGTGGCCAAGGTGGCATCGTTGTAGAACGCCGCAAGGTTGATGAAATCGTTGTTCGTCGGATCGCCATCGTCCGCGTTGTCGGCGTTGAAGTCGGTGATGACATCGGCCGAGCTGCCATCCAGGATGAACGTATCCGCGCCATCGCCACCGGTCAGCGTGTCGTTGCCCGCGCCCCCCTGCAGCGTGTCGTTGCCGGCACCGCCAAGAAGGGTGTCGTTCCCTGCACCGCCGTCCAGCAGATCGTTCCCCGCGCCGCCATCCAGCACGTTCGCGGCGGCGTTGCCGGTCAGCGTGTCGTCCTGCGAAGAGCCGGTCACGTTCTCGAAGTTGCTGAACGTGTCGCCCTGCGCATCGCCGCCCGTGGCGGTGTTGGTCGCCAGGTTGACCGTGACGCCTGCCGCCGATCCCGCATAGGACAGCGTGTCGGTGCCCGCGCCGCCATCCAGCGTGTCCGCGCCCGCGCCGCCATTGACGGTATCGTTGCCCGCCCCGCCCGATATGACGTTCGCGCCCGAATTGCCCGTCAGGCTGTCATTCTGGGCCGAACCCGTCAGGTTCTCGAAGTTGCTGATCGTGTCGCCTTGTGCATCGCCACCCGAAGCGGTGTTGTTCGCGATGTCCACGGTGACGCCTGCGGCGGATCCCGCATAGCTCAGCGTGTCGGTGCCCGCGCCACCGTCCAGCACGTCGGCACCGGTGCCGCCCTCGACGATGTCGTCGCCGGTACCACCCTCGATGGTGTCGTTCCCCGCGCCGCCCGACAGCGTGTCATTGCCGCCCAGACCCTGCAGGAGGTTCGCCTGAGAGTTGCCGGTGATGGCGTTGGTGCCGGCATTGCCGCGGACGTTCTCGAAGTTGAGGAAGTCGGTCTGCCACCCGCCGATCGCGGTCGCCGGACCGGTATCGTTCAGCGTGACCCCGATATTCTCGTTGTTCAGCGCCGCCGAATCCAGCGCGATGGTGTCGATGCCCGCACCGCCGTCGATGGTGTCGATGGGCCCGCCCGCCGGGAAGTACCCAAGCTCGGCGGTGTCGTTGCCGCCTTCCAGCTGGACGTTGTCGACGCCTGCGGTGCCCGCAGTGCTGGGTCCGCCGACCCAGAAGTCGTCACCCTCGCCGCCGAAGACGGTGTTCGTCCCGGTGCCGCCGAACAGCGTGTCGTTCCCGGCCCCGCCAAGAAGCGTGTCGTTGCCTGCACCGCCATCCAGCGAATCGTTGCCGTCGCCACCCGTCAGGGTGTCGTTGCCGTCACCGCCCGACAGCGTGTCGTTGCCCGCGCCGCCATCCAGCGCGTTCGCGGCGGCGTTGCCGGTCAGCGTGTCGTTCTGCGAAGACCCGGTCAGGTTCTCGAAGTTGCTGATCGTGTCGCCCTGGGCATCGCCGCCCGTCGCGGTGTTGGTCGCCAGGTTGACGGCGACACCCGCAGCCGATCCCGCATAGGACAGCGTGTCGGTGCCAGCGCCGCCGTCCAGCGTGTCGGCACCTGCGCCGCCATTGATCGTGTCGTTGCCTGCCCCGCCCGAGATGACGTTCGCGCCCGCACTGCCCGTCAGGTTGTCGTTCAGGCCCGAGCCGGTCAGGTTCTCGAAATTGCTGATCGTGTCGCCCTGGGCATCTCCGCCCGACGCGGTGTTGGTCCCGATGTTCACGGTCACGCCCGCGGCCGATCCCGCATAGGTCAGCGTATCGGTGCCCGCGCCGCCATCCAGCACGTCGGCACCGGTGCCACCCTCGACGATGTCGTCGCCGGTGCCGCCTTCAATCGTGTCGTTCCCCGCACCGCCAGACAGCGTGTCGTTGCCGCCCAGGCCCTGCAGAAGGTTCGCCTGAGAGTTGCCGGTGATGGCGTTGGTCCCGGCGTTGCCGCGGACGTTCTCGAAGTTGAGGAAGTTGGTTTGCCATCCGCCAATGGGGGTAGCAGCGCCAGAGTCGTTCAGCGTAATTCCGATGTTCGCGGTGTTCAGCGCAGCCGAATCGAACGCGATGGTATCGATGCCCGCACCGCCGTCGATGGTATCCGTGGGACCGCCCGACGGGAAGTATCCAAGCTCGGCGGTGTCGTTGCCGCCTTCCAGCTGCACGTTGTCGACGCCTGAGGTACCCGCAGTGCTGGGGCCGCCAACCCAGAAGTCGTCACCCTCGCCGCCGAACACGGTATTCGTCCCCGTGCCGCCGAACAGTGTATCGTTGCCATCGCCGCCATAGATCGTGTCGTTGCCTGCACCGCCATCAAGCGAGTCGTTGCCGATCCCGCCATAGATCACGTCGTTGCCGTCATCACCCCGGACGGTATCCGCACCCGCCCCGCCGAAGATGGTGTCGTTGCCACCCCCCCCGTTGATCGAGTCGTTGCCCTCGCGACCGTCGATATAGTTCGCATTGTTGTCGATCACCGGAGCGGTCGAATTGCTGTTCACCCGGTCGGCATAGCCGACACCCATGGTGTCGTTGCCCGTGGTGCCTTCGATCACGGGCTTATAGGCACCCGCAACCCTGTCGGAAGCGAGGCCATTGTCGTCGAGGAATACCGTGCTCAGCTGTACCGACTGGATAGGCTTCAGCTCGAGCGCGTCTTGGCTGGCGGTCTGCGACAGGCCACCCACCATATAGGTGTTGCCCGCCGTATCCTGAGCGATACCGACGACGATCGAGGCCGACGTGGTGCCATCCGCGTAGGTCAGCACCGCGTTCATGAACACGACCCCGTCGAAGGTCTGCGGCGCACCACCGTTTATCGAGAACTGGTCGGTGCTGCCTGCGTTGTCATAGCCTGTGGAACTGCCACCATTTGAGAATCCCGTTCCCCCCGGAGAAAAGGTCTGGATCTGGTTGTAGAGCGGGTTCGTGGAACTGCCGAAGCTCTGGTTGACCAGCGCGGCCGCGTTGTCCACCCGCACAGTGCTGTCGTTGGTATCCAGATCGGCGAAGGTTCCAAGGCTGAACACGTTGAACGTCGTGGGCATTGTCGATCCCTTGATCTTTGGGTGTCAAAGCCGTCCCGAAACTTCTCCGGGCCAGTCGGGCATCAGGGCGCATCGCTCTGCTTCGCATCGTCCCGGTCGCGACCTGTCAGGACGCATTCCTATCGGCCACGGCACCGCCCGGCGCGGGACGCTCAGACCAAGTCAATGGAGATGGAAGAGGGCGGTCGATCCCTTATTACAGAGAGTGCGCGTGATCATTCCGTCGCCCGCAATCAACCATGGAGGGCCTGCGATGCCATCCGGGCCGAAATGCCCTGGAGGGCGTGGTGTTGCTGCGACGGGTCCGGGATCTAGAGCAGCGAGACCTCGAAGGCGCGCGAAGGAACCCCGCGAACGGCGCAGGGGATTGATCTTACAACAACATTCACTGGCATAGAATTCTTTCTGAATTGCTTACAGGCGGTTTGAAGCTCACCGAGCCAAATACACCCTTAACGAATTCTTAACCAATGCGCATCAACTTTATGGCGAATTGTCTGAATTTTATACAGCGGGGCGATACAAGTATAAAACCCGCGGCCCAACAACCAAGGCAATGTTGCTTGGGTGAGCATGTAATGCCCGATGAATAGAGGTTTTCGCAGGGCGCCGCAACCGCCCCACGGGCCTGAAAGATCCCCATCGCGATCGAGCCGGAAAAACGTGACGGATCGGTCCGGCCCGCAATGCCATCACCCAAGCCCGCAAGCGCTGCCGGGTCGGCGGCGCCCTTCGCGGATCGCCTCAGGCCCAGGGCGTCACGAGATACTTCTCGCCCGTGCGCATGGCGCGGTAATCCGTCACGGCTTCCTTGGTCAGCATCTCCTCCAACGAGACGCGGGCCTTGTAGCTGCTGGAGAAGGTCGTCGTCAGGTTGTCCCGAACGCGCTGACGCATCCGCCCCATCGTCTCCTGCCCGACCGATTGCAGGAACGGGAACAGCAGCCAGCCCGACAGGGTCCAGCCGAAGCCGTAGGCAGGGGTCAGGACGGTCGGACCGGTATCAAGGCGACCATAGATGAACATGCGCTTCTGCTGGTTCGAGCCATAGCGCGAATATTCGGACATCTGCTGGACGGCGACGCGTTCCATCGCGCGGAAGGCGGTATCGACCAGCTTGCCGCCGCCGACCGGATCGAAGCCATAGAACGCGCTCGTGTCGGCAATGGCGGCGGTCAGCTGATCCATGAAGTCGTCGGCCGACGAGTTCACCACATGCGTGGCACCCAAGCCCTTCAGCAGCTCGACCTGATCCTCCTTGCGGACGATGTTCACGAGGTCGAGCCCGTCCTCCTGGCAGATGCGGGTCAGCATCTGGCCAAGGTTCGATGCCCCGACGGTGTGCAGGATGGCATTCTGGCCATCGGCCTTGGCATTCTCGACGAAACCGAGCGCGGTCATCGGGTTCACGAAGGCGCTGGCGCCTTCCTCGGCCGAGTGGTCGCCCAGGGGCAGGCACATGGCGGCATCGGCGATGCAATACTGGCTGTAGGCATTGCCCGGCACGCAAGAGACGCGCTGACCGATCAGCGCCTGCGCGGCCTTATCGTCGCCCGCCGCGACGACGGTGCCCGCACCCTCGTTCCCTGCCGGAAGCTTCAGCCCGTGGCGGGATTTCGACGCCGCGTTCGCCTGCGCGGGCATCTGGGCCACGAACTTGTCGGGGCTGAACTGTGCGTTCTCGATATCCGCGCCGCCGACGAGGATGGCAAGATCCGACGGGTTGATCGGCGCCGCCTCCATCCGCACCAGGACCTGGTTGCCGGTCGGATCGGGGAAGGACACCTCTTCGATCGCGACGGTCAGCGTGCCGTCGGCGTCCAGCGTGGTGAACAGTTGCTTGCCGGTGGTGGCCATGCTCGGATCTCCTTGGTTTTCAGTATCCTTGGAGGCGATATGTAGGTTCGGTGCGCGGCCGGGGCTAGGGTCGCCGCGTGCGGAACCTGCACGAACGGCGGGAATACGCGGGCCGCTGCCACTTATCCGCCAGACGGGCCATTCCAATGCCAACTGCTCTTGCTGAAGCTTCGCCACGATTCCCTGGCGCTGATCTTGCACGAGCACGGCACCCGATTGACCGGTAACGGCTCCCAAAGACCTTCGTCGCGTCAAGGCCAGCCGCGCGTCGATGCTGCCTCCCGGAGGCCCGCATGTTCCACCTGCCGGACAGCGCTCGACAGGCGGAATGGTAACGATATCATCCAACCCGAACGTACGTGCTGTCCTGGGGAGGAGAAGGCCGATGCGACAAGCCATCGAGGCTCTTTGGCGTCTGATCGACGTCGTCATGGCGGTACTGCTGACGGGCATGATCGCGCTGGTCTTTCTGAACGTCGTCATGCGCTATGGCTTCTCGAGCGGGCTGCGCGTCACGATCGAGCTGTCGCGCCTGTGGTTCGTCTGGGTGGTGATGCTCGGGGCGGCGGTGGTGCTGCGCCGGGGCGAGCATCTGCAGCTGTCCGAGTTCTCCGAGGCGCTGATGCCCCGTTTCGTTCCCATCCTGCGCCGGATCTGCTGGGCGATCGTGCTGGTGGCGGTGCTGATGCTGTTCGTCGGGGCGTGGCGGCAGACGCAGGCCAACTGGCACAACATCTCGCAGCTGACGGGCCTGCCGTCGGGGCTCTTCTACCTGTCCGGCGTCAATTCTGCCGGGCTGATGGCGGCGGTCGCCGTCGTGCGGATCTTCGGACCCGATCGCGGTCCCGCCGGCACCCACCCCGAGGCACATTGACATGACCCTGATCATCTTCCTTGGCGTCCTGTTCGTCGGTATCCTTGCGGGCCTGCCCGTGGCCTTCGCGCTGCTGCTGTCGTCGATGGCGCTGATGGTTCAGATGAACCTTTTCAGCGCCGACATCCTTGCGCAATCGCTGATCAACGGGGTGGACAGCTTTCCGCTGCTGGCGGTTCCCTTCTTCCTGGTCGCGGGCGAGGTCATGTCGCGCGGCGGCCTGTCGACGCGGATCGTCACGCTTGCCATGTCGCTTGTGGGGCACCAACGGGGCGGGCTGGGATATGTCGCGATCCTGACATCGATCGTCCTGGCGGGGCTGTCGGGATCGGCCGTGGCGGATGCTGCCGCGCTGGTGTCCATCCTCTATCCGATGATGCGCAAGGCCGGATACCCGCAGGGGCGCAGCCTCGGGCTGCTTGCTTCGGGTGGGATCATCGCACCGATCATCCCGCCCTCGCTTCCGCTGATCCTGGTGGGCGTCGCCGGAAACATCTCGATCGCGAAGCTGTTCCTTGCGGGCATCGTGCCGGGGCTGATGATGGCGCTGGTGCTGGTGTCGATCTGGACCGTCATCATGCGCGGCGAGGAGATCGAGACCCTGCCCAAGGCCAGTGCCGCGGCCCGCTGGAAGGCCCTGCGCGAGGGGATCTGGGCGCTGCTGCTGCCGGTCATCATCATCGGGGGCATCCGTTCGGGCGCCTTCACGCCCACCGAGGCCGCCGTCGTCGCCGCGGTCTATGCCATCTTCATCTCGACCGTGATCTACCGCGAGATGAGCTTTGCAAGCTTCGTCGAGATCCTGATCCAGGCGGGCAGGGCCACGGCGATGGTGATGTTCCTTGTCGGTGCCGCGATGGTCGCCGCGTGGCTGATCACCGTGGCGCAGCTTCCCCAGCAGCTGGCCGCATTGCTGCAACCGCTGATCGACAGCCCGCGCGTCCTGATGCTGGTCATCATGCTTCTGGTCCTGTCCGTCGGCATGGTGATGGACCTGTCGCCGACGGTCCTGATCCTCGTGCCGCTGCTGATGCCCGTGGTCCGCATGGCCGGCATCGACGAGGTGTATTTCGGCCTCATGTTCATCCTGAACTGCTCCATCGGGCTGATCACGCCTCCGGTCGGAACGGTCCTGAACGTGGTCTGCGGCGTCGGTCGCGTGCCGATGAGCCAGGCGGTCAAGGGCGTCGGGCCCTTCATCCTCGGCTATGTCGTGCTGCTGGGGCTGTTCATCCTGTTTCCGCAACTGATCACCGTGCCTGCCAGCTTCATGGCCGGCTGATACCAAATCCTTGAGGGAGGAAATCATGAAGACGCTTATCCGTACCACCTGCATGGCCGCCATAATGTCTGTCGCGGCGCTGTCCGCGCAGGCGCAGACCAGCCTGCGCCTGGCCCATGCCGCGCCCGAGAGCGACCTGCAGCAGACGCTCGCCACCTATTTCAAGGAGCAGATCGAGGAGCGCAGCGAGGGCGGGATCACCGTCACGATCTTCCCGCAGGGCCAGCTGGGCAACGACGCCGCGATGGTCGACGGCACCCGGTCGGGCATCATCGACATCGTCATGACCGGCCTGAACAACCTGACCGGCCTCGTGCCGGATGCCGGCGCGTTCGAGCTGCCGTTCATCTTCCCGACCCGTGCCGACGCCTATGCGGTGCTGGACGGCGAGATCGGGCAGGGCATCAGCGCCCAGTTCGAGCCGCAGGGCCTGAAGATGCTGGGATATCCCGAAAACGGCTATCGCAACATGACCAACAATCGCGGCCCCATCGTCGAGCCTGCGGATGTCTCCGGCCTGCAGATGCGGGTGAACAACTCTCGTGCGCTGAGCGACATGTTCCAGCTGCTGGGCGCGACGCCGCAGCAGATCCCGGTGGCCGAGCTTTACACCGCGCTGGAGACGGGCGTCGTCGATGCCCAGGACCACCCGATCGGCATCGTGCAGTCCTTCAAGTTCGACGAGGTGCAGGACTATCTGTCGATGACCCAGCACGCCTATTCGGCCCTGGCGCTGGCCATGAACCTGGACAAGTTCGAAGGTCTGGACGAGGAACAGCAGGCGATGGTCCTGGAGGTCGCCGCCGAAGCAGTCGCCATGCAGCGCGAACTGGCGCAAGAGCGCGAGGACGAGATGATCGCCGACTTGGAAAGCAAGGGGGTGCAGGTCAACCGCGACGTGAACGCCGAGGCGTTCCAGGAAGCGGTGCGTCCGGTCTGGGACAGCTTCGTCGAGCAGAACGGCGATGCCCTGGTGAACGCGATCACCGCGCAATAAGCCCGGTGCATCGAACCTTCCCGGGGGCAGTCATCTGTCCCCGGTTTTGCATTCCAGCCTTGCGGTTCTTTTCAGGGGATCATTCGCCCAGGCTGCTTGCCCGCGACAGCAGTTCCGGATCGATATGCAGGATGGCCGGATCGGACAGCTTGCCGTCCAGCGCCTGCAGGATGAGGGACGCCGTCTCGCGGCCGATCTGCAGCGGGAACGGGTTGACGGTCGTCAGCGGCGGCACGCAGACCGCGGCGATCTCGTAATCGCCGAAACCTGCCACCGCGACCTGTCCCGGGACGTCGATTCCCTGCCTCTGACATTCGCTGAGCGCGCCGAAGGCCGACAGGTCGGACACGCAGATGACGGCATCCGTATCGGGCAGGCGTCGCAGCAGGTCGGCCATCGCCTGCGCGCCCTCGGCCATCGAGATCGGCGGCGGGCCGGCATCGACCAGCCTCGTGGCGTCCAGGCCATGCCGCTGCATCGCGGCGATGAACCCCCGTCGGCGGTCCGAGCCGCGGG
Source organism: Paracoccus zeaxanthinifaciens ATCC 21588 (assembly GCF_000420145.1). GTDB lineage: Bacteria > Pseudomonadota > Alphaproteobacteria > Rhodobacterales > Rhodobacteraceae > Paracoccus > Paracoccus zeaxanthinifaciens. Next base: position 54,422 of record NZ_ATUJ01000017.1, read on the forward strand.
TATCCCGCTCGGCCTCGCCACCGATAAAGGCGATGCGGCGCCGACCAAGCGCGACCAGGTGATCGACCAGGGCCCCGATCGCCGCCGCGTTCGAGAAGCCGACGACATGGCCGATGGGCCGATCGGGAAGATCCCAGATCTCGACCACCGGAATCGCGGCCTTTTCCAGAAGCATCCGCGCCCGGTCGGTATGCGTGCCGCCGGTGACGACCATCGCCTCGGGGCGGCGGCGCAGCAGCTGCGCGATCAGCGCCTCTTCGGCCTGAACGTCGTAATCGGTATAGCCAAGCAGGATCTGCAGCCCGCGTTCGCGCAGCCCGTCCGAAAGGCCGCGCACCGTGTTCGCGAAGTTGGCATTGTTGATCGAGGGGATCGTCACGGCGACGAAATCCGAGCGTTGCGAGCGAAGGGCCGAAGCGGTGCTGTCGAAGACATAGCCCAGTTCGTCGGCGGCCTTCATCACGGCGGCGCGGGCGGTCTCGCTGACAAGACCGCCGCCCTTGAAGGCCCGGCTGACCGTCATGGGAGAGACGCCCGCAGCGCGGGCGATGTCGACCATTGTGGGTGGGCGGCGGGTCACGGGCGTCGTTTCCGGTCAGGTGGTATCGATCCCACCCATTTGAGCAGGATCGCGTTCCGTTTCAAGCCGACAATTGGTGGTCGTGCGCGGTGGTGACGTGGTGATGGATGCGGCCGTCGAAATACCGTGCCAGGACGGCCTCGGTCGCGGCCTTGGCACGGGCCCGGACCGGGCTGGCCAGCGCCGTCTCGACCGCCTCGAGGTCGGGATAGCTGATCGCCAGGATCATCGGGATCTCGGGGGCGCCGTCGTCGCGGAACTCGGCAAAGTTGACGCGCACCGCGAGGGCGCCGGGGAAGGCGTTCCACTCCGGCAGCACCTCGGACAGGATGGCGTCGCGAAACGCCTCGTGCTGGCCCTCGCGGACGCGGCCCTCGAACAGGGCGAAGCGGGTGATCATCGGCTGGCCTCCTTGGCAAGCGGGTTGGGGAAGAATTCCATCAGGGCGGCCTGGTCCTGATCGCCCAGACCGCGGGCGGTCAGCTGGCGGTGGATCTCGGCGCAGAGGGCCGTCAGCGGCATCGGGGTGTGGGACAGGCGCGCAAGATCCTGCGCGCCGTTCAGGTCCTTGACCATGTTGTCGATACGGCCCGTCGGGCGATAGTCGCGCCCGGCAAAGCGCGGCATGTATTCCTGGAGAATGGCGCTGTCGGCGCGCCCCCCGGCAAGCGCCTCGGGGATCCTCTCGGCAGAGATGCCCGCCGCTTCCGCCAGGGCCGTCGCCTCGGCCACGGCAAGGAAGTTCAGCCCGCACAGCACCTGGTTGATCAGCTTGGTCGCCTGTCCGGCGCCGGCATCGCCCATGCGTGTCTGGTTGCTGGCGACCTGCGCCAGCAAGCCTTGCGCCTCGGAGACATCGGCCTCGGCCCCGCCCTGCATGAGGGTCAGCTGACCGGTCGCCGCCTTCGGCGCCCCGCCCGAAAGGGGGCTGTCCACCCACCGCAACCCGCGATCTGCGGCATCGCGTGCCAGCGCCTGAGTTGCCGTCGGATCGATCGAGGACATGTCGATGATCAGCGTCCCCGGCGCTGCCCCCGAGGCCACGCCATCGGAGCCGAACACCGCGTCCCTGACGATCCCGGGGGCGTTCAGCGACAGGATCACCGCCTGCGCCCCGCGGGCCGCCTCGGCCGCGCTGGTCGTCGCGGTGGCGCCAAGGGCCTCCAGCGGCTGCATCTGCGCGGGATTGCGGTCGAAGACGCGCAGCCGCGTTCCGGTGCGTGCAAGGCGCGCGCCGATGGCGCCGCCCATCGCGCCGGCACCGATCAGGGCGATGGTCTGGGTCATGTTCGATCTCCTTGAATGGCCTGGATTGCGGTGTCCGCGATCACGTCCAGCGGCAGCATGATGTCCAGCGCGACGGCTTCGTCCGCGCCCGGCGGTTCCAGCGTCGCGATCTGGCTGTCCAGCAGCGCCGGGGGCATGTAGTGGCCCTTGCGCCCGGACATGCGCGCGGCGATGACGTCGCGCGGACCGTGCAGATAGAAGAACGTGACCGGCCCGCCAGCCGCTTCGCGCAACCGATCCCGATAGGCGCGACGCAGTGCGGAACAGCCGACGATCACGGGCGCGCTTTCGGACAGTGTCCTTGCCACTTCGTCCAGCCAGGGCCAGCGGTCCGCGTCGGTCAGCGGGGTGCCTGCCGCCATCTTGGCGACATTGCCCGCGGGATGCAGATCGTCGCCGTCCAGGTAGGGCACGCCAAGTCGTCGTGCCAGCGCAAGCCCGACGCTGGTCTTGCCGGTTCCCGACACCCCCATGACGACACCGCGCAGTGTCACAGCGATGCCGTGATGCCGCCGTCCACATAGAGGACGTGCCCATTCACGAAGCTGGACGCGTCCGAGGACAGGAACACGCAGGCCCCGACCAGTTCCTCGACCCGGCCCCACCGCCCTGCGGGCGTCCGCTTTTCCAGCCAGCCAGAGAATTCGGGATCGGCGACCAGCGCGGCATTCAGGGGCGTGTCGAAATATCCCGGCGCGATCGCGTTGCAGTTCAGGCCAAGGCGCGCCCAGTCGGTCGCCATCCCCTTGGTCAGGTTGCCCACCGCCCCCTTCGTCGCGGTATAGGGTGCGATCGAGGGCCGCGCGAGCGAGGTCTGCACGCTTGCGATGTTGATGATGCGCCCGATTCCGCGCGCGATCATGTGGCGGGCGACCGCTTGGCCGACATTGAAGACCGAGGCGACATTGGTCTGAAGCAGCCGCTGGAAGGCATCGGCCGGAAAATCCTCGAGAGGCGCGCGGAACTGCATCCCGGCGTTGTTAACCAGGATGTCGATGGGCCCGACATCCGCCTCGAAGCCGTCGATGGCGGTGCGGACCGCATCGTGATCGGTCACGTCGAAGACAAGCGAACGCGCGCCGGCGATCTGCTGCGCGGCCTCGGCCAGGCGGTCGGCATCGCGGCCGTTCAGCACCACCTCGGCGCCGGCATCTGCCAGCCCGCGTGCAAGCGCCAATCCGATCCCCTGCGACGACCCTGTCACCAGTGCGCGCCGCCCGGTCAGGTCGAACAATGCGTGGCTCATGCAACTCCTCCTCTGCATTCCTGCCCGCGATTGGCTCTCGACAACGCGGCGTTCGTCTCGTTATGGTATCGTTACCAACAGGCTGTCAAGCCAAACTGCCGGAGGACCGAATGACCCGCCCCCAGATACTGCAGACCGGCCCCTATCCCGAATGGGATCAAGGTCCCCTGGACGCCGATTTCACCATGCACCGCCTGTTCGAGGCGGATGATCGCGACGCCTTCCTGGCCCAGCACGGACCCGAGGTCCGGGCCATCGCGACGCGGGGCGAACTGGGCGCCAACGCGGCCATGATCGCGGCATGCCCCAAGCTCGAGATCATCAGCGTCTATGGCGTGGGCTTCGACGCGGTCGATCTTGCGGCGTGCCGGGCGCGCGGGATCCGCGTGACGAACACCCCCGACGTGCTGACCTCGGACGTGGCCGATCTGGGTGTCGCGATGATGCTGATGCAGTCGCGCGGCATGTTGGGGGCGGAACGGTGGGTCCGCGACGGGTCCTGGGCCGCGAAGGGGCTCTATCCGCTGCAGCGCAGGGTATGGGGGCGACGGGCCGGCGTGCTGGGTCTTGGCCGGATCGGTACCGAGGTCGCCAGGCGCCTTCAGGGCTTCGGCATGCAGATCAGCTATGGCGCGCGCGCGGCGCAGGACCACGCCCATTCGGACTGGCGCTTTGTCGCGGATCCGGTGCAACTGGCCGCGGAAACCGATTTCCTGTTCGTGACGCTGGCCGCCTCGGCGGCGACGCGGCACATCATCGACCGGAACGTGATCGAGGCCCTCGGCCCCGAGGGGATGCTGATCAACATTTCCCGCGCGTCCAACATCGACGAGGAGGCGCTGCTGGATGCGCTGGAATCAGGACGGCTGGGATCGGCGGCACTGGACGTCTTCGACGGCGAACCCGCACTGAATCCGCGCTTCCTTGCGCTGGAGAACGTCCTGCTGCAGCCTCACCACGCGTCGGGCACGATCGAGACGCGCAAAGCGATGGGCCAGTTGCTGCGCGACAATCTGACGGCCCATTTCGCGGGGCAGGCCCTGCCGACGGCGGTGCTGTGATGAAGGCTCTGGTCATCCATGCCGCCAAGGATCTGCGCCTCGAGGATCGTCCCGATCCCGTGCCCGGACCGGGCCAGGTTCTTCTGCGCCTTGCGACCGGCGGGATCTGCGGTTCCGACCTTCACTATGTCAATCATGGCGGCTTCGGCGCCATCCGCCTGAAGGAGCCGATGATCCTCGGCCACGAGGTCTCGGCCCGTGTCGAGGCCTTGGGCGAGGGGGTGACGGGCCTTATCCCGGGCCAGCTGGTGGCGGTGTCCCCGTCGCGCCCCTGCGGCAGCTGCAAGTTCTGCCACGAGGGCCTGCCGAACCATTGCCTGGACATGCGGTTCTATGGCTCGGCCATGCCGTTCCCGCATGTGCAGGGGGCGTTCCGTCAACTGCTGGTGGCCGATCCGTCGCAATGCGTGGATGCGACGGGGCTGACGCCGGGCGAGGCCGCGATGGCCGAGCCGCTGGCCGTGACCCTGCACGCGACAAGGCGGGCGGGCGAGATGCTGGGCGCCCGTGTCCTGGTGACGGGTTGCGGCCCGATCGGCCTGCTGTCGATCCTTGCCGCCCGTCGCGCCGGCGCCGCCCAGATCGTGGCCGCCGACCTGTCGGACTATACCCTTGGCCTTGCACGGCAGATCGGGGCCGACAAGGTCGTGAACCTTCGGTCCGATCCCGACGGGCTTGCGCCCTATGGTGCCGGAAAGGGCCATTTCGATGTCCTTTATGAATGTTCGGGCGCGCAGCCCGCGCTTGTGGCGGGTATCGCGGCCATGCGCCCGCGTGGCGTCGTGCTGCAGCTGGGGCTGGGCGGGGACATGAGCCTGCCGATGATGATGCTGACGGCCAAGGAGCTGGACCTGCGCGGCAGCTTCCGGTTCCACCCCGAGTTCGCGACCGGTGTCGCGCTGATGCAGCAAGGGCTGATCGACGTGAAGCCGCTCATCAGCCACACCATAGAGCTGGCCGAGGCCGCGTCCGGCTTCGACCTGGCATCCGACCGAAGCAGGGCGATGAAGGTGCAGATCAACTTCTAGTCCGCGGGGGCAGGGCCGGCATCCCGCATCTGCAGCGGGGTGCTGACGGAATGGGGGGCCGCAATCAGACCGGAACCGGCAGGCGGACTCGTCGCATCCCCTCCTGCACCTTGCGCAGCGGCCCCAGAAAGCGCGGGACGAGGGCGTCGGTCTCGACCTGCGCCGCCGACGCGCCGACATTGATCGCCGCAACCGCCACCCCCTGCGCCGAGAACAGCGGCACCGCGATCGAGCGCAACCCGATCTCGACCTCCTGGTCGATCACGGCATAGCCGTCGTGGCGTGCGGCCTCGATCCTCTCGACGATCTCGTCGGGGGCGGTCAGGCTGAAGCGGGTGCGCGGGGTCAGGTCGGCTTGGTCCAGAAGTGCGCGCACGCGGTCGGGGGGCAGGGCGGCCAGCAGCACCCGCCCCATCGAGGTGCAATGCGCGGGCAGACGCGACCCCGGCATCAGGTTGATCGACATGACCCTCCGTTGGGCGGCGCGGGCCAGGTACACGATCTCGGTCCCGTCCAGGATCGAGACCGAGGCCGATTGCCCCACCTGGTCCGACAGCTGGTCCAGCCAGGGCTGCATGATCTGCGGCAGGGGCATCGCCGACAGCGCCCCCATCCCAAGACGCAGGACCCGTGCGGTCAGGGTGAAGAACTTGCCGTCGTAATCCGCGTATCCGGCATCGTGCAGGGTCAGCAGCAGGCGCCGCGCCGTCGCGCGGTCGAAGCCGGTCGCGCGCGCCATGTCGGTGATCGACATGCGCGGATGTTCGGGACTGAACGCCTCGATCGCGGTCAGTCCCTTGACCAGCGAGCCGACGATATCCGACCTGTTTGCCATGCGCACAAAGTTGATCGCAATGCGAACAAAGATCAAGATGTGAACGGATCGACGTGACAAGAACGGCCCCGCCCGTGAACAAAGGGGGTCGGAGAACAGGAGGGGACATGGACAAGCGGATTTCGACGCTGGCCGATGCCGTCGCGGGGGTGAAGGACGGCGCGACCGTGATGGTCGGCGGCTTTGGCGGATCGGGGGCGCCCATCGAACTGATGCACGCGCTGATCGACCGCTACCTGGCCACGGGCAGACCCGCGCGGCTGACGGTCATCAACAACAATGCGGGCAACGGACATGTCGGCATCGCCGCGATGATCGAACAGGGCATGGTCGCAAAGGTGATCTGCTCGTTCCCGCGCTCGGCCGATCCGCGGGTCTTCACCGAACGCTATCTTGCGGGCGAGATCGAACTGGAGCTGGTGCCGCAGGGCACCCTGGCCGAGCGGATCCGCGCGGGCGGCGCAGGCATCCCGGCCTTCTATACCCCCACGGGCTTCGGGACCGAACTGGCGATGGGCAAGCCCGTCGCAGAGTTCGACGGGCGGTCCTACGTGCAGGAGCGGTGGCTGAAGGCCGACGTGGCGCTGATCAAGGCCGAGACGGGCGACCGCCTCGGCAACCTGACCTATCGCATGGCCGCGCGCAATTTCGCGCCCCTGATGGCGATGGCGGCGACGCGGACGATCGTGCAGGTCGCACAGCTGGTCGAACCCGGCGGGATCGAGCCCGAGGCCGTCGTCACGCCCGGCATCTTCGTCGATGCCGTCGTGCATGTCCCCGATCCCGCCCAGGAAGAGGACCTGAACCGGTCCGGGGCCCGCCATCCGAAGGTGACCGCATGACCGCCGGACTGACCAATGCCCAGATCGCCTGGCGCGCCGCGCAGGACATCGAGGACGGCGCCTATGTGAACCTCGGGATCGGGTTTCCGGAAATGGTCACCCGTTTCCAGCCCGACGGACGGCAGGCGATCTTCCATACCGAGAACGGCATCCTCGGCTTCGGCGAGGCGCCCCCGCCGGGGCAAGAGGACTGGGACCTGATCAATGCGGGCAAGAAGGCCGTGACATTGCGGCCCGGCACGGCCTTCTTCGATCACGCCGACAGCTTCGCGATGGTTCGGGGCGGGCATCTGGACGTCGCGATCCTTGGCGCGTTCCAGGTGGCCCAGAACGGCGATCTGGCGAACTGGTCGACCGGCCCCAAGGGCGTGCCCGCCGTCGGTGGCGCGATGGACCTCGTGCATGGGGCGCGGCGCGTTGCCGTCCTGACGGATCACGTCACAAGGGACGGCAGGCCCAAGCTGGTCGATCGCTGCACCCTGCCGCTGACGGGCGTGGGCTGCGTCACGCGGCTCTATACCTCGCTGGCGGTCATCGACATCGAAGGTGGCCGCTTCATTCTGCGAGAGAAGCTGCCCTCGATCCGACTTGACGACTTGCAATTGCTGACCGGCGCCGTGCTGCATCTTGACGGCACGCCCGCCGATCTGTCCGTCCCCGAGATGTGAGATGGCGGAAGCCTTGATCCCTGATCATGTCCGCACTCGGGTCGGGCGCTTCGGCACGCCCAAGGCCGGGAGCGCCCTCAGCTGTGCGGCTCGGATCCGCGACACATCATTGGACGGCACCTCGTGAGCTCGCTGGTCGAGGCGCTATGTGGCATCTGTCGAAGCGATCAGATAGCCTTCGTGCTGCGGTTCAAGCAGGAGTCGGCGACCGCCCATGGCACGGGCGGCCCGCGGCCAAGATTTTCCGGCATTCATCCCGCAGCGTAGGAGCGATCTGCGCATCTTGGGCTATAATGGGCTCTTCCCTCGCGGCGCGAACCTGAAAGCTCCGAGCAGATCGTCGGGCTGCTCGAAATGCTTCCAAAGTTCGTCGGGGATCGTTTTGCCCGCGTCCCTTCAAGGAGGCATCAATAGGGTGACATATACACAGAAGAACGGACAGCCTCCTCAGTTCGTACGTAAACGGTAGCCAAGAAACACTTGAAGAATAGAGGCATCGTTCAACACGAGACCAAAACTCCCCAAATGGGTCGGCTTGGTTGCATCCTAGGCTCCAGACTCATTGATGGTCACAGCCAGAACATGACGGTGGCAGCGAGAGCGACGGCGGAGAGGAAGACCTTTGGGCATCTATCGTAACGTGTCGCTACTCGCCGCCAGTCCTTCAACCTACCGAACATGATCTCTATGCGGTTGCGTCGTCTGTAGCGTCGCTTGTC
>NZ_ATUJ01000018.1 GCF_000420145.1 Paracoccus zeaxanthinifaciens ATCC 21588
CTCGCCGACCGAGGCTATGATGCGGATTGGTTCCGCGACGCCCTGAAAGACAAGGGGATCAGGCCCTGCATCCCGGGCCGGAAGTCCCGCGGCAAGCCCGTCAAATACGACAAGCGACGCTACAGACGACGCAACCGCATAGAGATCATGTTCGGTAGGTTGAAGGACTGGCGGCGAGTAGCGACACGTTACGATAGATGCCCAAAGGTCTTCCTCTCCGCCGTCGCTCTCGCTGCCACCGTCATGTTCTGGCTGTGACCATCAATGAGTCTGGAGCCTAGGGCCTGACCGTGGATGGCGTGGTCGGGGATCGCACCTGGGCGATGCTTCGCGACCGTCGCGACGCCCAGCCCAAAGCGCAGCCGGCCCAGGCCGATGTTCTTGCGAAGGTCACGGGCTATGCCGGCGCGGCAACGGCGCTGTCCGGGGCGGTGGCCGCCATCGGTGACGCGCTGCCCGAAAATGCGATGACCATCCTGACGGGCGGTGCGGCGGTGGCCGGGGTCATGGCCTTGGCCGCGGTGCTGTTCGTGAAGATCCGCGACGGAAAGGCGCTGTTCTGATGCGCGCCTATCTCGCAGCTGGTGCGCTGGCGGCCGTTCTGGTCGCCGGCTGGCGGTTGTTCGATCAGGGGCGCGGGGCTGAACGCTCACAGCAGCAGGCCCGCGACCTTGAAGCATGGGAAAGGGTGGATAATGCGGACGTGTCTCGCGGTGATCCTGACGACGATCTTGGCTGGCTGCATGAATGGATCGGCGGGCAGCAGTGACGGCCTTGCGGTCGCAATGAAAAAGCCCCTGCAGCGACATGCAGAGGCTTTGGTTGGTGATGACGTTGGCCGGATGCGATCAACCGGGCGCGATGTTCTGGCGGTCTATGACGCATGGACCGGTGCGAAGTGAGGGCGCGGCCCGCGAAGGTTCGCGCTGCAATGCCTGATCGCGGATATCGAGCGGGTGTAGTCAGGCGATATCCTTGGAATAGCCGAACCGCTTGAAATCGTAGTCGAACTGATCTCGCACGATTTTCAGGGCCGCGGCATCGAAGTAATCCGCCGTGGTGATCCCTTCTGTCTTGGCGCGTTTCTTGTATGTCGGCGCGTCCGGCCAGCGAAGATCAAGGCCCAACTTCTCGCCCAGCTTCGCGAAGTCGTCTGCCAAGCTTTCGTAGCGGATCAGGTAGGCGTGGAAGTCCTTGCCATCGACCTTGTAGAATTGCCTGTTCGTGGGGAGGATCGGCCGCATCTTGAGCCAGTTCAGAAACAGAAAGCGTGTCTCATCGAAAGGCCGATTTTTCAGCGACTCTTTCGTCTCATTCGGCATCCGCCAGAAGAACCAGCTCACCACCTTGTCGAACGGGTTTCGGATCGGAACCACCTTCGTGAACGTGCGGAAGGTGTAAAATCCAACCTGATTGCGGATCGCGGTCGCGTCCATGTGCGCATGGAAGGTCTTGTAACTCCCATGCGCCCGCCCGCCGATGATGCCGCGCTTCGTGATTACCTCGTTCTGGCACTCCTTGACCGGGACGCTCGGGCAGGCGAATGGTTGTAGCGCAGCCTCGATACTGGTGCTGGCCGTCTTGTGCGTCTTGATGAAGATGAACTTGTGGTCGAACGAAACTAGCACTGCGGCCCCCTCTCCGTGGCAATGGCACGCCGACCTTAGCTATTCGGGTCGCGGTTGTCGAACGGGATTGACTGGCCCGAATTCAGCCGGCGCGCTAAACGCGCTGCATGATCCATTATGGCCGCCTCTACTGCTCCTGCGGTCACCATGGCATCGCTCAGCTGAGCGATTGGGCGCCGCCTGACCGGATGTTGCCCGCGCGCGATGCGCCATCTGTGAACGGCGCGCAACAAGCTTGACCAGCTACGTCCCAGGCACCGAGTACCCGGCGCATCAGGCCGAGGCTATGGCGCGAGTGGAGGCCTTGCCGGTCTGGCGGGTGTAGGGTCAGGTGCGGTCATTCTGCGTCTCCTGTGTTGTGAGGGCGGGGAAAGCGCCGCACTGCATGCACTGACCATTCATCGCTAGGTGCAACAGGCAGACGTGCGGTTCTTGATCCTGGGCTGTGAGGGATTCGAGCATGTCGGCGGCTTGCCAAATGATCCGGCCAAATGCCCACGGTTCGGCGTAGGCTCAGGACTCGTTCTGGATCATAGCCAGAACAAGACGGTTGCGGCGAGCATGATCGCAGAGAAGAAGGTTTCCGGGCATCGGTCGTATCGGGTGGCAACGCGCCGCCAATCCTTGAGTCTGCCGAACATGATCTCGATGCGGTTGCGCCGTTTGTAGCGCCGCTTGTCGTATTTCACCGCCTTCTTGCGGGACTTCCGACCGGGAATACAGACTTTAATCCCCTTGTCTTTCAAGGCATCTCTGAACCAATCGGCTTCATAGCCTCTGTCGGCCAGAAGCCACCCCGCCTTCGGCAGGCTGCCCAGCAGAGCCGCTGCACCGGTGTAATCGCTGACTTGACCGGCCGACATGAAGAACCCGATCGGCCGCCCCTTTGCATCGGCGACGGCGTGCAATTTGGTGTTCATGCCACCTTTGGTCCGCCCGATCTGACGTGCACGCCCCCCTTTTTGACCCGCAGGCTCGACGCCGTGCGATGGGCTTTCAGATACGTCGCATCAATCATCAGCGTCTTCTGATCCGTTGCCTCCGAGGCCAATCCCTCGAAGATCCTGGCAAACACGCCCATCTCGCTCCAGCGCTTCCACCGGTTGTAGAGTGTCTTTGCCGGGCCGTATTCCTTCGGCGCGTCACGCCAGCGCAACCCATTGCGATTGATGAAGATTATGCCACTCAGGACGCGACGATCATCGACGCGGGGCTTGCCATGGCTCTTCGGAAGGAAAGGTTTGAGACGCTCCATCTGGGCGTCGGACAGCCAGTAAAGGTTGCTCATCGTTCAGGTCTCCTTGTGGGGCCTGAATCATGCCAAAGGTCTGAAATCAATGGGTCCTGAGCTTAGGCATCATCTTCCGTGCAACTGCGCAGCCGGTCGATCATATCGCGCACCTCGGCGTCGATGGGGCGGGTCATGGGCGTCTCCTATCTGCTGGGCGGGAGGTCAGTTGACTATCTGGTCGGGCCAGAAGTCAGTCACGACGACTTTGGAGTGCTCCCACATTGAGGCCAGCGCCTTCTCGGGGTCTGCACCGGACTTCACGGCGATGAGCATGAATGCGCACATCAGGTCGGCTGCTGCGGTGGCGTTGTCGCCGCCGTGGTTTCTGGCGTTCATCTGAGCCTGCATCACGCAAGCCTCGATGCGGCGCTTAATGATAGTGGATCCGTCCGCCATATCGGCCTCCGGTTAGCTGGACTCGCCAGCGGTTGAGCATATCGGCATTGTGGACCACGCGATTTTTGCCGTGGGTCAAAACGTCGAAAAGCTGTTGAAAAACAATGTCGCGGTAGTGCTATGGTAGGCCCGGCAGGACTTCCACCCGCCGGAGTCGGTTAGCTGGTCTTTTCTGCGAGGTAGAATTTCTTCGAGTCGGGGCATCCGCTCTTTCCGATGGATCTGCCTTTGAGGCGACCGTCGCGAAACTTGAATGTGGTTTCGCACATCCTGCCGTTATCGAAGTGCTTTGCGTCAAAGACCACATCCAGGGGGCCAATCGCTCTGTAGAAGTCGTTGCGCGAAACCTCTTTGAATTCTGCCATGTCAGCCTCCTGGCTATCTTTTTAATGGGTTGGATGGGGCGCAAATCGGCCCTGCGGGAAACACATGCGGTTTCCCGGTTTCGCGATTCGTTTTTGGTATGTCCGCGCCCTGTTTCCCATCTAACGGATTGAAAACAAAGGCTGCGCTATCGGATTGAAAATCCGCGTGTCGGTGGTTCGAATCCGCCTCCGGGCACCATCCTTTCCCAAAGCGATGGAAGCCTTGCCGAAACGGTCGATCCGTTCGGTCGTCGATGCTTCGTTTCCCTTTCGATACAGCCGCCTAGTGCGGCAGCTGCATCGTGAATTCGGTCAGCCCGTCGGTCGAGGTCACCTCGATCCCGCCGCCATGCGCGGCGACGATGGAGGCCGCCACATGCAGTCCCAGACCAAGGCCCTGGCCGCCCGCCGAAGGCCCGCGATGGAAGGGCCGGAACAGGTTGCGGCGCGTTTCCTCGGGGATGTCGCGGCCACGGTTGCGTACGGTGATGGTGATGCCCGTTTCCGCGATCCGGCCCGAGACCTCGACGGGGGCGTCGGGCAGGCCGTGGGTCAGCGCATTCGACAGCAGGTTGGAAATGGCCTGACCGATCCGCTGCGCATCGCAGGCGACGGGGCGGTCCAGCGCGAGGTCCAGAAGGATCTGGCGGTCCGGGCTGGCGATCCGCAGCTCCTCGACGATCTGGGATATGGTCTGGGCCAGCGGCGCGTCGTCGGTCTTGGCCACGCGGATCCCGCCGCCAAGCCGGTCGGTCGCGTGCAGCATCATGTTGTTGATCAGCTCGTTCATGCGCTGGACCGACGACTGCATCAGCGGCAGCAGGACCTGCGCGGTCTCGCCCATCGGTTCGCGCCCAAGCTGGCGCAGGCCCGCCTGGAAGGCCGCGACGGGGTTGCGCAGGTCGTGGCCCAGGATCGCCACGAACTCCTCTTGCAGGCGCGCAAGGTCGCGTTCGTATTGCAGGGCAAGGTCCTGCGCCTCCAGCCGTTCCTCGGTCTCGAGGCTCTGGCCGATCAGGTCGGCGAACATCTCCATCATGGCGATGGCGCGGGGGTTCGTGACGTCGCGCGGCTGGCTGTCCAGCGCGCAGAGCGTGCCGAAGAACGACCCGTCGCTTCGATGGATCGGGATCGAGGCATAGGCGACGATCCCGAACCGTTCCGCGATGGCGTGCCCGCGATAGACCGGATCGTTCGCGGCGTCGTCGAACACGACCTTGCAGGACGACTGGCGGACCTGCTGGCAGAAGGTGGATTGCACCTCGATCTCGTCGCCCTCGGCCAGGCCCAGGCTCATCTCGTCCACGGTGCGGCAGGCAACCCACCGATCCTCGGTCACGCGGGCGACGGCGGCAAAGCGCATCTCGGTCGCCAGCATCACGGTCTCGAGGATGGTGCGGATCGTCTCGTTGGTGGCAAGACGTTCGATATCGGCCTGGAAATCATGCGCGCCCGAGCGGAAGGCGGCGTGGTCCTGCAACCGGTGGGGCGTATCGCCGGTCATCTTCATACTCTCTCGGGGCTGTCCTACGGGTCACAGATAGGCCGAGTTTTTCATAGATCAAAGTAAAATAACGGATTTTGCACGTCCTGCATCGCTCGGGTGGGGCCGGAACGCGATGGACCGGAGGGATCGGATGGCTTAATTGTCGGTGCCGAAGCGGAACGCAGCGAAGGGGGATACGATGCGTCAATGGAAACAGGCCATGCTGGCCGGTGCCGTGCTGGTCGCGGCGGGGGCGGCACATGCGGAAACGCGGCTGACCTACAAGTCGGCCAAGACGGGCACGTCCTATTACCAGATGGCCGTCGAACTGGCCGAGGGCGTGCGCAGCGCCACCGACGGGCAGATCGGCATGACGGTCGAGGAAAGCCAGGGCTCGGTCCAGAACGTGATGGAGGTCCGCGCGCGCGGCGGCGATTACGTCTTCACCGCGCCGCCCTCGCTGGTGGCTGCGGCGCAGGGCGCGACCGGCCCGTTCGAGGGCAAGGGCAACCCGAATTTCGACGAGATCCGCGCCCTGTTCCCGATCCCCTCGCTGACCATGCATTTCGTCATGGGCGGGTCCGAGGGGCCGACCGACCTGTCCGCGCTGGAAGGGCAGCGCATCCTTCTGGGCAAGGGCAGCTTCGGCGCCAGCGAGGGTCAGAAATACCTGGATCTGTTCGGGCTGACCGACAAGGTGACCATCGCGGATGCCGAACTGTCGAACGCGGGCGATGCGCTGACGAACGGCCAGATCGACGGCTTCGTCACGGCGGGCAGCTTCCCTGCGCCGAACGTGATCGAGGCCGCCGCGGGCGAGGGTGTGCGCATCCTGTCCCTGACCGACGAGCAGGTCGCCCAGACGGGCCAGGCCCGTGTCGTCATCCCCGCCGAAGTCTATCCGGGGCAGGCGGGCGACATCGTGACCACGGGCCTGCCGGTGGTGGCCTTCGCCTCGACCGCGATGGATGACGAAACCGCCTATCAGCTGACCCGCGCCTTCTGGACGCAGCGCGATGCCATGGCCGCGAATGCGCCCTGGTGGGATGGCGTCAGCACGGAGCAGGTGGCCGAACTGGGCGCGCTGCATCCGGGCGCCGCGCGCTACTACGAAGAAGCAGGGGTGGCAGTCGGGGAATGACCGAACGGGCCGTGTCGACCATGCGGCGGGCAGCGATGCTGTCCGCCGCGTTCATTCTGACAGCCTTCCATCTGGGGCTGATCTTTTCCGGGCTGGTGCCGAACCTTGTCGCGCGGCCGCTGCATCTTGCGCTGATCCTGCCCTGGATCTTCATCTTCACCGAGGATCGCCCCCGCGGCCTCGTGGGCTGGGCGGGCGTCGTGCTGGCCTTGCTGGGCATCGGCGGGTCGGTCTGGATCGCGCTGAACGCTGGACGGCTTGCCGACCAGTACGGTTTCGTCGAGACCGGCTTCCAATATGCCGTGGGCGGCGTCCTGCTGCTGTCCGTGCTGGAGGCCGCGCGCCGTGCGATCGGCTGGCCGCTGCCGCTGATCGCGGCACTGGCGCTGGCCTATGCCGCGTTCGGTCAGCACATCCCGGGCGAGTTCGGCCACGCGCCGCTGCCCGCCGCCAGCCTGATGGGCACGCTGACCCTGGCCGAGGGCGGGATCTTCGGATCGCTGACCGGCGTGTCGGTGGGGGTCGTCGCGATCTTCGTCATCTTCGGCGCGGTGCTGAACGCGGGCGAGGCCGGGCAGGGCTTCATGAACCTTGCAGCCGCCGTCGCAGGTCGCCTGCGCGGCGGGGCGGGCAAGGTCTCGGTCATCGCATCGGCGCTGTTCGGGTCGATCTCGGGGTCGGCTTCGGCCAATGTCGCATCGACCGGCGCGATCACGATCCCCGCCATGATCCGGCTTGGATATCCCCGCCGCATCGCGGGCGCGGTCGAGGCCGTTGCATCCTCGGGCGGGCAGATCATGCCGCCGCTGATGGGCGCGGGCGCCTTCGTCATGGTCGAGCTGACGGGCACCCCCTATACCCAGATCATCGGCGCGGCGATCCTGCCGGCGATCCTGTATTTCGTGGTCGTCTGGGTGGGCATCGACGCCTATGCCCGCCGCTTCGGGCTGGGCGCGCTGCCCGCCGACCAGCGCCCCGGCGGGGCCGAGGTCGCGGTCACCTCGGCCTTCTTCGCGGTCCCCTTCGCGGTGCTGCTGGGCGGGATGTTCGGGCTGGGCTTCACGCCGCAATATTCGGCGGCGCTGGCGATCATCGCGGGTGCGGTCCTGCTGGTCGCGGGGTCGGACATGCGCATCGACATCCGCCGCGCCGCATCGAGGTTCGAGAATGCGCTGATCACTTCGGCGCGGCAAGTGGCGCTGATCGCGGCGATCATCCTCTGCGCCTCGATCATCGTGGGCGTGCTGGCGATCACCGGCCTCGGGGTCAAGGTGACGTCGCTGATCCTGTCCACGTCGAACGGGACGATCTGGCCGTCGCTGCTGCTGACCGCGCTGGCCTGCCTGGTGCTGGGGATGGAGGTGCCGACCACGGCGGCCTATGTCATCTGCATCTCGGTCGCGGGACCGGCACTGACGCAGCTGGGGCTGGAGCCGCTGCAGGCGCATCTGTTCGTCTTCTGGTTCGCGCTTCTGTCCACCATCACGCCGCCTGTCTGCGGCGCGGTCTTCATCGCCGCCGGCATGGCGCGCGAGAACTGGCTGCGCGTCGCGATCACGGCGATGGCGCTTGGGGTCGGGCTGTACCTGATCCCGCTTGGCATGGTGGCGCATCCCGCGCTGATCCGGCTGACATCCGATCCGCTTGGCGCATTGTTGGCGTTGCTGACGGTCGGCGGGGGATGCGTGGTCATCTCCTATGCGCTGATCGGGGCGCGCAGGGTGGTGCCGACGGTCGCGGGGATCGCGGTGGGTCTGGCGATGATCTTCGCCTTCGCCACCAGCTATTGAACGGGAAAGGGGCGCGGTGACGCGCCCCTTTCGGTCAGTTCGGAAGGGCCGCGCAATGCGCCCCGCCGGACGCCTGCCCCGACCCGAAGGCCAGGATCGGCGGAGCGCGGAACGGGTTCGGCGGCTCCGAGATGGCCAGGTCGAACGCGACCAGCCCCAGAACCAGGATCGCCGTCAGCGACACGGTCAGCCTGCGCGTTCTCATGCCTTCGCCTCCAATCCCAGCAGCGGCCGCAGGCGGATGCCGACGAAGGCACCTGCGAAGGCGGCGGCGAACCAGACCCAGCCATGCAGGCTGCCCGTCGAGATCCCCGAGAAGAACGCCCCCACATTACACCCGAATGCCAGCCGAGAGCTGTAGCCCAGCAGGAAGCCCGCGACGATCGTCGCGACCCATGCCCGCGCCGGATAGGAGGGCAGCTTCTGCGACAGCCCGTTGCGCCACGCGGCCACGAGGAACGCGCCCCCGATGATGCCGAGGTTGGTCAGCGAGGTCACGTCGGTCAGCAGCGACTGGCCGACGCGCGCGATATTCGCCTCGGTCCCCCAGAAGGCCGATTGCGTCAGGTCGACGCCCGTCGCCGCCGCCCCCTTGGCGACCCACAGGCCCAGCCCGTAGACGACGCCCCAGGGCTGGCCCGCGACCAGCAGGTTGAGGATCGCAAGGCCCGCCAGCACGGGGGCCGCGATCCACAGCCTGCGCGGGACGCGGCGCAGCTCTGGCGGGGCGCGCCACAGCAGGACCGCCGCGACGGCGGCCAGCGCGACCAGCGTGCCGATCAGCCCCGAGGTGCCGGAAAACGCCACCGTCGGCATCGAGCCGAGCGAGGTCCACCACAGCAGGTGGTACGCCCCGGCGAAGCTGCCGATCGCGAAGAAGGGCAGCGCCATCAGGCTGATCGGGTTGCCGCTGCCCGAATTGACCAGCGTGCCGGACCCGCAGCCCATCACGACCTGCATCGCGGCGCCAAAGACGAAGGCGCCGCCGATCATCGCAAGGCCCACGGGCGCATGTGCGCCGACGATCTCGGATCCGTGGCTGGACAGCAGCGGAAACGCGGCCAGCGCCACGATGGCGATGGCGATCAGCTGGGCGATGGTGCCGCCCGGATCGCGCCTGGTGATCGTCGCGCGCCACGGACCGGCAAAGCCGAAGCGGAACCCCTCCAGCGTGATGCCGAAGCCGAGGCCGATCATCAGCAGCAGCCCGAAGCGCGCGCCGACCATCACGGCCACCAGCCCGCAGAGGGCCAGCGCGCCCAGGATCAGCGCGCCGCGCCGGGTGATGTTGCCCGCGCGCGTAGGCGCGGGCATCGTCGTGTCGGTCATCGCCATCTCAGAAGACGTTCTTGATCTGGGTCCACAGGTGCTGGATGCGGCCCGGCGCGTTCGCCATGTCGCGCCCCGCATTGGACCAGCCCACCATCGATTCGGGATAGAGCTTCACGTTCTCGATCCCGGCCAGCTCGGACATGGCGAACCAGTTGGTCGCGGCCCAGTGGCCCGTGTTGCAGAACGAGATCAGGTTCTCGGACCCGATCAGGTCGTTTTCCTGCGCCAGCTTGCGCGCGGCGTCGGCATCGACGATGGCCGGTCCGCCCGAGAACCAGCTGCTGTGCACGAAGAAGCGCGACTGGGGCAGGGTGCCCGGACGCGCGGCGGCGGGATGGGCCTGCTCCCCCTTCCAGAAGCTTTCGGGGCGGGCATCGACCAGCTGGGTGTCGGTCTCTCCGTCGATGGCGGCCTGCACGTCGTCCACGCTGGCGGTCCAGGTGTCGTCCCAGGTGACGGTGATGTCCGAGGGCTGCGGCGTCACGGCGGCATCGTCCAGTTCCAGACCCGCCTCGGTCCAGGCGTTCAGCCCGCCGTTCAGGATCGCGAGGTCGTCGATCCCGGCGGATTTCATCGTCCAGTAGACGCGCGCGGCCGCGCCGAAATCGGTCTCGTCGCTGCCTTGGTAGGTGATGACCAGCGGGCGATCCTCGGTCAGGCCCAGCTTGCGCAGGGTCTCGGTCAGCTGTTCTTCCGAGGGCAGCTGGCCGGGATTGTCCTCGGGGCCGCGGAACAGGGCATAAGGGGCGTTGACCGCGCCCTCCACATGCCCCTCGGCATAGCTGTCGCTGCCCTCGGGGGCGCGGATGTCCAGGACGGCGACATCCTCGGAGTCCAGCAAGGTCGCCAGTTCCTGCGCGGAGACCAGCGGCTTGTCCAGCGTCTGCGCCTGAAGCGCGGTGGCGGAAAGAAGCGCTGCGGCCAGCGCGGCAGAGGCGATCGGGGTGTTCATGATACGCTCGCGTTGTCGTTGGGTCAGGGTCGATCCGAGAGATAGCAGCGATGCCCGCCCCGTTCGAGTTTCCGCGCATCCGGTGATGCCCGTGCGGGGCGGACCATGCCTGCGGATCAAGCGCTTAGGGCGGAATATCGTTCCCGAACGCTTCGACATGCCGAAACGGCGGTGGCTTGCGGGCGCGCAGCGTGGGATCAGCGTTCTTTTTCGCCGGAGGCGCGCAGGGATCGTCCCGATCATTCGGGATTCGCGTATTCTGAAATCCCGGTTTGCCGGATTTTATCGGCTGCGCGGGTGAATATCTTCGGATCAGCACATCAAGACAGCCGGAGCATCCGATGCAGACCATGATCCTGAACGACTACGGCCCCGAGGCCAGCTTTGTCCCCGCCGAACGCGCCAAGCCGCAGGCCGTCCCCGGCCATGTCGTCGTCCGCGTCAAGGCGACCAGCGTGAACACCGTCGACACGATGATCCGCGAAATGGGCAAGGACCTGCCCCTGTCGCCCGATCTGCCGGCGATCCTGGGAATGGATTTCGCGGGCATCGTCGATGAGGTGGGCGAGGGTGTCGAAGGTTTTGCCGTCGGCGACGAGGTCTATGGCTGCGCCGGTGGCCTGGCCGATCTGCAGGGCGCGCTGGCCGAGTTCATGCTCGCCGATGCCCGCCTGATCGCGCACAAGCCCGCCTCGATCGGCATGAGGGAAGCCGCCGCCGTGCCGCTGGTCGGCATCACCGCCTTCGAGGGCGTCCAGCGCGGCGGTATCGCCGCAGGCCACAAGGTGCTGGTTCATGGCGGCGCGGGCGGCGTCGGCCACCTGGCCGTTCAGCTGGCGCTTCACAAGGGCGCCGAGGTGTTCTCGACAGGCACGGGCGAGGCAAAGCTGGCCTGCATCGAGGGGTATGGCGCGCGCCCGATCGACTATCGCGCCCAGACCGTCGTGGAATACGTGGACGCCCATACGGGTGGCGCGGGCTTCGACGTGGTCTTCGACACGGTCGGCGGGCAGAACATGGCGAACTCCTTTGCCGCCGCCGCGCTGAACGGCGATGTCGTGACGACCGTGGCGCTGCTGGAGATGGACCTCAGCACGGCGCATTTCCGCGGCCTGAGCCTGCACGTGGTCTTCATGCTGATCCCGATGCTGAACGATTTCCGCCGCGAGACGCATGGCGCGATCCTGGCCGAACTGGCCCGCCTGATCGACGCGGGCGCGGTCACCCCGCTGCTGGACGATCGCCGTTTCGGCCTGAGCGATGTCGATGCCGCGTATGCCCACCTGAAAAGCGGCAATGCCATCGGCAAGGTCGTGATCGAGCTTTGACCGGACGATCCGAACGCGAAGAGGCCGGGCATTCGACAGGGTGTCCGGCCTTTTTCACATGCGGATGCGCAGGCCACGGGGCGCGCGTGCAGGATCAGGAAATCTTGGGGAAAACCTGGTGCTGTGAGAGAGGATTGAACTCTCGACCTCTCCCTTACCAAGGGAGTGCTCTACCACTGAGCTACCACAGCGCCGGTGAAGGGGCGTTTAGCCAAAGCCCTAGGGGGGTGCAAGGGGCATTTCCGCATTTTTTCGCACAGCACTTCAGAAAATCGCCGATGACGCACCGCTGCTTTCGCGATTGCTGGACGAAGGCGCGGGCGGGCGCTAACAGGAAACACCATGAACGATCGACGCGACAGCAAACCCAAGCCCGGCAGCCGGGAAGAACGCCTTGCGCAGGCGCTTCGGGCGAACCTTGCCCGACGCAAGGCGCAGGCAAGGGCGCGCAACTCGGCCGGTCGTGATCAGGACAACGAGGATGCGCCCGAAACGGGCCAGGCGACAGGCAAGGACAACTGATGGATCAGATCATCGTCGAAGGGAACGGCCCTCTGAAGGGCGAGATTCCGATTGCGGGGGCGAAGAACGCCTGCCTGACCCTGATGCCCGCGACGCTGCTGACGGACGAGCCGCTGACGCTGACGAACGCGCCGCGCCTGTCGGACATCCACACCATGACGACCCTGCTGCAGAGCCTGGGCGCCGAGGTTGCCCCGCTGCAGGACGGGCAGGTGCTGGCCATGTCCAGCCACGACCTGACCAGTCATCGCGCCGAATACGACATCGTGCGCAAGATGCGGGCCTCGATCCTGGTGCTGGGTCCGATGCTGGCGCGCGACGGCGTGGCCGAGGTCTCGCTGCCCGGCGGCTGCGGCATCGGCGCGCGTCCGGTGGACCTGCATCTGCGCGCGCTGGAGGCGATGGGCGCGCAGCTGGACCTGCGCGACGGCTATGTCTTTGCCAAGGCGCCGCAGGGTGGTCTGAAGGGCGCGACCTATGAATTCCCGCTGGTTTCGGTCGGCGCGACCGAGAACGCGCTGCTGGCCGCCGTGCTGGCTCGTGGGACAACGGTCCTGAAGAACGTCGCCCGCGAACCCGAGATCGTGGACCTTGCGCGCTGCCTGCGGGCCATGGGCGCGCAGTTGGAGGGTGAAGGCACCGGCACCATCACCATCCAGGGCGTCGAATCGCTGCACGGGGCGACCTATCCCGTCGTGACCGACCGGATCGAGCTGGGGACCTATATGCTGGCCCCCGCGATCTGCGGCGGCGAGGTCGAATGCATCGGCGGCAGGATCGAGCTTCTCTCGGCCTTCTGCGAGAAGCTGGAAGAGGCCGGCGTCACCGTCGAGGAGACCGCCCGCGGCATCAAGGTGTCCCACCACAACGGCCGCGTGAAGGCCGTGGACGTGACCACCGCGCCGTTCCCCGGCTTCCCCACCGACCTGCAGGCGCAGTTCATGGCGCTGATGTGCACCGCCGAGGGCACGAGCGTTCTGGAAGAAACCATCTTCGAGAATCGCTTCATGCACGCGCCCGAACTGACCCGCATGGGCGCAAATATCGAGGTGCATGGCGGCCACGCGACCGTGCGCGGCGTGGACAAGCTGCGCGGCGCACCGGTCATGGCGACGGATCTGCGCGCCTCGGTCAGCCTGATCCTTGCGGGGATGGCGGCGGAGGGTCAGACCACGGTCAGCCGCGTCTATCACCTCGATCGCGGTTACGAGCATGTCGTGCGCAAGCTGCGCGGCGTGGGTGCCCATATCGAACGCGTGAAGGAGGAGTGATCCATGGCCGAAGACGCCCGTTTCACCGATGCCGATCCGCGGCCCCTTGCCATCCGGGCCGAGGATGCGACCGATCTGAACATCCTGTCCTCGCTGGTGCAGGATGCGGTGCTGACCGCGTCCGACATCAGCCATGACGCCCGCGCGCGCCGCCTTGCACTGCTGGTGACGCGCTTCCGGTGGGAGGATGCCGACGCGGCCCGTTCCGAGGGCCGGGAGTTCGAGCGTGTCCGGGCGGTCCTGGCGATCGGCGACGTGATGCGCGTCGTCTCGGACGGGATCTCTCGCGATCCTGGAACCGTGCTGGAACTGCTGGCGATCCGCTGGATCCCGGGCGAGGACGGCACCGGTCGCCTTGCGCTGGATTTCGCGGGCGACGGCACGATCATGGCCGAGGTCGAGTGCATCAATCTGGACCTGCGCGACGTGACGCGCCCGCACAAGGCGGTGTCGGGCAAGGCCCCGCACCACCCCGAGTGATCGGGACATCGACCAACTGAGACCTGCGGCATCCCGTCCCCCTGCGGCGGCTTGATCCCGCAGGGCGTCCGGGGCAGTCCCGGATGCGTGAATTGCGAAACGGGGTATGCCATGCCGGTCTTTCTGAACAGCAGCGACGCGGATTTCGAAGCGGGCTTCCAGCATATGCTGTCGGCCAAGCGCGAGGACAGCGCGGACGTGAACGACACGGTCGCGGCCATCATCGCGGATGTGCGCGCGCGTGGCGATATCGCCCTGTGCGAACTGACGGCCCGGTTCGACCGGCTGGACCTGCCCCCCGAGGGGCTGCGCGTCACCGCCGCCGAGATGGACGCCGAGATCGCGAAGGTCTCGCCCGAGGATCGCGCCGCGCTGGAGCTGGCCGCCGAACGCATCCGCGCCTATCACGAACGCCAGATGCCGCAGGATCACAGCTGGACCGACGACACCGGCGCGACCCTTGGATGGCGGTGGAGCGCGGTCTCGGCAGCGGGGCTCTATGTTCCGGGCGGGCAGGCGGCCTATCCCTCGTCGGTGCTGATGAACGCGATCCCCGCGCGTGTCGCGGGGGTCGAGCGGCTGGTGATCTGCGTGCCCATGCCGGGTGGGGTGGTGAACCCGCTGGTCCTGCTGGCCGCGCGCCTGTCGGGCGTGGACGAGATCTATCGCATCGGCGGCGCGCAGGCGATCGCGGCGATGGCCTATGGCACCGACACGATCGCGCCGGTGGACAAGATCACGGGACCGGGCAACGCCTATGTCGCGGCGGCCAAGCGGCAGGTCTTCGGGCGCGTCGGCATCGACATGATCGCGGGCCCGTCCGAGGTGCTGGTGATCGCGGATGGCGACCAGAACCCCGACTGGCTGGCATGGGATCTGCTGGCGCAGGCCGAACATGACGCGGATGCGCAGTCGATCCTGATCACCACCGATCCCGCCATGGCCCGTGCCACCGCAGATGCCGTCGAGCGCATCATCCCCACGCTGGACCGCGCGGCCATCGCGGGCGCAAGCTGGCGCGATTACGGCACCGTCATCACCGTCCGCGACCTGGACGAGGCCGCGGCCCTTTCGGATCGCATCGCCCCCGAGCATCTGGAACTGGTCGTGGCCGAGCCCGAGGCGCTGGCGGCGAAATGCCGCCACGCGGGCGCGATCTTCCTGGGCGCGCATACCCCCGAGGCGGTCGGCGACTATGTCAGCGGGCCGAATCACGTGCTGCCGACCGCGCGGTCGGCGCGCTTCTCGTCGGGGCTGTCGGTCATGGATTTCGTCAAGCGCACGACCATGGCGCGGCTGACGCCCGGTTCCCTTGCGTCCATCGGCCCCGCCGCGGTGCGCCTTGCCGCATCCGAGGGCTTGCAGGCGCATGGCGCTTCGGTTCAGGCTAGGCTGGGGACCCTGAACGAGAGAATGCCCGAATGAGCCGCATCATCAGGATCGAGATCGACGACAGCGCCATCCCGCCTGCCACCCCCGAGATGGAGCAGGAGCGCCGCGTCGCCATCTTCGACCTGATCGAGGATAACAGCTTTGCCGTGCCTGCCCGCGAGGGGGGCACGGAACCCGAAGGGCCCTTCGTGCTGGAGCTGTGCATCCGCGACGGGCGGCTGGTCTTCGACCTTCAGGACGAGGCCGCCGCGAAGGTGGCAGAGTTCCACCTGTCGCTCGGGCCGTTCCGGCAGGTGGTCAAGGACTACTTCCAGATCTGCCAGAGCTATTTCGATGCGGTGAAGCGGCTGCCCCCCGCCCAGATCGAGGCGATCGACATGGCACGGCGCGGCATCCACAACGAAGGCGCGCGCACCCTGCAGGAACGGCTGGAGGGCAAGGCGCGGCTGGATATCGACACGGCCCGCCGCCTGTTCACCCTGATCTGCGCCCTGATACCGCAGGGCTGAAGGGATGGCGCAGGGCAAGATCCCCTCATCGGTCCTGTTCTGCTGCGATCACAATGCCATTCGCTCGCCCATGGCCGAGGGGATGATGAAGCAGTTCTACGGCAGGCTGGCCTATGTCCAGTCGGCCGGCGTGAAAAGCGACATGGAGGTGGACGGCTTCGCCATCGCCGTCTGCGACGAGATCGGCGTGCCCCTGGCCAACCACCGCGCCCGCAGCTTTGACGAGATGCGCGACTGGGGGGACGACCTGTCGCAGTTCGACCTGATCGTCGCCCTGTCGCCCGCCAGTCAGCGCATGGCGCTGGAGATGACGCGCCACGCGCATCTGGATGTCGAATACTGGCCCGTCATGGACCCTGCCGGACTGGCCGAGGGTCGAGAGGCCAAGCTGGACGCCTATCGCCAGACGCGCGACCAGATCCGGTCGCGCATGCTGGAACGTTTCGGCGAACCCGACCGTTAGCGGCGCCAGTTCGCGGGCACGTCCCATGCGGGGCGGGCGATCTCCTGCTCGACATCCATGCGGGTCAGGCCGATATCGGCCAGCTGCTTGTCGGTCAGCCGGTCCAGCGCGATGCGGCTGCGACGGACGTCGAAGATGGTCATGATACGCTCCAGCCAGTTGGGCCGCGGCAGGATGCCGTGACCGGTGACGACGCGGAGCATTGCGGCGGACTTGACGGACATGGTTCAACCTCGATGATGAAATGTATCAATGCGCATGATGAAATGGCGTTCCTTCATCTTGCAGGTTGATATGTAGGCCAGCTGAAGTCATATTTGAAACGAATGGTTTTGATGCGATCCATCAACCGACGTAAAGGATGTGAACGATGCGCAACATGGATATCGCGACGCTGCGGTCGCTGCAGGCAGTGGCCGAATATGGCGCCGTCACCCGCGCGGCAGAGGCGCTGAACATGACGCAGAGCGCGCTCTCGATGCAGATGAAGCGGCTGGAGGAGGTGTTCGGACGGCCCATGCTGCAGAAGGCGGGCAGGGGGGTGATGCTGACCGATTTCGCGCAGGATCTGCTGGGCGAAAGCCGCAAGATGGTCGCGCTGAACGACGCGATCCTGTCGCGCTTTACCGGCGCGCGTCCCAAGGCCAGGCTGCGCGTGGGGCTGACCAGCGACTGGCTGTTCACCAAGGTCGCGCAGACCGTACGCGCCTTTCGCGCCGATTACCCGCAGGTCGAGCTGAACATCGAGGGCGCCCGCAGCAAGGACCTTCGCGCACAGATGCGGCGGGGCGAACACGACATCATCCTGACGACCGAATTCGACGCGCCGCCCGGTGCGCATCACCTGGCCAAGGTGGATCTGGCATGGTTCGGGGCGGCAGGCGGGCAGGCGTGGCGCGAAAGGCCGCTGCCGCTGTCCAATTCGCCGCATTGTGCCTATCACCCCGTCGCGCTGGACGCGCTGGAACGGGCGGGCATCGAGTGGCAGCAGGTGGTGGCCGATGGCGGCAGCGAGACCTGGTTGGTCCTTGCCGCCGCCGATCTGGGCCTGACGATCCTGCCGCGCGGTCTGCACCAGCCGGGGCTGGAGCCGGTCGAGCATGGCGGCGCGTTGCCGCCGCTGCCCCCGACATGGCTGAACGTCTATGTCGCCGATGGCCCCGCACGCGACGTGGCCACCGATTTCGCGGGCTATCTTCGCCGCGTCGTCTGCGAGGTTGCCGCAGCCGCGTAAGCGGTCAGACCACGACCCCCGCGCCGTCGGTCGCATCGCCCGCGACCGCGCGGAAGGCCGCGAACATCTCGCGGCCAAGACCCTGCTGGCTGTTCGACAGATCGGCCTGAACCGGGGTGCGGCTGTCGAAATCGGGGGCAAGACACTCGATCTGGCCGGTCTCGGCATCCAGCCGGATCACGTCGCCATCCTGCACGCGGGCAAGCGGCCCGCCCGTCGCGGCCTCGGGCGAGACGTGGATCGCGGCGGGCACCTTGCCCGATGCGCCCGACATGCGCCCGTCGGTCAGCAGCGCGACCTTCAGCCCGCGATCCTGCAGCACCGCCAGCACCGGGGTCAGCGAATGCAGTTCCGGCATCCCGTTGGCGCGCGGACCCTGGAAGCGAACGACGACGATCGTGTCCTCGGTGAATTCGCCGGCGCGGAAGGCGGTCTTGACCTCTTCCTGGTCGGCAAAGACGCGGGCCTTGGCCTCGATCACGCGACGCTCGGGTGCGACGGCGCTGACCTTGATGACACCGCGACCCAGATTGCCCGACAGCTGCTTCAGCCCACCCGTCTTGGCGAAGGGGTCGGTCGCGGGACGAAGGATCTTGTCGTTCAGGCTGTCCTTGGCGCCAGCCTCCCACCGGACGCGGCCATCCGCGACCTTGGGTTCGGCGGTGTATCCGTCCAGCCCCGTGCCGTTGATCGTCTTGACGTCGGGATGCAGCAGGCCGTTCTCCAGCAGCTGCCCGATCATGTAGCCGAGACCCCCGGCGGCGTGGAAATGGTTCACGTCCGCCAGACCGTTGGGATAGACCCGCGCCATCAGCGGCACGTTTTCCGAGATGTCGTGGAAATCCTCGATGTCGAGGATCACGCCCGCCGCGCGCGCCATCGCGGGCAAATGCAGCACCAGGTTGGTCGAGCCGCCCGTCGCCATCAGGCCGACCATGCCGTTCACGAAGGCGCGTTCGTCCAGGACCTGGCCCGCGGGCATGTATTCGTTGCCCAGATTGGTGATCGCCGCCGCGCGTTCGACCGCAGCCGTGGTCAGCGCCTCGCGCAGGGGGGTGTTCGGGTTGACGAAGCTGGAGCCGGGCAGGTGCAGGCCCATGAACTCCATCAGCATCTGGTTGGTGTTCGCGGTGCCGTAGAAGGTGCAGGTCCCCGCCGAATGATAGGACGCCATCTCGGCCGCCATCAGCGCGTCGCGCCCGACCTCTCCGGCCGCGAATTGCTGGCGGACCTTCGATTTCTCGTCGTTGGGCAGCCCCGAGGGCATGGGACCGGCGGGCACGAAGACCGCCGGGATGTGCCCGAAGGTCGCCGCCGCGATGATCAGCCCCGGCACGATCTTGTCGCAGACGCCCAGATACATCGCCGAATCGAAGCAGTCATGCGACAGCCCGACGCCCGCCGCCAGCGCGATCACGTCGCGGGAAAACAGCGACAGCTCCATCCCCGGTCGTCCCTGGGTCACGCCGTCACACATAGCAGGCACGCCGCCCGCGACCTGCACCGTGGCGCCTGCCGCATGACCCGCGCGGCGGATGATGTCGGGGAAACGCTCGTAGGGCTGATGCGCCGACAGCATGTCGTTATAGGCGGTGACGATCCCGATATTGGGCTTGCGCGTCGTCGCCATGTCGTCCTTGTCGGCCATCGCGGCATAGGCGTGGGCCTGGTTGCCGCAGGACAGGTGCGCCCGCGCGGGTCCGTCCTGGGCCGCCTTCTCGATTTTCTGCAGATATGCCGCGCGCGAGGCGAGAGAGCGTTCGCGGATCCGGTCGGTGACGCGTTCGATGCTGGCGTGAAGTGTCATGTGGCTTCCCTCTGGCTTCGGGCGGAGCATACGTAGTTAGCGTTAACAATTCAACCGCCCGACAACAGCGAAACGCAGCTCGCCCGCCCTGCGGTTGCGAAAATTTGCGCAGGGATCGCAGGCATCGCCGCTTGTGCGGGGGCGGGCGTCATGCCAGATCGGTCCGCGAAAGGAACCCCTGCCATGTCCGACCTGCCCGTCATCCGCCTGCGTCCGAAATCCAAGCCCCAGGCGATCCGCCACGGATTCCCCTGGGTCTTCGCGGATGAGACCGTCCTCGACCGCCGCACCAAGTCCATCGAACCCGGCGGCTTCGCCATCCTCGAGGATGCCGAGCGCAAGCCGCTGGCGTTGGTCACGGTGAACACCAATTCCAAGATCGTCGCGCGGGTCATGGATGCCGACCCCGAGGCGCGCGTCAACGCGGCATGGCTGGAACGCCGCATCGCACGCGCGCTGGCCATGCGGCAGCGGTTCTACGACCAGCCCTTCTATCGCCTGGTCCATGCCGAGGCCGACGGCCTGCCGGGGCTGGTGATCGACCGTTTCGGCGACGCGGCGGTGATGCAGCCGAACGCGGCCTGGGCCGATGCGATGGCCGACCGCATCGCCGATGCGCTGGTCGAGATCGCGGGCGTCAGCACGGTCGTCCTGAACGGGCAGGGCCGCGCACGCGGGCTGGAGGGTCTGCCCGAGCGGATGGAGGTCATCCGCGGCACCGCGCCTGCGGCTCCGATCCCGGTCGCGATGAACGGCGCGACCTATCTTGCGGACCTGATGGGCGGGCAGAAGACCGGCCTGTTCTTCGACCAGCGCCCCAACCACGCCTTTGCCCAGTCGCTTGTCGACAAGGGCGAGGTGCTGGACATGTTCAGCCATGTCGGCGGCTTCGGCCTTGCCATGCTGGCGGCGGGGGCGGAACGCGCGACCTGCGTCGATGCAAGCGCCCCCGCGCTGGAGCTTGCGGTGGGCGGTGCGCGCGCCATGGGCGCCGAGGACCGGCTGGAGACCCTGCGCGGCGACGCCTTTGCCATGCTGGAACAGCTGGCCGCTGACAATCGCCGCTTCGACGTGGTGATCTGCGATCCGCCCGCCTTCGCCCCCGCTAAGCCCGCGCTCGAGGCCGGGCTGCGTGCATATGAACGCGTCGCGCGGCTGGCGGCGCAGTTGGTCAAGCCCGGCGGCTATCTGGGGCTGTGCAGCTGCAGCCACGCGGCCGACATGACCAGCTTCCGCAATGTCAGCGCGCGCGGCATCGGGCGCGGCGGTCGCCGGGGGCAGCTGCTGCACAGCGGCCAGGCCGGTCCCGACCATCCGACGCTGCCGCAGCTGGCCGAGACCGGATACCTCAAGTCGCTGTTCTTCCGGTTGGACTGATGCGCGCATTGCTGGATGCGAACGTCCTGTTCCCCACCATCCTGCGAGAGATCCTGACCGATCTTGCCGCAGAGGGGCTCTATGTCCCCATGTGGTCGGATCGCATCCTTGGCGAATGGTCCCGCGCGGCGCTTCGCGTGGGGCCGGTCGCCGCCCAGATCGCCGGGGCCGAGATCGCGCTGCTGCGCGAACGCTTCCCCGATGCCGTCCAGCCCGATAACGGCGACCGGGCGATCGACCTGGACCTTCCCGACCCCGCCGACCGCCACGTGGTCGAGGCCGCGCTGGCAGGGCGGGCTGACCTGATCGTCACCGCGAACCTGCGTGATTTCCCGCGCCCGCTGATGTCGCGGCTGGGACTGCGGGCGATCCATCCCGACGCTTTCCTGCTGGACATCCACGCGCTTGACGCGGACGCCCTGCACCGCGCGGTCGCCAACGCCCGCGCCCGTGCCGAAGCTGCCGGCGGCGCGATGAGTTCTGCGGAATTGTTGAAACGCTGCCGCCTGCCGCGGCTCGCCAAGCTGATGAAGGTGTAATTCGCGTTGCTGTTACCGCTCACACACGATATTGCGGATGTCAAACACAAGGAGGACAGCATGGTCTCGCGCGTCATTCCGGTCGATGATTTCGACCTCGTGATCTTCGGCGCCACGGGCGATCTTTCGCATCGAAAGATCCTGCCGGGGCTTTTCCGCCGCTTTGTCGCGGGCCAGATCCCGCCCAAGGCGCAGATCATCGGCGCCGCCCGCACCGATCAGAGCGACGACGACTTCCGGGCCGAAGCCAAGGCCGCCGTCTGCGAATTCGCGGGCGTCAAGGCGGATGACGCCACGCTGGCCGAATTCCTGGGCATGCTGGGTTACGTGCCCATCGACGCCAAGGGCGAGGGCGGCTGGAAGGAGCTGAAGTCGCGCATGCGCGATGGCGCGGTCCACGCCTTCTACTTCTCGGTCGCGCCGTCGCTGTTCGGCGACATCGCGGAACGGCTGGCGGGCCACGGCATCGCCGATGACGACAGCCGCATCGTGGTGGAAAAGCCTTTCGGCCGCGATCTGGAAACCGCCCGCGCGCTGAACGCCACGCTGGCGCGGCATTTCACCGAACAGCAGATCTACCGGATCGACCATTACCTGGGCAAGGAAACCGTCCAGAACCTGATGGCCGTCCGCTTCGCCAACGTCCTGTTCGAACCGCTGTGGAACGCGCAGTTCATCGACCACGTGCAGATCACCGTGGCCGAGACGGTGGGCGTGACCGGGCGCGGCGCCTATTACGACAAGTCCGGCGCGATCCGCGACATGGTCCAGAACCACATGATGCAGCTTCTGTGCCTGATCGCGATGGAGCCGCCCTATCACTTCGATCCCGACGCCGTGCGCGACGAGAAGCTGAAGGTCATCCGCGCGCTGGAACCGGTCGAACCCCACGAGATCGTGCGCGGCCAGTACCAGGCCGATGGCGATGCCCCCAGCTATCTCGAGGATGCCGAGGATCCCGCCAGCCGCACCGAGAGCTATGTCGCGATGAAGGTCCGCATCTCGAACTGGCGCTGGCAGGGAACGCCCTTCTACCTGCGCACGGGCAAGAAGCTGCGCGCCCGCACCTCCGAGATCGCGATCACCTTCAAGGAGCCGCCGCACTCGATCTTCGACGACAGCGGCCACCCCAAGGCCAACGAGCTGGTCATCCGCCTGCAGCCCAACGAGGGCATGAACATGCGCGTGATGATCAAGGAACCCGGACCGGGTGGCATGCGTCTGGTGCAGGTGCCGCTGGACATGTCCTTCGCGGATGCGCTTGGCCCCGAAGGGCGGGACATGCCCGATGCCTATGAACGGCTGATCATGGACGTGATCCGCGGCAACCAGACATTGTTCATGCGCGGCGACGAGGTCGAGGCGGCATGGGCGTGGACCGACCCGATCATCCAGGCCTGGGAGGACAGCAAGCGCGCCCCGGAGCCTTACGATCCCGGTTCCTCGGGCCCGGACGAGGCCCTGCGCCTGATGCACCGCGACAACCGCCGCTGGAGGGAGATCCGCTGATGGCGATGGAGTTCAAGGAATACCCCGACCGCGAGATGCTGGCCCTGTCGCTTGCCGACAGGATCGCCTCTCAGCTGGCGCAGCACCTGCGCGGCAATGACGGCGCGACGCTCTGCGTGCCGGGCGGCACCTCGCCCGCGCCGGTATTCGAGACGCTGTCGGGTACGGAACTGGACTGGCCCCGCGTCACCGTCCTTCTGGGCGACGAGCGTTGGGTGGACGGCACGCACAAGCGGTCGAACACGCGCCTGCTGCACCGTCACCTGCTCAAGGACAAGGCCGAGGGTGCGCGCTATATCGACCTGTTCACCGGCGACGAGACGCCCGACCAGGCGACCGGTGCGCTGGCCGAACGCATCGCGCCCGCGCTGCCGCTGACCGTGCTGCTGCTGGGGATGGGCAACGACATGCACACCGCCAGCCTGTTCCCCGGCGCCGATCACCTGAAGGCCGCGATGGCCGCCGACGCGCCCATGCTGATGCCAATTCGCGCCGATGGCGCCGAGGAACCGCGCATCACGCTGACGCGTCCGGTGCTGGCCGACGCGCTGAACACCCACGTGCTGATCATGGGCCCCGAAAAGCGCGAGGCGCTGGAGCGCGCGATGAAGCTCGACCCGATCGAGGCCCCGATCCGCGCCTTCCTCGACACCGCCACCGTCCACTGGGCCGAATAAGGAACGCCGCGATGACCGATCACTGGAGCCGCCTTCAGGACCACCGCGCAGCCCAGGGCGATGCGCGGATCGACGCGCTGTTCGACGCGGACCGCGTGCAGGGCTTCACCGCCAGGGCCGACGGGATGGTCTTTGACTATTCCAAGACGATGATCGACGCGCAGGCGCGCGACATGCTTCTGGACCTTGCCCGTGACGCGCAGGTCGAGGCCCGCCGCGACGCCATGTTCGCGGGCGAGAAGATCAACGAGACCGAGGGCCGCGCGGTCCTGCACACCGCGCTGCGCAACCTCGATGCCAGCGTCACGGTCGATGGCCGCGACGTCATGCCCGAGGTCCGCAAGACCCATGCCCGCATGACCGCCTTCGCGCGCGACGTGCGCTCGGGTGCGTTCACGGGGCAGGGCGGCAAGATCACCGATGTCGTCAATATCGGCATCGGCGGCTCGGACCTGGGGCCGTTCATGGCGGTGCTGGCGCTTGCGCCATATCACGACGGGCCGCGCACGCATTTCGTCAGCAACGTGGACGGCGCGGACATCGCGGATACGCTGAAGGGGCTGAACCCCGAAACGACGCTGGTGATCGTCGCGTCCAAGACCTTCACCACCATCGAGACAATGACCAACGCCCGCACTGCGCGCGACTGGATGGCGGCAGCGGTCGCCCAGCCAGCGGCGCAATTCGCGGCGCTGTCCTCGGCCGTGGACAAGACCGCCGATTTCGGCATCGACGAATCCCGCGTCTTCGGCTTCGAGGACTGGGTCGGCGGGCGGTATTCGGTCTGGGGTCCGATCGGG
Organism: Paracoccus zeaxanthinifaciens ATCC 21588; assembly: GCF_000420145.1. Taxonomy (GTDB): domain Bacteria; phylum Pseudomonadota; class Alphaproteobacteria; order Rhodobacterales; family Rhodobacteraceae; genus Paracoccus; species Paracoccus zeaxanthinifaciens. The sequence goes on from NZ_ATUJ01000018.1 coordinate 24,290, forward strand.
CTGTCGGTCATGCTGGCCGTCGGCCCCGAGGATTTCGACGCCTTCCTGGCCGGCGGCGCGGCGATGGACGCGCATTTCCGCAGCGCGCCGCTGGAGGCGAACCTGCCCGTGCTGCTGGCCCTGACGGGGATCTGGCATCACCAGGTCTGCGGCTATCCCACCCGCGCCGTGCTGCCCTATGACAACCGCCTGATCCGGCTGCCCGCCTATCTGCAGCAGCTGGAGATGGAATCGAACGGCAAGCGCGTCGCGATGGACGGCAGCGATCTGCCGGTCGTGTCCGGCCCCGTCGTCTGGGGCGAACCCGGCACGAACGGCCAGCACGCCTTCTATCAGCTGATCCACCAGGGCACGATGCCCGTCCCGGCCGAGTTCATCCTGGCCGCGAACGGCCACGAGCCCGACCTGGCCCATCACCACATCCTGCTGGCCGCGAACTGCCTTGCGCAGTCCGAAGCCCTGATGCGGGGCCGCAGCCTGGACGAGGCGCGCGCCCTGATGGAGGCCAAGGGCCTGACCGGGGACGAGCTGGAACGCCAGGCGCGCCACCGCGTCTTCCCGGGCAACCGCCCCTCGACCACGCTGCTGATCGACAAGCTGACGCCCTTCGCGCTTGGCCAGATCGTCGCGCTCTATGAACACCGGGTGTTCGTCGAGGGCGTGATCCTGGGCATCAATAGCTTCGACCAATGGGGGGTCGAGCTGGGCAAGGAGCTGGCCCTGAAGGTCGAGCCGCTGCTGAAGGGCGAGGACGCCCCCGGCCACGACCCCTCGACCGAGGCGCTGGCCGGGCTGATCCGGCAGATGCGCGACTGAGACGGACAAAGGGGGGCGAAAGGCCCCCCTTTTCCTTTGCGGGGCAAATCGCTAGGTCTGGCTTCGATACAAGCGGGGTTTTCACATGGCGTTCTTCTCGAAACTGCGCGAGCGGCTGACGCGCTCTTCCACGAAGATCGGAGAGGGGCTGGACGGGATCGTGTCCGAGGACGCGACGCCGCCCGAAGCCGCGCCCCCTGCGCCCGCGCCCGAAACCCCGGCACCCGCCCCCGAGGCGCCCAAGCCCGCCGGCCTCGTCGGTCGTCTGTTCGGGGGTACCAAGGCCGAGGAACCGCGCCGCGCGCTGGACGACGACATGCTCGAGGACCTCGAGGACATGCTGGTCCAGGCCGATCTGGGCGTCGAGACCGCGCTGCGCGTCACCGCCAACATCGCCGAAGGCCGCATGGGTCGCCGCGTATCCGCGACCGAGCTGAAAGAGCTGCTGGCGACCGAGGTCGCGCGCATCATGGCCCCGGTGGCCCGTCCGCTGCCGCTCTATGCCAAGAAGCCGCAGGTCGTGCTGGTGGTCGGCGTGAACGGCGCGGGCAAGACCACGACCATCGGCAAGCTGGCCAGCCAGTTCCGCGCGGCGGGCAAGTCGGTCGTGATCGCGGCGGGCGATACCTTCCGTGCAGCGGCGGTCGAACAGCTGCAGGTCTGGGGCGACCGCGCGGGCGTTCCCGTGATGGTCGCGCCCCATGGCAGCGATCCCGCCAGCCTGGCCTGGGACGCGATGACCAAGGCCGAGGCCGACGGCGCGGACCTTCTGATGATCGACACCGCCGGACGGCTCCAGAACCGCCAGGACCTGATGGAGGAACTGGCCAAGATCGTCCGCGTCATCCGCAAGAAGGACCCCGAGGCCCCGCACAACACCCTGCTGGTGCTGGATGCGACCACCGGCCAGAACGCGCTGAACCAGGTCGAGACGTTCCAGAAGCTGGCAGACGTGTCGGGCCTCGTGATGACCAAGCTGGACGGCACGGCGCGGGGCGGCGTGCTGGTGTCGCTGGCCGACCGCTTCGGCCTGCCGATCCACGCCATCGGGGTGGGTGAACAGATCGACGATCTGGACGCCTTCGACGCCGATGAATTCGCGCGGGCACTCGTCGGGCTCTAATCCGCGCAGACCAGCGCCCGTGCGTGGCGCTGGTGGCGGCGCAGCAGGCCGCGCGCCTGCTGGCCCGACAGGATCGGACGCGCGGGCGTGAACTCCCGCCCGCCGGTCAGCGTGGTCACCGCCAGCCTGTCTGCGGGTGCAAGGCTCCGGATCGCCTGAGGTCCGGGCAGGAGGCTTTCGGCCAGCGCACCCTCGGCCTCGAGCAGGTGGTGCGCGTCCAGCAGAAGATGGCAATAGCCGACGCCCGTCGCATCGCGCATCACCTCGATCCCCGGCTGCCCGACCAGATGCCGGATCGCGACCAGCACCTCGGGGCTGCCGGTCATGCGCTCCGCGATCCGCGACCGGATCAGCACGCGATGCTGGGGCGACAGGATCAGGTCGCGGCGGGGCAGGCCCCCGCCAAGCGCCCCCGCCGCGACCCGGATGGGACGGCGCTGCGGCGCAAGGTCCAGATCGCGCGGCCCCAGCCGCTGCATCCCGGCCCAGGCGATGCTCTGCATCCCCGCATCCGCCGTCCAGACCGCATCCCCCGCACGCAGATCCTGAACCTGCCGCAGCCCCTTGGCGGTGCGGATCGCCGTTCCTTCGGCAAAGCACAGCGTCGGCGTCGCCAGGCCGTAGACCAGCGAGGAATTGTTCGCCGGTGTCAGCCCCCGCAGGCCGCCATAGCGATAGGCGATCGCCGTATCGAAGACGGGCAGGCTGCCATCGGCCCGTGCGACCGGAAGGATCATCACGGTATGCCGCTCGCCGACCTCGTGGATGATCGAGGTTCCGACGACGCGGTTCAGGAACATCACGACGAACTGGCCGCCATCCGCGCCTACGATGTAGCCGCCGACCATGCTTTGCAGGCCGGTGCCTGCGGGCAGGACCGTGCTGCCGGTGCCGTGGCGCAGCGTCAGGTCCTGCGCCAGCGTCTGCTGGGTCTCGGAGGGGCTGTAATATCGGTGCTCGAACCGGTCGTCGTCATCCACGATGCCCACGACCTGGGTGACCGCGCCGGTGAAATCGATCGGTCCGCTGACGTTGCTCCAGGGCGAGTATTGCGTGCTCGATGCGTTCGGAATGCGTCCGGGCATCGTCAGCAGAGTGATCTTGTGTTCCATTCCGCGCGCCCTGCCTGCCACATGCCGTGACCCCACGTCTCGGCGGGGATCACACTATGGTAAGAAAGGTTAACGGGCCGTTAAGCGGACTGCGTCGCCGGGGCCGAGGTTCCCCGTTCGCGATAGGGCGTGCTGCCATATTGCGCCCGGTAGCATTTCGAGAAATGCGACGGGCTGGAGAAGCCCGATGCCAGCGCGATCTCGATGATCGACAGCTCGGTCTGCATCAGCAGGTTGCGCGCGCGGGCCAGTCGGGTCTCCATGTAGTACCGCTTTGGGCTGCGGTTCAGGTACCGGCGGAACAGCCGTTCCAGCTGGCGCGTGGACATGCCCGCATCGGTCGCCAGCTGCGCGGGGCTGATCGGTTCTTCCAGGTTGGCCTCCATCCGCGCGATCACGGCGGCAAGGCGGGGGTGGCGCACGCCGATGCGGGTGGGGATCGACAGGCGCTGGCGGTCCTGATCGGTGCGGATGGCGGTGTGCAGCATCTGGTCGGCCACGTCGGCGGCAAGCGCGTCGCCATGCGCCTCGGCGATCAGGTGCAGCATCAGGTCGATCGCGGATGTCCCGCCCGCCGCCGTCAACCGGTTGCCGTCATGGACGAAGACGCTGCGGAACAGGTCCACCTGCGGATAGGCCTCGGCAAAGCCGTCGTGGTTTTCCCAGTGGATCGTGGCCTTGCGCCCGTCCAGCAGGCCCGCCTCGGCCAGGACCCAGGATCCGGTGCACAGCGCGCCGATCTGCGCGCCGCCCCGCGCCATGCGGCGCAGCCACGCCATCACGGGGCGCGTGGCCTCGCGGGCGATCTCGGTACCGCCGCAGACCAGCACGACCTCGTCGCGCGAGGGGGGCGGGCCGTCCATCGCAAGACCGCCATCCAGGGCCAGCGCGGTGCCGTTGGAACAGACCGCGCGATCCCCCGCGGGGCCCACCAGCCGCCAGGTATAGAGCTGCTGTCCCGCCTGCCGGTTGGCCAGCCGCAGGGGCTCGATCGCGGCGGTGAAGGGCAGCATCGTGAACCGGTCGAGCAGCAGGAACGTGAAGCGGCGTGGGTTCGTCATCGGCTGGGCGCATCCTGGCAAGTCATCTGCCCGGCACCCAACCAGCGAACGATCCGCTTCGCAAGAATTTACGTCACCCGCGCCGTTGTCGCCAAAAGGATGCACGGGGGTTCAGCAAACCCTTTCCCTGAGGGCCATTCGCGTCTATATCGTCCCGACCATTTTTTCCAAGGAGCGTATCGAGATGACGCAGGATACCCGCAAACCCGTCGCCACCCAAACCTGGGACAAGGCCGGCTGGCGCGCCTATCCGCGCATCCAGATGCCCGATTATACGGACGCCGACGCGCTGTCGGCGGTCGAATCGCAGCTGCGGCGCCTGCCGCCCCTGGTCTTCGCGGGCGAGGCACGCCGCCTCAAGGCCCAGCTGGCCGAAGTGGGCGCCGGTCGCGGCTTCCTGCTGCAGGGCGGCGATTGCGCCGAGAGCTTCCAGGAATTTAGTGCCGACAACATCCGCGACACCTTCAAGGTGATCCTGCAGATGGCGGTCGTTCTGACCTGGGGCGCGCAGATGCCCGTCGTCAAGGTCGGCCGCATGGCGGGCCAGTTCGCCAAGCCGCGCAGCTCGGCCATGGAAACCGTGAACGGCGTCGAACTGCCCAGCTATCGCGGCGACATCATCAACGGCTTCGACTTCACCCCCGAGGCCCGCATCCCCGATCCGCAGCGCATGCTGTCGGCCTATACCCAGGCGGCTGCGTCGCTCAATCTGCTGCGCGCCTTCTCGACCGGCGGGTTCGCGGACATGCACCGCGTCCAGAGCTGGATCGCCGATTTCGTGGGCGGCCCCGAGGCTGCGAAGTACCGCGACATCGCGGGCCGCATCGGTGATGCGATGGCCTTCATGCAGGCCGCCGGCGTGAACTCGGACACGGCGCACCAGCTGTCCAAGGTCGATTTCTACACCAGCCACGAGGCGCTGCTTCTGGAATACGAAGAGGCGCTGGCCCGCATCGACACCACCACCGGCCTGCCGGTCGCGGGGTCGGGTCACATGATCTGGATCGGCGACCGCACCCGTCAGCCCGATGGCGCACATGTCGAATTCGCGCGCGGCGTCCAGAACCCGATCGGCCTGAAATGCGGCCCCTCGACCTCGGCCGAGGATCTGAAGGTGCTGATGGCCAAGCTGAACCCGGAAAACGAGGCCGGTCGCCTGACGCTGATCGCGCGCTTCGGTGCGGGGCAGGTCGGCGATCACCTGCCGCGCCTGATCAAGGCCGTGCAGGAAGAGGGTGCGAACGTCGTCTGGTCCTGCGATCCGATGCACGGCAACGTCATCAAGTCCTCGACCGGGTACAAGACCCGCGCCTTCGATTCGATCCTGCGCGAGGTCCGCGAGTTCTTCGGCGTCCACGCGGCCGAAGGCACGATCCCGGGCGGCGTCCATTTCGAGATGACGGGCCAGGACGTGACCGAATGCACCGGCGGCGTCCGCGCCGTCACCGACGAGAACCTGTCGGACCGCTATCACACCGCCTGCGACCCGCGCCTGAACGCCAGCCAGTCGCTGGAACTGGCCTTCCTGGTCGCCGAGGAGCTGCGCGCCCGCCGCGAGGCTGCCGGTGCGGCCGAGGTCGCCAAGGCCGTCTGAACGCGGTCGCCATGAATGCAGAAGGCCCGGACGGATCGTCCGGGCCTTTTTGTTTGCGGGCCTGTTGATTCTCGGGGCAGGGTCACTTCCAGCGGCGGTGGACCCAGAACCATTGCCCCATATGGCGGCGCACCAGCTGTTCCAGATCGTCGTTCAGCGCCTGCATCATGTCCTTGGCATCGCCATGCGGCACCGGATCGCCCACATGGACGCGAAAGCCCAACCCGTCCTCCTTGCGGATCGCGTGCACCGGCAGCAGCAGCGCGTCATAGCGGATGGCAAGCTCGGCCGGGGTCAGCACGGTCTTGGACGGCAGGTCGAAGAAGCGCAGCTCGGGCGAGTGGCGGTCGTGCTGATCGAACCCGAGCGCAAGCCAGCCCCCGCCGCGCAGGAAGCGCAGCATCGCCGACAGACCCGCACGCCCGCGCGGGAACAGCGGCTCGGAAATGGCCGTGATGGCGGGGATATAGTGGCGGTTGAACGCCTCGTTGTTCATCGGGCGGTACAGCGCCCCGACGGGATAGCCCCGCCCCGACAATGCTCCGCGCATCGCGTCGTAATTGCCGAAATGGGCGCAGGCGATGATGACCGGACGCCCGGATTCGAACGCCTCCTCCAGCACCGGCAGGCCCGGACCCTCCAGCGGGTCGGCGGCGTGGATGCGCGATGTGAATTCCTCGCCCGAATAGATCTCGGCGATGGCGCGGCCCGCATTGTCGGGAACGGCGCGGACGATCTGCTCGACCTCGGTCTCGGACAGGTCGGGGCGGGCCAGCGCAAGGTTGTCGCGGATCCGCCTGCGCCATCCGGCCAGGGGTGCGATCACCCGAGAGAAGATCCACCCCGTCATCGGAATGCGGCGTTCATAGGGCAACAGGCGCGTCGCGCCCACCACCAGCAGGAATGCCCGGTTCGCCAGCCTGTCGATCAGCGTCGTTCCGTCTTCGCGCATCAGCCCTTCCTTGCCGCGCGCGCCTCGCGCGACCAAACGTAAAGCCCCGCGACCACGATAATCGTGGCCCCCGTCACGGTCCAGCGATCGGGGATCTGGCCGAAGAAGATCCAGCCCCACAGCCCCGCCCAGACCAGCCCGGTATAGCCGAAGGGCGCAAGGGCCCCGGCCTCGGCGGTGCTGAAGGCGCGCACCAGCAGGTACTGGCTGGCCGTCCCGAAGATCGCAAGCAGCCCGAAGGCCCAGAAATCCGCAAGCGCGATCGGTTCCCAGACGAAGGGCAGGATCGCGCTGAACAGGATCGTGCCGATCACGGCGGACCACATGACCGAGGTGGTCGGCGTGTCGGTCCGCGTCATGCGCGTCAGCAGCGCGCCCGCCGCGAAGGTGAAGGCCCCGACCAGCGGCAGCAGGGCCGCGGGCTGGAAAACGCCCGCGCCGGGACGGATGATGATCATCGCGCCGACAAGCGCCGCCACGATCCCCGCGATGCGGCGGGGGCCGACCTTCTCGCCCAAAAACAGCGCGGCCCCAAGCGTGATCAGGACCGGGTTCAGGTCCATGATCGCCGTGGCCTCGGCCAGGCCGATATACTGGATGGCGGTGAAGAACAGGCCAACCGATCCCATCTGCGTCAGCGCGCGGCAGAATTGCAGGCCGGGATGCTTGCTGCGCATCGCGGGCAGCACGCCCCCGCGAAAGATCGCAAGCAGGATCAGCAGGTTGCCGGTGAAGCGCCACCAGATCACCTGCATCGGATGATAGGTCTGGGTCAGGTATTTCGCCGTCGCATCCATCAGCGTGAAGCCGAGGATCGCGGCGATGACCAGCACGATCCCCATCGCCTGATCGGAAGAGGGCCGGAACCGGCCCCCGTCATGGCCCATCAGGGCGAAACCGCGTGCCAGCGCCCTCATGCCGGCACCGGAACGCCGGGGTGCGATGACCCCGGCGCCCTGCCCGAAATGGGGCGTGTCACAGAAGCGCCTTGGCGCGCTCGACCGTGGCTTCGGTGGTGATGCCGAAATGCTTGTAGAGCGCGGGCGCCGGACCCGAAGCGCCGAAGCCCTCCATGCCGATGAAGGCGGATTTCGCCTCGGTGCCACGCTCGCCCAGCAGCAGCCAGTCCCAGGGCTGGCGGACGGCGGCCTCGATCGCGATGCGGACGGTGCCCGCGGGCAGCACCTCTTCGCGATAGGCGGCGGGTTGCGCGCGGAACAGCTCCATCGAGGGGACCGAGACGACGCGGGTCGGGATGCCGTCGGCCTCGAGCGCGTCGCGCGCCTCGACCGCGATCTCGACCTCGGAACCCGAGGCCATCAGCACGACCTTGGGGCTGTCGCTGGCTTCGCGCAGGACATAGGCGCCCTTGGCGGTCAGGTTCTGGTCGATGTCCTGGCGCAGCAGCGGCAGGTTCTGACGCGACAGCGCCAGGACCGAGGGCGCGCTGTCATGCGACAGGGCGATCTGCCAGGCCTCGGCGGTCTCGATCTGGTCAGCGGGGCGGAAGGTCAGCGTGTTCGGCGTCGCGCGGCAGATCGCCAGATGCTCGACCGGCTGGTGGGTCGGACCGTCCTCGCCCAGGCCGATGCTGTCATGGGTCATGACATAGACGACCGGCAGGCCCATCAGCGCCGACAGGCGCATCGAGCCGCGCGCATAGTCGGTGAAGGTCAGGAAGGTGCCGCCATAGGGGCGGAAGCCGCCATGCAGCCAGATGCCGTTCATCGCGGCGGCCATGCCGTGTTCGCGGATGCCGTAATGCATGTAGCGGCCCATGCGGTCTTCGGCGCTGAAGACGCCCATGTCGCCGGTCTTGGTGTTGTTCGACCCGGTCAGGTCGGCCGAGCCGCCGAAATTCTCGGGCATGTTCGGGTTCAGCGCGGCCAGCACGTTCTCGGAGGCCTTGCGGGTCGCGACCTTCGGCTTCTCGTCGCGGGTCGTCGCCTTGAAGGCGGCGATGGCCTCGTCCAGCTTGGGGTTCACGCCATTGGTGATGCGGCGGCTGAACTCGTCGCGGTGCTCGGTCGACAGGGCATCGACGCGGGCGCGCCATTCGTCATGGGCGGCAGCGCCGCGGGTGCCGATCTCGCGCCATGCCGACATGATCTCGGCGGGGATGTCGAAGGGCTCGGCGGTCCAGCCATAGGCCTCGCGCGTGGCCGCGATCTCGTCCTTGCCCAGGGGCGAGCCGTGGGCCTTGTTGGTGTCGGCCTTGTTCGGCGCGCCGAAGCCGATGATGGTCTTGCAGTCCACCAGCGTCGGGCGGCCGTCGCCATTCGCGGCCTCGGTCAGGGCGCGGTCGATATCGGCGGGGTCGTGACCGTCGCAGGACAGCACGCGCCAGCCCGCGGCGGCAAAGCGCGCATGCTGGTCGGTCTTGTCCGACAGGCTGACGCGGCCGTCGATGGTGATGTCGTTGTTGTCCCACAGCACGATCAGGCGGCCCAGCTGCTGGGCGCCAGCCATGGCGATGGCCTCGTGGCTGATGCCCTCCATCAGGCAGCCGTCACCGGCGATGACCCAGGTGCGGTGGTCGCACAGGCCCTCGCCGTATTCGGCGCGCATGGCTTCTTCCGCGATGGCGAAACCGACCGAGGTGGCGATGCCCTGGCCAAGCGGACCGGTCGTCGTCTCGACGCCCTCGACATGGCCGTATTCGGGGTGACCGGCGGTGATCGCGTCGATCTGGCGGAAGTTGCGGATCTGGTCCAGCGTCATCTGCTCGTAGCCGGTGAGGTGCAGCAGCGCATAGATCAGCATCGAGCCGTGGCCCGCCGACAGGATGAAGCGGTCGCGGTCGAACCAGTTCGGCGCCTTGGCATCGAACTTGAGGTGGTTGCGGAACAGGACGGTCGCGACATCGGCCATGCCCATCGGCATGCCGGGATGGCCGGAATTGGCGGCCTCGACGGCGTCCATCGACAGCACGCGGATCGCGCTGGCCAGTTTCCAGTGGTCGGGGTTGGCAGAGCGGCGGGCAGCGATATCCATTGGCGGTCCTTGCAGCAGGTATGTGGTTGCGGATTTGTTAGGCGTCACGGCGCGCCGTTGCAAGCGGCGCGCCGAATAACTTGTCACTCGTCGGATGCGGGGACGGGGGCCAGCGGGCGCACGCGCAGCCGGGTGATGCGGTTCTCGCGCCGCGTCACAACCTCGAAGCGATAGCCGTGGAAGCTGAACACCTGGCCCTGTTCGGGGATCGACTGCGCCATGTGGATGACAAGGCCCGCGACGGTGTTCGCCTCGTCGTCGGGCAGGGTCCAGTCCAGCTGTCGGTTCAGGTCGCGGATCGTCATGCCGCCATCGACAAGATAGTCGCCCTGCGCGTTCGGCTTCAGTGTCTGGTCGGCCTCGGTGTCGTGTTCGTCGGCGATCTCGCCCACGATCTCCTCGAGGATGTCCTCGAGGGTGATCAGCCCGCGCAGCGAGCCGTATTCGTCCACCACCAGCGCGAAATGCGTCCGCCGCTTGAGGAACTCGCGCATCTGTTCGTCCAGCACGCTGGTCTCGGGGACGAAATAGGGCGGCATGGCGACCGACATGATGTCGAAGCGCTGCGCCGCCGTGCTGTCGCCGGCCTCGCGCATGGCGCGGTTCACGGCCCGCAGCAGGTCCTTGGCATGGACGACGCCCACGACGTTCTCGCGTTCGTCGCGGAAGACGGGCAGGCGGGTATGGGGGCTGGCAAGGACGGTGTCGAGGATCTTCTCGGGGGGCATCTCGGCGTCGATCATCTGGATCTCGCTGCGATGGCGCATGATCTCCTCGACGGTGCGGTTGCCCAGGTCCAGCGCGCCCAGCAGTCGGTCGCGGTCCTCCTTGTGGACGGCGCCCTGCGCGTGGCCGATGGACAGCGCGCCCGCGATCTCCTCCTCGATCGAGAACATGTGCGTGCCGGGATCGGTGTGCAGCCCGAACAGGCGCAGGATGACCCGCACGATCGCGCGCACGACCGCCACGATGGGGGCCAGAACGATGGTCAGGATGCGGATCGGCCGCGCGACCAGGCTTGCGACCTTTTCCGGGGCCGAGATCGCATAGGTCTTGGGCATCACCTCGGAGAAGATGAGCACCAGGATCGTCATCACCAGCGTCGCGATGGCGACGCCGCTGCTGCCCAGAAGGCGGGTGAACAGCGCCGTCGCAAGGCTGGCCGACAGGATGTTGACGACGTTGTTGCCAAGAAGGATCGCCCCGATCAGCCTTTCGCTGTCCTCGGTGACGCGAAGGGCCGCAGAAGCGCCGCCGTCGCCCTTGTCGGAGCGTGCCCGCAGCTTGGCCCGGCTGGCGGCGGTCAGCGCCGTTTCCGAGCCGGAGAAGAAGGCAGACATGCTCAGAAGGATCACGATGGCAGCGCCGGTGATCCAGAGCGCGGCGTCGAAACTACTCGAAGGGTCGTCCATGGGTTCCGTTGTTCGATTGTTGGGTTGTTCGTCGGGTATCAGGCCCGCCAACGCGGGCCAGCGGGTGGTGGTTCAGCACAAGTTCCTTCATGCGCTCGTCCATCACATGGGTATAGATCTCGGTCGTTCCCAGATCGGCATGCCCCAGAAGCATCTGGATGCTGCGCAGATCGGCCCCGCCTTCCAGCAGATGCGTGGCGAAGGCATGGCGCAGCACATGCGGCGTGACGCGGGTCGGGTCGATGCCCGCCGCGATCGCGATCTGGTTCAGCATGCGGCCGAAGCTCTGGCGGGGCATGTGGCCCTCGGCGCCCGGTGCGGGGAACAGCCAGCGGCCTTCGGGACCGGCGACCAGCCGCCCCAGCGGGCTCTTGTCGGGGGCGTCGTCGCGGTGGCGCAGCCATTCGGCCAGCGCGATGCGCGCCGGACCGCCAAGCGGCAGCATCCGGTCCTTGCTGCCCTTGCCGCGGATCACCAGCACCTCGGGGTTGCCGCGGCAGCCCTGCACCGGCAGGCCGACCAGCTCGCTGACGCGCATGCCGGTCGAATAGAGCAGTTCCAGCAGGCAGGTGTTCCGCGCCGCGTCGGCCGCGTTGCGCGCGATGGTCGGCGCGGCGGTCAGCAGGGCCGCGATCTCGTCCTTGCTCAGGGTTTTGGGCAGGCTGCGCGCCCGCCGCGGCCCCGAGATGCGGATGGCGGGGTCGTCCTCGCGCCAGCCCTCCTCCAGCGCGAAGCGGGTGAACTGCCGGATCGAGGACAGCCGCCGCGCGCGGGTCGCCCGCGACAGGCCCTGCGCATCGCAATGGGTCAGGTAGTCCTCGATCAGGTCGCGGGTGATGGTCGACATCGCCTGGCCGCGCGCGTTCAGCCAGTCGGCAAAGTCGCGCAGGTCGCGGCCATAGGCCAGCAGCGTGTTGCGCGCGGCCCCGGCCTCGGCCGCCTGCGCGTCCAGAAACGAGGATATGGACGCATGATCGCGCGACATCAGCGTTCCGCCCCGATCCGGTCCAGCAGGATGATCTGCCGCCGCGCCCGCGACGCGTCCTCGGGCAGGCCAAGCGCGATCAGCATGGCGATCCCCTTGGCGGCGCGGGCCATGTCGCCTTCGATGGCGGCGTCGATATCGGACATCGCGGTCAGCAGCGCCTCGCCCTTGCGGGCGGCGGGCGCGGGGGGGATCTGTGCCGTCAGGTCGGCGGGCGGCGCGGGCAGGGGGGCATCGGACAGCCCCTGCCACTGCCGCAGCAGCCGCGCGGTTTCGGCGGCATCGCCCATGTCCTCGGGCGCGGGTTCGGGAAGATCGGCGGCGATCATGGAGGCAAGGATATCCGCCATGTCGGCCTGCCGGAAGACCTGGAAGCAGCGAAGCAGCGCGGCGTCGTGATCGCCCGCCGCGATCGCGGCGTCCAGTTCGGCCAGCGCGGCGGCGCGGTCCCAGACCCCGCCCGAAGCCGCGGGCGGCTGTTCGCCATAGATCCTGCGCAGCCGTCCGGGCGACAGGGCGCCGGCGCGGGCCAGCCTCTCGGCGGCTTCCAGACGGGCCTTGAAGCCGCTGTTCAGGCGCAGGTCCGATTGCGCGAAGGCCACGGGCAGGGGCGTGGTGGGCAGGGGCTGGCCGATGGCCTCGAAGATGCGGAACTCCAGCGGCGACAGGTTCTCGGGCGGGGCGAGGGCCTCGCCGTGATCGACATAGGCGTCGTCGAGGAAATAGGTCAGCAGCTGCGCTTCGCGATCATGGACGAGGTCCAGCATCTCGGCGCCGTGCAGGCTGATCGCTGCGGCGGACCAGTCGCCGGTCTGCGCAAGGCAGAAGATCCGCGCGGCAAAGCTGGGGGCGATGCCGGGGGTGCCGTCCATGATGGCGCAGGCGCGGCTCTCGTCGCCCTCCAGCAGGGCGATGTCGAACAGCCTGCGGAAGATCTCGGGCTCTCCGGGGCCGGCGGCCAGCAGCAGGCCCTGCGCCTGATCGACCGCGCCCATGTCCAGAAGCCGGTCGGCGCGGGCCAGGAACAGCTGACCCCGCGCGCCGTCGGACGGGCCATCGGCAACGGCCAGCTGCGCGGTCAGGATGCGCGTCAGCAGCCCCTGCATGGATTGCAGCCGCGCGGGCGTTTCCAGCACCATCCCCGCGACCGTGGCAGGATCGCTGCCCGCCCACAGATCGACCGGCAGGCCCGCGCGGCGCGGGCTGAGGATGCCCGTCGCGTCGGGATTGCCGTGATCCAGCCGCGTGACGGATACCGCGCCGACCTCGCCGCTGGTGGCGACGGGGCTGGGGCGGGGCGTCTTGCGGACGGGGGGACGCGTGTCGCCGGGCCGCCAGGCCGAGCTTTCGCGGACCGGGCCACGCACGCTGCCCGACAGCCAGTCGCTGGCCGAAAGGGGCTGGTCCTGCGCGATGGCAGGCAAGGGCGTCAGGGCCAGCAGCATCGCTGCGGCCAGCCCCCTTGCGGCCCTGGGTCGCCGATCACTCACCCTGCGACTTGTCCCCGTCCAATGCCAGCGGCATGCGCACTTCCTTGCGGGCGGGTGCCATGTCGCCGAAATAGGCATATCCGGCAAGGCCCGCCAGAGCAGCCAGAATCAGCACCACCAGAACTTTCAGTTTCCGCATCGAAATCGCCTTTGCTCGCGCCAAGAATCGTGTTGTCGAAGACCGGTCTCGTGCCGGTTCGGGGCGAATATATATGGCAATTTCCGAAAGATCACGTCATTCAGTGGCCCGATTGGGAAAGGCTTGGGCGATGAAGCGACTTCAGCGGCATATCGTGCTGATCGGAATGATGGGGGCGGGCAAGACCGCCATCGGGACCGAACTGTCCCGACGCCTGCGCGTGCCCTTCACCGATTCCGACGCCGAGATCGAGGCCGCCGCCGCCATGTCGATCACCGAGATCTTCGCCCGCGACGGCGAGGATTTCTTCCGCGCCCGAGAGACCGAGGTGCTGGGCCGCCTGATGACGGGCGCGCCGGGGATCGTCTCGACCGGGGGCGGGGCGTGGCTGCGCCCCGAGAACCGCGCGATCATTGCCCGCAGCGGCTTTTCGGTATGGTTGGATTGCGACGCCGAGGTGCTGTGGAACCGCGTGCGTCAGCGCCCGACGCGCCCGCTGCTGCAGACCGCCGATCCCAAGGGCACGCTGCTGCGCCTGCTGGACGAACGCAGGCCGATCTATGCGCAGGCCGATCTGCGCTTCCATTCGCAGGGGGGCGACAGCATCGACGCGACCGCCACCCGCCTGTTGGCCGCCCTGCGCACGGCCGACGCCACCCCGTTCGAGGATTGACCATGCCCCAGCCCGTGACCGTCCATGTTCCCCTTGGCGACCGCGCCTATGATGTCGTCATCGGCGAGGGGCTGATCGCGGATGCCGCCGCCCGCATCGCGCCGCTGCTGCGGCGTCCGCGCGTGGCCATCGTCACCGACGAGACGGTCGCGCCCCTGCATCTGGGCCGCCTGACCGCCGCGCTGGATGCCGCGGGCATCGACAGCGTGTCGCTGGCCCTTCCCGCGGGCGAGGGCACGAAAAGCTGGCCGCACCTGACGCATTGCGTGGACTGGCTGCTGGAACAGAAGGTGGAACGCCGCGACGTGGTGATCGCGCTTGGCGGCGGCGTGATCGGGGACCTCGTGGGCTTTGCCGCGTCGATCCTGCGGCGCGGGGTCCGCTTCGTGCAGATCCCGACCACGCTTCTGGCGCAGGTGGACAGCAGCGTCGGCGGCAAGACGGGCATCAATTCGACGCATGGCAAGAACCTGATCGGCGCGTTCCACCAGCCCTCGCTGGTGCTGGCGGATATCGGGGTGCTGGACACGCTTCGGCCCCGCGACTTCCTGGCCGGTTACGGCGAGGTCGCGAAATACGGGCTGCTGGGCGATGCCGATTTCTTCGAGTGGCTGGAGATCAACGCCCCGCTGCTGCAGGACGATCTGACCGCGCGCCAGCACGCCATCGCCCATTCCGTCGCCATGAAGGCCGGCATCGTCACCCGCGACGAGACCGAGCAGGGCGAGCGTGCGCTGCTGAACCTGGGCCATACCTTCGGTCACGCGCTGGAAAAGGCCACCGGCTATTCCGACCGGCTGCTGCATGGCGAGGGGGTGGCCATCGGCTGTGCGCTGGCCTTCGACCTGTCCGCGCGAATGGGGCTGTGCTCGCAAGAGGCGCCCAGCCGCGTGCTGGAGCATCTGCACCGCATGGGCATGCCCGCGCGCCTGTCGGACATTCCGGGCGACCTGCCAACCGATGACGAGCTGATCGCGCTGATGGGGCAGGACAAGAAGGTCGTGGACGGCCAGCTGCGCTTCGTCCTTGCCCGCGACATCGGAGAGGCGTTCGTCTGCGACGACGCCGTCCCCGACCTGCTGCGCGCGGTGCTGGCCGACGCGCGCTAGGCGCGCAGCATGGCCTCGACCATCTGGTCGGCGATGCGCGTGGTCGGCTGACCCTCGGCGCGGGCGCGGGCCAGCATCTCGTCCACGCGGCCCGCGATGGCGGTCAGGCGCTCCAGTCGCCAACCGTCGGGCTTGCCGTGGATCTCGGACGCGACGCTGATGATGCCGCCCGCGTTCACGACGTAATCCGGCAGATAGGTGATGCCGCGCTCGACCAGCAGATCGGCCACCTCGTCGGTCGCAAGCTGGTTGTTCGCCGCACCGCAGACCAGACGCGCCTGCAGGCGACCCACGCTGTCCGCATCCAGCACGCCGCCAAGCGCGCAGGGCGCGAAGATGTCCACCGCCTGCTCGAAGACCTGATCGGGGGCGATGACCGTGGCGCCGAAGCGGGCCTCGGCCTCGGCCAGGGCGTCGGCATGAATGTCGGTCACGATCAGCTTCGCGCCCGCCCCGTGCAGCTTGTCGGCAAGCGACATGCCCACATGGCCAAGCCCCTGCACCAGCACGCGCCGACCCGACAGGTCGTCCTGGCCGAACACATGCGCGGCACCGACCTTCAGGCAGCGGAACACGCCCTCGGCGGTCCAGGGCGACGGATCGCCCGATGCGCCCGACAGGCCCACGGCAAAGCGCGTCTCCTCGGCCGCGTGGGCCATGTCCTCGGTCGAGATGCCTACATCCTCGGCGGTCCAGTAGCGCCCGCCAAGCGATTGCACCGCGCGACCGAAGGCGCGCATCATCGCGGGCGTCTTGTCGCGGCGCGCGTCGCCGATGATGACCGACTTGCCGCCGCCAAGGTCCAGCCCCGCCATGGCGTTCTTGTAGGTCATGCCGCGCGCCAGCCGCGTCACGTCGTGGATCGCATCCGCATCCGAGCCATAGGGCCACATGCGGCAGCCGCCTGCAGCCGGACCCAGCACCGTGGAATGCAGGCAGATCAGGGCGCGCAGGCCCGCATCGGCATCCTCGGCCAGAACGAGGCGTTCGAAGCCTTCGGGGCGTTCGAGTTCGGTCAGGGAAAGCGCCATGGGATCATCCTGTCTGCGGCCTGGTTTCGGGGCAGAAAGCGCCGCCGCAGGCTTGCGTCAAGCGCAGGATCATTCGCAAAGGGCAGGGGGCGGACGTGAAATTTTCGACAAGCCGCCCGCGCGGGCGGGGCAACATCGCGACGGGCCGCGGCCAACGCAAAGGGGCGGCCCGATGCCGGACCGCCCCTTCGATTCGGTGACGAGGACCTCAGAACGGGATCTCGTCGTCGTATTCGGCACGGCCACCGCTGCCCCCCTGCGAGCCGCCGGACGAGGACGGCCCCGAGTTGTAGTCGTCATATCCGCCGCCATAGCCGCCGCCCTGGTTGCCGCCGCCGAAGCCGCCGCCGCCACCGCCGCTGCCGCCTTCGCCGCGGCCGTCCAGCATGGTCAGCGTGCCGTTCAGGCCGCGCAGGACGATCTCGGTGCTGTAGCGGTCTTGGCCCGACTGGTCCTGCCACTTGCGCGTTTCCAACGAGCCTTCGACATAGACCTTGCTGCCCTTGCGCAGGAACCGCTCGACCACGTTCACCAGCCCCTCCGAGAAGATGGCGACGGTGTGCCACTCGGTCTTCTCGCGGCGCTCGCCGGTGTTGCGGTCCTTCCACTGCTCCGAGGTGGCGATGCGCAGGTTCGCGACCTTGCCGCCGTTCTGGAAGCTGCGGATTTCCGGGTCGCGGCCCAGATTGCCGATCAGGATGACCTTGTTGACGCTGCCTGCCATGGCTGAATTCCTCGGGTGATGCGTTTGACAGACCGTCTAACGCAGGGCCGCCCGTGGCTGCAAGCGAAAGGCCGCGCGCGCCTTCGGCAGCAGGCTGGTCTGACGCGCCCGATCGTGTATAGTGTTGCCCAGATCCGGCAACGGACGAAGTCGAGAGAACGAGGGCGAGATGATCGATATCGGCCATTCCGTGAAAGCGGCGATGTGCGTGATTGTCATGGCGGCTTCCCCCGTCGTGGCCGAAGGGCTGCGGCTTTCGGGCAGTTCATCCAAGTCGCGGGCAGAGCAGTTCGCCCGCCAGACGCGGCTGATGGATACCCGCCTTGCAACGCAGTACCAGGGTTCGCGGCGCCTGCAGCCGAACGCCGCCGACGAGGCGGTCGCGGCGGCGCTGACCCCCAGCATTCCACGCTATACCGGCAGGCGGACCGAATACCTGCCGCATGCCCGCGCGGCCGCGCAGCGAAACGGCATTCCCGAGGATCTGTTCCTGCGCCTGGTCCAGCAGGAATCGGGCTGGAACCCCAATGCGCGGTCCCACAAGGGCGCGATGGGCCTTGCGCAGCTGATGCCGGGCACCGCCGCCAAGCTGGGCGTGAACCCGACCGATCCGGTCCAGAACCTCAACGGCGGCGCGCGTTACCTGCGCATGATGTACAACCAGTTCGGTAGCTGGAACCTGGCGCTTGCGGCCTATAACGCGGGGCCGGGCGCGGTGCAGAAATACGGCGGCATCCCGCCCTATCGCGAGACGCGCAACTATGTCCGGATCATCGCGGGCGGTTGATTGCAAAAGGGGCCCTGCGGGGCCCCTCGGTCATTTCAGGCCCGTCTTCTTCAGCAGGCCCTTGCGCTTGGCTTCGTAATAGTAGCCCTGCGAATACCACCGAATCGTCTGATCCGGATCGCCCTCCGCGACCAGCCACGCGCCGCGCAGGTATTTCACCCCGTATCGAAGGTTCGTGTCGGCATCCAGAAGGCCCGATGCCGGCCCGCGATAGCCCATGGTCCGCGCCGTCTGCGGGTGGATCTGCATCAGCCCGTAATAGGGGCCGTTGCGGACACCCGGCTGATGCCGCGATTCCCGGATCACGACGCGCTGCACGATGGATGACGGAATGCCGTAATGCCGCGCCCAGAAATTGATGCGCTGGCGAAGCTGGGGCGTCTCGTTGGGATAGAGCCCGTTGCCCCGAAGGGCGGCCGGATCGCGTTCGGGCGATCCCCCGCAGGCGGCCAGCGCCAATGCGGACAGGATCAGGCCCCGGCGGCCCAGCCTGGTGGTGACGGGGGGCAGTGCCCCCCATCCGCGCAACGCGCGATCACGCATGGATTGCGCCGCTGCCGCATGCCAGCGCGGCCTCGCGCACGGCTTCCGACACGGTCGGGTGTGCGTGGCAGGTCAGGGCGATATCCTCGGCCGAGGCGCCGAATTCCATCGCCACGCAAACCTCGTGGATCAGGTCGCCCGCCGACGGGCCGACGATGTGGCAGCCCAGCACGCGGTCGGTCTCGGCGTCGGTGATCATCTTCACGAAGCCTTCGCCCAGGAACTGCGCCTTGGCGCGGGCATTGCCCATGAAGGGGAACTTGCCCACCTTGACCTTCCGACCGCCGGCCTTGGCGGCTTCCTCGGTCAGGCCGACCGAGGCGACCTCGGGGGTGGTGTAGATCACGCTCGGGATGACGTCGTAATTGACGTGCCCGTGCTTGCCCGCGATGACCTCGGCGACGGCCATGCCCTCGTCCTCGGCCTTGTGGGCCAGCATCGGGCCGGGAACCGCGTCACCGATGGCATAGATGCCCTTGACGTTGGTCGCCCAATGGCCGTCCACCTTGATGAAGCCGCGATCCGTCGTCTCGATCCCGAGCGCGTCCAGGCCCAGCCCGTCCGCATAGGGGCGGCGACCGGTGGCGACCAGGACGACCTCGGCCTCGATCTGCTGCTCGGACCCGTCCTTCTTCAGCTGATAGCTGACGGTCGCACCGACATCCGTCGCGGTCGCGCCCTGAACGGCGGCGCCCAGCACGAATTTCAGGCCCTGCTTGGTCAGCATCTTCTGGAACTGCTTCTGCACCTCGGCATCCATGCCCGGGGTGATGACGTCCAGGTATTCCACGACCGTCACCTCGGCGCCGAGACGGCGATAGACCGAGCCGAGCTCCAGGCCGATGACGCCCGCACCGATGACGACCATCGATTTCGGGATCTTCGGCAAGGCCAGCGCGCCGGTCGAATCGACGATCACGCCCTTGTCGTTGTCGATCTCGACGCCCTTCAGCGCGGTCGGGACCGAGCCGGAGGCCAGGACGATGTTCTTCGCCTCGTGGACGGTGTCGCCGACCTTGACCTTGCCCGGGGCCTCGATGCTGGCCCAGCCCTTGATCCAGTCGACCTTGTTCTTCTTGAACAGGAACTCGATCCCGCCGGTGTTGCCCTTGACGGTCTCGGACTTGTAGTCCTGCATCTTGGCCCAGTCGACTTCGACATGCGCGCCCATCAGGCCCATCTTCTCGAAGTTCTCGTGCGTCTCGTGCAGCATGTGGCTGGCGTGCAGCAGCGCCTTGGACGGAATGCAGCCCACGTTCAGGCAGGTGCCGCCAAGCGTCTCGCGGCCCTCGACGCACGCCACCTTCAGGCCCAGCTGGGCCGCGCGGATGGCGCAGACATAGCCGCCGGGACCGGCGCCGATCACGATCAGATCATACATGAGAATTCCTTTCCTTCGGGTCCGCGTGGCACCGCCCGCGGGCATAATTCAATGGCAGGTCAGAACAGCGCGGCAAGGATCATCAGAACCGTCGCCCCCATTCCCACCGACCAGATGAGCGAACGTCCGGGCACCCAGCCCAGGACATAGGCGGGCACATAGAGGATGCGCGCGCCAAGATAGATCCACGCCATCAGCGCGGTGAAGAAGCTGCCCTGCTGGCCCATCGTCACGACGACCACGGCAAGGGTGAACATGATCAGCCCCTCGAAATGGTTGTTCAGCGCGCGCTGCAGTCGGCCTGCGCGACCGGGCAGGGGCTTGCCCGCCACGTCGTCGCGCGTGCCCATCGCGACGCGACGGCCCACGGTTTTCTGCGCCTCGATGGAATAGGCGACGAATTGGCCGAACTGCAGCAGTCCGGCCAGTGCGAGAACGGTCAGTTCGGGCGTCATGTCACGCGGTCTCCAGGAAATGCGCGTCGGTCGCGGTGACCCCGGCCTGCGAGGCGAAGACCGCCGCCGCGCCGTCCAGCCATTCGCGCGCCGATTTGGCGTCGTTGACCTGGAACAGCGCCCAGGCATGGCCCGCGCCTTCGGTCCACAATTGCAGAAGGGTCAGACCGGCATTGCCGCGATCCTCGGCATCCGCATCGAAGGCGGTCCGGAAACGGGTCAGGTCCTGAATGCCGTAACGGATGATGAGCTGCATGGCACTGCCTCGCATGTGGCGACCCGGATGTCGGGGCCGACAGGGTTGGAACCGGGCGCGAACGCCCCGTTCCTTTGGCTGGGTCATCGCCGCGCCCGTGTCAAGCGCGGCGCGGACGGATCAGAGATCCATCAGCAGGCGACGGGGATCTTCCAGCGCTTCCTTGACGCGCACCAGGAAGGTCACGGCGCCCTTGCCGTCGACGATGCGGTGGTCATAGGACAGCGCCAGGTACATCATCGGACGGATGACGATCTGACCGCCGACGACCATCGGACGTTCCTGGATCTTGTGCATGCCCAGGATGCCCGACTGCGGGGGGTTCAGGATCGGGGACGACATCAGCGAGCCATAGACGCCACCGTTCGAGATGGTGAAGGTGCCGCCCTGCATCTCGGCCATCGACAGCTTGCCGTCGCGACCCTTCTTGCCCAGCTCGGCGATCTCCTTCTCGATCGCGGCAAAGCCCTTCTGCTCGGCATCGCGAAGGACCGGAACGACCAGGCCCGAAGGCGTGCCGACGGCGACGCCCATGTTGACGTAGTTCTTGTAGACCACGTCGGTGCCGTCGATCTCGGCATTGACCTCGGGGACTTCCTTCAGCGCGTGGCAGCAGGCCTTCACGAAGAAGGACATGAAGCCCAGCTTGACGCCGTGCTTCTTCTCGAAGGCGTCCTTGTATTCGCTGCGCAGGCCCATGATGCCCGACATGTCGACCTCGTTATAGGTCGTCAGCATCGCCGCGGTGTTCTGCGCGTCCTTCAGACGGCGGGCGATGGTCTGGCGCAGGCGGGTCATCTTCACGCGCTCTTCGCGGGCGCTGTCGTCGACGGCCTTCGGTGCGGCGGCTGCCTTGGGCGCGCTGCTGGCCTTGGCGACGTCTTCCTTCATGACGCGACCGTCACGGCCCGAGCCCTGCACCTGGTCGCGGTCGATGCCCTTCTCGGCCATCGCCTTCTTGGCCGAGGGTGCGTCCTCGACGTCGCGCAGCTTCGTCTCTTCGGGGCCTGCGTTTTCCAGCACGGTGTCCTGCGCGTCCGACTGCTTGGCCGGGGCCGCGCCGCTGCCGCCTTCGGTGATGATGGCCAGCTTGGCCTTGGCATCGACGGTCGCGCCTTCCTCAGCGACGATCTCGGCCAGGACGCCTGCGGCCGGGCTGGGCACCTCGACCGAGACCTTGTCGGTCTCCAGCTCGCACAGCATCTCATCGACCTCGACGCGATCGCCGGGCTTCTTGAACCAGGTGGCCACGGTGGCCTCGCTCACGCTTTCGCCGAGCGAGGGCACCATCACGTCAACGGATTTGCCGCTCATCTTCTGTTCTTCCTCGGGTTTGGTATCGGCCTTGGGCTCGGCCGGCTTGTCCTTGGCGGCGGGGCTTGCGCCCGCGCCGGTTTCATCGATCTGCGCCAGCAGCGCGTCGGGGCCGACCGTCTCGCCTTCGGCGGCGACGATCTCGGCCAGGGTGCCTGCGGCGGGGCTGGGCACCTCGACGGTGACCTTGTCGGTCTCCAGCTCGCACAGCATCTCGTCGACCTCGACGCGGTCGCCCGGCTTCTTGAACCAGGTGGCGATGGTGGCCTCGGTGACGGACTCGCCCAGGGCGGGCACGCGGACTTCGGTGGTCATCGTTTATCCTTCCAGATTCAGCGCTTCGGCGACCAGCGCCTCTTGTTCAGCCTTGTGGCGCGAGGCCAGGCCCGTCGCGACCGACGCGGCGGCGTTGCGACCGGCATAGCGGGCGCGACCGTGCTTGGCACCCAGACGTTCCAGCACCCATTCCAGGTAGGGCTCGACGAAGGTCCAGCCGCCCTGGTTCTTGGGCTCTTCCTGGCACCAGACGACCTCGGCCTGCTTGAAGCGGCCCAGTTCCTTGACCATCGCCTGTGCGGGGAAGGGATAGAACTGTTCCAGGCGCAGCAGGTAGACGTCGGTGATCCCGGCCTCGTCGCGGGCCTTGAGCAGGTCGTAATAGACCTTGCCCGAGCAGACGACGACTCGCTTGATCTTCTCGTCCTCGACCAGCTTGGTGGGCGAGCTGCCGCGTTCGGCATCGTCCCACAGCACGCGGTGGAAGGTGCTGCCCGTCTGGAACTCCTCGGCGCGGCTGACGGCCATCGGATGGCGCAGCAGCGATTTCGGCGTCATCAGGACCAGCGGCTTGCGGAACCCGCGATGGATCTGGCGGCGCAGGATGTGGAAATAGTTCGCCGGCGTGGTGCAGTTCGCGACGATCCAGTTATCCTCGGCGCAGCCCTGCAGGAAGCGTTCCAAGCGGGCCGAGCTGTGCTCGGGGCCCTGGCCCTCGAAGCCGTGGGGCAGCAGCATGACCAGGCCGGACATGCGCAGCCACTTCTTCTCGCCCGAGGAGATGAACTGGTCGAACATGATCTGCGCGCCGTTGGCGAAATCGCCGAACTGCGCTTCCCACAGCACCAGGCTGTTGGGTTCGGCCAGCGAATAGCCGTATTCGAAGCCCAGCACAGCGTATTCCGACAGCATCGAGTCGATGACCTCGTAGCGGGCCTGACCGTCCTCGATGTTGTTCAGCGGATAGTAGCGCTCCTCGGTCTTCTGGTCGGTGAAGGCCGAGTGACGCTGGCTGAACGTGCCGCGCGTGCTGTCCTGACCGGCCAGGCGGACGCCGTGACCCTCGGTCAGCAACGAGCCGAATGCCAGCGCCTCGCCGGTGGCCCAGTCGAAGCCCTCGCCGGTCTCGAACATCTTCTTCTTGGCTTCCAGAAGGCGCGAGACGGTCTTGTGCATGTTATGCGTCTCGGGCGCGGTCGTCAGCGCGGTGCCGACGCGCGACATCAGCTCGGGCGCGATGCCGGTCTCGCCCGGAACGTATTCCGTGCCTTCGCGGGCCATGCCCGACCACTTGCCGTCCAGCCAGTCGGCCTTGTTCGGCTTGAAGGTCTTGCCGGCCTCGAACTCGTCGTTGAGGTGGTTCTGGAACGACGCCTTCATGTCGTCGATCTCGCCTTCCGGGATCAGGCCGTCCTTGACCAGCCGCTCGGTGTACAGCTGCAGCGTGGTCTTGTGGCCCTTGATGCTGTGATACATCGCCGGGTTGGTGAACATCGGCTCGTCGCCTTCGTTGTGACCGAAGCGGCGATAGCAGAAGATGTCGATGACCACGTCCTTGCGGAACTTCTGGCGGAACTCGGTCGCGACCTTCGCGGCATGGACCACGGCTTCGGGATCGTCGCCGTTCACGTGGAAGATCGGCGCCTCGACCATCAGCGCGATGTCGGTCGGATAGGGCGAGGTACGGCTGAAATGCGGCGCGGTGGTGAAGCCGATCTGGTTGTTCACCACGATGTGGATCGTGCCGCCGGTGCGGTGACCGCGGATGCCCGACAGCTGCAGGCATTCGGCCACGACGCCCTGACCCGCGAAGGCCGCGTCGCCATGCAGCAGGATCGGCAGGACCGAGGTGCGGTCCTTGCGGTCGCCCAGCTGGTCGCTTTTCGCGCGGGCCTTGCCCAGCACGACCGGGTTCACGGCCTCGAGGTGGCTGGGGTTCGCGGTCAGCGACAGGTGCACCGTGTTGCCGTCGAACTCTCGGTCCGAGCTGGCGCCGAGGTGGTATTTCACGTCGCCCGAACCGTCCACGTCCTCGGGCTTGAAGCTGCCGCCCTGGAATTCGTTGAAGATCGCGCGATAGGGCTTGGACAGCACGTTGGCCAGCACCGAAAGGCGACCGCGGTGCGGCATGCCGAACACGATCTCTTTCACGCCAAGCGCGCCGCCGCGCTTGATGATCTGTTCCATCGCGGGGATCAGCGCCTCGCCGCCGTCAAGGCCGAAGCGCTTGGTGCCCATGTACTTGACGTGCAGGAACTTCTCGAAGCCCTCGGCCTCGACCAGCTTGTTCAGGATGGCGCGGCGACCGTTGCGGGTGAACTGGATCTCCTTGCCGTAGCCCTCGATCCGCTCCTTCAGCCAGGCGGCTTCCTCGGGGTTCGAGATGTGCATGTATTGAAGCGCGAAGGTGCCGCAATAGGTGCGCTGCATCAGCTCGTTGATCTGGCGGATCGACGCGACCTCGAGGCCGAGCACGTTGTCGATGAAGATCGGGCGGTCCATGTCGCCGGGGCCGAAGCCGTAGGTCTCGGGCTTCAGCTCTCCGTGATCGGGGATCTGGCGCAGCCCGAGCGGGTCGAGATTGGCGTGCAGGTGGCCGCGGATGCGGTAGGCGCGGATCAGCATCAGCGCGCGGATGCTGTCCAGCACGGCCTGACGGACCTGGGCCTCGGACAGGCTGACGCCCTTTTCCTGGGCCTTGTCGGCAATCTTCTTGGCAGCGGCGCCGGCTTCCGCCTTGGCGGCGGCGGGCCATTCGCCGGTCAGGGCCGAGGTCAGTTCGTCCATCGGCATGGGCGGCCAGTCGGGGCGGGCCCAGCTTGCGCCTTCGGCCTCGCGCTGCGCATCGGACTGCGCGTCGCCCAAGTCGCGGAAGAATGCATCCCACGCCTGATCGACCGCCGCCGGGTCCTTGGCCCACTGGCCGTAAAGCTGTTCCACATAGGCGGCATTGGCGCCCTGCAGGAACGAGGAGTCATGGAATTCGGAGTTCTTTGGCTGATCGGTCATGGGTTGGTCCCCGTGTCAGGGCGTAAAAAAGGGTCAGGCGCAGTAGATGTCGAAAATACGTGCGCCGGGATCGGCGGTCGGGTCCAGTCGCGGTTGCTGCTGGATGCGCAGCGGCCTGCGACGTTCAAGCCCGCAGAGCGCGACGGCGGCGCGGCTTTCCGCGTTCGCGGGCGCTGCCGAGGGCTGGTAGATCACCCGCCAGCCGTAATCGCGACGCGAGACGGTCCGGACCGATTCAGCGGGAAGCCCGCTGGCCTGGTGCAGGTCGGTCCGCGCGGGAATGCCGCCGGGCAGGATGTCGGTGGTCATGCGCTCGCCGCAGGCGGCAAGCGTCAGCATCGCAAGCAGGGGCCAGGGCGCGGCAAGACCGGGCAGGGCACGGGCCCTGTCTGGCTGCGGCATTGCCGACTGGTGTTCCTGTGGTTGCACGATGCGTCCTTTGGGAAGTGACCCGTCCCCCCAACTTAGTCCGGGGGGACGGGCTGTCAAATCATCAGCCCTTGATGGCCTTCAGAACGGCTTCGCCCAGACCTGCGGGGCTGTCTGCGACGACGACGCCGGCCTTCTTCATGGCCTCGATCTTCGATTCCGCGTCGCCCTTGCCGCCCGAGACGATGGCGCCGGCATGGCCCATGCGGCGACCCGGAGGTGCCGTGCGGCCCGCGATGAAGCCTGCGGTCGGCTTCCAGTTGCCCTTGCGCTTCTGCTCGGCCAGGAACTCGGCGGCCTCTTCCTCGGCCGAACCGCCGATCTCGCCGATCATGATGATCGACTCGGTCTCGGGGTCGTCCAGGAACATCTGCAGCACGTCGATATGCTCCATGCCCTTGATCGGGTCGCCGCCGATGCCGACCGCGCTGGACTGGCCCAGGCCCACGTCGGTCGTCTGCTTGACGGCCTCGTAGGTCAGTGTGCCCGAACGCGACACGACGCCGACGCTGCCGCGCTTGAAGATCGAGCCCGGCATGATGCCGATCTTGCATTCGTCGGGCGTCATGATGCCCGGGCAGTTCGGGCCGATCAGGCGCGACTTCGAATTGATCAGCGCACGCTTGACGCGCATCATGTCGAGGACCGGGATGCCTTCGGTGATGCAGACGATCAGCGGGATCTCGGCGTCGATGGCTTCCAGGATCGAATCCGCCGCGAAGGGGGGCGGAACATAGATCGCGGATGCGTTGGCACCGGTCTTTTCCACGGCCTCGTGGACCGAGTTGAAGACGGGCAGGTTCAGGTGCTCGGACCCGCCCTTGCCCGGCGTGACGCCGCCGACCATCTGCGTGCCGTAGGCGATCGCCTGTTCGGTGTGGAAAGTACCCTGCGAGCCGGTCAGGCCCTGGCAGATGACTTTGGTATTCTTGTCAACGAGAACGGCCATCATGGCCTCCTTGCGTGAGGTGCGCCGACGCGCACCGATGTTCCAGAGGAAGCTGCGCCGCCGGGGCGCAGCCTGCTGCTCAGCCCTTCACGGCCTTGACGATCTTCTGCGCCGCATCCGACAGGTCGTCGGCAGCGATCACGTTCAGGCCGCTGTTCGCGATGATCTCTTTGCCCAGCTCGACATTGGTGCCTTCCAGGCGGACGACCAGCGGGACCTGCAGGCCGACTTCCTTCACGGCGGCGATGATGCCTTCCGCGATGATGTCGCAGCGCATGATGCCGCCGAAGATGTTGACCAGGATGCCTTTGACGTTCTGGTCGCTGGTGATGATCTTGAAGGCCTCGGTGACCTTCTCCTTGGTCGCGCCGCCGCCGACATCGAGGAAGTTGGCCGGCTCGGCGCCGAACAGCTTGATGATGTCCATGGTGGCCATGGCCAGGCCCGCGCCGTTGACCATGCAGCCGATCTCGCCGTCCAGCGCGATGTAGTTCAGGTCGAACTTCGAGGCGGCCAGTTCCTTGGGATCTTCCTCGGTCTCGTCGCGCAGGGCCATGATGTCGGCCTGGCGATAGAGCGCGTTGTTGTCGAAGCCCATCTTCGCGTCGAGGCACTTGAGGTTGCCCTCGGTGGTGACGATCAGCGGGTTGATCTCCAGCATCTCCATGTCCTTCTCGATGAACATGCGATACAGGTTCTTGACCAGCGCGACGCACTGCTTGACCTGCGGGCCCTTCAGGCCCAGGGCGAAGGCGACGCGGCGGCCGTGGAAGTCCGACAGGCCCGAGGCCGGATCGACGCTGAAGCTGACGATCTTTTCCGGGGTCGAGGCTGCGACTTCCTCGATGTCCATGCCGCCTTCGGTCGAGGCGACGAAGCTGACGCGGCTGGTGACGCGGTCGACCAGCAGGGCCAGGTACAGTTCGGTCTCGATGTCCGAACCATCCTCGATATAGATGCGGTTGACCTGCTTGCCCGCGGGACCGGTCTGGTGCGTGACCAGCGTGCGGCCCAGCATCTGGCGGGTCAGTTCCTCGGCTTCTTCCACCGACTTGGCCAGGCGGACGCCGCCTTTTTCACCGGCTTCGGCTTCCTTGAAGCTGCCCTTGCCGCGACCACCTGCGTGGATCTGCGCCTTGACCACCCAGAGCGGGCCGTCCATTTCGCCCGCGGCGGTCTTCGCCTCGTCGGCCTTCATGACGATGCGGCCATCGCTGACCGGCGCGCCGTACTGACGCAGCAGCGCCTTGGCCTGATATTCGTGGATGTTCATCTCGACCCCCTCGTTCGGTTCGACAGATTTGGGGCCTTGTCGCATATCGTGACGGGCAGATGAAACGAATTCCCCTGAAAATCGGTAAAACCGGCGGCATCTCGCCCAATGTGATCACACGAGGAAATACTGTGATCACGAACGCCCGGTCCGATAGCGAAAACATCGCGACTCGTAAGGGCGGAACGCGAAGCGGCGCGTCCGGGGACGCGCCGCCAGGCATGTTCAGGTCAGCAGGGGATCAGGCGAGCGAGCCGTCGATGCCCTTGCAGGCCTCGACCAGGCCCTTCACGGCGTCGACCGACTTGTCGAACATCGCCTGCTCTTCCTTGTCCAGCTTGATGTCGACGACACGCTCGATGCCGTTCGCGCCGATCACGGTCGGAACGCCGACATACATGTCCTTCAGGCCATAGGCGCCGTCCACGTTCGCCGCGCAGGGCAGGACGCGCTTCTGGTCCTTCAGATAGGCCTCGGCCATCTCGATCGCGCTGGTGGCGGGGGCATAGAAGGCGCTGCCGGTCTTCAGCAGGCCGACGATCTCGGCGCCGCCGTCACGGGTGCGCTGCACGATGGCGTCCAGCTTCTCCTGCGTGGTCCAGCCCATCTTGACCAGATCCGGCAGCGGGATGCCGGCGACGGTCGAGTAGCGGGTCAGCGGGACCATCGTGTCGCCGTGGCCGCCCAGCACGAAGGCGGTGACGTCCTTCATCGAGACGCCGAATTCCAGCGACAGGAAGTGGCGGAAGCGCGCCGAATCCAGCACACCGGCCATGCCGCAGACCTTGTTCGCGGGCAGGCCCGAGAACTTCTGCAGCGCCCAGACCATGGCGTCCAGCGGGTTGGTGATGCAGATCACGAATGCGTTCGGGGCGTGCGCCGCGATGCCTTCGCCGACCGATTTCATGACCTTCAGGTTGATGCCCAGCAGGTCGTCGCGGCTCATGCCCGGCTTGCGCGGGACACCGGCGGTGACGATGCAGACGTCCGCGCCCGCGATGTCGGCATAGTCGTTGGTGCCCTTCAGCGTGGCGTCGAACCCTTCGGAGGGGCCGGATTCCGCGATGTCGAGAGCCTTGCCCTGCGGGGTGCCTTCGGCGATGTCGAACAGGACGACGTCGCCCAGTTCCTTCATCGCGGCCAGATGCGCCAGCGTGCCGCCGATCTGCCCCGCACCGATGAGTGCGATCTTGGGTCGGGCCATGTGTAACCTCCGATACATGGGTCGTTGTCGCAGTCGGGTTAAGCCGTTGCCGTGGGAATCGCAAGTGTCGGGACACGGCGCTTGCCTTCGCGGCCCCCTCGCGCCATCCATTGCAGCATCTGCAAGGGGGGATTGCATGCTTCTGGACCTGGGAACCGGGGGATGGGCGCTGGCCCTGATCGCCGCATCGGCCATCGGGCTGGCCAAGGGTGGGCTGGCGATGGCGGGAATCATCTCGGTTCCGCTGCTGTCGCTGGTGCTGTCCCCGGTGCAGGCGGCGGGCGTGCTGCTGCCGGTCTATGTCATCTCGGACGTGGGCGGGCTGCTGGCATTCCGGCGCAATTTCGACACCGAGGTCCTGAGGAAATCGCTGCCGGGGGCCGTCGGCGGCATCGCGCTTGGCTGGGCGACGGCCAGCATCGTGCCGGTCTGGGGCGTCACGCTGATCGTCGGGCTGATCGGCTTCGCCTTCGCGCTGAATGCGCTGCTGCGCCCGAAGATCGGCGGCCTTCCGCAGCGCCCGCGCTGGTCGCAGGGCAGCCTGTGGGGCGGGCTTGCGGGCTATACCAGCTTCGTCAGCCATTCGGGGGCGCCGCTGTGGCAGGTCTATGCCCAGCCGCTGCGCATGACCCCGCTGATCTTCGCGGGCACGACGACCTGGTTCTTCGCGATCGGCAACTGGATCAAGCTGCTGCCTTATGCGCTGCTGGGGCAGCTGTCCGCGCCGAACCTGGTGACCTCGGCGGTGCTGATGCCCGTTTCGCTGGTGGCCGTCTGGGTCGGGCTGCGGCTGGTGCGCATCATACCGCAGGCGCTGTTCTACAAGCTGCTGACCTGGGGCCTGCTGATCGTGTCGCTGCGGCTGATCTGGCAGGCACTGGCTTGATATTCTGCGATGCGGCAATTTCACCCTTGCCATATCTGGCGCGAATATGCACCTTGACGCAACAATGTTGCGAGGAGGAATTCATGGCGCGTCCCTACCGGTCGGTTCTCTATATCCCTGCGGCGAATGCGCGGGCGATGGACAAGGCGCGCGGATTGCCTGCCGATGCGATCATCTTCGACCTCGAGGATGCGGTCGCGCCCGACCAGAAGGTGGCGGCGCGCGATGCGCTGCGGCAGGCGCTTGCGCAGGATTACGGCCCGCGCGCGCGCATCGTTCGGATCAATGCGCTTGCGACGGAATGGGGCAGGGCCGATGCCGTGGCCTGCGCCGACCTTCCCGTGGATGGCGTGCTGATCCCCAAGGTGGACGGCCCCGAGGATCTGGACGCCGTGGCCGAGCTGCTGCCCGACGCCCCGCTCTGGGCCATGATGGAGACGCCCCTGGGCATGCTGAACGCGGGCGCCATCGCGGCGCATCCGCGGCTGTCGGGCATGGTCATGGGGACGAACGACCTGGCGAAAGAGATCGGCAGCCGCTTCCGCGCGGACCGTCTGCCGATGATGGCGGGTCTGGGCCTGTGCCTGCTGGCCGCGCGGGCGCATGGCCGGGTCATCGTCGATGGCGTCTTCAATGCCTTCAAGGACGAGGACGGGCTGCGCGCCGAATGCGAGCAGGGGCGCGACATGGGCTTCGACGGCAAGACGCTGATCCATCCGGCGCAGCTGGCGGTGGCCAACGCGGCCTTTGCCCCGACCGAACCCGAGATCGACCTGGCCCGCCGCCAGATCGAGGCGTTCGAGCAGGCTCAGGCCGCGGGGCAGGGCGTCGCCGTCGTGGACGACCGCATCGTCGAGAACCTGCATGTCGAGACCGCGCGCCGCACCATCGACCGGGCCCAGGCGATTGCGGCCATGGCGGAATAGGGGCAGTCTGCGACCGAAGACGCATTCAGCGAAAGGAAGCCAGATGCTGATCCTGATCCTCGGCGTGGCCCTGTGGTGGGCGGCGCATCTGTTCAAGCGGGCGGCCCCCGAGACGCGCGCGAAGCTGGGCGATCCGGGCAAGGGCGCGGTGGCCGTCGCGCTGGCGCTGTCGATCGTGCTGATGACGGTCGGCTACAAATCCGCGGTCGGCTCCTTCCTGTGGGGGCCTTCGTCCGCGACGGTCGGCATCAACAACCTGCTGGTCCTGATCGCGTTCTACCTGTTCGCCGCATCGGGGATGAAGACCCGCGTGACGGCGCTGACGCGGCATCCGATGCTGTGGGGCTTTGCCGTCTGGGCCTTCGCGCATCTGCTGGTCAATGGCGACACGCCCTCGATCATCCTGTTCGGCGGGCTGCTGGCCTGGGCGCTGGTCGAGATGCAGGTGATCAACCGCGTGTCGGATCATGTTCCGCCGACCGGTCCCTTCCCCGTCAGGAAAGAGATCATGGCAGTCGTCGGCGCCGTGATCGTCATGCTGGTCGCAGCCACCATCCACGGCCTTGTCGGCCCCTCGCCATTCGGAGTTTCGTAAGATGCCCAAGATCTATCGCCTGCTGACCGAGGACGATACCGCCGCCTTCTGCCACAAGGTCAGCGACGCGCTGGCCAAGGGCTGGGTGCTGGAGGGCAGCCCCAGCATGGCCTTCGATGCCGCGCGCGGCGTGATGCGCTGCGCACAGGCCGTCACCAAGGAGATCGAGACCGAATACCACCCCGACATGAAGCTGGGCCAGCAATGACCAAGACCAATCCGGGCCGCTTCTTCGAGGATTACGCGATCGGGCAGGTGATCCGCCACGCCGTGCCGCGCACGCTGGCCGAGGGGGAAAGGGCGCTCTATCACGCGCTCTACCCGGCGCGGCATGCGCTCTATTCCTCGGACGAGTTCGCGATTTCCTGCGGGCTGGACGGCAGCCCGATGGACGATCTGCTGGCCTTTCACACCGTGTTTGGCAAGACGGTCCCGGATGTCAGCCTGAACGCCGTCGCGAATCTGGGCTATGCCGAGGGGCGCTGGCTGCTGCCGGTCTGGCCCGGCGACACGCTGCGCGCCGAATCCGAGGTGATCGGCCTCAAGCAGAACTCGAACGGGAAATCGGGCGTGGTCTGGGTGCGCACGCGCGGGCTGAACCAGCAGGACGAGGTTGTGCTGGAATATGTGCGGTGGGTCATGGTCCGCCGCCGCGAAGAAGGGGGCGATGCGCCCGAACCCGTGCTGCCGACGCTGTCGGGTGTCGTCGCGCCCCAGGACATCGTGGTTCCAGAGGGCTTGAACTTCGACGCCTACAATACTGATCTTGCAGGTGAAACGCACCGTCTTGGCGATTACACCGTCGGAGAGCTGATCGACCATGTCGATGGCGTCACCATCGAAGAGGCCGAGCACATGCTGGCCACCCGGTTGTGGCAGAACACGGCCAAGGTGCATTTCGACGCCACCAATCGCGATGACGGCCGGCGGCTGATCTATGGCGGCCATGTCATCAGCATGGCGCGCGCGCTGTCCTTCAACGGGCTGGCCAATGCGCAGATGATCGTCGCGCTGAACGCGGGCGCGCATGCCAATCCGTGCTTCGCGGGCGATACGGTCCGTGCCTGGTCCGAGGTACTGGACAAGGCGCAGACCGACGTGCCGGGCGTCGGCGCGATCCGCCTGCGGCTGGTCGCGACCAAGGGCATGGTGGACGGGTTCGCCCTGAAGGACGCGGCGGGCCGTTACCTGCCCGAGATCCTGCTGGATCTGGATTACTGGGCGCTGATGCCGGAATGAACCGGTGCTTGCGCCAGCCCCGCGGCGGTGCGACGGAAAACTGTGATCACGCGACGGTTTTGCGTGATCACAAAACATGTTTTCCGCGTCATTTCGGCGCGTGGGCTGGAAACTTCCGATGACAGATGGAATAACTTCCACATAGATACACGGCAAATGCCAGCCCGCCCGGCCAGCCCTGCCTTCTGGGACGACCTTGGCGGGACCTGCTGAACCGACAAAGGAGGGCCGCCATGGCCGACGTGAACCGGGGTAACCGGCCGCTTTCCCCCCACCTTCAGGTCTACAAGCTGCCGCTGGCGGCGATCACCTCGATCATGACGCGGATCACCGGCCATGCGCTGGTCGCAGGCGTCGTGCTGCTGGCATGGTGGCTGGTCGCCGCCGTCAGCGGGCCGGGCGCCTTCGCCGCCGCCGACTGGGTCGTGCGATCCTGGCTGGGCTTCCTGATCCTCACCGCCTCGACCTGGGCGCTGTGGTTCCACGCGCTGGCGGGCATCCGCCACCTGTTCTACGATGCGGGCATGGGCCTCGAGATCCACGAGGCCGAGAAGGCGTCCTGGGCCATCATCATCGGTTCGGTCGCGCTGACGCTGCTGAGCCTCATCATCTTCTTCATCAGCTGAGGCGAGGGTTTCATGCGCTACATCACCCCCCGCAAGGCGGCCCAAGGGCTTGGCTCGGCGCGTTCGGGCACGCATCACCACTGGCAGATGACGGTCAGCAGCTATGCGCTGATCATCCTGACGCCGCTGTTCCTGATCGCGGTCGGCGCGGGCATCGGCCTGCCGCGAGAGGAGCTGATGGCCCATTTCGGCCGTCCGTTCCCCGGCGTCGTCACGGCGCTCTTCATCATCGTCGGCATGGTGCACTTCATCAAGGGCACGCGGATCATGCTGGACGACTATCTCTACGGCAACGTGAACAAGCTTGCGATCGTTGCCTCGAACATCTTCGGGTGGGGCGTCATCGCCGCCGCCGTCTTCGCGCTTGCGAAGATGGCCTTCACCACCCCCGCGATCTGAGGACGACATGGCTTCCTACGAAACGCATACGCATGATTACGATGTCGTCGTGGTGGGCGCCGGCGGCGCGGGCCTTCGCGCCACGCTCGGCATGGCCGAACAGGGCCTGCGCACGGCCTGCGTGAGCAAGGTCTTCCCGACCCGCAGCCACACCGTGGCAGCCCAGGGCGGCATCGCCGCATCGCTGTCGAACATGGGCCCCGACCACTGGCAGTGGCACATGTACGACACCGTGAAGGGGTCGGACTGGCTGGGCGATACCGACGCCATGGAATACCTGGCGCGCGAGGCCCCCAAGGCCGTCTACGAGCTGGAACATTACGGCGTTCCCTTCAGCCGTACCGAGGATGGCCGCATCTACCAGCGTCCCTTCGGCGGTCACACGACCGAGTTCGGCGAAGGCCCCCCGGTGCAGCGCACCTGCGCCGCCGCCGACCGGACCGGCCACGCCATCCTGCACACGCTGTACGGTCAGTCGCTGAAGCATAACGCGGAATTCTTCATCGAGTATTTCGCGCTGGACCTGATCATCACCGATGGCCGCTGCACCGGCGTGGTGTGCTGGAAGCTGGATGACGGCACCATGCACGTCTTCAACGCCAAGATGGTGGTGCTGGCGACGGGCGGCTATGGCCGTGCCTATTTCAGCGCGACCAGCGCCCATACCTGCACCGGCGACGGTGGCGGCATGGTCGCCCGCGCGGGCCTGCCGCTGCAGGACATGGAGTTCGTGCAGTTCCACCCGACCGGCATCTACGGCTCGGGCTGCCTGATCACCGAGGGCGCGCGCGGCGAGGGCGGTTACCTGACCAACAGCGAAGGCGAGCGCTTCATGGAGCGTTACGCACCGACCTACAAGGACCTGGCCAGCCGCGACGTCGTCAGCCGCTGCATGACCATGGAGATCCGCGAAGGTCGCGGCGTGGGTGCCGACAAGGACCACATCTTCCTGAACCTGATGCACCTGCCGCCGGAAACCCTGCACGAGCGTCTGCCGGGCATCTCGGAATCGGCCAAGATCTTCGCGGGCGTCGATGTCACGCGCGAACCGATCCCGGTGCTGCCGACCGTGCACTACAACATGGGCGGTATTCCGACGAACTACTGGGGCGAGGTGCTGGCACCGACCGCCGACACGCCCGACGCGGTGTTCCCCGGCCTGATGGCCGTGGGCGAGGCCGGCTGCGCATCGGTCCACGGCGCGAACCGCCTCGGCTCGAACAGCCTGATCGACCTGGTCGTCTTCGGCCGCGCCGCCGCCATCCGCGCGGGCCAGGTGATCGACCGCGAAAGCGCCATCCCCTCGACCAACCAGGCCGAGGTCGACCGTGCGCTGGACCGCTTCGACACGCTGCGCAACGCCACGGGCGGCACCTCGACCGCGGAACTGCGCGACAAGATGCAGCGCACGATGCAGGCCGACGCGGCGGTGTTCCGCACCGACAAGACCCTGGCGGAAGGCGTCGACAAGATGACCGAGATCGCCGGCATGATGGATGACCTGAAGGTCACGGATCGCGGGCTGATCTGGAACACCGACCTGATGGAGACGCTGGAGCTGACGAACCTGATGCCGAACGCGATGGCGACCATCGTCGCCGCCGAGGCACGCAAGGAAAGCCGCGGCGCCCACGCCCACGAGGACTGGCCCGAGCGGGATGATGCCACCTGGCGCAAGCACTCGCTTGCATGGGTCGACGGGAACAAGGTTAAACTCGACTATCGGCCTGTCCACATGGATCCGCTGACCACTCAGCGAGAGGGCGGGATCGACCTGCAAAAGATCGCTCCGAAGAAAAGGGTTTACTGATGCGCACGAAGATCTACGCGGCACTGGCCGTTTCCGCAGTCACGCTGGCGGGCTGTGTGGCCCCGGTGCAGACGACCGCACCGGCCGTCCCCTCGGCCCCGGCTGCCGCACCCGCGGCACCGACCCAGCTGGACGAGGCATCGCGCCAGCTGGCCCGCAACGCCGTGAACACGGAAATGCAGTCGCGCCTGGCCGGTTCGGACACCACGCCCTACACGAACTGCGTGATGCAGAACGCGACCACCGCCGAACTGATCGACATCGCCCAGATGTCCGCAGCCGGCAGCAGCACCGCCGACAGCGTCGCCGCGATCGTCTCGCGTCCGGCGACCACGCAGTGCATCGCCTCCGTGGCGCGCTCGGCCTGACATGATGCGCGCGCGGCACATGCTCTGGCTTGCACCGCTTGCGGTGCTGGCCGCATGCGGTCCGATCCCGGTGGATCAGGCCGAGCGCGTGTGCCTGCGCGATGCGGAACTTGCCCAACGGCCGCGCGGAAGCGTGGCCGTCGGTGCGGCCTCCGGATCGGGCGGCGGGATCGACGGCTTCGGCCGGGTCGAGCTGGAGATCGGAAGCGACTACATCATGGGGCGCGACCCCTCGGCCGTGTTCGACCGCTGCGTGCGCCGTCGTTCCGGCGAGTTGCCGACGCGGCCTCTCTATGACCAGCCGGGATGGCGGGGCTAGGGCATGGCGCAGCGTCCGCTCATCTTCCATATCGGGGTCCAGAAGACCGGCACGACATCGGTGCAGCGCTTCCTGGAACAGGCCGCGCCGCAGATCGCCGATCGCGTGATCCTGCGCACCCCCGCCGAAGGGACGCCCATGCGCCCCCTGGGGCGTGCGGCCGTGGCCTTCAGCCTGGCACCGGGCAAGGACCGCCGCGAGGCGCTTGTCGCCGCGCTGGACGAGGTTCTGGACACCATCCCGCAGGGCGACCAGCCCGTCCTGATCAGCCACGAGAACCTGTCGGGCGCGATGCCGGGCAATGGCGGCGAGACCGGTCTCTATCCCGTGCTGCCGCGGCTTCTGAAGCAGTTGGACCGTGCCGCGCAGGACCGGAGCTTCGATCCCCGCTATGTCATTTGCACGCGCGAGATGGAGGACTGGCTGCCCTCGGTCTGGGCGCAGGCGGTCCGCACCGACGGCTACGCCGGCAGCTGGGCCGATTTCCGTGCGGCGACCGCCGATCTGCCGGATTGGCCGAACCTGGTGCGGCGCATCGAGAATGCCGTGGGCGAGGGGCGCGTGACCCATCTGCACGGCCCCGACGACACGGCCCGCCACCTGCTGCGCCTGGCCGGGTTGTCCGATGACCGCATCGACGCGCTGCCCCCGCTGGCCGATCGCGCGATGGAGCGGCTGAACGACAATGCCACCGAATTCCTGCGCCAGCTGAACCGGCTGGAGCTGAACCCCCATGCCCGCGACCGGGTCGCAGAACTCGTCGCGCGCTCGCAACATCTATTCACGGCCCAAGCGCCGTCCGAAGGCACTCTCTGAAAGGAGCACCCAATGGTCCAGTTCACTTTGCCCAAGAACAGCCAGATCACGGTCGGCAAGACCTGGCCCAAGCCCGAGGGCGCGACCAATGTGCGCAAGTTCAAGATCTATCGTTGGGATCCCGATACCGGCGAGAACCCGCGGCTGGACACCTATTTCGTGGATGTCGACAAGTGCGGGCCGATGGTGCTGGACGCGCTGATCAAGATCAAGAACGAGATCGACCCGACCCTGTCCTTCCGCCGGTCCTGCCGCGAGGGGATCTGCGGGTCCTGCGCGATGAATATCGGCGGCGGCAACAAGCTGGCCTGCATCTTCGGCATCGACGAGGTCAAGGGCGACATCTCGATCTATCCGCTGCCGCACATGCCGGTGGTCAAGGACCTGGTGCCGGACCTGACGCATTTCTATGCGCAGCACGCCTCGGTGAACCCCTATCTGCAGACGAAATCGCCGACCCCCGCGAAAGAGTGGAAGCAGTCGATCGAGGACCGCAAGAAGCTGGACGGCCTCTACGAGTGCATCATGTGCGCGTCCTGCTCGACCGCGTGCCCGTCCTACTGGTGGAACGGCGACCGTTACCTGGGGCCGGCCGCGCTGCTGCATGCCTATCGCTGGATCATCGACAGCCGTGACGAAGCCACGGGCGAGCGTCTGGACGAGCTGGAGGATCCCTTCAAGCTGTATCGCTGCCACACGATCATGAACTGCACCAACACCTGCCCGAAGGGTCTGAACCCCGCGAAGGCGATCGCTTCGATCAAGCACATGATGGTGGAACGTTCGGCCTGATTGCGTCCCGCGACGGCCGGGGGGCGAACCCCCCGGACCCCCGTGGGCGGTCGCGTCAGAAATCGATCGCTGGAATGAAGAAGGGGCCGGAGATTTCTCCGGCCCCTTTCGCTTGGGTGCGGTGGGCTGTTGCTTAGGCTCCAGACTCATTGATGGTCACAGCCAGAACATGACGGTGGCAGCGAGAGCGACGGCGGAGAGGAAGACCTTTGGGCATCTATCGTAACGTGTCGCTACTCGCCGCCAGTCCTTCAACCTACCGAACATGATCTCTATGCGGTTGCGTCGTCTGTAGCGTCGCTTGTCGTATTTGACGGGCTTGCCGCGGGACTTCCGGCCCGGGATGCAGGGCCTGATCCCCTTGTCTTTCAGGGCGTCGCGGAACCAATCCGCATCATAGCCTCGGTCGGCGAGCAGCCAGTCCGCCCGAGGCAGGCTGCTCAGCAGCGCGGCTGCACCGGTGTAATCGCTGAC
>NZ_ATUJ01000019.1 GCF_000420145.1 Paracoccus zeaxanthinifaciens ATCC 21588
CGGCAAGGCTTTGAGATGGTGAGGCGCGAGTCGTGAGGTGATGGCAAAGCGACGGTAACACAGCGGAATTGGACACCCAGTTCGGACCGGAGCGCCTCCGAGCGCGCGCCATTGATAGGGACCCGACCGCCGGCTGACTTCATCAGGGCGCGCAGCTGTAAACTCGCTGCATCTTAGACGCCGTATACATGGCCGCGACCGACCAGATGCCAGATCAAACAAAGCTCTTGCCAAGGGGCCATCCATACATGGTCCGACGACAGTGGCCGAGCGGGATTGAGCACCGGCTTGTTCAGTCCCGGCATCCCTGAAGTTCCGAGGATGAGGAAACGATCCATGGGATCGCTTCCCCGAAGGACCGCCAGGTCGAGCGGATGAACCGCACCATCAAGGAGACGAACTGACCTGCCACGGGATTTCTTCTCCAACTGCAACTAGAGTCCGGCCCAGCGAGAGGACTGACACCTCGATCTCGGGCGGCCGCGTGGCGCACCAACTGACAGCCCTGATCGAGCGCCGCGGTAGGCCCGGCATGATTGTCTCGGACAACGGGGCCGAACTGACCTCGAATGCGATCCTGAGATGGTGCGCCGCGCAGAAGACGAATGGCATTACATCGCGCCGGGAAAGCCAATACAGAACGGCTGCGTGGAAAGATTCAACGGTCGAATGCGGGACGAGTTCCTGAAAGAGACGCTGTTTCGCAACATCGCCCACGCGCGCATTCTGATCGCGGAATGGGTCATCGACTACAACACCGAACGGCAGCACTCGGCGCTCGGATACCAGACCCCAGCAGATTTCGCTCTGCACCTAGCAACCGCAATCACCCGCCCCGCTGCGCAACATGAAAGCTCCGCGCGCTGGGTGAACGCTCAACACACGCCGAAGGGCGTAAATGACCAACGGGCTTCGGTCGCGGCTGGATGAAAGTTCAGTGGCAGGTCAGACTGTCAAACGCTTCCACTACGACAGCCATGATCAGCTACGCATGCACCTACAAAAACCTGGAAATCAGAGCCCGAAGGACTCATCATCGATCCGACCCACCCAATGCCCGGACTGAACACTTAAATCGGCGATACGAGGAAGGACGATAGCGCGCCTTCGGCGTTGCGGAAGGCGGTCGCGGTGTCCAGCGCTTCGCGGATGGTGACGTCCATGTCCAGATAGCGGTAGGTGCCCAGACGCCCGACGAAGGTGACCTTCGGGGTCTCCTCGGCCAGTGCCACATATTGCGCCAGCATCGCCTTCTCGTCGACCAGGCGGATGGGATAGTAGGGCGTGTCGCCCGGCTCGGCCGCGCGGGAATATTCGCGATAGCAGACGCTGCCCTCGTGGCTTTCCCAGGGGCTGAAATGCTTGTGCTCGGTGATGCGGGTATAGGGCACGTCCGCATCGCCATAGTTCATCACCGCGCAACCCTGGTAGTCGCCCTGGTGGGTGAACCGTTCGAAGTCCAGCGTGCGATAGCCCAGGCGCCCCAGCTTGTAGTCGAAATACCCGTCCAGCGGGCCGGACCAGAAGACGTGGTCGGCATCCTCGGCCATGGCAGGGTCGTAGGTGGTGCCCAGCTCGACCGTGATGTTCGGGTGATCCAGGATCGCCTCCACCATCGCGGTATAGCCGTGTTCCGGCATCCCCTGGAAACGGTGGAAGAAGTAGTTGTCGTCATAGTTGAAGCGCACCGGCAGGCGCTTCAGGATCGAGGCGGGCAGTTCCGTCGGCGAACAGCCCCATTGCTTCTCGGTATAGCCCTTGAAGAAGGCCTGGTACAGTTCGGGGCCGACGAAGCGCAGGGCCTGCTCCTCGAAGGTCTGGGGATCGTCGATGCTGGTATCGGCCTTGGATTCGATGAAGGCGCGGGCCTCTTCGGGGCGCATGGTGCGGCCGAAGAACTGGTTGATCGTCAGCAGGTTCACCGGCAGCGAATAGACCGCGCCCTGCGTCGTCGACTTGACCCGGTTCTGATAGGGCATGAAGCTGGCGAAGCGGTTGACGTAATCCCACACGCCCTCGTCGTCGGTATGGAAGATGTGCGGCCCGTAGGTATGGACCATGACGCCGGTATCCTCGTCACGCTCGCTGTAGCAGTTGCCGGCGATATGGTCGCGGGCGTCGATGATGCGGCATTCGTGCCCGGCCTCGGCCAGCTCGCGCCCGATCACGGCACCCGAAAGGCCCGCCCCTACAAGAAGTATCTTCATCCGCTTCGTCCTGACTCCGCTTCGCGTGGGCTTGTGCCCGATGCGATCGCTATAACCTCGGGGTGGGTCCTGTCCAACCGTCCGCGCAGCCCGTCGCGCATGGCGATGCCCAGCAGGCGGCGGAATGTTGCGGATTCGTCGCCGTATCGCGGCGCGATCCTGCGCCACTTGACCGCCAGCAGCGGCAGCAGGGGCCAGAACCACGGCCCCGCCGCCACGCGGTATGCCAGCAGCGCGTTGCGATACATGTAATAGACCTTCCAGATCGGCGTCAGGCGCAGCGTGCCCGCCGCGATCGAGGTCGTGTCGTGTTCGTAACGGATCGCCGGCGCGAACCCGATCCGCAGCCCGCGCCTGCGCAGCCGCAGCGTATAGAGCTGATCGTCGCCATAGATGAACAGCCGCCGGTCGGGATAGCCGCCCTGCCGGATCGCGCGGCGCGACAGGAACAGCCCCACGAACGAGGCCATGTCCACCGCGATGGTTCCCGCGTCGCTGTCATAGGCCGCGTCGTCCAGGTGGAACCCGCGCCGACCCGCGCGCAGCGTGCGCAGGAATTCCGGCAGGCGCCAGAACGGGTTGCGATAGGGGCGGTTCATCTCGCAGACTTGGCCCTCGGGGGTCAGCACCGCGGCGCCCACCGCGTCCCAGCCGTCGCGATCCATGTCGCGGAAGGCCGCCACCGCGCCGGGCATCGGGCGCCCGTCATCGTCCGAGATCAGCACCCAGTCGGGATCCAGCCGTTCCACGATGTCGCGCAGGCCCATGTCGAAGCCGCCCGCACCGCCGGTATTGCGGTCATGCGCGATGACATGCAGGCGTGGGTCGTCCAGCCCGCGCAGCCATTCGACCGTGCCGTCGTCGGACGCGTTGTCGAAGACGACGATCGCGTCCAGGTCCTCGGCCAGAAGGCGCGTCACCGTGGGCTGCAGCTTGGCCAGCCGCTGATGGGTGACGACAAGGGCTGCGATGCGGTCGCGGGAAGGGGGGTGCTGGGTCATGCGTCGGTCGGTTGGGGCGGTGAAGCCGATACCGGCTGCGTGCCGCCCCTATAGCAGGGCGGCCATGCCGCGGGCAACGGCGCTTAAGGGCGGCGCCAGGGGCGCAGCTCGGCCTCGACCCAGGTGCCGTGGGCGGCGTTCGGGAAGACGATCCAGTCCTGCCCGAAGCGATCCGCGTGATCGTGTGCCAGCCGGTGCTGGTCGTCCAGCGTGGCCCCCGCGAACATGCCGTCGAAATCGTGCAGCGTGTCGCCTAGCTGCAGGACGATTCGGTGATCCCGCTCGATCCTTGCGCGGCGGTCGGCCTTGGGCGGGCCGAACAGCAGCACCTGCGCATCCGAGACCTGCGGCAGGCCCAGGCGCGACAGCGTGGCGATGGTCGCCAGCTTGTTCTCCTCGAACCGGTCCGAGAGGTAGAAGATCGCGACCCCCAGGCTGTCGGCCAGGTGCAGGAAATCGGCGGCGCCCGGGATCAGGTGGGGGTCGCCGTCGCGTTCCCAGGACTTCCACATGTCCACGTGGTCCATGCGGTCGTGATGTTCCATCGACAGCGCCATGACGGCGCTGTTGTCCAGGATCGTCTCGTCGATGTCGCTGACGATGGCCAGCCCCTTGCCGCCGCCCGCCCGGTCCACCGCGTCGCGCAGGCGCAGCGTGGCCAGCGCATAGCATTGCCGCTGCAGGGCGCGCACCTCGGCCGAGGATTGCTGGTAGCGGACGGCGATGCGGTGGTCGTGGGGCGTGTGGACGGTCATCTGCGGCCTTTCGGGTCTTAGGCGGGGGCGGCCATGCGCATGGGCGCCTCGCGCACGGGAAGGTGGATCAGTGCACTGAACGCGCCGACGCCCACGCCGATCCACCAGACCAGCTGGTAGTCGCCCGTCGCGTCATACAGCGTGCCGCCCAGCCAGACGCCCAGGAAGGACCCGATCTGGTGCGACAGGAACACGAACCCATAGAGCGTGCCCATGTAGCGCAGCCCGTAGATATAGGCTACCAGCCCCGAGGTCAGCGGCACCGTGGCCAGCCACAGCCCCCCCATCACCAACGAGAAGACGATGACGCTGCCCGGCGTGATGGGCGACAGGATGAAGGCCGCCGCGGCGATGGTCCGCATCGCATAGATGCCCGCCAGCAGGTATTTCTTGGTGTATCGCTTGCCCAGCCACCCCGCCATGATCGAGCCGCCGATATTGGCCAGCCCGATCAACGAGATCGCGATCGCCCCAAGCGCCGAGGTCGTCGTGATCCCCAGGTCCGCCAGCATCCCCGAGGGAGAGATCGGGCCGCACATCTCGGTGATCATCGCGGGGAAATGCGCGGTGATGAAGCCCAGCTGGTACCCGCAGGAAAAGAACCCCACGAAGATCATCAGATAGGACGGATCGCGGAAGGCGCGGCGCAGCACGCTGCCCATGCTCTCCTCCAGAGCCGAGGGGCTTGCCGGGCGGCCCCCGCCC
Source organism: Paracoccus zeaxanthinifaciens ATCC 21588 (assembly GCF_000420145.1). Taxonomy (GTDB): domain Bacteria; phylum Pseudomonadota; class Alphaproteobacteria; order Rhodobacterales; family Rhodobacteraceae; genus Paracoccus; species Paracoccus zeaxanthinifaciens. The sequence goes on from NZ_ATUJ01000019.1 coordinate 4,669, forward strand.
AGCATCGGCAGGAAGGCCATCGTGGACAGTACCACCACGCCGAAGATGATGAACACCGTCTGCCATGCATAGAAGCCCAGCAGGACCTCGGCCACGGGGGCGCCGAAGACCTGGCCCGCCGACCCCGCCGCCGTCGCGATCCCAAGCGCAAGGCTGCGGTTCTCGTCGCTGGCGGCGCGGCCCACCACGGCCAGGATGACACCGAATCCCGTGCCTGCGATGCCGAAGCCGACCATCACTTCCAGCGCCTGGATGCCCAGGGGGGTGGTCGCGAAGGCCGTCAGCACCAGACCCGCACTGTAGAGGATCGCGCCCAGGATGATCGCCCACCTGTCGCCCCATCGTTCGGCCAGCGCCCCGAAGATCGGCTGACCGATCCCCCAGGCAAGGTTCTGGATGGCGATGGCCAGGCTGAACTCGGCGCGAGGCCAGCCGAAATCGGCGGCGACGGGGATCTGGAAGACGCCGAAGCTTGCGCGCATGGCGAAGTTGATCAGCAGAATCAGCGAACCGCCGATCAGCACCGGCGTAAGCAGCGAGGATTTGGTCATCATGGCTGTGGCCCCCAGGATCAGGGCCACAGGTTTGCTGTTGCGTCAGGCGGGGTCAATCGCGCGATTGTATGGCTGCAATATCAGCGGCGGCCCATCTCGTTCTGGATCGAGAAGCGCGACGACGGGATCGACCCGCCCTTGCGCATCTCGCCCAGGATGACGGTGGTCTTCTGGCCGCTGTCATCGGTGACGACCCACTGGCGCAGCTCGGTCGGCTGGGTGAAGACCATCTGGATGTTGCCGTGATCGGGATGCTGGGGATCCTGCGCCACGACGATGGTGCCGTTGTTCTGTTCGGTATGGCCGGTCACGACGCCCGGACGGCCCAGGTTGACGTTGCTGTCCAGGATGATCGACAGCGGGGTCTGCGACAGCGGGTATTGCTGCGGCCCGCCATTCGATTTCGAATCGAACACCGCCACGTTCCCGCCCGATGCCAGCACCAGCGTGTTGTCGTTGTCGTATTCGAACCGCACGCGGCCCGGCCGCTGGATATAGACGGTGCCGGTGGACACGGTGCCGTCGGGATTCACCTGGGTGAAGTCCGAGGTCACGGTCGTCAGCCCGTTGAGATAGCGGGAAATCTCGGACAAGGAGATCGGCGCGGCCATTGCCTGCACGGCAAGACCGACAAGAAGGGCGGGCGCAAGAGCGAGTGAGCGAATGTTCATGACGCTGATCTTATCCTTTCCTGTGCGGTCTGCACATCACGTCTGCAGGAAGGCCGCAGCCCGCAACACTCGCGCGGATGTGAGGGTTCCCACCGGATGCAGCCTTTCGTCGCAGTTGAAGGGAACGTAAAGGGAACGTATCTTGCGGGCATGGTCACGAAAACGCTTCAGGACAAGCTGGCGATCCTGTCGGATGCCGCGAAATACGATGCCTCCTGCGCCAGCAGCGGCACGACGCGGCGCGATTCGCGCTCGGGCGGGATCGGGTCGGCGGGCGGCAGCGGGATCTGTCATGCCTATACGCCCGACGGGCGCTGCATCAGCCTGCTGAAGATCCTGATGACGAATTTCTGCATCTACGACTGCGCCTATTGCATCAACCGGGTCAGCAGCAACGTGGAACGCGCGCGGTTCTCGCCCGAGGAGGTGGTGACCCTGACGCTGGAATTCTATCGCCGCAACATGATCGAGGGGCTGTTCCTGTCCTCGGGGATCATCCGAAGCCCCGACCAGACGATGGGCGACATCGTGCGGATCGCGAAGATGCTGCGCGTGGATCACGGCTTCAAGGGATATATCCACCTCAAGACGATCCCCGACGCCTCGCCCGAACTGGTGGCCGAGGCGGGGCTCTATGCCGACCGGCTGTCGGTCAATATCGAGCTGCCGCAGGACGATTCGATCCGCAGGCTGGCCCCCGAGAAGCGCCCCGAGACGATCCGCGCCACGATGGCCGACCTGCGCCTGTCGCGCGAGGCCGCGAAGGAGAAGTCTTTCACCGGCAAGCGCCCCCCACGCTTCGCGCCCGCCGGGCAGTCCACGCAGATGATCGTGGGGGCCGATCAGGCCTCGGACCGCGACATCCTGCGGACCTCGGCCAATCTCTATACGGGGTATCGGCTGAAGCGGGTCTACTACTCGGCCTTTTCGCCCATTCCCGACGCGTCCAAGGTGCTGCCGCTGATCAAGCCGCCCCTGATGCGGGAACATCGCCTGTACCAGGCCGACTGGCTGATGCGCTTCTACGGCTTCGACGCCGAGGAGATCGGCGCCGCGCATCCCTCGGGCAACCTGGATCTGGCCATCGACCCCAAGCTGGCCTGGGCGCTGGCCAATCGCGCGCATTTCCCCGTGAACGTGACCCGCGCCCCGCGCGAGATGCTGCTGCGCGTTCCGGGCTTCGGGACCAAGACGGTGCAACGCATCCTTGCCGCGCGCCGGAACGGAGCGGTGCGGTACGGCGACCTGCTGCGCATGGGGGCGATCATGTCCAAGGCGCGGCCCTTCGTGACGCTGCCCGACTGGCATCCCGGCGCGCTGACCGACAGCGACGGGCTGCGCGCGCGCTTCGCCCCCGCCCCCGAACAGCTGAGCCTGTTCTGATGATCCGCGCCAGCCTGCCGCGCTTCGGTCGGTTCGAGGCATGGCGCGACGCGGCGCGCATCCTCGCCAGCGCGCGCATTGCGCCCGGCGACGTGACCTGGGGCGATCCCGATGCGCCGGCGGACCTGTTCGGCGCCGATCCCATGCCCGCACCCGGCGATGCCCCCGTCACCGCGTCGCGCGATTTCCTGGATCTTGCGCGGCAGGTGGCCAGCCATTCCGATCCCGAACGCTTCGCCCTGCTTTATTCCGCGCTGATGCGGCTGCAGAACGATCGCGGGTTCCTGTCGAACCCCGCCGACCCGCTGCAGGACCGCCTGTCCCGCATGGCCAAATCCGTGCGCCGCGACATCCACAAGATGCATGCCTTCGTGCGGTTCCACGAACTGCCCTCGGACGGTCCGCGCCGCAGCTTCGGGGCGTGGTTCGAACCCGAACACCCCATCCTCGAGGCCGGGACGCCCTTTTTCGCCAAGCGCTTTGCCGACATGGACTGGCTGATCGCCACCCCCGAAGGGATCGCGCGCTTCATGGGCGGGCCGGTGTCCTTCGATCCGCCCGCCGCGCGGCCCGACCTGCCCGACGATGCCAGCCACGGGCTGTGGCAGACCTATTTCGCCAACATCTTCAACCCGGCCCGCATCAAGACCAATGCCATGCGGTCCGAGATGCCGGTGAAATACTGGAAGAACCTGCCCGAGACGCGGCTGATCCCCGAGATGCTGAACGACGCCCCGCGCCGGGTGAAGGCCATGGCCGATGCGGGGGCATCCATCGCGCCCACGCGGGCCGCGCGGGTGACGGCGCGGATCAGGCAGGCGCCCGACGATGCGGTGCCGCAGTCGCTGGGACAGGCGGGCGAACAGGCCACACGTTGCACGCGCTGCGAATTGTGCCATGCCGCGACTCAGACCGTCTGGGGGCAGGGCGATCCGCAAGCGGGGCTGATGATCGTGGGCGAGGCTCCGGGCGATCACGAGGACCTGCAGGGCAAGCCCTTCGTCGGCCCCGCGGGCCAGTTGCTGCGCGACACGATGGGGCAGGCGGGGATCGATCCCGACCGCGCCTGGCTGACCAACGCGGTCAAGCATTTCCGCTTCCAGCCGCGGGGCAAGCGGCGCCTGCACCAGAACCCCGATGGGGGCCATATCGAGCATTGCCGCTGGTGGCTGGACCTGGAACGCCGCTTCGTGCAGCCGCGCCTGACCCTTGCGCTGGGCGCGACGGCCGCGCGGGCGCTGACGGGCGACAGCTCGGCGCTGACGCCGCGACGGGGCGGGGTGGAGCGCGCATTGGATGGCGGGCCGGTGCTGGTCAGCTGGCATCCCAGCCTGATCCTGCGCCTGCCGCCCGACCGCGCGCCTGTCGCGCGCGCCGAACTGCTGGCGGATCTGCAGACCGCACGACAGATGCTGGCGGCCTGATCCCAAGCCGAGGACCTCTCAGCCGAAGACGGACCAGCCGGTGAACTCGGCCAGCTTCTCGGCTGCCAGCGTGCCCATCTTGGAATTGCCCCAGCCGTCCAGCCCCGGCGACCAGATCGCGATACTGGCGCGTCCCGGCGCGATGATCAGCAGCCCGCCGCCCACGCCCGATTTTGCGGGCAGACCCACGCGGAAGGCGAAGTTCCCCGACCCGTCATACTGACCGCAGGTCAGCATCAGCGCGTTGATCCGGCGGGCCTTGCGCGGCGACAGCATCTGCGGCGCGTTCGGCAGCCCCGCGATGGACCGGCCCGCGCGGGCCAGCTGGATGCAGCTCATCTCGATGGCGCATTGGTGGAAATAGGTGCCGGTCGTGTGCTCGGGCGGGTTGTTGAGGTTGCCGAAGCTGCGCAGGTAATGCGCAAGCGCGGTGTTGCGGTGGCCGTTCTCGGCCTCGGATCGGGCGACGGCCTTGTCGATGTGGATGTCGTCATCCTCGGCGGCGGCGCGAACGAAGCTCAGGACCTCGGACAGGGCCTGGCGGGGCGTGCGCCCCGTCAGCAGCTCGTCGGTGACGACCAGCGCACCGGCGTTGATGAAGGGGTTCCGGGGGCGGCCCTTTTCCTGTTCCAGCAGCAGGATGCTGTCGAACCGGTCGCCCGATGGCTCGCGCCCGACGCGCAGCCACAGCTGCTCGCCGATGCGGCCCAGCACGCAGGCCAGTGCAAAGACCTTGCTGACCGACTGGATCGAGAAGGGCTGCGCGGCCTTTCCCGCCGTCAGCACGCGCCCGTCGGGCAGGGCCACGGCGATGCCGAACTGGTCGGGGGCCACGCGGCCCAGCTCGGGGATATAGTCCGCGACCGCGCCCCAATCGCCCATCGCGCGGATCTCCGCGTCCAGTCCGGTCAGGAATTCCTGCAGATCCTCGGCCATGCCGCCCCCTTCGCATCGCGTTCAGGCGCGCTTCTGCCCGAAAGGGTCGGGCCTGTGAACCGCCTAAAGCGGTCTGCCCGTCAGAAGGCGCGGCATCGGATCGACCGCCAGCCCCGCCGCCTGCCGCATGAAGCGGCGGCGCAGGCCCGGAATGCCGCCGACGATGCCCATGCCCGCCCCGCGCAGCCCCGCGATCAGCGGGTTGTCGGTCGCGAACAGCCGGTTCACCCCGTCCATGCCAAGCGCCAGCGCGGTCGCATCGAAGCGCCGCCATCCCTGGTATCGTTCGAGGACGAGGATGCTGCCGATATCCTCGCCCCGGCGCAGGGCCTCGACCAGCACCTCGGCCAGGGCCGCGACATCGCGCAGCCCCAGGTTCAGACCCTGGCCCGCGATGGGATGCACGCCATGCGCCGCATCCCCCACCAGCGCGACCCGTTCCGCGACATAGCTTTCGGCCAGCGACAGGCTGAGGGGATAGCTGAAGCGCGCCCCCGCAAGGCCGATCGGCCCGAGGAAGTCGCCGAAGCGCGGGCGCAGCACGGCCATGAATTCGTCATCGGGCAGGGCGGCGATGGCGCGGGCATTGGCGTCGGTTTCGGACCAGACGACGCTGCTGCGATTGCCCGGCAGGGGCAGGATCGCCAGCGGGCCGGTCGCCATGAAATACTGATGCGCGATGCCCTCATGGGGCAGGTCGTGGTCGATGGCCGCGACCAGCGCGGTCTGCCCGTATCCCCAGCCGCGCCGCGCGATGCCCGCACGCGCGGCCACGCCCGACCCGCGCCCGTCCGCGCCGATCAGCAGGCCCGCGCGGATCTGCTGCCCGTCCGACAGGGTCGCGGTCACGCCGGTCGCATCCGCCGCCTGTTCCGTGACGGCCAGCCCGTCCAGATGCGTCACGCGCCCGTCCATCCCCGCCAGCAGCGCGGCATAGAGGAAGCGATCCTCCAGCATGTGTCCGACGGGGCCTTCCTCGATCTCGGCGCTGTCGAAATGCAGGAAGCAGGGGGCCGCGCCCGATCCGGGCTGACCCTGGGACGCCTTGATCTGGCGCATGGGCTGCGCCTTGGGCGCAAGATCCGTCCACAGCCCCAACGCCCCCAGCAGCCGGGTCGAGGCGATGGACAGCGCATAGGCCCGACCATCGAACGCGGCATCGGCCCGCGCCGTCGCGGGGCGCGGATCGACCACGGCCACGGACAGCCCGGCACCCGCCAGGGCAATGGCCAGCGTGGGGCCGTTCAGCCCGCCCCCGGCGATCAGGATGTCAAAGCGTTTCATGGCCGCGATCTAGTCACGGGCGGGGGGCAAAGGCAATGCGGCGCAACGGCTCAGCCCTCGGCGCGCAGGATCGCGCGAAGGCCGCTGTCATAGCCCGGATATTTCAGCGCGACGCCCAGCCGTTCCTTGATCCGCGCGTTCGAGACCCGCTTGCTGTCGGCATAGAAGGACCGCGCCATGGGCGACATGTCGCGGGCGGCCTCCTCGAAGGGGATTTCCGGCGGCGGGTCCATGCCCAGCAGCATCGCGGCATGGGCGATCACGTCCTGCGGCGGGGCGGGCTGGTCGTCGCACAGGTTGTAGATCCCGATCGGGTCGGGCGCGTCGATCGAGGCCAGCAGCACCTGGGCGATATCCTCGACATGGATGCGCGAGAAGACCTGCCCCGGCTTGACCGTGCGCTTGGCGCTGCCGCGACGCAGCTTGGCAAAGGGGCCGCGACCGGGGCCATAGATCCCGGCCAGCCGGAAGATGTGCAGCGGCAGGCCGTTTTCGCGCGAAAGGTCCTGCCAGTCGGCCTCGGCGCGGATGCGGGCCTGGCCGCGCGGGCCGGACCCGTCCAGCACGCTGTCCTCGTCGACCCAGCCGCCCTGCCGGTCGCCATAGACGCCGGTGGTGGACAGGTATCCCAGCCAGCGCGGCCGCGCCTGCGCCAGGTCGACCCGGAACCGCGCCAGCACCGGATCGCCGTCCGGCCCCGGCCCCGCCGACACCAGGATCGCGTCGGCCCGCGCGATGGCCTGCCGGACGCCATCCTCGTCCCCCGGCCAGACCAGCGGACGCGCGCCCGCCGCCGCCACCCTTTCGGGGTGTTCGCGCGTGGTGCCTGTGACGTTCCAGCCCCGTGCCGTCAGCAGGGGCGTCAGATAGCCGGCAGAATAGCCGTGACCGAAGACGAGCATTTCCATGACGCCAACGTAACGGGCCGCGCGAAGCGGCGCCAGACGCTTGCCTGCCGCAGGCGCTTCCGGCAGGGTCGGGGCAATCAGAAGGACGATGAAATGACCACGGATTCCCGCTTCCTGCCCATCGAGACGCCCCCGACCGAAGCCCCCCGCGATTTCAGCGACCCGGTGCAGGCCGTGGCGCATCTGCGCGCGCTCTATGACCAGGCGACCGAGTTCCTGCTGGCGCATTTCACGCGCATCCTGGGCGGCGAGACCCCAGAGGCGCGGTATCGCGCCTTCTATCCCGAGCTGCGCATGGTCGTGCCGACCCATGGCAAGATCGACAGCCGCCTGTCCTTCGGCCATGTCGTGGCGCCCGGCAGCTTCGCGACCACGATCACCCGTCCCGACCTGTTCCAGAACTATCTGACCGAACAGATCGGGCTGCTGATGAAGAACCACGGCGTGGTGATCACGGTGCAGCCCTCGGACACGCCGATGCCCGTGCATTTCGCCGTCGCCGCCGCCCAGAGCGATCTTGCCGTGCCGCAGGAAGGGGTGCTTGCATTCTCGCTTCGCGACGTGTTCGACGTGCCCGACCTGAACACGATGAACGACGACATCGTGAACGGCATGGCCGGCCCGATGCCCGATGGCAGCCAGTATCTTGCGCCTTTCACGGCGCAGCGCATCGATTACTCGCTGGCGCGCCTGTCGCATTACACCGCGACCGCGGCCGAGCATTTCCAGAACTTCGTCCTGTTCACGAACTACCAGTTCTATGTCGACGAGTTCGAGGCCTATGCCCGCAAGGTGCTGGCCGATCCCGACAGCGGCTATACCGCCTTCGTGGCCCCCGGCAACCAGGAGATCACCGGCCCCGACGACGCGCTGAGCGCGCTGCCCAAGATGCCGCAGATGCCCACCTATCACCTGAAACGCGCCGACGGGCAGGGGATCACGCTGGTCAATATCGGGGTGGGGCCGTCCAACGCCAAGACCGCGACCGACCATATCGCCGTGCTGCGCCCTCATGCCTGGCTGATGGTCGGCCATTGCGCGGGGCTGCGCAACAGCCAGTCCCTGGGCGATTTCGTCCTGGCCCACGCCTATCTGCGCGAGGATCACGTCCTGGACGACGATCTGCCCGTCTGGGTGCCGATCCCCGCCCTGGCCGAGGTGCAGGTCGCCCTGCAGGAGGCCGTGGCCGAGGTCACGCGCCTGGAAGGCTACGAGCTGAAGCGCATCATGCGCACGGGCACCGTGGCCACGATCGACAACCGCAACTGGGAACTGCGCGACCAGTCGGGGCCGGTCCACCGCCTGTCGCTGTCGCGTGCCGTGGCGCTGGACATGGAGAGCGCGACGATCGCCGCCAACGGCTTCCGGTTCCGCGTGCCCTACGGGACGCTTCTGTGCGTTTCCGACAAGCCGCTGCACGGCGAACTGAAGCTGCCGGGCATGGCCACGGACTTCTATCGCACGCAGGTCGCCAATCACCTGCTGATCGGGATCCGCGCGATGGAGAAGCTGCGCGTCATGCCGCTGGAACGCATCCATTCGCGTAAGCTTCGCTCCTTCAGCGAGACGGCGTTCCTGTAGGCGGGCGTCAATTCGCCAGCAAACGCGGGAATTCGCGCGTCCGGCGAAAAAGGCTTGATCTACCCGTGAAAACCGTGTGTAGCAGGCGATATGCCTTAAAAAGGCGGTAATTTTGTGGCCCGGAGCAACAGGGCAAGAGGAGACAGAACATGGCTACGGCTTCTGCCAAACCGATGACCAAGACGCAGCTCGTCGCTACGCTGGCCGAAGAAATGGGTTCGGACAAGAAATCGGCAGGTGCCGCGCTGGACGCGCTGGTCACCATCGTGACCCGCGAAGTCGCTGCCGGTGGTGCCGTGACCCTGCCGGGCATCGGCAAGATCGCTTGCCGCGCACGCCCCGAGCGCCAGGTCCGCAACCCGCAGACCCAGGAAATGATCACCAAGCCGGCCGACAAGTCGGTCAAGGTGACCATCGCCAAGGCGCTGAAGGACAGCGTCAACAGCTGATCCCGCGGGGCCTTACGGCCTTGTCTTTCGGGGGTCGTGCCGCTGGCACGGCCCCTTTTTTGCGCTTTGTTTGCAGGGGACGCTCTGCTAGCCGTTCGTGCAGCATGTGCAAGATACGGGGCAGGGCATGGATTTCCGCGCAATCCTGATGGGTGTCGCTTTCGCGATCATGTGGGCCTCGGCCTTCAGTTCGACGCGCATGATCGTGACCGAGGCCCCGCCCCTGACTGCATTGGCGCTGCGTTTCGCGCTGTCGGGCGCGGTGGGCGTGGCGATCGCGCGCGCGATGGGCGAAAGCTGGCGCGCGCTCAGCCCGGCGCAATGGCGCGCGGTGGTGGTGCTGGGGCTGTGCCAGAACGCGCTGTACCTGGGGCTGAACTGGATGGCGATGCAGTGGATCGAGGCCGGGCTGGCCTCGATCATCGCGGCCAGCATGCCGCTGATGGTGGCGCTGCTGGGCTGGATCTGGCTGGGCGAGCGCCTGCGTCCCCTGGGCATCGGGGGGCTGGTTCTGGGCCTTCTGGGGGTCGGCATCATCATGGGGGCGCGTCTTACGGGCGGCAGCGACCCGATGGGGATCGCGATGGGCTTCGTCGCGGCGCTGGCCCTGGCGGTCGCGACGCTGACGGTGCGCGGCGCCAGCGGCGGGGGCAACGTCATGATGGTGGTGGGCCTGCAGATGCTGGTGGGCGCGGCGGCACTGGCCATGATCGCGCCCTTTGCCGAGACCTGGGACGTGGCGATCACGCCGCGCCTTGTCGGGGCCTTCGCCTATACCGTGATCGTGCCGGGGCTGCTGGCCACGTGGATCTGGTTCCTGCTGGTGGGGCGGATCGGCGCGGTCAGGGCCGCGACGTTCCACTTCCTCAGCCCGTTCTTCGGCGTGACCATCGCCGCGCTGCTGCTGGGCGAATCCCTTGGCGCGGGCGACCTTCTGGGCGTCGCGATCATCATGGTGGGCATCCTTGCGGTCCAGCTGTCGCGCCAGCCCGCCCCCGTGCGCAAGCGTCCGCCCCCGGCCTAGGCCGCGGGACGGAAGATCGCCGTCGTCGGATCGGGGCGATAGGCGTCGCGGTGCCGCAGCGCGTCCTGCGGCAGCTGCCGAAGCGCGTTCAGGATGGCGTCGATTTCGGGCTCGGGGGCGGCCCAGCACAGGTTCAGGCGCGTGAAGCCCGGCTTCTCGATCTCGGCGCCCGACAGGATCGCCTGCCGCAGCCGTTCCGATTGCGCATCGTCGATCCCCAGCAGCCGGTGGACATAGGGGCCCGCGCAGGCGCAGCCGCCCCGCGCCTGGATGCCGCGCAGGTCCGACAGCAGCCGCGTGACGAATTGCTGATGCGCGCCCGCCACGCGGAAGGCCAGGATCGGCAGGCGCGGAACGTCCCGGCGGCCCAGCATCGCCAACCCCGGCACGGCGTCCAGGTCGCGCGCCTTTTCCAGCCATCGCGCGTTCCGGTCGTCGATGAAGCGCTGGCCCACGCGATCCTTCAGCGCGAAGACCAGCCCCGCGCGGATGTCGCCCAGCACGTTGGGCGTGCCGCCTTCCTCGCGCGCCTCGACATTGGCGGCATAGTCGTGGCCCGCGGCGTTAACGAAGCGCACGGTGCCGCCACCCGGCAGGCTGGGCCGCGCGATCCGCACCGCGTCGCGGCGCAGGATCATCACGCCCGATGCGCCCGGCCCGCCCAGGAACTTGTGCGGCGAGGTCACGACCGCATCCATCCCCAGCCCCATGTCGATGGGCAGATAGGGCGCACCCCCGGCATAGTCCCAGACCATCGCCGCCCCCGCCGCCTTGACCATGCGCGTGATGCCCGCCACGTCGGCGATCGCGCCCGTCACGTTCGACGCCGCCGACATCGAGACGATGCAGCGCATCCCCGTGTCCAGCGCCTGTGCCAGCGCGACCCTGTCGGGGCCGCCCGCGGCACCCTCGGGCAGCTCGATCACCTCGGCGCCGCTTTCGCGCCAGGGCAGGATGTTCGAGTGGTGTTCATAGGGGCCGATGATCACGCGGCTGCCTGGTCCCGCGCCCAGCAGCTGCACCAGCCGGTTGATCCCCGCCGTGGCCCCCGATCCGCAGAAGATCGCCGCGTGATCCGCCGTGCCGTTCGTGCAGCGCAGGATCTGCGCGCGGGCGGCGCGGCGCATGGCGGTCATGGCGGAGCCGCAAAGGCTGGCCTCGGTATGGCTGTTGGCATAGCGGGGCAGGATCTCGGTCATGACCAGCTTCTCGATCGGCATCAGCGCGCGGCCCGAAGCGACGTGATCGGCATAGATCATGCGCTTCGGCCCGAACGGCCCCTCGATCGTCAGGTCGTGGCCGATGACCTGTTCATGCAGCCTGTCGGCGGGTCCGGCGATCGCGTGCAGCCTGTCGAAGATGTCCATCGGGGCCTTCCTTCCATGTCTCGTCCCGAAGCATGACCCGGTCCGGCCGCAGAATTGATTTCGTTTTCGATGCAGGATGCGGGTATATCGGGTCGCATGAACGACAAGACGCCCGGATTTGACGAAATCGACCACCGCATCCTGTCCGTCCTGCAGCAGGATGGCAGCGTGTCGCAGCGCGACCTGGCCGAACGCGTCGGGATGTCGCAGAACGCCTGCTGGCGCAGGTTGCAGCGCCTTCAGCAGGCCGGGGTGCTGAAGGGCAGCCGCGCGGTGATCGACGCAGGCGCCGCAGGGCTGCACCTGACGGTCTTCGTGATGATCCGCACCCGCCATCACGACGACGCCTGGTCGCGGCGGTTCCGCGCCCGCGTCGAATCCATCCCCGAGATCACCGAGCTGCACCGCATCGGCGGCGAATGGGATTACATGGCCAAGCTGGTGACGACCTCGATGGCGGGCTACGACCAGTGCTACAAGGCGCTGACACGCGACATGGATCTGGAACGCGTCACGGGCGTTTTCTCGATGGAGACCATCTTCGAGGCGCGGCCGCTGCGGTTGCCGCGCTGAGTTCCACGCAACACCTGCCAGCACGGGGCCCATGCGCGCCGACCAGATCCTGCACCCGACCGAGGCCGGGCTCTATTGTCCGCCCGGCGATTTCTTCATCGACCCCGTCCGCCCGGTTCCGCGTGCGCTGATCACGCATGGGCATGGCGATCACGCGCGGTCGGGCCACGGATCCGTCCTTGCGACCCGCCAGACGCTCGAGATCATGGCCATCCGCTATGGCGAGGATTTCACCCGCACCCGACAGGTGGCCGAGGGACAGATCCGCGTGGGCGATGTCACCGTCAGCTTCCACCCGGCAGGGCATATCCTCGGATCGGCGCAGATCCGCGTGCGCCCCGACAAGGGGCCGACCATCGTGGTGTCGGGCGATTACTGCCGCGCACCCAATCCCGTCTGCGCGCCCTATGAACCCGTTCCCTGCGACGTCTTCGTGACCGAGGCCACCTTCGGCCTGCCGGTCTTCCGCCATCCCGACCCCCTGTCCGAGATGGCCCGCCTGACCGCCAGCATGGCCGAGTTCCCCGAGCGTCCGCACCTGATCGGCGCCTATGCCCTGGGCAAGGCGCAGCGCGTCATATCGCTTGCCCGGCAGGCGGGCATCGACGGCCCCATCGCGATCCACGGCGCGCTGCAGCGGCTCTGCGATTACCATGTCGAACAGGGGATCGAGCTGGGCGAGCTGATCCCCGCCACCGCCGCCGACGTGCCCGCGCAGCTGGTGATCGCGCCGCCCTCGGCCTTTGCCAGCCCGTGGGTCCAGCGGTTCCGCGACCCGGTGATCGGCTTCGCCTCGGGCTGGATGTCGGTCCGCGCCCGCGCCCGCCAGCGCGGGGTGGAACTGCCGCTGATCGTCAGCGACCATGTCGACTGGCCGCAGGTCACGCGGACCGTCCGCGAACTTGCCCCGTCCGAGCTGTGGATCACCCATGGAAACGAGGACGGCCTGATGCGCTGGTGCGAGCTGGAGGGCATCCCCGCCCGCCCGCTGCGCCTTGTCGGATACGAGGATGAATCCGAATGAAGGCATTCGCGCATCTTCTGGAACGGCTGGCCTTCACGGGCGCGCGCAATGCCAAGCTGCGGCTGCTGCGGCATTACCTGCAATCGACGCCGGACCCCGATCGCGGCTGGGCGCTGGCCGCGCTGACGGGCGATCTGAAGCTGCGGGCCGTGACGCCACGCCTGCTGCGCGGGCTGATGGCCGAGCGGATCGACGAGCAGCTTTTCGCGCTGTCCTACGATTTCGTGGGCGATCTGGCCGAGACCATCGCGCTGCTGTGGCAGGGCGACGGCGGCGACGACGTGCCCCTGTCGGATGCCGTGGCGCTGTTGCAGGATACGGGCCGCGCGGGGCTGCCTGCCGCCATCGCCGCGATGCTGGACCGGCTTGGCCCGTCCGAGCGCCTGGCCTTCCTCAAGCTTGCGACCGGCAACATGCGCGTGGGGCTGTCCGCCCGCATGGCCCGCATCGCCCTGGCCGAGATGGGCACCCCCGATGTCGCCGATATCGAGGAGATCTGGCACGGCCTGACCCCGCCCTATGCCCCCCTGTTCGACTGGATCGAGGGCGGCGAGCGGCCCGCGCAGGCAGCACTTGCGCCCTTCCGGCCCGTCATGCTGTCCACGCCGGTCGATCTTGACCAGCTGCAGGGCTTCGATCCCGCCGATTACGTGGCCGAATGGAAATGGGACGGCATCCGGGTGCAGGCGGTGAACGATGGCGGTGTCCGCAAGCTCTATTCCCGCACGGGCGAGGATGTGTCGGGCGCCTTTCCCGACGTGATCGAGGCGCTGAATTTCGACGGTGCGGTCGATGGCGAACTGCTGGTGCGCCGGGGCGACGATATCGCGCCCTTCGGCGATCTGCAGCAGCGCCTGAACCGCAAGACGGTGACGAAGGCGATGCTGGAGAGCCATCCCGCCGGCCTGCGCGTCTACGACCTGCTGGTCTGGCAGGGCCGCGACATGCGCCCGCTGCCCCATTCCGAACGCCGCGCCGTGCTGCAGGCGGTCGATTTCGGCAGCGACCGGATCGACGTCTCGCCGCTGCTGGCCTATGCGACATGGGACGACCTGGCCGCGCTGCGCGCCGACCCGCCCAGCCCCGTGATCGAGGGCGTGATGCTGAAGCGCAGCGACAGCGCCTATGTCGGCGGACGTCCGCGCGGGCCGTGGTTCAAGTGGAAGCGCGATCCGATGATCGTCGATGCGGTCATGCTCTATGCCCAACGGGGGCATGGCAAGCGGTCGGGCTTCTACAGCGATTTCACCTTCGGGTTGTGGGACGGCGATCAGCTGGTGCCGGTGGGCAAGGCCTATTTCGGCTTCACCGACGAGGAACTGCGAGAGCTGGACCGCTTCGTGCGCAACAACACGACCGAGCGTTTCGGCCCGGTCCGGTCCGTCGTCCCCAGGCTGGTGCTGGAGGTCGCGTTCGAGGGGCTGAACGAATCCGCGCGCCACAAGTCGGGCCTCGCCATGCGGTTTCCGCGCATCAGCCGCATCCGGTGGGACAAGCCCGCATCCGAGGCCGACCTGCTGGAAACCCTGCGGGCCATGCTGCCATGACGCTGCCCGACCGTTTCCGCGACTGGTTCGCCGCGCAGGGCTGGGAACCCCATCCCCACCAGCTGCAACTGCTGGAGGCGACGCGGGACAGCCTGCTGATCGCGCCCACGGGCGGGGGCAAGACGCTGGCGGGCTTCCTGCCATCGCTTGTGGAACTGACCGAGCCGCATCGGGGGATGCACACGCTCTATGTCTCGCCGCTCAAGGCGCTGACGGCGGATATCGCGCGCAACCTGTCGCGGCCCGTGGCGGATCTGGGGCTGGACATCCGGATCGAGGACCGGACCGGCGACACCCGCGCGGGTCAGCGTGCCCGCCAGCGGGTCGATCCGCCGCATGTGTTGCTGACCACGCCGGAATCGCTGGCGCTGATGCTGTCCTATGAACAGGCGCCGCGCATCTTCGGCGGGCTGCGCCGCGTGGTGCTGGACGAACTGCACGCCCTGGCCGAGAACAAGCGCGGCGATCAGCTGATGCTGGCCCTGGCGCGGCTGCGCAGCCTTGCGCCCGATCTGCAGGTGACGGGCCTGTCCGCCACGGTCGAGGATCCGCAGGGCCTGCTGGCCTTCATGGGCGGCGGGCAGGTGATCCATGCCGATCCCGGCCCCGAACCCGACATCGCGATGCTGCCCACCGCCAAGCCCCCGCCCTGGGCCGGTGGCGGGGGGCATTACGCCGTCCGCGACGTGCTGGATCAGGTCCGGCAGGCGCAGACGACGATCATCTTCATCAACACCCGCGCCCAGGCCGAGCTGTTCTTCCAGGCGCTCTGGGCCGTCAACGACGACAACCTGCCGATCGGGTTGCATCACGGCAGCCTGTCGCGCGAATCCCGCCAGAGGGTCGAGGCCGCGATGGCTGCGGGCGAATTGCGCGCGGTCGTGGCGACGGGCAGCCTGGACCTGGGCATCGACTGGGGCGCCGTCGATCTGGTGCTGCAGGTCGGCGCGCCCAAGAACGTCAAGCGGCTGGTCCAGCGGATCGGGCGGGCGAACCACCGCTACAACGCGCCGTCGCGGGCGCGGATCGTGCCCGCCAACCGCTTCGAGGTGATCGAATGCGTCGCCGCGTTGCAGGCCGTCCGCGAACGCGATCTGGATGGCGACCCGCGCGGGCCGGGGCCGCTGGACGTGTTGTGTCAGCACATGCTGCTGACCGCCTGCGCGGGGCCGTTCGACGCCGACGCGCTGTTTGCCGAGGTTCGCCGCGCCGGCCCCTATCGCGACCTGACCCGCGCCGATTTCGACGATTGCCTGAACTTCGCGGCGACGGGCGGCTATGCCCTGCGGGCCTATGACCGCTGGCAGCGGCTGATGCAGCGCGACGGGTCGTGGCGGCTGCGCGATCCGCGCGCCGCGCGCGACATCCGCATGAATATCGGCACCATCGTCGAATCCGAGATGCTGCGCGTCCGCATGCGGGGCAGGGGCGGCGCGCCCTTGGGCGAGGTCGAGGAATCCTTTGCCGCGACCCTGCTGCCGGGCGACACCTTCCTGATCGGCGGCCAGACGGTGCGCTACGAGGGGCTGCGCGACATGGTGGTCGAGGTCGTCAAGCAACCCACGAAGGAACCGCGCATCGCCGTCTTCTCGGGGGTCAAGCTTGCGACCTCGACCCAGCTGTCGCACCGGGTGCAGGCGCTGATCGGGGATCCGGCCCATCACGCGTCCCTTCCGCGCGACACGCGCGACTGGCTGGCGCTGCAATCGCAGGTCGGCGCCCTGCCGCAGGACGGCGTCCTGACCAGCGAGAGCTTTGCCCACCAGGGCCGCTGGCACTTCGCGCTGTATGGCTTTGCGGGGCGGAACGCGCTGCAGACCCTGGGCCTGCTGATGACGCGCATGATGGAGGATGCGGGCCTCGGCCCCCTGGGGTTCCTGTCCACCGATTACGCGCTGCTGGTCTGGTCCATCGACCCCGTGCGCGATCCCGCGCCACTGCTGGACCGCGACGGCCTGCGCGAGGGCCTGGGCGACTGGCTGGCGGGGAACGCGGTGATGAAGCGGACCTTCCGCAACGTGGCCGTCATCGCGGGGCTGATCCAGCGCAACCTGCCCGGCACGCGCAAGACGGGGCGTCAGGCCACGTTTTCCAGCGACATCCTCTATGATACGCTGCGACGCTACGACCCGGATCATCTGCTTCTGCGCATCACCGCGCAGGAGGCCCGTCACGGGCTGGTCGATTTCGACCGGATCGAGGACATGCTGGACCGCAACCGACAGATCGACCACCGCATGCTGGACCGCGTGTCGCCGCTGGCGGCGCCCCTGCTGCTGGAAAAGGGCCGGGTGCCCATCGCCGGCAAGGGCCGCGAACGCCTGGCCGAGGAAGAGGCCGCCGCCCTCATGGCCGAGGCGGGGCTGGCGTGATCCATCACGATCTGCACTTCGCGGGCCAGCGGTTCCAGGCGCGGGCATCGGGGGCGCTCTTCTGGCCCGCCCGGCGCTGGCTGATCCTGTCGGACCTGCATCTGGGCAAGTCCGAGCGCATGGCCCGTCGCGGCGGCGCGCTGCTGCCCCCCTACGAGACGCAGGAAACGCTGGACCGCGCCGCATCGGAAATCGAGGCGACCGATCCCGCGGCCATCGTCAGCCTTGGCGACGGGTTCGACGACGACGCGGCGGGGCGGGCGCTGCCCGACGACATCTGCGCGCGGTTGCAGGCCATGGCACAGGGGCGCGACTGGATCTGGGTGCAGGGCAACCACGATCCGGGCCCCATCTGCCCGCGCCTTCCGGGCGCCGCGGTCGCCCAGATCGACGCCGTCCCCGCCCTGCGCCACGAGGCCGCGAACGGCCCCGACATCAGCGGGCATTACCACCCCTGCATCCGGCTGGGCGGCACGCGCAGGCGCTGCTTCCTGCTGGGCGATACGCACCTGATCCTGCCCGCCTTCGGTGCCTATACCGGGGGCCTGCCGGTCGAGGATCCGGCCCTGCGGGCGCTGGTCCCCAAGGGCATCGCCATCGCCTGCGGCTCACGCGCGCTGCCCGTTCCGGTGGGCCACCGGACCCGCCGCCGCGCATGAGAAAGGGGCCGGGCGCATCACGCGCACCGGCCCCCGCCATGATCCCGTCAGGACCGGTCAGAAGCGCCAGTTGGCCCCGACCTTGACGGTGCTGTGCGAGACGCTGGCGCGGGTGTCGAAGGTAAAATCATCCAAAGCGAAATCGACAGTTTCGTTGCCAAAATCTCGATACTGATATTCGGCAAAGACCGATAGACGATCGTTCATTAGGCGTTCCACACCCAGACCGGCCGCAATGCCGGTTGAGCTGTAATCCTCCGAGATCGAGCCGTCATCCGAAGAGAAGCTGTACTCGAAATCGCCGCGCGCAATACCAAAAGTGCCATAGATTAACGTTTGCGAATTCAGGAGATAGCCGGTCTTCGCGACAAGGGCGATGACGTTTTTCATATCGTTCTCGGCCTCGACCTCGGCATCGAACAACAGGATGTCGCGGCTCTTATCGACAGAACCGAATTGAGCGCTCAGCTCGGGGCCAAAGATCCAGTTGCCGCGCTGCCAACGATAACCTGCATGGATGCCGCCAGTCACGCCGCTGACGCCGACATCGCCCAGCCCACTTTCCTCGCGCAGCAGCGTATCATCTCGATAAGCGCGCAGGCCGATCTCGTCATCGGTGCCGCCGACATAGCCGAGCGAGCCGCCGACATAGGCGCCGGTCCAGGCGGATGCGACGGGCTCGGGGGCGACGATCACGGGCGCGGTCTCCAACACCGGGGCGACGGCGCCGCCTGCTTGGGCCGTGGCGGCTGCTGCAAGGGTGATCGCAAGGGCTGCTGCGCCCGGCTTGAACTTCGAGGTCATCGTCATCTCTCCTGGAACGCTGCGCCTGATGGCCGCCAGACGGAATTGTAGGTGTGATCGCGGGTATGGCCCGATCCTAGCCGAGGACAAGCGGAATGTCGCGCGCCTCAGGGTTGTATTAAAGGACATGGCCCGATTCTTCAGGCGATTTCAGCGCCCTCGGGCACGGCCTGCGACATTTCTGCAACGAGCGCCTTCACCCAAGCGTCACAAGGCGGCGCTAAAGCCTGCCCGGAAGCCCGCGCGACGGGCGACTCAGAGAATGGAGCGAGCCATGACCGACCGCCAGCAGACACGCCTTTCGGCAGATGACTGGGACGAGCTGAACTTCCCCCGTCCCGAGGTGCAGGAATTCGACCGCGTGGTCGAGCGCGCGATCTCGCGTCGCGGCTTCCTGGGCGGTGCGCTGGCCTTCGGCTCGGGCGCGGCCGTCATGGGCAGCGCGTTCCTGAAGGCCAGCCCCGCGTTGGCGCAGCAGGCCGCGCGCTTCCCCTTCGAACAGATCGCCGCGCAGACCGACGCGACCATCCACGTCCCCGAAGGCTACAGCTGGAAGACCCTGGTGCGTTGGGGCGATCCGCTGTTCTCGGACGCGCCGGAATTCGACGCGGCCAAGGGCATCCCGACCGAAGGTTCGGACCGCGTCTTCGGCGAGAATACCGACGGCATGGAGGCCTTCGAGGTCGAGGGCCGTCAGCTTCTGGCGGTCAACAGCGAATACGTGAACACCGACATCAACCTGCCCGAGAATGCCGACGGGCTGGCTGCATCCGCCGATGACGTTCTGCGCCTGCAGAACTTCCAGGGCGTCACCGTCATGGAAGTGGCCGAGGGTGATGACGGCTGGGCCGTCGTGGTCGACAGCCCCTACAACCGTCGCATCACGCATCTGACGCAGATGACGATGGACGGCCCCGCCGCCGGTCACGAGCTGCTGCGCACCGAGGCCGACCAGACCGGCATGGCGCCCCTGGGCACGTTCAACAATTGCGGTTCGGGTCGCACGCCCTGGGGCACGTACCTGACCTGCGAAGAGAACTTCAACGGGTATTTCGGCGCCTCGGGCGAGATGCCCACCGACGAGAAGACGGCCGCGGGTTATGACCGCTATGGCATCAGCGCCGAGGGTTCGGGCTACGAGTACCACAAGTACGACGCCCGCTTCGACGTCACGGCGAACCCCAACGAGCCGCATCGCGCGGGCTATATCGTCGAGATCGATCCGGCAGCCCCGGAATCGACCCCCGTCAAGCACACCGCGCTTGGCCGCTTCAAGCACGAGAACGCCGCCGCGGTCGTGGCCAAGGACGGCAAGGTCGTCGTCTACATGGGCGACGACGAGCGTGGCGAATTCATGTACAAGTGGGTCAGCCGCGACACCTACGAGGAAGGTGGCGACACGTCCTCGCTGCTGTCCGAGGGCACGCTGTTCGCCGCGAAGTTCAACGACGACATGACCGGCGAATGGCTGGCCCTGACGCCCGAGACCACCGGCATGGAGGCCGCCGAGATCGCGATCTTCACCCGCATGGCCGCCTCGGCCGCCGGTGCCACCACGATGGACCGCCCCGAGTGGATCGCCGTGAACCCGACCGCCCCCGAGGCCTATTGCTGCCTGACGAACAATAGCAAGCGTGGCGCGGATGCGACCAATGCTGGCGGCGACGACATGAGCACGAACGCCCCCAACCCGCGCGAGACGAACGAATACGGCCAGATCGTGCGCTGGCGCCCGGTGGACCAGGATCACGCCGCGGACGGGTTCGAATGGGATCTGTACGTGATGGCGGGCAACCCGACCGTTCACAAGGACGGCCCCTATGCGGGCACCGACAACATCAACGCGGGCAACCTGTTCAACTCGCCCGACGGGATGCAGATCGACTCGACCGGCCTCATCTGGATCCAGACCGATGGCGACGATTCGAACGAGGGCGAGTTCGCGGGCATGGGCAACAACCAGATGCTGGCGGGCGACCCCGAGACCGGAGAGATCCGCCGCTTCCTGACCGGGCCGAAGGGGTCCGAGGTCACCGGCCTGACCTGGTCGTCCGACAAGCGCACGATGTTCGTGGGCATCCAGCACCCCGCCGCGCCCTTCCCGGACGGCGAGGGCAGCCTGCCGCGTTCGGCGATCGTGGTGGTCAAGCGCGACGACAACGCACTGGTCGGCTGAGGCCGGACCTTGCCGGAATGCGAAGGGGGCGCGGGTGACCGCGCCCCCTTTTCGTCAAGGTGCCGTGCAGTCCTGCGCCTGCCACAGCCTTATCGGTCGCTCGCCCTCCGGCAGGTCGTGGCATTCGCCCGCCGCGCACAGACGCCAGCCGCCGCCCGTGGCCCCCGACGCGCCCAGCAGCACCTGCGCCACGGGCGGGGTATCGGGTTCCCACCACCACGCGCCGTCGCGCAGGACGGCATCGGGGGCGGGCTCCATCCCGGCGCCCGATCCGGTGATGCGGGCCTCGACCGGGGCAAGCCCGGCCTCGGTCGCCTGCCAGCGTTCCCACCAGCGGGTCCGTTCCACCGAATGGGTCCATTCCAGCGTGAATCCGGGGGCGGCCAGCGTCAGGACCGCCGCCCCCGCGGCAACGCAGATCACCGCGCCTTGCGCGTGTGCAGGACATGCGTCGCGAGGAAGGCCGCGGCCAGCCCGAAGCCGATCTGGTCGCTCAGCGGCATCGCCAGGATCAGCGACACGCCGCCCGCCATCGCCAGCAGCCGCTCGGGAATGGTCGTGCGGTCCAGGAAGAAGCCCACGACGGCGATCCCCCACAGCCCGATCCCCAGCACGGTCTTGAGCAGCACATAGGCCACCTCGACCGGATAGCCCCAGGCTTGGGCGATGGCGCCCCCGTCCTGCAGCATCAGCGAGGGCGTGTAGACGGCCATGAACGGGATGATGAAGCCCGCAGCCGCCAGCCGGATCGCCTGCAACGAGATCTTCAGCCCCGGCGCCTTGGCGATCGGCCCCGCCGCGAAGCAGGCCAGCGCCACCGGCGGCGTCAGGTCGGCCATGATCCCGAAATAGAAGACGAACATGTGGCTGACCAGCAGCGGCACGCCCAGTTCCAGCAGCGCCGGTCCCGCCAGCGACGAGGTGATGATGTAGTTGGGGATCGTCGGGATCCCCATCCCCAGCACCAGGCAGGTCAGCATGGTCAGGAACAGCGACAGGAACAGGTTGTTCTCGCCGATGGCGATGATCGCGCCGATGAAGGTGGACGCGATGCCCGTCAGGGTCAGCGTGCCGATGACGACGCCGACGATTGCACAGGCCATGCCGACCGGCAGGGCGTTGCGCGCGCCCTGCGCCAGCGCGTCGCGCACGATGCCGATGGTCGGGCGCGTGCCCTGGAACAGCGCACAGGCCAGGATCAGCGTCGCGATGACGATGACCAGCAGGTTGATCCCGAACTTGAGGAAGGCCGCGCAGGCAAGGCCCAGTGCGACCCAGAAGACCATGCGGAAGGCCTGCGGCCCGATCATGGCGGCCAGGGGCGTGCCCAGGATCAGCACGGTCACCAGCGCCAGCCCCATCGTGCCCGCGAAGATCGGCGTGTAGCCCGCGAACAGCAGGTAGACCAGCGCCGCCAGCGGCAGCACCAGCGGCCATTGCGACCGGACGGCGTGCCAGGGGTTCGGCAGGCTGTCCTTAGGCAGGCCGCGCAGGTTGTCGCGCCCGGCCTGCAGCCAGACCATCCAGAAGACGACGCCGAAATACAGCACAGCCGGGACGATGGCCGCCTTGACGACCGAGGCATAGGGGACGTTCAGCGTCTCGGCCATGATGAAGGCCACGGCGCCCATGACCGGCGGCATGATCTGCCCGCCCATGGATGCCGTCGCCTCGACCCCGCCCGCGAAGGCGGCCTTGAAGCCCGATTTCTTCATCATCGGGATGGTGAACTGCCCCGAGGCGACCACGTTGGCGACCCCCGACCCCGAGATGGTGCCCATCAGCGCCGAGGACAGCGTGGCGACCTGCGCGGGTCCGCCCCGCACGCCGCCCACCAGGCCAAGCGCGAAATCGTTGAACAGGTTCAGCATCCCCGCCCGTTCGAGGAAGGCCGCGAAGACCACGAAGATGAAGATGTAGGCGCTGCTGACATAGATCGGGCTGCCATAGATGCCCTCGGTCCCGAAGGCGAAATGCTCCACGATCTGGTCATAGCCGTAGCCGCGATGGATGAAGGGCGGCGGCAGGTGCTGGCCGAAGAAGCAATAGGCCAGGAAGATCGCCGCGATCACCGCCAGCGGCCAGCCCATCAGGCGGCGCGCGCCCTCGAAGACCAGCACGACCAGGATCGTGCCCATCACCAGGTCCATCTGCGTCAGGAACCCGGTGCGGCGGATCAGGTCGTTGTATTCGACCCAGTTGTAGACCCCGGTCGAGAAGCCCAGCAGCCCCAGGGCCCAGAACAGCGCCTGCGTCGTGCGGGTCCTGGCCAGAAGGTTGCCGATCAGGCCGAAGCCCAGAAGCAGCAGGAAGCCCACATGCATGGCGCGGACGACCTGGCTGGGCAGGGTGCCGTAACCCGCCGCCCAGAGTTGAAAGAGGGAAAAGGCCACGGCCAGCCAGAAGGCCACGCGGCCCATCAGGCCCTCGCCGAAGCCCGGCGGCAGACCTTCCGAGACTTCGGCCTCGGCATGGGGATCCAGACGAGTCGCCTCGTCGGTCAGGGGTGCGGACATGGGGGTCTCCAGGAAAGATGGCCCCGCGCGTCGCGGCGCGGGGCCCTGGGGCATCACTCGATGATGCCGATTTCGCGATAGTAGCGCTCGGCGCCCGGATGCAGCGGGATCGAGACGCCCTCGACGGCGCCCTCGGGGGTGATCCCCTCGGCGGCGGCATGGGCCGAACGCATGCGGTCCAGGTTCTCGAACAGCTGCTTGGTCATCTGGTAGGCGGTTTCCTCGCTGACGCCCTCGTGGGTGATCAGCATGTTGCCCACGGCAGCGGTCGGCACGTCGGCATCCTGCCCGTTATAGGTGCCGGCCGGGATCACCGCGGGCGCATAGGGCGCGCCGATGCTGGTCACGACCTCTTCGGGGATGGCGACCAGGTTGATGTCGTGGGTGGCCGACAGGTCCTTGATGAAGGCGACGCCCAGCCCCGAGGATTGCAGCGTGGCCTCCAGCTGGCGGTTCTTGATCAGCTCGGCCGATTCCGCGAAGGGCAGGTATTCCACCTTGCCCAGGTCGTCATAGGACATGCCGCCCGCCGCGAAGATCGCGCGCGCGTTCAGCTCGGTCCCCGATGCGGGTGCGCCGACGGACAGGGTCTTGCCCTTCAGATCCTCGAGCGTCTCGGCGCCGGTCGAGGCGTCCGCGACGATCTGGATATAGTTCGGATAGATGGCGGCAAGCGCGCGCAGTTCCTTCAGGGGGCGCGGGAAGCCCGCTTCCTCGTTGCCCTCCCATGCCATCTGCACGGAATCGCCCAGGGCAAAGCCCAGCTCGCCCCGGCCCTGCGCCAGCAGGTTCAGGTTCTCGACCGAGGCCTTGGTCGATTGCACCTGCGTGCGCGCGCCCTCGATCGTGTCCGCATAGATCTCGGACAGGGCAACGCCCATCGGATAGTAGACCCCCGAGGTGCCGCCGGTCAGCACGTTGATGAATTCCTGCGATTGCGCCAGCGGCGCGCTGGCCATCAGCGACAGGGCCGCGGCCGGAAGGGTCGCTGCGATGCGTTTGATCATGTCGGTATCCTCCCAATGATACTGCGCGCAGGGTAGCGATATTTCGCCCAACGGAAAGCCCGAAGGCCCTCGACTCTGGAAATCATGGAGCAGTTGAACCACATCCCAAGACACAACCCTGAAAGGAATGCCATGACCGTCGCGACCGATGCCGAACGACTGATGCTGGACCTTGTGAACGGGGCGCGGGCCGATGCGGGGCTGGACGCGCTGACGCTCGAGACGCATCTGAACGCATCGGCGGACGCCCATAGCGACTGGATGCTGGCGCAGGACGTCTTCTCGCATACGGGGGCGGGGGGCAGTTCGGCGACCGACCGGATGCGCGACGCGGGGTTCGATCTGTCGGGCGCGTGGATGACGGCCGAGAACCTGGCCTTCGTCAGCATCGACGGCGACGGTTCGCTGGCGGACGAGATCGCGACCCTGCACCGCAACCTGATGAACAGCGACGGCCATCGCGCCAACATTCTGGACCCCGACCTGACCCTGGTCGGCATCGGGCTGCAGGTGGGCGAATATGACGGTCATCGCGTGCTGATGGCCACGCAGAACTTCGCCCGCACCGATGGAGAGGTCGTGCTGGACCTTGGGCAGGGCGTCACCATCGCCGAGGCCGACGCGCCCGGCATGTTCGTCGCGGGCGTCGATCGCGGTTCCTGGGAGGATCAGAACCCCGATGCGACGGGCGGCGTGTCCCAGGGTGCCGACGACCTGCGCCTGAACGGCGGCGACAACCAGGTCGCCGGGATGGGCGGCAACGACTGGATCGCGGGATTCGCGGGCCATGACACCCTGTCGGGCGGGGCGGGCAACGACCGCCTTGCGGGCGGTGCGGGCTTCGATTCGCTGATGGGGGGCGACGGCCACGACCGGCTGGCGGGCGGTGACGGTGCCGACTGGCTTGCGGGCAATCGCGGGGCGGATCACCTGCGCGGCAATGCGGGCCACGACAAGCTGTTCGGCGGCAACTGGCACGACCGGCTGGATGGCGGGCTGAATGCCGACACGCTGCATGGCGGCAACGGCAACGACGTTCTGAACGGCGGGCAGGGCTTCGACCGGCTCTTTGGCGGGGCGGGTCAGGACACGCTGGCCGGCGGCTCCGAGGCGGATGTGATGTCGGGCGGCGCGGGCGCCGACGTTTTCGTCATCAAGCAGGGCGACGGGCGCGACCGCATCACCGATTTCGGCAACGGGGCCGACCGGCTGTTCGTCGATGCCGACCTGATCGGCGATGACGTGGCGGGCTTCGTCGCGGATCGCATCACCGATACCGGCAGCGGGGTCCGCATCGATTTCGGCGGCGGCGACCTGCTGGTGCTGGAGGGTGCGGACCTGACCGTCGCGGATGTCGCGGACGACATCTTCCTGGTCTGAGCCGCGGGCCGCTCAGCCGAAGGCCCGCCCCAGATAGTCCCGCAGCGCGGGCGGCGGATCGCGCAGCAGGTCCCGCGTCGGCTGCGGCGCGTGACAGCGCCCGTCCTGCACGACGATGGTATCATGCGCGAAGTCCAGCGCGTCCTGCGGATCGTGCGTGACCATCAGCATCAGCGCGCCGGTCTCGGACCCGATGCGGTCCAGCAGGTCCAGCATCTCGGATTTCAGGGCGGGCCCGAGGGCGGCGAAGGGCTCGTCCAGCAGCAGGATGGGTCGCGCCCGCAGCAGCACGCGGGCCAGCGCGACGCGGCTCTGCTGGCCGCCCGACAGGCTGGCGGGCAGGCGCTTGTCGAACCCCTCCAGCCCGACATCCGCGATGGCGCGGGCCACGCGGTCGCGCTGATCGCGCGACAGGCGCAGATCGGGGCGCAGGCCCAGCCCGACATTGCTTGCGACATCCAGATGCGGGAACAGGTTCTGGTCCTGGAACAGCACCGACAGCGGGCGCTTGCCCGGCGGGATGGCGGTCAGGTCCCGCCCCTCCCATGCGATGCGGCCCCGGTCCGGCGTCAGGAACCCCGCGATCAGCGACAGAAGCGTCGTCTTGCCCGCCCCCGATGGTCCGATCACGGCGATGCGCCCGCCGGGTCGCAGGTCCAGGTCGGCTGCGAATTCCCACCCCTCGCGGTGCAGGACGATGTCGCGGCATTCAAGCAAGGCGGCCTCCTCGGTCGAAGATCCAGAACAGCGCGAAGCTGATTGCCATCAGCAGCACGGCGGCGGCGCTGGCATCCGCCATCCGGTAGCTGGTCATCAGCTGATAGAGCTTCAGCGGCAGCGTCGGCTGATCGGTGGAAAACAGCGCGATCACCCCCAGGTCGCCCATCGCCAAGGCCGCCGCAAGGCCGCCCGCGAAGCCGACGGGCCGCGCCAGTCGCGGCAGCACCAGCAGGCGCAGCCGCGCGATGCCGGTCATGTCCAGCGATGCGGCCAGCCGCCCGTAATCCTGCTGCATGGTCCGCGCGGCGGGGATCAGCGCCCGCAGCGCGAAGGGCAGGGCCATCATCGCGTTCACCCCCACCGTGACCGGCAGGGCCAGCGCCTGCGCGCCCGCCACGTCGCGCAGCAGGATGAACAGCCCCGTGCCCAGCACCAGCGGCGAGGCGACCAGCGGCAGCATGCCCGCCCCCTCGACCCACCCCGAGGGGCGGCGCGCAAGGTGCAGCGCCATGACCAGCGCGACCGCCAGCGTCAGCAGGGCCGAGATGACGGCCATCACCACCGACCGGATCGCGGCGGTCCAGACCTCGGGGGGCAGGTCGGGGATGGAGGGCAGGCCGCGCAGGGTGACCGCCCCGATGGGCCACAGCAGAAAGGCCGCGGCCAGCGCGATGGCCAGCGCGTCGGTGCCCTGCCGCCAGCCCGCCGGGCCGCGCCAGGTGACGCGGTCGTCGCGCCCCGCGCCGAAGCTGGCGGGCACGGCAATCCAGCGCGTGGCCAGCAGCGCGGCCACGCAGATCGCGATCTGCACCAGCCCCAGCAGCGCGGCCTTGGACAGGTCGAAATCGAAGCGGAACGCCTGGTAGATCGCCAGCTCGACCGTGGTGGCGCGCGGTCCACCGCCAAGGGCCAGCGCGACCGTGAAGCTGGTCAGGCACACAAGGAACACCGCCAGCCACGCGCCGGGCAGCACCGCCTGCAGCATGGGGCGCTCCAGGTGGCGCGAGATGTCGCGCGGCGCGAAGCCCAGGCTGTCTGCCAGGCGGAAACGCTCGGACGGGATGGCCTGCCAGCCCTGCAGGACCAGCCGCACGGACAGGGGCAGGTTGAAGAACACATGCGCAAGGATCACGCCCTGCCAGCCATAGACGCTGATCTCGGGCAGGGACAGCGCGCGCAGGGCGTCGTTGATCGCGCCCTGACGCCCGAAGACCGCGACAAGGCCCATGATCGCCACGATCACCGGCAGGATGAAGGGCGCGCCCAGCAGCGTGACCAGCAGCCCGCGCCCCCAGAACCGCCGCCGCGCCAGCGCGCGCGCCACCGGCACCGCCAGCAGGGCGGAAATCGTGGCCGACAGCGCCGCCTGCCAGATGGTGAAGCGTACCGCCCGCCAGTCCCAGGACGACAGGCCCGACAGCCCCTCGGCCTGCCATGCGACGGCGGCCAGGGTGCCCAGGATCAGCAGGGCCAGCCCCGCCGCGATGGCGGGGCCCGCGCCTAGCCGGAAAAGGCGCGCAGCCATTCGTCCAGCGCGGGTTCGCGCATCTCCTCGGCCTTGTCCTCGGGCTGGAAGAAGGTCTTGTCGGGGCGCGGCAGGTCGCGCATGACCTGCGGCCAGTCGTCCTGCGGCAGCTTGGCGGGCAGGGACCAGTTGGCCAGCGGGATCGTCGCCTGGAAGTCGGGGGTCAGGATCCAGTCCATGAAGTCCTGCGCCAGTTCCGGCTGATCGGTCGATGCGACCTGCGCCGCCAGTTCGGCCATCAGGTAATGGCCTTCGGGAAAGATCGCGGCCTTCTTGGCCGGGTCGTCCTCGGCCTCGATGTGATAGGCGGGCGAGGTGGTGTAGGACAGGACCATGTCCACCTCTCCCTCGGTAAACAGACCATAGCTCTCGGACCAGCCGCGCGTGACGGTCAGCACCTTGGGGGCCAGCTTCTCCCACGCCTCGGGGGCGTTCTCGCCATAGACGGATTTCACCCACAACAGCAGCGCCAGCCCCGAGATCGAGCTGCGCGGATCCTGGATCGCGATCTTCAGATCGTCCGGCGCGTCCAGAAGTTCCTCGAAGCTGGCGGGCGGGTTTTCCAGCCGCGTCTCGTCATAGACGAAGGCGGTTTCGCCCCAGTTGTAGGGCAGGAACACCTCGTCGGTCCATTCGACGGGCAGCGACAGGTCGGACGTGTCCTGGCCATGCGGCGCGAACAGGCCCGATGCGCGCGCGCGCGCGGTCACGTCGGTGTTCAGGCCGAAGACGATGTCGGCCTCGGTTCCCTCGCCCTCCAGCATGATGCGGGGCAGGATGTCGCCGGTGACGAATTGCAGGTCACAGTCGCAGAAGGCCTCGAAGCCTTCCTCGATCTTGGGGCCGGGGCCCCATTCGCTGGCGATATAGTCGCCGGCATAGACGGTCAGGACGGGCTTGTCCTGCGCCATGGCGGGTCCCGCGGCCAGCAGCGCACTCAGGATCAGGGGGGTTCTCATCGCTCTCCTCCTTGGCAATGTCACGAAAGGAAAGAGGTGCGGCACCTTCCCTCCGCCGGTCTGAACCGGATCAGGTTCTGCGGGTCCGCGTCGCGCGTCTCAGCCCATCCGAAGGGCACCCCGAGGTCGGACCGAATGTAGTGGTTTCGCAGGGCTGCGCAAGCGGCTAGAAACGGGCGCGACACGGCGCAAGGACCCGACATGAGCGATCAGCCCACCCCGATGATGGCCCAGTACCTGGCAATCCGCGAGGCGAATCCGGGTGCGCTGCTGTTCTATCGCATGGGCGATTTCTACGAGATGTTCTTCGAGGACGCCGTCGCCGCCGCCGCCGCGCTGGACATCGCGCTGACGAAACGCGGCACGCATCTGGGCGAACCGATCCCGATGTGCGGCGTGCCGGTCCATGCGGCCGAAAGCTATCTGCTGACGCTGATCCGCAAGGGGTTCCGCGTGGCCATCGCCGAACAGATGGAGGACCCCGCCGAGGCCAAGAAGCGCGGCAGCAAGTCCGTGGTCGCCCGCGATGTCGTCCGGCTGGTCACGCCCGGCACCCTGACCGAGGAGACGCTGCTGGAGGCCCGGCGCCACAACTTCCTTGCAGCCTTTGCCCAGGTCCGCGACGAAGGGGCGCTGGCCTGGGTCGATATCTCGACCGGGTCGTTCCAGGTCATGGAATGCCCGCTGCCCCGCCTTGCGCCCGAACTGGCACGCCTGTCCCCGCGCGAGGTGCTGGCCGCCGAAGGCGCGGGGCTGGACGAGTTGATCGAGGATGCGGGCGCGGCGCTGACCGACCTGCCCGCATCCTGCTTCGACAGCGCCGCGGGGTCGCGCCGGCTGGCCGCGCTCTATGGGGTCGAGACGCTGGACGGGTTCGGCAGCTTCTCGCGGTCCGAGCTGGCAGCGATGGGCGCCATCGTCGAATACCTGGAGCTGACGCAGAAGGGCCGCCTGCCGCTGATGCGCCCGCCCATGCGCGAACGCGCAGGCGGCGCGGTGCAGATCGACGCATCGACGCGGCGCAACCTGGAGCTGACGCAGGCCCTGTCCGGCGGGCGCGAGGGGTCGCTGCTGGCGGCCATCGACCGCACCGTGACGGCGGGCGGCGCGCGCCTGCTGGAACGCCGCGTCAGCGCCCCCTCGCGCGATCTGGCGGTGATCCATGCGCGCCACGATGCGGTCGAATCGCTGGCGAACGACGCGCGGCTGACGGCGGATCTGCGCAGCGCCTTGTCGCGTGCGCCCGACATGGACCGCGCCCTGTCGCGGCTGTCGCTGGAACGCGGCGGGCCGCGCGACCTGGCCGCGATCCGCGCGGGCCTGACGCAGGCCGCGGCCATCGCGGACCGTCTGCCGGACGATGCGCCGCCGCTGCTGCTGGAGGCCGCCACCGACCTGCGCGGCCATGACGACCTGATCGACCTGCTGGACCAGGCGCTGGTGGCCGAGCCGCCGCTTCTGGCGCGCGACGGGGGCTTTGTCGCCACCGGCCACGATGCCGACCTGGACGAGACCCGCCGCCTGCGCGACGAGGGGCGCGGCGTCATCGCGGGAATGCAGGCCGATTACGCCGCGCTGGCGGGCATCGGCAGCCTGAAGATCAAGCACAACAACGTGCTGGGATATTTCATCGAGACCACGACCACCCATGCCGACCGGATGCGCACGCCGCCCCTGTCGGAAACCTTCATCCACCGCCAGACGACCGCGAACCAGATCCGCTTCACCACGGTCGAGCTGTCGGAACTGGAGACCCGCATCCTGAACGCCCGCGACCGCGCGCTGGAGATCGAGCGCGGCATCTTCGACATGCTGCGCGGGGCCGTGCTGGATGCCGCCCCCCGGATCGGGCAGGCCGCCCGCGCCCTGGCCGAGATCGACCTGGCCGCAGCCTTTGCCGACATCGCCACGGGCGAGGGCTGGGTCCGCCCGCGCGTGGACGAAAGCCGCGCCTTCGTCATCGAAGGGGGCCGCCACCCGGTCGTGGAACGCGCGCTCAAGCGCAAGTCCGAAAGCTTCGTCGCCAACGATTGCGACCTGACCACAGGCGGGACGCCCGCGATCTGGCTGCTGACCGGCCCTAACATGGCGGGCAAATCGACCTTCCTGCGCCAGAACGCCCTGATCGCGGTCCTTGCGCAGGCGGGTGCCTTCGTGCCCGCGCGGTCCGCCCATATCGGCATGGTCAGCCAGCTGTTCAGCCGCGTGGGCGCCGCCGACGACCTGGCGCGGGGCCGGTCCACCTTCATGGTCGAGATGGTCGAAACGGCGGCCATCCTGAACCAGGCCGACGACCGCGCGCTGGTGATCCTGGACGAGATCGGTCGCGGCACCGCGACCTGGGACGGGCTGTCCATCGCCTGGGCCGTGATGGAGCATCTGCACGCCGCCAACCGCTGCCGCGCGCTGTTCGCGACCCATTACCACGAGATGACGGCCCTCAGCGCCAAGCTGGACGGGGTCGAGAACGCCACCGTCACCGTCCGCGAATGGGAGGGAGAGGTGATCTTCCTGCACGAGGTCCGCAAGGGGGCCGCCGATCGCAGCTATGGCGTGCAGGTCGCGCGGCTGGCCGGGCTGCCCGCCAGCGTCGTCGAACGCGCGCGCCACGTTCTGGACACGCTCGAGACCGGCGCCCGCGAAGGCGGCGCGCGTCCCGCCGCCCTGATCGACGAGCTGCCGCTGTTCCGCGCCGCGCCCCCGCCACCCCCCGCGCCGCGCGTCTCGGCACTGGACGGACGCCTGAAGAAGGTGCATCCCGACAGCCT
Organism: Paracoccus zeaxanthinifaciens ATCC 21588; assembly: GCF_000420145.1. Taxonomy (GTDB): domain Bacteria; phylum Pseudomonadota; class Alphaproteobacteria; order Rhodobacterales; family Rhodobacteraceae; genus Paracoccus; species Paracoccus zeaxanthinifaciens. The sequence continues at coordinate 36,280 of NZ_ATUJ01000019.1, forward strand.
GTCCCCGCGCGAGGCGCTGGACCTGATCTACGAACTCAAGGCCCTGACCGAGGAGACCGCCCCGTGAGCATCAATACCTTCGGCCGTGAATTCCGCTTCACCACCTGGGGCGAAAGCCACGGGCCCGCACTGGGCGCGACCGTGGACGGCGTGCCGCCGGGCGTCCCCTTGGACGAGGGCTTCATCCAGACCTTCCTGGACCGCCGCCGCCCCGGCACCAGCAAGCACACCACGCAGCGCCGCGAGGCCGACCAGGTCCGCATCCTGTCGGGCGTCTTCGAGGGGCTGACCACCGGCACGCCCATCCAGCTGATGATCGAGAATACCGACCAGCGGTCCAAGGATTACGGCGATATCGCGACCAGCTTCCGGCCCGGTCACGCGGACATCACCTATCACCTGAAATACGGGCATCGCGATTATCGCGGCGGGGGTCGCTCCAGCGCGCGGGAAACGGCGGCGCGGGTCGCGGCGGGCGCGGTCGCGCAGGCCGTCCTGCGTCACCTGCTGCCGGACCTGAAGATCGTCGGCTACATGGTCCAGATGGGCGAGATGCGCCTCGATCCCGCGCGTTTCGACGCGGATGCGATCGGCGGCAACCCGTTCTTCCTGCCTGATGCGGAAGGCGCACTGGCCTGGTCGGATTACCTGGACGGGATCCGCAAGGCGCAGGACAGCGTCGGCGCCGCGATCGAGGTGATGGTGCAGGGCTGCCCGCCGGGGCTGGGCGCGCCCGTCTATGCCAAGCTGGACACCGATCTGGCCGCCGCGATGATGTCGATCAACGCCGTGAAGGGCGTCGAGATCGGCGAGGGGATGGCCGCCGCCGCCCTGCGCGGCACCGACAATGCCGACGAGATCCGCATGACCGATGACGGCCCCGAATTCCTGTCGAACCACGCGGGGGGCATCCTTGGGGGGATCTCGACCGGGCAGGATATCGTAGTGCGGTTCTCGATCAAGCCGACCAGCTCGATCACGACGCCGCGCCGCTCGATCAACTCGCGCGGCGAAGAGATCGACCTGATCACCAAGGGCCGTCACGACCCCTGCGTGGGCATCCGTGCCGTGCCGGTGGCCGAGGCGATGGCGGCCTGCGTCATCCTCGACCACCTGCTGCTGGACCGCGCGCAGACGGGCGGTCGGCGCGGCACCATCGGCTAGCGGTTCAGGAAGGCATCGACCTCGGCGCGGGTGGGGATCGCATCGCCCGCGCCCTGCCGCGTGACCTGCAGCGCGGCTGCGGCTGCGGCCAGCCGCAGGGCCGCCGGAATGTCGTCGCCCTGATCCAGCGCCGCCGCGAAGAAGCCCGCGAAGGTGTCGCCCGCCCCCGTCGTGTCCACCGGCGTGACGGGGAAAGAAGGCTGCGCATGGGTCTGCCCGGACCTCAGGTCGCGATATTCCGCACCCGCCGCGCCCTTGGTGATCAGCAGCCCCGCGACCGGCAGATCGCCGGGTTCGGCCGCGAACAGCTGCGCGGCCTCGTGTTCGTTCATCGCAAGAATGTCGGCATGGGGCAGGATCGCGCGCACCGCGTCGATATCGAAGGGGGCCGCGGAATAGATCACGCGCGCGCCGTTCTCGCGGGCCTTGCAGGCGGCCGCCACCTGCGCGTTCGTCTCGTTCTGCAGCAGAAGCGTGTCGCTGTGGCCCATCGCGTCCAGCGCGGATGCGACCCCATCTTCGGGGATGGCCCAGTTCGCGCCGGGATGGATGACGATGGCGTTCTCGGCCATTGCATCCAGCAGGATGATCGCGTGGCCCGTGGCCTGGTCCGGCAGATGCGCGACGCCCGCGACATCGACCCCGGCATCGCGCAGCCGGTCCAGCGCCCATTCGCCGCCCGTGCCCATCGCGCCCAGGTGATGCGTCGCGGACCCCGCCCGCGCGGCGGCGACCGACTGGTTCGCGCCCTTGCCGCCCAACCCCTCGGAATAGCTGCGCGAGGCCAGCGTCTCGCCGGGGTTGGGCAGGCTGTCCAGCCTGTAGACATGGTCGATGTTGATCGACCCCAGATTCCAGATGGCCATGTGATCCTCCGCTTGTCGGTATCGGTTTGGCGGATGACGGGCGGGCCTGTCCAGCCATGAAAAAACGCGCCCCGGAGGCCGGGGCGCGTCATGTCGTTCAGGCAAGGGGCGGAATCAGCCCTTCAGCTTGTCCTTGTGCGGTGCCCAGATGCGCTTGTTGGTCATGTACAGCAGACCCGCCAGCACGATCAGGAACAGCACGCCGACAAGGCCCACCATCTTGCGGTCCATCATCTTCGGCTCTGCCGTCCACATCAGGAAGGCCGCAACGTCGGTCGCCATCTGGTCGACCGTCGCCGGGGTGCCGTCCTCGTAGGTCACGCGGTCGTCGGACAGCGGCGGGGCCATGCTGATCCAGCCACCCGCGAAGGCGTCGTTGCCGTAAAGCAGCGTGCCCGCCTGTTCCTGCTGTTCGCCGTTATAGCCGGTCAGCAGCGCGTGGATGTATTCCGGTCCACCGATGCCGCGGAACAGCTGGTTCAGGCCGGTGCCATAGGGACCGTGGAAGCCCGAGCGCGCCTTGGCCATCAGCGACAGGTCCGGCCCCATGCCCATGCCGGTCACGGCGGGGAAGTGGTCGGTCGGCAGGCGGTCGCGTTCCTCCTGCGTGTCCTCGTCGAAGATCGGCAGCAGGTTCTGCGCATAGGCGCGGACCTGGTCCTCGGGCAGGCCGGGGCCGCCATCGTCGGACAGGGTGCGGATCGGGACGAACTTCAGGCCGTGGCAGGCCGAGCAGACCTCGGTATAGATCTGGAGACCGCGCTGCAGCTGGAACTGGTCGAAGCTGCCGAACGGGCCTTCGAAGCTGTACGAGATATCCTCGATATGGGCCGCGCCATGGCTGTCGCCATGGTCGTCAGCGTGGTCGTCGCCATGCCCTTCGGCGTGATCGTCACCGTGGTCACCGCCGTGGTCCTCGGCATGATCGTCCGCATGGGCGGCCTCGTCGCCCTCGACCTCGTCATGGGACGCGGCTTCGGCGGTGTCCTCGGTCGCCTCGGTCTCGGCGGGGTCTGCTGCGACCTCGTCGCTGGCGGCTTCGGCTGCGGGCTCTCCCTCGGCTGCCGGGGCTTCGGCACCTTCCGGTGCCTCGGCGGCGGCTTCCTCGTTCGCGGATGCGCCTGCCTCGGCCTCAGCTTCGGGTTCCGCGGCGGGCGCGGCTTCCTCGGCGGGGGCCTCGTCCTCGGCGACCTCTCCGGCCTCGGGGGCCGTGGGGGCCTCCTCGGCCGGGGCCGGGGCGGCGTCCGAGGTGCTTGCCCCGGTCGCCTCGACGGCCTCGTTCGCGGGCGCGTCGGTCGTGGCCTCGGCGTCCTGTGCCCATGCCATGCCACCGGCATGGATCATCAGGGCCAGAGCGGCCGTGAGGGTCTTGGTTCTCATGGTCATTCTGGCTCTCCTCACTCGGCCGGTGTCGCCTTGGCGCCGTAATGTGCGTTGAAGTCTTCCTCGATCGTGTCCGGCATGGGGACCGGCTTCTCGATCACGCCCAGAAGCGGCAGGATCACGAGGAAATAGGCGAACCAGTAGGCGGCACCCGCCAGCGCGATATAGGGATAGATCCCCTCGGCCGGCATGGCGCCCGCCCACATCAGGATCATGAAATCGGCGGCCAGCATCCAGAACCACCACTTGAACTGCGGGCGGTAGCGGCCCGAGCGCACGCGCGAGGTATCGAGCCACGGCGCCAGCGCCATCACGAGGATCGCGCCGAACATCGCCAGCACGCCGAAGAACTTGGCGTCGACGATGCCGAAGGACAGGAAGCTGACCAGCTGCACCAGCCACACGTCGCCGTCGAAGGCGCGCAGGATCGCGTAGAAGGGCAGGAAGTACCATTCCGGGACGATATGCGCAGGCGTCTGCAGGGCGTTCGCCTCGATATAGTTGTCCGGGTGGCCCAGGTAGTTCGGCATGAAGCCCACGACCGCGAAGAAGATCAGCAGCACGACGGCCAGCGCGAACAGGTCCTTGATCACGAAATAGGGCCAGAAGGGCAGGGTGTCCTTTTCGGCCTCGGCCTTGCTGCCGCGGCGCACCTCGATCCCGGTCGGGTTGTTGTTGCCGGTGTGGTGGAAGGCCCAGATATGGACGATCACCAGGCCCGCGATGATGAAGGGCAGCAGGTAGTGCAGCGAGAAGAAGCGGTTCAGCGTCGCGTTGCCGACGGCCGGTCCGCCCAGAAGCCAGGTCTGGATCGTCTCGCCCACGCCGGGGATCGCGCCGAAGAGGCCGGTGATCACCGTGGCGCCCCAGAAGGACATCTGGCCCCAGGGCAGCACGTAGCCCATGAAGGCCGTGGCCATCATCAGCAGGTAGATCAGCATGCCGATGATCCAGGTGACCTCTCGCGGGGCCTTGTAGCTGCCGTAGTAGAGGTTGCGGAAGATGTGCAGATAGACCGCGACGAAGAACAGCGATGCGCCGTTCGCGTGCAGGTACCGCAGCATGTAGCCGCCGTTCACGTTGCGCATGATGTGTTCGACGCTGGCGAAGGCCAGGTCGACATGTGGGGTGTAGTGCATCACCAGGACGATGCCGGTGATGATCTGCAGCGCCAGGCAGAAGGTCAGGACGATGCCCCAGATCCACATCCAGTTCAGGTTCTTGGGCGTGGGGATCATCAGGGTGTCGTACAGGATGCCCGCCACCGGAAGACGGCGGTGCAGCCAGCGCTCGAAGCCCGATTTGGGCTCGTAATGGTCGTGCGGAATTCCGGCCATGAGAACCCTCCTCAGCCCAGCTGGATGGTGGTGTCGTTGATGAACGACGCCACGGGAATATGCATGTTCTGGGGTGCGGGACCCCGGCGGATGCGGCCCGCCGTGTCATAGTGGCTGCCGTGGCAGGGGCAGAACCAGCCGCCGAAATCGCCCGCGCCGTCGCCGATGGGCACGCAGCCCAGGTGGGTGCAGACGCCGATCTGGACCAGCCATTCGCCGGCTTCGTCCAGCGTGCGGTTCTGGTCGGTCGCGGCCTCGCCCGACGGGATGTTGGGGTTCTGCGAGTTCTGGTCGACAAGCTGGTTCAGCTCGACCGCGCGGCCCGCCTCGATTTCCTCGGGGGTGCGGCGGCGGATGAAGACCGGCTTGCCGAGGAACAGCACAGTGATCTGCGAGCCTGCGGACACGCCGCTGACATCCACCTGGATCGAGGCCAGCGCCTGCACGTCGGCCGAAGGGTTCATCTGGTTCACGAGGGTCCAGGCGGCGGCACCGGCCGCCACGGTGCCTGCACCGGCAGTGGCGTAATAGAGGAAGTCCCTCCGGGTGCCTACGTGATCATCTGCGTGGGACACGGGTTATTCTCCAATTCGGGCCGGAATGCCGGCCATACGACGTTCCGGGCCGCGGATCGCGCAGCCTTCGCGCAGGCTTTTCTACCGATCAAATCCTTGTCAGTCCAGATGATAAGCCCGTGTTGCCGCAGCAGATGCGGCAGCCGTGCCATATCGTCAGAGAAGCCCCTCGGACCGGAAGCTGAGTTCGCGCGATTTCCCGATGATCAGGTGGTCGTGGATGGTGATGCCCATGCTGTCCGCCGCCTGCGCGATCCGCGCGGTCATCGTGATGTCCTGGTCCGAGGGCGTGGGGTCCCCCGAGGGGTGGTTGTGCACCAGGATCAGCGCCGAGGCGTTCAGCTCCAGCGCGCGGCGGATGATCTCTCGTGGATAGACGGGGACGTGATCGACGGTGCCGCGGGCCTGTTCCTCGTCGGCGATCAGGACGTTCTTGCGGTCGAGATAGAGGACGCGGAACTGCTCGATCTCTCGGTGGGCCATGGCGGTGTGGCAGTAATCCAGCAGCGTCTCCCAACTGGACAGCACGGGCCGGTTGATGACCTTGGCCCGCGCAAGACGCTGCGCCGCGGCCTCGACGATCTTCAGCTCGGTCACGACCGCGGGGCCCACGCCGTCGATCGCCACCAGCCGCGCGGGCGGCGCCGAGAGAACGCGGTTGAAATCGCCGAAGGTCTCGATCAGGCGGCGGGCGAGGGGCTTCACGTCCTGTCGGGGAATCGCCCGGAACAGGACCAGCTCCAGCAGCTCGTAATCGGGCATGGCTTGCGCGCCGCCCTGCATGAAGCGGTCGCGCAGCCGCGCGCGGTGATCGGCAAGGTAGCTGGGTGTGCCCTTCGCGGGCTTCGCGGTGGGCGCCGCCACCGCCACGTCGTCGGCGGCGGGGCTGAACAGCGGCATGGGCATTTCGCCAAAGGCACGATTCGGGTCCATGCGTCGAACATGGACCCGTCGTGCTTAAGGAAGGGTTAACCCGCTCAGCGGGTCATCCCCTCCCAGAAGGTCTTCACCTTGTCGAAGAAGCTGTCGGATTGCGGGCTGTTATCCGCCTTCTCAGCCTCGAACTCGCGCAGCAGCTCGCGCTGGCGCGGGGTCAGGTTGACCGGGGTCTCGACCGACAGCTCGATCAGCATGTCGCCGAAATCGCCCGAGGCGCCGGGGCCGTGGCGCAGGGGCGGCATGCCCTTGCCGCGCAGGCGCATCTGGCGACCGGTCTGGCTGCCTGCCGGAACCTTCACGCGGGCACGCCCGCCGTCGATGGTCGGCACCTCGACCTCTCCGCCAAGGGCGGCGGTCGCCATGCTGACGGGAACCTGGCAGGCCAGCATCCGGCCGTCGCGGATGAAGATCTCGTGCTCGGCCACCTCGATGAAGATGTACAGATCGCCGCCCGGACCGCCGCGCAGCCCGGCCTCGCCCTCGCCCGCAAGGCGGATCCGGGTGCCGGTCTCGACGCCGGCGGGGATGTTCACCGACAGGGTGCGGTCGCGTTCGACCCGGCCCGCGCCGTGGCAGGCCTTGCAGGGGTTCTTGACGATCTGGCCCTGGCCGCCGCAGGTGGGGCAGGTGCGCTCGATGGTGAAGAAGCCCTGCTGGGCGCGGACCTTGCCCATGCCTGCGCAGGTCGGGCAGCTTGCAGGCTCGGTCGAGCCTTCGGCACCGGTGCCGTCGCATTCGTCGCAGGCCACCGAGGAGCGGACCGTGATGGTCTTCTGCAGCCCCTCGAACGCTTCTTCCAGGGAAACGCGCAGGTTATAACGCAGATCCTGCCCGCGCTGTGCGCGCGACCGACCGCCACCGCCACCGCGGCGGCCCATCATGTCGCCGAACAGATCCTCGAACACATCCGAGAAGGCCGCGCCGAAATCGCCCGGATGACCGCCCGCGCGACCGCCGCCGAAGCCGCCGCCGCCGTTTTCGAACGCGGCATGGCCGAAGCGGTCATAGGCCGCCTTCTTCTGTTCGTCCTTGAGGCATTCATAGGCCTCGTTGGCTTCCTTGAACTTCGCCTCGGCCGTCGCATCGTCCTTGTTGCGATCCGGGTGCAGTTCCTTGGCCTTGCCACGATAGGCCTTCTTGATTTCGTCGGCCGAGGCCCCGCGGCTGACCCCGAGCACCTCGTAATAGCAACGCTTGCCCATGTGTCGTCCTGTACTGGTTGACCCAAAGAAGTGGGCCGGCCCGGCTGGCTGCGCGGACCGGCCCGTTTCGGGTGGCGGCCGCTATCAGCCGCGCTTCTTGTCGTCTTCGCCGAGATCCTCGAAATCGGCATCGACGATATCGTCATCGGCCGAACGCTGACCCTCGTCGACATCGTCACCGGCGGCGTCGCCACCTTCGGACTGCTGCGACTTGTAGATCGCCTCGCCCAGCTTCATGGACGCGTCCATGACGTTCTGGATGCCCGAGCGGATCTTGCCCGCATCCTCGGACTTGAGCGATTCCTCCAGCGCGCCGACGGCCAGCTCGATCGCCTCGATGGTCGAGCTGTCGACCTTGTCGCCATGCTCTTCCAGCGACTTGCGGGTGCTGTGGACAAGGCTCTCGGCCTGGTTGGTGGCCTCGACCAGGTCGCGGCGGCCCTTGTCGGCCTCGGCATTCGCCTCGGCGTCCTTGACCATGCGATCGATCTCCTCGTCGGTCAGACCGCCCGACGCCTGGATCGTGATCTTCTGCTCCTTGCCGGTGCCCTTGTCCTTGGCGGAAACCGACACGATACCGTTGGCGTCGATGTCGAAGGTCACCTCGATCTGGGGCATGCCGCGCGGTGCGGGCGGGATGTTCTCCAGGTTGAACTGGCCCAGCATCTTGTTGTCCGCGGCCATCTCGCGCTCACCCTGGAAGACCCGGATGGTGACGGCGTTCTGGTTGTCTTCCGCGGTCGAGAAGATCTGCGACTTCTTGGTCGGGATCGTCGTGTTGCGGTCGATCAGGCGGGTGAAGACGCCGCCCAGGGTCTCGATGCCGAGCGACAGCGGCGTCACGTCCAGAAGGACCACGTCCTTGACGTCGCCCTGAAGCACGCCCGCCTGGATCGCGGCGCCCAGTGCGACGACCTCGTCGGGGTTCACGCCCTTGTGCGGCTCCTTGCCGAAGAACTCGGTCACCTCGGACACGACCTTGGGCATGCGGGTCATGCCGCCGACCAGGACGACCTCGTCGATGTCGCCCTTGGAGCAGCCTGCATCCTTCAGCGCGTCCTGGACGGGCTTCATGGTGCGCTTGATCAGGTCGGCCACGATGCTTTCCAGCTTGGCGCGGGTCAGCTTCATGACCATGTGCAGCGGCTGACCGTTCGAGCCCATGCTGATGAAGGGCTGGTTGATCTCGGTCTGGCTGCTGCTGGACAGCTCGATCTTGGCCTTCTCGGCGGCTTCCTTCAGGCGCTGGAGCGCCATCTTGTCACCGGTCAGGTCGACGCCGTGTTCCTTTTTGAACTCTTCGGCGAGATAGTTGACGATGCGCATGTCGAAGTCCTCGCCGCCGAGGAACGTGTCCCCGTTGGTCGATTTCACTTCGAACAGGCCGTCGTCGATTTCCAGGATCGTGATGTCGAAGGTACCGCCGCCGAGGTCATAGACCGCGATCGTCTTGGTGTCCTTCTTGTCCAGGCCGTAGGCCAGGGCTGCCGCGGTCGGCTCGTTGATGATGCGCAGGACTTCGAGGCCCGCGATCTTGCCCGCATCCTTGGTCGCCTGACGCTGAGCGTCGTTGAAATAGGCGGGAACGGTGATGACGGCCTGCGTCACTTCCTCGCCCAGATAGGATTCGGCGGTCTCCTTCATCTTCTGAAGGATCATGGCGCTGACCTGCGCGGGCGAGTACTTCTCGTCGCGGACCGAAACCCATGCGTCGCCATTGCCACCGTCGACGATGGAATAGGGAACCAGCTTCTTGTCCTTCTCGACGGCTTCGTCGCCGATGCGACGGCCGATCAAGCGCTTGACCGCGAAGACGGTGTTGGTGGGGTTGGTGACCGCCTGGCGTTTGGCGGGCTGGCCGACAAGGCGCTCGCCTTCCGCGAAGCCCACGATCGAGGGCGTGGTGCGTGCGCCTTCGCTGTTCTCGATGACCTTGGGCTGGCTGCCATCCATGATCGCAACGCAGCTGTTGGTGGTGCCGAGGTCGATGCCGATGACTTTGGACATGTTTCGTCTAACCTTTCTTGCGGCGATTTCGGGGGCTCCGGGTCCGTTATGGCCCCCGCAGCCCGATCCCATGCTCGAAAATTCGCCCGGAACCTCCGGACGGCTTCGGGGGTGTATATAGGGATGCAATTCGGCCCCGCAAGCACCGCAATGCGGCAAAAACGCCCGAAAAAGCGGTGTGTCCCCGTGCCGCTATCTGAATAGCCCCGAGTTTCTTAGACGCCTTCACGTCTGATCTTCTGCTGCCGCTCGAGCTCGGCGGGCGACAACATCCCATTCCTCGCATGTTTGCGTTTCGGTTTGTAGAACATCTCGATGTAATCGAACACGTCCTGCCTAGGGTCAGGACCCATTAATTTTCTTGATGCCGTCCTGTCGGCGTGATTCACGCTCCCAAACAGGTGGGGGCATCATGAGTAATCTTTTCTGGCTGACGGACGAACAGATGGAGCGGCTGAAGCCGTTCTTCCCCAAGAGCCATGGTAAGCCGAGGGTCGATGACCGGCGCGTGCTGAG
>NZ_ATUJ01000020.1 GCF_000420145.1 Paracoccus zeaxanthinifaciens ATCC 21588
GAGCAAAACACCCGATCCCATCCCGAACTCGGCCGTTAAGTGCCGTCGCGCCAATGGTACTGCGTCAAAAGACGTGGGAGAGTAGGTCACCGCCAGACCTGGAAAGAGACGACAATCTCTCTGATACGATGAAAACACCCGATCAGGACAAAAATGGCGCGGGGTAGAGCAGCCCGGTAGCTCGTCAGGCTCATAACCTGAAGGTCGCAGGTTCAAATCCTGCCCCCGCAACCAAAATAACAAAACCATACAAAAAACACGCCCCGCAAAAACGCGGGGCTTCTTGCGTTACAGATCACAGAAAAACACCAAGATGAAACATCCGACGGATCATCCGCGACGGGATGCCTCGGCCGAGCGCATCCGATACAGCATGCGAAGCATCGCGACCTGCGTCCCCAGATCAAAGCTGCTTCCCCGAAGATAACGGAAGATCCGGCTGTAGAGGTAGAAGTAGTCCGAGTGCAGCAGCAACTCGCGCAGTCTTCTTTCACGCCAAGCCACCCCATCGGCATGCAGCTGCGCCAGTCGAGAATCCTGCATCAATTCGCGGACCGAGGCGGCCAAATCCGCATCATGTCGCCCAATACTCACATCCTGGGCATCGTTCAGGTCGCGGTCCACCCAGTACTCCAAACCGATCCCCTGTTCGGAGTGGTTGGGTTTGCCGCGTGCCGATTTGACGATGAAGCTTTCGGCCGATCCGACCGCATAGTGGTTGATCTGCGCCAAACCGTATCTTCGTCCCGTCTTGGGTACCACGGTCCCGAGGACATTGGGAAGGATCGCGCCATTGTCGTCGACCCAGGTCATGCCGGTCTCTTCCGTGCCCTTGCGGGCCTTCGGTCGGTGTACGCCCAGCTTCAGGCGGTCCAGCGAAGTTCGATATAGCGCCTTGAACTGAACCGCGCGCCAAGGCCACACAAGCGCATCGGGCGCGCAGCGTGTGAACTGGCGCGTCATCAGCTCATCCTTGAACTGAATGATGCCGCCACTTCCGAACATCCGCCAGGACAGCAGGAAGCCATCTGCTTCCGGTCTTGCCGCGATCAGGTCGTCGACCTTGCCGGAGCCGACATGGATGTTCAGAAACTCGTCGCAATCGGCCACATACAGCCAGTCGGAATGCTTGACATAGGGGTGGTTCTCGGCGCGCTTCAATGCTGTCCATTGAACGGGCTTCTTGCCCCGGCGCGGGTTTGGCACATGCGCGACAAGACCCATTTCCTGCAATCGGTCCAAGATGGCGTCGGTGCCGTCCTCGCAGTCATTGCTGTAGGCAAGGATGTTGTCGAAACCGATCAGCCGGTGATAGGCGACCCATTCCAGAATGAACGGCGCCTCGTTCCGCATGGTCGTCACAACGGTCTTCATCATCTTCCGATCTGCAGGTTTTGGGGCCATCCATGGCACGCCATTCCGTGCAGGGAATGTGACTGTGGCTTCAGCGGGATACAACCGTCGAAATGTGCCAGAGGGTCACGCCGTGCGGCGCAGGCGGCCTATCTCCTCGGCCAAGTCCGTGCAAAGATCCCGCATCCGACCAGGGTCGGTCTCTCGCTGAGCCTGGATCTTCAACCCGAAGATATAGGTCTGAAGCCGCCGAGCGATGCGGGAAGGGTCGCTGCTCGTTGGGATCTCTCCCAGCTCGATGGCACGGGAGACCGCGCGGGTCAGAAGGCCCTCGATCCGGTCCAGATGTCCCAGGATCACCTCGCGCAATGCGTTCCCGGACGAAACCTCCAGCAACGACTTCACCAGCATGCACGCGGTCGAAGGGCGATCGCAGGGCGCGATGTCGGCCAGGTCGCGCAGATGCGATTGCAGCGCCGCGATGGGCGAGGGGGTCTCGTCGATCATCGTCTGCAGGTTCGCGGCCATGCGCGCGGCATAGCGGTCGATGGTCGCGTGGAACAGCGCCTCCTTGCTGTGGAAGGCGGCATAGATCGAACCGGGGCGCATCTGCAGCGCCTGCTCGAGATCCTTGAGCGATGTCGCGTGATACCCGTTGACCCAGAACAGGGTCATCGCGGCGTCCAGCGCCGTGTCGCGATCATATGATGCCGTGCGTGCCATGAACCATAGATACGCGCGGCAGCGAACGAAATGAAGGCCCTTGGAAAAATTCTTGAGCGATCGTTCAGATTGGGTCTTGAGCGTTCGTTCAAGAATACCCATCTTCGGTCCGTCAACACATGACCGCAAGGAATAGCACCATGACCAAGTTCGAGCGCTTCGACGAAACCAACGCCCCCGCGGAAGCCCTGCCGCTGATCGAGAAGTCCAAGAAGGCCTTCGGTCGCCTGCCGGGCCTGCATGCGGTCATGGCGGCATCGCCCGCGCTTCTGGACGGCTATCAGGTGCTGCACCGCCTGTTCGCCGAGGAAACCGCCTTCGACGCGGACGAGAAGACCGTCGTGTGGCAGACGATCAACGTCTATCACGAGTGCCATTACTGCGTTCCGGCCCATACCGGCATCGCCAAGGCGATGGGCGTCAGCGACGACATCTCGGACGCGCTCCGCGACGAGACCCCGCTGCCCAATGCCAAGCTGGAGGCCCTGCGCGATTTCGTCCTGATCATGCTGGACACGCGCGGCAACCCGAGCGAGGCGCAGATGCAGGCCTTCTTCGAGGCAGGCTATGAGCAGCGCCACTTGCTGGATATCATCTTGGGCATGGCGCAGAAGGTGATGAGCAACTTCACGAACCACGTGGCGGAAACGCCGGTGGATGCGCCGATGCAGAAATTCGCCTGGACGCCGAAGTCCAAGCGCTGATCGCAAGGACATCGCCAGGATCAGCAACGGGCGCCCCGATATGGGGCGCCCGTTCTCGTTCGTGCGCCGGGGACTCGACAAAAGCCGGTCCGACGGATTAATGAGAACAAATAGAGAACGGAAAGGGCGATGACGGAAGCTGCGGACAGGCGGATCGTAAGCATGTGGTTCCCGAGGCTGGCCTCGGACCGCATCCTGCGCGCGCATCCTGTCGAAGGTCCGTTCGCCGTCACCATCAAGCGCGACAATGCCGAGCGGATCCACTGCCTGAACGCCGCCGCCGAGGCCGAGGGTCTGAGCCGGGGCATGAGCTTTGCCGATGCGCGCGCCTTCTGTCCCCAACTGGTCAGCCGCCCCGCCGACTTCGAGGCCGAGGCCCGCTTCCTGTCCGCGCTGCGACGGCATGCGACGGGCTGGTGCCCCTGGGTCGGGCTGGACGGCGCGGATGGGCTGGTGCTGGATGCCACCGGATCGCTGCATCTGTGGGAGGGGGCCGAAGGGCTGCTGACCCGGATGCGGGACTGGGCGCAGGGGGCGGGGATCTGTCTGCAGACGGGGATCGCGCATTCGCGGGGGGCGGCATGGGGGCTGGCGCGTTTCGGAAGACCGGGTGATGCCTTGGCCGATCTGCCCATCGAGGCGTTGCGCCTGGATCATTCCGATGTCGTGGCCCTGCAGCGGCTGGGTCTGCGCGATGTCGCGGGGTTGCAGGCGATGCGGCGCGGGCCGCTGGCCCGCAGGCTGGGGCGGCAGGTGCTGATGCGGCTGGACCAGTTGACCGGCGACCTGCCCGAGCCGGTCGCGCCGCAGACCGAGCCGCCGCATTTCGGCACGCGCCTGACACTGCCGGACCCGATCGGGCTGCGCGACGATCTGCGCGCGGCCATCGCCCGCCTGCTGGGACCGCTCTGTGCCAAGCTGAAGGCCCACGAGATGGGCGCGCGGCAGCTGTCGGCGACCATGCGGCGCGTGGATCGCGGCAGCCAGCAGATCGCGCTGCGGCTGGCGGTTCCGATGCGCGACGAAGCGGCGATCCTGCCGCTGTTCGACCTGCGCCTGGACGAGGTGGATGCGGGGTTCGGGATCGACCAGGTGCGGCTGGTCGCAAGCCAGGTGGAACATCTGCCCGCGCGCCAGATCGGCGGCCTGGCCGAGGGGGGCGACAAGCTGGGGGTGCTGATCAGCCGTCTCGGCACGCGGCTCAGCCTTGGGTCGGTGCAGCATTTCGCGCAGGGCGACAGCCACGTGCCCGAGCGTGGCTTTGCGGTGCTGCCCGCAGGGTTGGAATGCGACGATGCTGGTGATGCGCCCCGGCCTGCCCGGCGTCCGCGTCCAGTGCGGCTGTTCGATCCCGAACCCGTCGAGGCGGATGGCTGCGTGCCCCCGCGCGGGTTCCTGTGGCGGGGCGCGCGGGTGGTGGCCGGGCATGCCGAAGGACCCGAGCGGCTGACGTACGAATGGTGGCGGGCGGATGCCCTGAGCAGGGTGGGCCTGCGCGATTATTGGCGGATCGAGACCGCCGATGGCCGCCGCCTGTGGCTGTTCCATGCGCCGCAACGGATGGAGTGGTTCGTCCAGGGCGAATTCGCATGACCGGCCCGCACCCCGAACCGGAGGCGGGGCCGCGCCCTGCGGGGCATCGAGCCCCGCCGGGCGCGCTCGGGGGCGGTGCCCCCTCGGGGGGCTATGCCGAACTGTGCGTCACGTCGAATTTCACGTTCCTGCAGGGCGCCTCGCATCCCGAGGAGCTGATCCTGCGCGCGGTCGAGCTGGGCCTTGCGGGCATCGCCATCACCGACCGCAATTCGCTGGCGGGCGTCGTGCGCGCCCATTCCGCGCTGAAGGCGCTGGCGAAGGAGGTCGCGGAAGGGCTGCGCGTGCGTTCGACCATCCGCATCGACACCTCGTCCCGGCAGGAGGTCGGCTGCGCAATGGACCTGCCGCGTCCCGTGGCGGAATGCCTGCCGCGCCTGATCGTGGGCAGCCGTCTGGTTCTGTGCGACTGTCCGGTCGAATGGGTCGCGCTGCCCACGGACATCGCCGCCTATCGCCGCCTGTCGCGGCTGCTGAGCATCGGCAAGCAGCGTGCCCCCAAGGGCGAGTGCCACCTGGACCTTGCCGATCTGGAGGAATGGTGCCGGGGCATCATCCTGATCGCCCTGCCGCCCCCAGATCTTGCATCCGCCGAAGGGTCTGTCCTGCGGATGCAGCGCCGCTTTCCGGGCAGCGTCTTCCTGGGGGCCGTGCCGCGCTATGACGGGTCGGACCGCGAATGGCTGGCGGCCTGCGCCGGGATGGCCCTCGCGACATCCGCCCCCATGGTCGCGGTGGGCGACGTGCTGATGCACCGGGCCGAGCGTCGCCGCCTGGCCGATGTGCTGACCTGCATGCGCCACGGCATCACCATCGACGAGATCGGCACCCGCGCCCTGCCCAATGCCGAACACCGCCTGAAGGGCGCACCCGACATGGCGCGGCTGTTCGTGGACTATCCCGCGGCGATGACCCAGACCCTGCGGATCATGGCGCGCTGCGATTTCGATCTTGGGCAGCTTGCCTACAACTATCCCGACGAGATCGCGCAGGACGAGACCCCGCAGGCGCGGCTGGAGAGGCTGGTCCGCCAGGGCATCGCCACCCGCTACCCGCAGGGACCGTCCCCCCGGGTCGAGGCGCTGGTCGAACGCGAGCTGGCGCTGGTCGAGGACCTGAACTATGCCGCCTATTTCCTGACCGTCCACGACATCGTGGCCGAGGCCCGCCGCAGGGGCATCCTGTGCCAGGGGCGCGGTTCGGCCGCCAATTCGATCATCTGCTATCTTCTGGGGATCACCGACGTGTCGCCCGACATGATCGGCATGGTGTTCGAACGCTTCATTTCGCGTCATCGAGGCGAGCCGCCCGATATCGACGTCGATTTCGAACACGAGCGTCGAGAGGAGATCATCCAGTGGATCTATGACCGCTATGGCCGCCACCGGGCGGGGCTGTGCGCGACGGTGATCCATTTCCGCAGCCGCGCCGCCATCCGCGAGGTGGGCAAGGTGATGGGCCTGTCCCAGGACGTGACCGCGCGGCTGTCGGGCGACATCTGGGGGCTGTCCAATGGCGGGGCCGACCCGGACCGCGTGCGCGCGCTGGGGCTGAACCCCGACGACCACCGCCTGTCGCTGACGCTGGGCCTGATCCGCCAGATCGTCGGGTTTCCGCGCCACCTGTCCCAGCATGTCGGCGGCTTCGTCATCACCCAGGACCGCCTGGACGAGATGTGCCCGATCGAGAATGCCGCGATGGAGGGGCGCACCGTCATCGAATGGGACAAGGACGACATCGACGCGCTGAACATCCTCAAGGTGGACGTGCTGTCGCTGGGGATGCTGACCTGCATCCGCAAGGGGTTCGACCTGCTGCGCCGTCACGGCGGCCCGGACCTGACCCTGCATTCCGTCCCGCAGGAGGACGCGCCCACCTACGGGATGCTGCAGCGCGCCGATGCGGTCGGCGTCTTCCAGGTGGAAAGCCGCGCGCAGATGAACTTCCTGCCGCGGATGAAGCCCGCGACCTTCTACGACCTGGTGATCGAGGTGGCCATCGTGCGCCCGGGTCCGATCCAGGGGGGGATGGTCAAGCCCTATATCCGCCGCAGGCAGGGGCTGGAGGCCCCCGAGCCCTTCGGCCCCGAACTGGAGAAGGTGACGGCCAAGACGCTGGGCGTGCCGCTGTTCCAGGAACAGGCCATGCAGATCGCGGTGGTCGGCGCGGGATATTCAGCGGAAGAGGCCGACCGCCTGCGCCGCTCGCTTGCGTCCTTCCGGCGCATGGGGACCATCGGCGAACATCGCGACCGCTTCGTGCAGGGGATGATCGGCAACGGATACCCCCGCGAGGTGGCCGAGCAGTGCTTCACCCAGATCGAGGGCTTTGCCGATTACGGCTTTCCCGAAAGCCACGCGGCGGCCTTCGCGATGCTGACCTATGTCTCGGCCTGGTTCAAATGCCACCATCCGGCGGTCTTCGCCTGCGCGCTGCTGAACTCGCAGCCGATGGGCTTCTATGCGCCCGCCCAGATCGTGCGCGACGTGCGCGAACACGGTATCGACGTGCGCCCGGTCTGCGTGAACCATTCGGACTGGGACTGTTCGCTGGAACCGCGCCCCGACGGGTCGCTGGCCCTGCGGCTGGGGTTCCGCCAGATCAAGGGCTTCCGCCACGAGGACGCGGACTGGATCGTCGCGGCGCGGGGCAACGGCTATCCCGACCCCGAAAGCGTGTGGCTGCGGGCGGGCACCGCGCCGCGCGTGCTGGAACGGCTGGCCGAGGCCGACGCCTTCGCGGGCATGGGCGTGGGGCGGCGCGACGCGCTGTGGCAGGTCCGGGCGATCAGCTCGCCCAGGCCCCTGCCGCTGTTTTCCGACCCCATGGACGGCGAAGGCATCCAAGAGCCCGAGACCATCCTGCCCCACATGCATCTGGGCGAGGAGGTGGTCGAGGATTACGTCTCGACCCGCCTGACCCTGCGCGCCCACCCGATGGAGCTGCTGCGCCCGCGCATCGCCGGGCTGACGCGCAACGACCTGCTGGGGCAGGGGCCTTTGCGCAGCGTCTCGGTCTGTGGGCTGGTCATCACCCGGCAGCGGCCCGGCACGGCATCGGGGGTGATCTTCCTGACGCTCGAGGACGAGACCGGCGTGTCGAACGTGGTCGTCTGGCCCAAGGTCTATGAACGCTTCCGCCGAGAGGTGATGGGCGGCCGCCTGCTGCGCGTCACGGGCCGCATCCAGCGCGAGGGGATCGTCGTCCACCTGATCGCGGACCGGATCGAGGACATGTCGGACCGGCTGGTCGAACTGGGCCACCCGCTGGAGGCGCAGGTGGGGCGCACGCTGCCGCAATCGGACGATGCGCCCCGCAAGGGGCAGGGAAAGGGTGCCCCCGCCATGCATCCCAGGGACCAGGCGCGACGCCTGTTCCCCAGTCGCGATTTTCACTGAAGGCGGCGCAGCGTGTGCATGATGCCGCGGATCTCGGCCAGGCCGCGAAGGCGCCCGATGGCGGGATATCCGGGCGCACCGCCCTGTCGGGTCAGGTCGTCCAGGATCTGGTGCCCGTGATCGGGGCGGAAGGGCAGCTCGACCCCGCGCGCCTTCTGGATGCGCAGCGCCTCGGAGACGATGGCGACCATGTCCACGTCGCCCTCCAGATGCGCGGCCTCGTGGAAGGACAGCCCGTCCTCTTCGCGCAGCGTCGCGCGCAGGTGCAGGAAATGGACCCGGTCGCCGTGCCGCGCCAGCATGGCGGGCAGGTCGTTGTCGGCCCGCACGCCATAGGAGCCGGTGCAGAAGGTGAACCCGTTCGCGTGGCTGTCGTCGATGCCCGCGATGAAGTCCATGTCCGCGGCGGTCGAGACGATGCGCGGCAGGCCGAACAGCGGGCGGGGCGGATCGTCGGGATGGATCGCCAGCACGACGCCCGCCTGTTTCGCGGCGGGCAGCACATGGCGCAGGAAGGCCGCAAGGTTTTCGCGCAGGCGGGCCGCGTCGATCCCGTCATAGGTCGCCAGCCGCTCGCGGAACTGGTCCAGGGTATAGCTTTCCTCGGACCCCGGAAGCCCGGCAAGGATGGTGCCGGTCAGCGCATCGCGGTCGATGCCGGGTGCGCGGCGGGCGGCCTCGGCCACGATCTCGGCGGGGTGCTCGGCATCCGCGCCGGGGCGTTCCAGCACATGAATGTCGAAGGCCGCGAAATCGGCGGCGTCGAAGCGCAGGCAGCGCGCCCCGTCCGGCAATTCGTGATCCAGCGAGGTCCGCGTCCAGTCCAGCACCGGCATGAAGTTGTAGCAGACCGTGCGGATGCCGCATTCGCCAAGGTTCAGCACCGATTGCGCCCAGGCATCGGCATGGGCCTGCCAGCCGGGGGCGGCGGTCTTGATATCCTCGTGGATCGGGATGCTTTCGACGACATCCCAGGTCAGGCCGGCTTCCTCGATCAGGCGCTTGCGTGCCATGATCTCGTCCACGGACCAGACGGCGCCGTTCGGCAGGTGGTGCAGCGCGGTCACGATGCCCGTCGCCCCTGCCTGCCGGATATCGGCCAACGTCACCGCATCGTTCGGCCCGAACCAACGCCAAGTCTGCTTCACTTCCAGTTCTCCGTAATCTTCAAAGCGCCTGCCGGGCGCGCGCGGTCGAGAATAGATACCCGTCGAAGGACGGATCGTCGGGATCGGACAATTGCATCAGCGTCGCGCTGACATTGCCGATATGGTCGCTCATGGCCTTGCGGGCGCGCTGGCTGTCGCGGGCGCGCAGGGCGTCCAGGATCTCCTGGTGGTCGTCCAGCCAGCGGCTGCGATAGGCGTGGTCGAAGATGCGGCTGTGCAGCTGCGCCCACATCCGGCTGCCCCGGCGGCGTTCCCACAGATCGGCGACCGTGCTGACCAGCACGCCGTTCTGCGTGGCCTCGGCGATCAGCAGGTGAAAGCGCTGGTCGCCCGAGTAATCGTCGCTGCCGGCCTCGATATTGCGGCGTTCCTGGTCCAGCGCATCGCGCATGGCGGTGATGTCGGCCTTGGTCACGGTGGCGGCGGCAAGGCCCGCGACGGCGCTTTCGATCACCATCCGCGCCTCCAGCAGCTCGAACGGGCCGATATCGTCGACGGCCACGGTCGTGCCCGAGGCCTGCTCCATCAGGTAGATGCCCGATCCCTGGCGGACCTGCACCAGCCCCTCGACCTCCAGCATGATGATCGCGTCGCGCACTAGGCTGCGCCCCACGTCAAGCCGCAGCGCGATCTGGCGTTCGGTCAGCAGGCGGTCGCCCGGGCGCAGCCCCTCGGCCCGGATCAGGTCGCGCAATTCGGCGGCGACATCCTGGTAGCGGCGTTGCTGCGATCCGCTCATGCCTTGCCCTCGGCCCGGCGGGAATAGAAATCGGCAAGGATGCCGAAGGCCTGCTTGCGCGTGGTCTTGTCGGCGGCGATCAGCCCCTTGCGGTTCCAGCCGCGCTGGAAGATACCCTGCCGCCGCTCGGTCCGGAAATCATAGAGGATCCAGGGCGACATCCCCTTGACGTAATCCAGCTTGGACAGCGTGGCGATCTGCTTGCGATAGATCTCGGCCTGGTAGGCCTCGGAGAACAGACCGGTCTTCGGCCCCTGCGGCGTGATGTCGGCATCGGCGCCGGTCTCGGAGATCACCACGGGGCGGTCGGGGTCGGAATTGCGGCCGATCTTTTCCAGATCGTCGAAGTCCTCGTCGTACCAGCCGTAATATTCGTTGATCCCGATGATATCGAGATGCTCGGCCAGCCTGTCCTCGATCTTCAGCGTGTTGTGGTTGATCAGGCAGGCCGCCGCGATCAGGCGGGTCGGGTCCATCCTGCGGGCCAGCGCCGCAAGGTCGGACATGAAGTCCAGCCGCGCGTCGGTATCGGGGTTCTCGTTGCCCACCGACCAGATGACGACCGATGCGCGGTTGCGGTCGCGGCGGACCAGTTCGGCCAGCTGGTTGCGTGCATCGGCCTGCGTGGCCGGATTGGCAAAGTCGATCGCCCAATAGACCGGGATCTCTGCCCAGATCAGGATGCCGCGTTCATCCGCCATGCGCGAGGCATCCTCGTGATGGGGATAATGCGCCAGCCGCATGAAGTTGCAGTTCAGCGCCTTGGCGTGGTCGAAGCGGCGGGTCAGGTCGGCGTGGTTCGTGACCTTGCCCAGCTTCTCGTCATCCTCGTGCACCGCGATGCCGCGCAGCCAGATCGGGCTGCCGTTCAGCAGGATCTCGGTCCCGCGGCGTTCGATCTGGCGGAAACCCACGCGGTCGGTCACCCGGTCGGGGCCCGCGGTCAGTTCGACATCGTACAGATGCGGGTCGTCGGTGGACCACAGATGCGGTTCGGCCGGGATCTCGACCACGGCGCGGCCATCCGTCAGCGGGATCGTCCGGTCGATCAGGCCGTCGATGCGCAGATGCGCCTCGGTCGCGCCCTCGACCTCGATCTCGGCGCGGATCAGGTCGTAGCGACCCGGCGCCAGAGTCACGAACAGGTCGCGGATGACGGTGCGCGGGGTTTGGTACAGCGACACCTCGCGGTAGATGCCGCCATAGTTGAACCAGTCGGTGTTCTGCATCGGCAGGCGGTCGGGGCGGCGGCGGTTGTCCACGAACAGCATCAACCAGTTGCGGCCCTCGCGGACGTGATCCGTCAGTTCGACGAAGAACGGGGTCGAGGCCCCCAGGTGGTTGCCCAGGTATTCGCCGTTCAGGAACACCTTGCAGTCATAGCTGGCGGCCCCGACGCGCAGGAACAGCCGACCGTCGGGATCGGGTTCGATATCCAGCGGGCGCGTGTACCACGACCCGCCCTCGAAGAAGTACCAGCGGTCCTGAAGCATCTGCCAGTTGGACGGGACGGGCACGGTCTCGCCCATATGGGGGTCGTAATCCCAGGGCTCGATCCGGTCGGCGGGATCGCCGGGCTGCATGGCGAACCATTTCTGGCGCAGCCCAGTATCCAGCAGGTCGACGCAGAAGTTCCAGTCCCCGTCCAGCGACCGCGCCTTGCGCCCGCCGGTGAAGATCATGCCCTGCGCCGTCAGATCGCGCCGGTCGAAGGCGCGATCATAGGCTTCGTCATGCAGGGCCGCCAAGGCGTTTTCGGCCAGATCCGAACGTTCGAGCATGGCGTCCCCGTCCCCTTACTGCGCCGAGGCGCGGATCTGTTCGATCAGACCGGCCAGTTCGGGATTGGCCTCTTCGGCCTCCTGGTACATCGGCTGCACGGCCTCGATGAAGGGGGCCTTGTCCACCTCGTGGATTTCCACGCCCATCTCGGCCTGCGCCTCTTCGATGGCGGCGTCGGATGCCAGCTTCCAGGCTTCGGTATGCGACAGCATCGAGTTGTGCGCGGCGGTGGCCAGGGCCTCCTGCTCCTCGGCGCTCAGCCCGTCCCATGCGCAGTTCGAGATGAACACGACCGAGGGGATCAGCGTGTGCTCGTCCAGCGAGAAGTGCTTGGCGACCTCGCCGTGGCGGGCGGTGGTCAGCGCGGTCGGGTTGTTCTCGGCCCCGTCCACGACGCCCTGCTGCAGCGCGGAATACAGCTCGCCCCAGCCGATGGGGGTGGGGTTGCCGCCCAGCAGTTCGACCATGCGCACCGCCGAGGGGCTGGGCTGGACGCGGATCTTCATGCCCTCCAGGTCGGCGGGCGAATTGATCGCCTTGTTGGTATAGAAGGACCGCGCGCCCTCGGTATAATACGCCAGCCCGCGGATGCCGTTCTCGATGCCGGAATCAAGGATCTGCTTGCCGATATCGCCCGCGATCACCTGGTTGAAGTGATCCTCGCTTGCGAACATGTAGGGCAGGTTGAAGACGGCATAGGACGGCACGAAGGCCTCCAGTTCCGCCGCGTTCGACCGCGCCATGTCCAGCGAGCAGTTCTGCACCTGCTCGGTGGATTCGCGCTGGGTGCCCAGCTGGCCGTTGGCATAGATGCGGATCTTCAGATCGCCGCCGGTGGCCTCCTCGACCTCGTCGGCCATCTTCTGCATCGACAGGTGGACGGGGTGATCCTCGGGGTTGTTGTGGTTCAGGCGCAGCGTCTTGGCCTGCGCGGCGGCGGTCATGGTCAGCAGTGCAAGCGCGGTGCCCGCGGCAAGCTTGGTCGCGATCTTCATCCCTATCCCTCCCGATAAGATGCGTGGCGGCCAAGCCGCCGGAAATCTGGTGCCGCGATTTGATCCGCCAATCCGCGTTCTTGTCAACCAGTTTGATAAATTGGTTGACCACTTTGACCCGGGGCGTCATCTTCCCGTCAAATCAGGAACCCTGCGGGAGGAGCGCGCAGCATGACCTACGGAACCCTTCGCCACCCGAGGCCGGCATGAGGCGGGCCGCGGACATGCTGCTGCGTGGCGGCATCATCACGGCCTTCGCGGTGCTGCTGGCCTGTGTCAGCTGGCAGGTGATCAGCCGCTATGTGCTGGGGACGCCCTCGACCGTCACGGACGAGCTGGCGCGCTTCATCTTCATGTGGCTGGCGCTGGTCGGCGGGGCCTTCACCTACGGGCAGGGGCGCCACCTGGCGATCGACTTCCTGCCCATGTCCGTCGAGGGGCGCAAGCGCCAGGCGACCGAGGCCGCCATCACCCTGCTGATCGCCGCCTTCGCGGTGATCGTGATGATCTGGGGCGGATCGCAGCTGGTCGCGAAGACGCTGGCATCAGGGCAGATCTCGCCCGCGCTGCGCCTGCCGATGGGTTGGGTCTATGGCGCGGTGCCGGTCGCGGGGGCGATCGTCACGGCCTATGCGGCGGGCAACCTGCTGCGCATCGCGCAGGGCGAACAGATCCTGAAGCCCGCCGATGAAATCTCGGTCGAGATGGCCGAACCCGAGGAGAGCAAGCGATGAATTCCGCCGCAATCGTCCTGTTCGGCAGCTTTGCCGCGATGATGGTGCTGGGCGTGCCCATCGCCTTTTCCATCGGCATTTCCGCCGCGCTGACCTTCCTGCTGTTCATGTCGCTGGACCAGACGATCTTCATCGTGGCCCAGCAGATGGTGTCGGGGCTGGACAGCTTCACCCTGCTGGCGATCCCGTTCTTCATCCTTGCGGGCAACATCATGAACCGCGGCGGCATCGCCCTGCGCCTGATCGAGTTCGCCAAGGTCCTCGGCGGTCGCCTGCCGGGCGCGCTGGCGCATTGCAACGTCATCGCGAACATGATGTTCGGCGCGATCTCGGGCTCGGCGGTCGCATCGGCCGCGGCCGTGGGCGGCGTCATGGCGCCGCTGCAGCGCAAGGAGGGCTACGATCCGGCCTATTCGGCGGCGGTCAACATCGCCTCCAGCCCGACGGGCCTGCTGATCCCGCCCTCGACCACGCTGATCGTCTTCTCGCTGATCACCGGGGGGACCTCGATCTCGGCGCTGTTCGTGGCGGGTTACCTGCCGGGCATCCTGCTGGGCCTGTCGCTGATGGTCGTCGCGGGCATCATCGCCAAGAAGCGCGGATACCCGCTGGCCCCGCGCCCCAGCATGGCCGAGGTCCGTCACCGCACGCTGGACGCGATCCTGCCGCTGGGGCTGATCGTGGTCATCATGGGCGGCATCATCGCGGGCATCTTCACCGCGACCGAGGCATCCGCCGTCGCGGTCCTCTATTCGCTGTTCCTGGCGCTGGTGTGGTACCGGGAACTGAAGCTGTCGGACCTGCCGCGCATCTTCCTGGAAAGCGCGATCACCACGACCATCGTGCTGCTGATGATCGGGACATCCATCGCGATGTCGCGGGCCATGGCCTACGGCGACATTCCCTTCGCGCTGTCGGACTGGCTGCTGGCGCTGTCGGACAATCCGATCGTGATCCTGCTGATCATCAACGCGGCGCTGCTGGTCGTCGGCACCTTCATGGACATGACCCCCGCGCTGCTGATCTTCACGCCGATCTTCTATCCGGTGGTGCAGGATCTGGGCATGGACCCGGTCCATTTCGGCATCATGATGACGCTGAACCTGTCCATCGGCATCTGCACGCCGCCGGTGGGGTCGGCGCTGTTCGTCGGCTGCTCGGTCGCGGGCGTGCCGATCCAGCGGGTGATCCGCCCGATGCTGCCGCTCTATGCCGCGATGATCGTCCTTCTGCTGGCGGTGACCTTCATCCCCGAAATCAGCCTGACGCTGCCGCGCTGGCTTGTAAGCTACGGTTAAGATCATGAAGACCCTCAAGGACTGGACCCTGCAGGGGCGCGACGGCGCCTGTGTCACCCTGCTGACCGATGGCGGCCGCCGGATGCGCATCGCCGTGCTGGACCGCGACCTGATCCGCGTGTCGCTGACGGGGCAGGACGGCTGGCGGCTGGACCGAAGCTGGTCGGTGGCCCCCGATGGCGACGTGCCGTTCGAGGGACGTTCGCGCGACGATCTGTCGGGCTTTGCCTGCCCCGATTTCGACCTGTCGGACACGGAGCTGGGGCTGGTGATCGACACCGGCACGCTGCGGCTGCAGGTGCTGCGCCCGCTGCAACTGGTCTGGCAGGCGAAGGTCGGGGACGAGTGGCGCGTATTCGCCGCCGACCGCACGACCGGTGCCTACATGGCCGGTGTCCGCGACCATGCCCACAGCCATTTCCTGCGCCGCAACGCGGGCGAGCTGGTCTATGGCCTGGGCGAGAAGTCGGGCGACCTGGAACGCTCGGGTCGCCGGTTCGAGATGCGCAACCTCGACGCGATGGGCTATGACGCCGAACGCACCGATCCGCTGTACAAGCACATCCCCGTCACGCTGACCCGCACGCCGGATGCGGGGTCGTTCTCGGTCTTCTACGACAACCTTGCCTGCTGCTGGTTCGATCTGGGGAACGAGCTGGACAACTACCACGCCCCCTATCGCGCCTATCGGGCCGAGGACGGGGACCTGGATTATTACATGGCCTGGTCGCCCGATCTGGCGGGGCTGACGCGCAGGCAGGCATGGCTGACGGGCGGCACCGCCTTCATGCCGCGTTGGGCGCTTGGATATTCCGGGTCGACCATGAGCTATACCGACGCGCCGGACGCGCAGGCGCAGGTGCAGGGGTTCCTCGACCGGATCACCGAGCACGCGCTGCCCTGCGACAGCTTCCAGATGTCGTCGGGCTATACCTCGATCGGGCCGAAGCGCTATGTCTTCAACTGGAACACCGACAAGTTCCCCGACATCGACGCGATGACCGCGCGCTTCGCGGATGCGGACCTGCACCTGATCGCCAACATCAAGCCCTGCATGCTGCACGATCACCCGCGTTATGCCGAAGCTGCCTCGGCGGGCCTGTTCATCCGCGACAGCGAGGCCGACCGCCCCGAGATCTCGGTCTTCTGGGACGACGAGGGGTCGCATCTGGACTTCACCAACCCCGCGACCATCGACTGGTGGAAATCCAACGTGACCACCCAGCTGCTGGAGCACGGCATCGGGTCCACCTGGAACGACAACAACGAATACGAGATCTGGGACCGCGCCGCGCAATGCCACGGCTTCGGCGACCCGATCGACGTCGCGCTGATCCGCCCGCTGCAGCCTGTGCTGATGACGCGGGCCTCGCGCGATGCCCAGGCCGAACATGCGCCGCATCTGCGCCCTTACCTGATCAGCCGTTCGGGCGCGCCGGGGATCCAGCGCTACGCCCAGACCTGGACGGGCGACAACCGCACCGACTGGAAGACGCTGCGCTACAACAACCGCATGGGGCTGGGCCTGTCCATGTCGGGGATCTTCAACATCGGCCATGACGTGGGTGGCTTCTCGGGGCCGCGCCCGGGGCCGGAACTGTTCCTGCGTTGGGTCCAGAACGGCATCTTCCATCCGCGCTTCACCATCCACAGCTGGAACGACGACGCGACCGTCAACGAGCCCTGGATGTATCCCGAGATCCTGCCCCATATCCGCGCGGCGCTGGCGCTGCGGGGGCAGCTGCTCCCCTATCTGTACACGCTGACATGGCAGGCCGCGCAGGACCACCAGCCGATCCTGCGCCCGACCGTGGCCGAGTTCGAGGCCGATCCCGCCTGCCGCGCGGAATGCGACGAGTTCATGCTGGGCCGCGACCTGCTGGTCGCCACCGTGATCGAGGAAGGCGCCGCGACCCGCAGCCTGTACCTGCCTGACAATGGCAGCGGCTGGTGGGATTTCCACACCGGAACGTTCCACACGGGCGGCCGGGTGATCGAACAGCCCGTCGATCTGGGCAGCATGCCGCTGTTCGTGCGTGCCGGTGCCGCGCTGCCCCTGTCCCGGGGCTGCGCCCGCGCCAAGCCGGAGGCCGACACGACCCGCCGCATCGCGCTGTTCCCCGCGCCGGGCGATTTCAGCGACCGGACGATGCTGTACGAGGATGACGGCGTCTCGGCCGACGCGCTGGCGGGCAACAACTGCCGCCTGCTGATCGAGACCCGCGCCGATGCGGATGTGATCGACGTGACGATCACCGCCCGCGGCCCGTTCCGTCCCTTCTGGCCCGCGCTGGACCTGTCGTTGCCCGATGCCGAAACCCGCCCCCTGCGCGTGAACGGCCAGCCCGTCACCCGCATCGCGTTCGAGGATATCCCCCATGCAGATTGAGACCCTCGCCCCCGCGCATGACCGTCAGGACCTGCGCCCGCGCATCCTGCATATCGGCTTCGGCGCCTTCGCCCGCGCGCATCAGCTGGTCTATCTGGACCAGGTGCTGGCGGATGGCGGCGATTGGGGCGTCATCGCCTGCCGCCTGAACTCGGGCGTCGAGGATCTGGACGCGCTGGACGCGGCGGACGGCATCTATCACGTGCTGGAGGCCGACGATCAGGGCATCGTGGCGCGGCCTGTCGGCGCGGTGGTGGGATCGCTCCACCCGGTGCGCGACGGGATCGCGGCGGTGACGGGGCGGATCGCGGATCCGGCGCTGGCGATCATATCCCTGACCATCACCGAAAAGGGTTACGCGCTGAAGGGCGATGGCCTCGACGCCGATCACGCGGGCATCAAGGCCGATCTGGCAAATCCCGACGCACCCCGGACCGCCATCGGCGTCATCGTCGCGGGCCTGCGCGCGCGCCGCGATGCGGGGCAGGGCGGGCTGACCGTGATGTCCTGCGACAACCTTCCGCATAACGGGCGGCTGGCCCGCGCCGCCGTGCTGGACTATGCGCGGCTTCTGGATGCCGATCTGGCCGGTTGGATCGAGGGGAATGTCCGCTTTCCGGCCACGATGGTCGATCGCATCGTGCCCGCGCTGAACGACAAGGCGCTGGCCCTGATCGAGCAGGCCACGGGCCGCGCCGATCCGAACAGCATCCTGACCGAACCCTTCCGCCAATGGGTGATCGAGGACGACTTTGCCGCAGGCCGCCCCGCATTCGAGGATGCCGGCGCGCAGATGGTCCAGGACGTCGCCCCGTTCGAGGAGATGAAGCTGCGGATGCTGAACGGCAGCCACACCTTCCTGGCCTGCCTGGGCCAGCTTGCGGGATGCGAGACGGTATCGGACTGCATGGACGATCCGGTGCTGCGCGATGCCGCCCGCCGCCTGATGCTGACCGAGCAGGCCCCGACGCTGCGCCCGCTGCCGGGCGTGGACATCGCGGATTACGCCGATCAGCTGATCGCGCGCTTCGGCAACAGCACGCTGCAGCACCGCACCGCCCAGATCGCCACCGATACCAGCGCCAAGCTGCCGCAGCGCCTTGTCGCGCCCGCCGCAGCGCATCTGGCGGCGGATCGCGACTGGCCGCTGACCGCGCTGGCCATCGCGGGCTGGATGCGGCTGGTCCGCCAGACCGTCGATGGTGGCGGCAAGCCCGCCGACCCGATGGCCGACAGGCTGGCGCAGGTGGTCGCGGACACGCAGGATGGCGGCGATTACGTCACCGCGATGCTGGCGCTGACGCAGGTCTTTCCGGTGGAGCTGGCCGCCGATCCGCGTTTTGCCGCGCCCATCGCCAGCGCCTATCTGAACATCGTGCGGACCGGTGCCCGGACCGCCATCGCCAACGCCATGGGGGCAGCATGACCGAATTCCTGGGGCCCGACTTCCTGCTGGACACGCCCGCAGCACAACGCATGTATCACGATGTCGCGGCCGACCTGCCCATCGTGGATTACCACAACCACCTTCCCCCGGCCGAGATCGCGCAGGACCACCACTGGGACAATCTGGGCCAGCTGTGGCTGGCGCATGACCACTACAAATGGCGTGTCATGCGGTGGGCCGGCATCCCCGAGGATCTGTGCACCGGTCCCGCGACCGACCGCCAGAAATTCGACGCCTTCGCCCGCGCCATGCCCGCGCTGGTGATGAACCCCGTGCACCACTGGTCGCATCTGGAGCTGTGGCGCTTCTTCGGGCTGGACGGCACCGTCCTGTCGCCTGATACCGCCGACCGGGTCTGGGATGTCGCGAATGCGGCGCTGCCGGGGTCGGATTTCGGCGCGCGCGGTCTGCTGCGGCAGATGAAGGTGCGCTTTGTCGGGACGACCGACGATCCGCTGGACGACCTGGCCCATCACCGCGCGATGCAGGGCGATCCCGACCTTGTCGTCGCGCCCAGCTTCCGCCCCGATGCGGCCTTCAAGGTCGAGGATGAGGGCTTTGCCCCGTGGATCGCGCGGCTGGCCGAACTGACGGGGATCCGGATCGACGGCTTCGCGCCGCTTCTGCAGGCGCTGATCCAGCGGCTGGACGTCTTCGTCGATCATGGCTGCCGCGCCGCCGATCACGGCATCGAGCGGCTGGAGGCCGGCCCCGAATGGTCCGAGGATCAGCTGACCGCCGCGTTGAACCGTCGCCTTGCGGGCGAGGCTCCGACCCCGGACGAGGCTGCCGCCCTCCGCTCGGCCCTGTTCGTCGGGCTGGGGCGCGCCTATGCCGAGCGCGGCATCGTCATGCAGCTGCATCTTGCGCCCCTGCGCAACAACCGCCAGCGCCTGCTGGACCGCGTGGGCCGCGATGCGGGTGCGGACGGGATGAACGACTTTGCCATCGCGCAGCCGCTGAACGCGCTCTTGGACCGGCTGGACCGGACCGATCAGCTGCCGGACATGGTGCTCTATTCGGTGAATCCCGCGCATAATGCGGTGCTGGCGACGACGGCGGGCAATTTCCAGGACGGATCGCGCCCCGGCAAGGTGCAGGTCGGCACCGCGTGGTGGTTCAACGACCAGCTGGACGGGATGGAGCGTCAGATGACCGATCTTGCGCAGATGGGCCTGATCTCGACCTTCCTGGGGATGCTGACCGACAGCCGGTCCTTCCTGTCCTTCACCCGGCACGAATATTTCCGCCGCCTGCTGTGCCGGATGCTGGGACGGCAGGTGCAGGACGGGCTGCTGCCGAACGATCCCGTTGCGCTGGACAGGCTGGTCTACGACATCTGCTGGGGGAACGCCGCGCGCCGCTTCCTGCCCGCCGACCGTCAGGACGCCTGAGCCGACCCTTGGCGCAGGGCGGGACCGCCCGCCTTGCGCCAAGGGTTGCCTGGGTGGGCGCATCCCGGCATGGATGCCGCCGATCACGCCGCGCATGGCCTGCCGCAACTCGGCCCCGCGGTCCGCACGGGCTGATCGTCCGTTCGGGGAAGCGGCGCATTCGGCGTGAAGGCCATCCAATCCCCCCATGCGCAATGCGCGTTCCATGTTCATCGACCTGCACGAGAAGCAGATCGGCGACGGTCCCGAATGGATGGCGCGGCAGGTCTACCTGAATCTCGGGAACTTCCTGCTGGGGCTGGCCGCGATGGGGATCGACGCCACCCCGATGGAGGGCGTGGACACCGCGATCCTCGACCGCGAATTCGGCCTGACCGAGAAGGGTTATGCCAGCCTGTTCGTCGTGCCGATCGGCTATTCCGACCCCGAGGGCGATTACAACGCGGCGCTGCCGAAATCGCGCCTGTCGGAACGGGCGATCATCACCGAGGTCTGATCCGTCAGGCTTCGTTTCGGGGGAAGGGGGCGGCCTGTGCCGTCCCCTTTTCCTCATCCGCGAAGGGCAGCCTCGGTCGCCTCGCGGATGTCGCGCAGGGGGTGGCGCACCTGCGGGGGCATCGGGTCGGTGCGTCCGGCGGGACCGTATCCCCATTCGGCCAGCGCCGCGCGATGCGCGGGCGACAGATCGCCATAGGCGTAATCGCCGTTCCCGTCGCGGACGGCCTCGGCGCCTCGCGCGGGCGGGATGCCCAGGAAGGCCGCCAAAGCGTCGCGATGGGCGTCGGGCCGGGCCACCAGATCCTCGTATCGCAGGACCATGACGGCATGCAGATGCGCTAGGTCCTGCGCGACCTGAAGGTGCGCGTCGATCCAGTGGCCGATCATCCGGTCCTGCGGCATGTCCACCCATTTCGACACCGCTGCGGCCACGGCCTGCGGATGGCGCATCACCACCACGAATTGCGACAACGGGAACAGCTGCTGATAGAGCCGCATCCGCGTCAGGTTCACGGGCGACTTCTCGACCCGCCACGCCCCCTCATCGAACCAGGGCGCCCAGTCCGCCTCGAGCCGCTGGCGCGTGGCAAGGCTGTCATGGGCGCAGCCCTCGGTCAGGTGCTGGGCGGGATCGGTCGCGAAATGCATGGGGCGGCCATGCTGCGCGGTATGCGCGATGGCGCCCTGCAGGTACACGCCCTCGTTCTCGGGGACGGGGGCGTTGCGGATCGCGCCGACGCCCGGCAGCCCCGCGACGATCCGCGCCACCAGCGAAGTCCCCGAGCGGTGCAGCCCGCCCACGAAAACATAGCGATGCGAAAGCCCCTTGGCGGTCATTCTGCGATACCTCGACTGATCTAAATTAGCCCGCCTGCGGGGAACCGGGAACGGTGCGGATTTCGTTGTCTGCAAACTGGGAAGACCACCCCGAAACCTACAGACCAAGGCGGAAAAGTCCATGCGAATCATGCATGTCGCACTTGGCGGCTGCCTGAAGGCGCCGCCGGTCAGCTATGGCGTGACCGAAGATACCGGCGGCCATATCGCCTATGTGCTGGGCGCGGCCCTGGCGCAGGCGCGGCGGCCCGAAACCCGCGAGGTGACCATCGTCACCCGCGCCTTCTCCGACCCCCGTCTGGACCCCGTCCATTCCGCCCTGCACGAAGATGTCGCCCCCCGTTGCCGCATCCTGCGACTGCGGACCGGCAACAGCGGCTATCTTGCCAAGGAGGCGCTCGAGGCCGAGCTGCCGGCCCTGCAGGACGCCTTTCTGCGGATGCTGCGCCAGGGCGATCTGCCGGACGTGATCCACGCGCATTTCGCCGATGCCGCCGTCCTGGCCCGCGCCGCTGCGGCCGAGTTCGGGATCCCCTGGCTCTATTCCTCTCACTCTCTGGCGCTGGACAAGTGCCGCGCGCAGGGCGGCAGCCCCGATGCTGCCACCGCCCGCCGGATCGAGCGGGAAGCAGCTGCGATCCGCGATGCCGATGCGATCATCGCCTCGTCCCGGGACGAGGCCGAATGCCAGATCCCCGCCTATGACCCGACGGCCGAGGGGCGCGTGCATCGCGTCGGTCCC
This sequence comes from Paracoccus zeaxanthinifaciens ATCC 21588, assembly GCF_000420145.1. Lineage (GTDB taxonomy): Bacteria > Pseudomonadota > Alphaproteobacteria > Rhodobacterales > Rhodobacteraceae > Paracoccus > Paracoccus zeaxanthinifaciens. The sequence goes on from NZ_ATUJ01000020.1 coordinate 21,796, forward strand.
GGCATCACCGCGCCGCGCTGCGACGACCTGGATCCCGCGCGCCGCCTGATCGCGCCCTTTCTGCGCGACATGGCCAAGCCCATCCTGCTGGCCGTCGCGCGGCCCATCGCCAAGAAGAACCTTGCCGCGCTGATCCGCGCCTATGCGGGCGATGCGGCGCTGCAGGACCGTGCGAACCTGGTGATCGTGGCGGGTCTGCGCGACGGGCTGGCGGGCGGTTGCCCCGAACAGGACCGCATCATGGCCGAGATGTTCGACCTGATCGACCGGCACGACCTGTGGGGCCGCGTGGCGCTGCCGCGCAGGCATACGCATGCGGATGTGGCATCCCTCTATGCGCTGGCGGCGCGGGGCGGGGTCTTCGTGAACCCGGCCCTGCACGAGCCCTTCGGCCTGACCCTGATCGAGGCCGCACAGGCGGGCGTGCCGCTGGTCGCGACGCGCAATGGCGGTGCCGCCGATATCGTCGCAAGCCTTGGCGCGGGTGCGCTGGTCGATCCGCTGGACCCGGGCGCGATCGCCTCGGGTATCCGGGCGATGCTGGACGACCGGCAGGGCGCCGCCCATGCGGCTGCGCGTGCGCGCAGGATATACAGCTGGGATCGGTGGGCCGATGCGGTGCAGAGGATCATGGTCGGTCTGCGGGACAGGGCCCCGGCGGTCCGCGATCCGCGCGCGATGCTGGCCAGCGATATCGACGGGACGCTGACCGGATGCCGCGACGGGGCCGCGCGCTTTGCCGACTGGGCCGCGGGTCGCGATGCGGGCATGGTGCTTGCGGTCGCGACCGGGCGTTCGATCTGCGAGGCGCGGCGCGTGTTGCGGCTGTGGGATCTGCCGCGCCCGGACGTGATGATCACCTCGGTCGGGACCGAGATCTGGCGGTGGGACGACGGCGCGACGTTGCGCCCCTGTGCCGATTATGCGCGGCTGATCGGCGCGGATTGGCGGCGCGAGGCGATCGTCGAGGCACTGCGCCCCTTGGGCATCGCGCGTCAGCCGGGGCATGACCAGCGGGCATTCAAGCTGTCCTTCTTCGGCAATGCCGCCGACCGCGACCGCATCGAGCAAAGGCTTATGACGGCGGGCCTGCCCGCGCGGGTGATCCTGTCGCATGACCGGCTGATCGATGTTTTGCCCGCCCGTGCGGGCAAGGCCGCCGCCATCCGCTTCGAGGCCGCGCGGCTGGGCATCGACCCGCGATCCTGCATCGTCGCGGGGGACAGCGGGAACGACCTGGACATGCTGCAGGACTTCGCGCAGGCGATCATTCCCGCCAATGCCTCGGCCGAGCTGGACGGCGTGACGGACGCGCTGCGAAGCCCGCTGCCCCATGCGGACGGGGTGCTGGACGGGCTGGAGCGCCTGGGCCACCTGCACCCCCTGATGATGGCGGCCGAGTGACACCATGACGCGACCCATCGGATATTTCGTCCACCACCAGGGCCGAGGCCACGCGGAACGCTGCGCGGCCATCGTCAACGCCCTGCCGCAGGAACGCCCCGTGACGGTCTTCTGCGCCCGCGACGACATCTTCCCGCCCCTGCGCGACGGCGTGACGATCAGCCGGATCCCCAGCCTGTTCGAGGCCCCGTCGGATGCCCCCGCGACCGACTGGATCGCGACGCCCGACACGCTGCATTGCGCGCCGGTGGGCTGGTCCTCGATCCGGCAGGCGACGGCCACGATGGCGGGCTGGTTCCACCAGGCCGATCCCGCCCTGATGATCTGCGATGTCAGCGCCGAGATCGCGCAGCTTGCGCGGATCTGTTCGGTCCCGCATGTCAAGATCGTGCAGCATGGCGACCGGTCCGATCCGGGGCACATGGCGGCCTATCGCGGGGCGGCGGGACTGCTGGCGCCGTTCCACGCCGATCTTGCGCAGCCCGACTGGCCGGACTGGATGGCGCGCGCGACCTTCCATGCGCCGGGCCTTGGCGTGCACCAGGCGATTCCGGACGGCGCGGTCGCGCGCCGGCGGCTGGGCATCGCGCCCGACAGGCAGGTGGCGGTCGTCATCGGCGGCGGTGGCGGGAACGGTTGGGCCGACGCGCCCTTCGGCGTCGCGGCCCGCAGCCACCCCGAAATGGACTGGATCGTGATCGGCAAGATCCAGCGCGACTGGCACGCGACGCTGCCCGCGAACCTGCACCTGGCCGACTGGGTGGACAACCCGCTGGATTATCTGGCTGCGGCGGACGTGGTCGTATCCTCGACCGGGAACACGACCTGCCAGCAGGTGCTGGCGGCGGGCAAGCCCTGGATCGCCGTGCCGGAATGGCGCTATTTCGACGAACAGGTGCTGAAGGCGCAGGCGCTTGGGCGTGCGGGTACGGCGCTGCACCTGCCGCAGCTGCCCGCCTCGGCCCATCGCTGGCGCGAGGCGCTGTGCGCGGCCCGCGACATGCACGACCCCGATCTGCAGCGCCGGTTGGCGGGGCAGGGCGCCGCCCAGGCGACCGCCCGCTGGATCGAGGAACTGATCCCCCGCATCTGGGGGACCTCCGCCCCCGAAATCCCGACAGGAAAGGAAGCATCCCATGCCCACCGTATCAGCCCTGACCATCGCGGCGGGCCGCGCCGAGCATCTGGCGAACGTCATCCGGGGCTTTGACGCCCAATCCACGCTGCCGGACGAGCTGATCGTCGCGGTGATGCAGCCCGAACCCTATGCCGACCTGCCCGAGACGGGCTTTCCCGTGCGACAGATCATGGTGCCGCCCGTCGATGGCCAGCTGCCCTTGGCCGCGGCCCGCAACGCCGCCGCCGCCGCCGCCAGCGGCGAGGTGCTGGTCTTCGTCGACGTGGACTGCATTCCCGGCCCAGAACTGGTCGCGGAATACGCCGCCGTCGCCCGTCCGGGGCAGGGGCTGGTCATGGGCGAGGTGCTGTACCTTCCCGACCAGGCCGAGAATGGCGGCATCAACTATGCGCTGTTCGACCACCTGGGCGTGCGCCATTCCGACCGGCAGGCACCGCCCCCGCAGGGTCTGCGCCTGTGCGAGGATTACCGCTGCTTCTGGTCGCTGAACTTCGCCATCCACCGGCAGGACTGGGATCGCGCGGGCGGCTTCGACGAGGGCTATCTGGGCTATGGTGGCGAGGATACGGATTTCGGGCGCATCCTGGACGACCGCGGCATCGGGATCTGGTGGATGAAGGGCGCGCGGGTCTATCACCAGTATCATCCGCATTGCATGCCGCCGATCCACCAGGTGCCGTCGGTGATCCGGAACGCGGAATACTTCGCCTCGAAATGGGGGCACCGCACGATGGAGCACTGGCTGCACGCGTTCCGCCTGCTGGGCCTGATCGAGAACACCCCCGAGGGGCTGCGCGTCCTGCGCGAACCCGACCAGCGCGACTTTGCGCTGTGCCGCCAGGAACCGCACATGCCCTATGCCAATACGCGCCGCGTGCTGGACCGCATCCAGGGCATCGCCGATGCCGAACGCGCCGATCCGGCCCGCGTCGCGCAGGTCGAGCTGGCGCAGGCCGACATGCTGACGGCACGGGCGGGCTGATCATGGCGCTGAAGATCGCCGTCGTCGCGCATCTGCGCCATCCCATCGCGGCCCCCTTCATGGGCGGGATGGAGGCGCATGCCTGGCACCTTGTCCGCGGTTTGCGGGCAAGGGGGCATCAGGTCACGCTCTATGCCGCGGGGGACAGCGATCCGGATTTCCGCATCCACCCGATCATCGCGCGGCATTACGATCAGGACTATCCCTGGCACGACTTCCACGGGACGGACGTCCTGAATGCCGTGCTGGACGACGCCTTCGCGCGCTGCACCGAGGCGTTGGACCGGGGCGGGCACGATGTCGTGCACAACAACAGCCTGCACCGCTTTCCGCCGCGCCATGCCTTTGCGACCCGTATGCCGATGGTCACGTCGCTGCATGTTCCCCCCTTCGACGGGCTGCGCCGCGCCGTGCAGGACAGCGCCGCGCCCTGGTCGCGATTTACCGTCTGTTCGGCCCAGCAGGCGGGCCTGTGGTGGCCCGCAGGCGCACCCGAATCCGCCGAGGTTGTCGGCAACGGCATCGACCTGCGGCTGTGGCCCTTTGCCCCTACGGGCGACGGAAGCGCGGTCTGGGCCGGGCGCATCACGCCCACCAAGGGCACCCATCTGGCAGCACAGGCCGCGCGCATCGCGGGCGTTCCCCTGACCATCTTCGGCACCATCGAGCATCGCGACTATTTCGAGGACATGGTCCGCCCGCATCTTGGCGGCGACATCCGTTATGGCGGGCATCTGGAGGGGCGTGAACTGGCCGAGAACCTCGGCCGATCCTCGGTCATGCTGTTCACGCCGCAATGGCAGGAGCCCTTCGGCCTTGTCGCGATCGAGGGGATGGCCTGCGGCTTGCCCGTCGCCAGCACGCGGATCGGCGCGACCCCCGAGGTGATCGGGGATTGCGGCAGCTTCGCAGCGCCCGATGACGCGGCAGGGCTGGCAAGGGCGCTGACGCGCGCCATGCGCATCCCGCGCCACGCCCCCCGCCGCCGGGTCGAGCGCCTGTTCAGCCTGGACCGGATGCTGGACCGCTACGAGGCGAACTACAGGCAGGCCATCGACGCCGCCCGCGACGGCATCGACGCCCGCGCATCCTAGGGCATGAACGGCGCGATCCGGTCGCGGATCGCCTGCACCACCGCTGCCGCATGCGCGCTGTCCGCAGCCGACGGATGGGGTTCCGCGAAGCGCCGCGCATCGTTGTCGAAATAGCGCCCCGAGGCGTCCGCGAATTCCTCGGACAGGGCCGCCCGGGTCAGGATGTCGACGCCGATGCCGATATCGTTGCCCTACGTGCCGAAGCCCTCGCGCACCATGGTCGTCGCCAGAAGCGACCCCGGATTGACCGCGATCGAGGCAGGCCCATCGGGATGCGTCGTGGCGAAATGGCGGCTCCAGATGGTCAGGGCCAGCTTGCTCTGGGCATAGGCGGGGAAGGGATCGAGCCGTTCCTTGCCGTTCATCGCCGCGATCCGCACCGGTGCCTGCGCGGCGGATGACAGGTGCACGATCCGACCCTGCGCAGGCATCTTCGGTACCAACAGGTCGGCCAGAAGGGCGGGCGCGAAGCTGTTGACGACGAAGCGCAGGTCCAGGCCCTGATCCGTGATCGGATCCGGCACGCGGAAGACGCCCGCATTGTTGATCAGCACGTCCAGCGTCTCGATCCGCGCGGCCATCTCGGCCACCTGCGACAGGTCCGACATGTTGGCCAGCTGCGTGCGGATATTGCCACCCCGGGCGCGCAGGCGCTCGGCTGTCGCCTCCAGCTTGGCCTGCGACCGGCCGTGGATGATCAGGCCGTTGCCGCTGGCGGCAAGCGCGTCAGCGGTGGCAAGGCCCAGCCCGTCCGTCGCGCCGGTGATCAGGATCGTCCTGCTCATGCGTCAGTCCTTTCGTGAATGCGACGGCACGTGTCCGGCCTGCCGTTCAAGCGCCTGATGGTTATCGGCCCCGGTCGCCCTGACATCAGAGGCCCGGCAGCACCTGCTTGCCGATGACGCGACCGGATTCCTGGCGGCGATGCGCCTGGGCCAGCGTTTCGGGGTCCAGCACCGCCGCACGCTCGGTCACCGTCGAACGCAGGGTGCCATCGTCCAGCATCCCGGCCACGCGGTTCAGCAGGTGGGACTGCGCGGCCATGTCGTCGGTCTCGAACATCGAGCGGGTGAACATGAACTCCCACGAGACGGTCAGGGCCTTGGGCTTGGCGATCGACATGTCCAGCGTCTTCGGGTCGTCGATCAGCGCGACATGGCCGCGCGGGGCGATCAGGTCCACGATGGCGGGCCAGTGCCGCTCGGTGCCGGTCAGCGCCGCGACATGGTCAGGACGCAGGTCCAGGTCGCGCAGCTGCGCCGCCATGTCGCCGTGATGGTCGATCACGTGATGCGCGCCCATCTGGCGGACCCAGTCGGCGGTCTCGTCGCGCGAAGCGGTCGCGATGATCGTCAGACCCGTCAGCTTGCGGGCCAGCTGGATCAGGATCGAGCCGACCCCGCCCGCGCCGCCGATCACCAGGATGCTGCGCCCCTGACCCCCGCCTTCGGGGATGCGGAAGCTGTCGAACAGCATCTCCCACGCGGTGATCGAGGTGAGGGGCATTCCCGCGGCCTCGGGAAAGTCCAGCGACTCGGGCTTGAGCCCGACGATGCGTTCGTCGACGGCTTGGTATTCGGCATTGCTGCCCGCGCGGGTCACGTCGCCCGCATAGAAGACCTTGTCGCCGATGGCAAAGCCGGTGACCTCGGGGCCGACGGCCTCGACGGTGCCGGCGGCATCGAAGCCCAGGATCGCCGGTCCGACCCCGGGCTGGCGTGCGGCGCGCAGCTTCACGTCGACCGGGTTGACCGAGATGCCCTGCACCCGCACCAGCAGGTCGCGCGGGCCGGGTACCGGACGCTCGGCCTCGAACGCGCGCAGGCGGCCCTCGCCGTCGATGGGGCCGGCCGTGTCATATCCGATCGCTTTCATATCCGTGATCCTTCGCTGAACATTGTCGTTCGCAAAGATAGGACCGTGGGATCGCGAATAAAGCGGGGCGATCGCAAGTTGAGAATTCGGATCTGGCGGATAAACCGGGCAGGGCGGGGGCGCATGGCCCCCCACATGCTCAGACCAGCGCCAAGGAAATCGCGGGCACGAAGGTCACGATCAGCAGCGCGGCCAGCAGTGCCAGCATGAACGGCCAGCCCTTGCGGACGAATTCCGCGAAGGGCGTCTCGGTCAGGTTGCAGACCATCAGCATGACCGTGCCCACCGGCGGCGTCAGCGTCCCGAGCGCGAGGTTCAGGATGACGACGATCCCGAAATGCACCGGGTCGATGCCCAGCTGCACGACGACCGGCTTCAGCAGCGGCACGAGGATGATCAGCAGGGCGTTCCCCTCGATGAACATGCCCAGCACCAGAAGCAGCAGGTTCACCATCAGCAGGAACAGCCAGGGGTTCTGCGTGATCGACATGATCCAGTCGGCCAGCGCGACCCCGGCCTGTTCAAGCGAGAAGATCCAGGCCAGTGCCGATGACATCATGATGACCAGCAGCACCGAGGCGGTCTGCCGTGCGGTCTGGCCGAAGGCGTCGGTCAGGTCGCGCAGCCGCATCTCTCGATAGACGAAGAGGCCGATGATGATGGTCACGAAGGTGGCGATGGCGCCGGCCTCGGTCGGGGTGAAGATCGCAAGGCGGATGCCGCCGATGATGACGAAGATCAGAAGGACGGCGGGCCAGGCCTGGATCAGGGTCCTGCCGGTTTCCTGCGCCGTGGGGCGCGAGGTCCGCGACGGGCGATACCCCTCGCGCCGCGCCACGATCCAGACGGTCAGGATCAGCAGCGCCGAACACAGCAGGCCCGGCAGGATGCCCGCAAGGAACATCGACCCGATCGAGACATCCGCCACCAGGCCATAGATGATCAGCGCGATCCCCGGCGGCAGGATCGGCGTGATCAGCGAGGACGCGGCCGTGATCGCGGCGGCGGTGCCCCGGTTATAGCCCTGCCGGATCATGTCGGGGACCAGCATCCGGCACATCATCGCCGCATCGGCAAGGTTCGATGCCGACAGGCCGCCCATCAGCGTGGAGAGCATGACGTTGGTATGGCCCAGCCCGCCGACCATCCGCCCGACCAGCAGGTCGGCGACGCGCAGCAGGCGCGACGCGATCCCTGTGGTGCCCAGCAGCGTACCCAGCAGGATGAAGAAGGGGATCGCCAGCAGCGAGGGGTTCTGCGTCGGCGCGATCAGACGCTGCACCGCGATCTGCATCGGCATCTGCGCGAAGAACATGAAATAGGCGATGATCGCGGCGAACATGGCCAAGTAGATCCGCATGTTCAGCGCGAACAGCAGGAACATGAAGGGGATGATGACGAACCATTCCATCGTTGCGGCTCCTCAGCCCAGTTCCGGTGCGGGGGTGCCGCGCAGGGTGCGCCAGACGCGGCGCAGGCCGATCAGCGCCATGCCGATCCCGCCGACGGTCACGGCGATGTCGAACCAGAACCACGAGATGCGCAGAAGCTGCGTCTTCTTCAGCGCCGCCTTGACGGCCAGCTCGTAGCCCAGCCACGCCATGGCGATCAGCAGCGCCACGGACGCAAGGCCCACGACGACGTTCAGCCAGCGGATCGCGCCCTCGGGCATCAGCATGGTCACGGCGTCGATCGTCAGGTGCCCGTCGCGGGCCTCGCAGGCGATGGCGCCCAGGAACACGATCCAGATCAGCAGGAAGCCCGACATCTCCTCGGTCCACTGGATGGGCGTTCCGAGGACATAGCGTGCGACGACGGCGGCCGCGGTGATCGCGACCAGCGCGAAGACCAGAAGCCCGCCAAGGGCCTCGGTGATCCGTGTGATGATGTTCATTGTCGGCTCGCGGATGGGCCGGGCGCGCAGGACGCGCCCGGGATGGCGTTACTGCGCAAGCTGCGCCTGGATGTCGTCGAACAGGCCGTCGGACCATTCGGGGAACTGCTCGTAGACGGCCATCGCCTTCTCGCGGAAGGGCGCGACATCGGGATAGGTGACGGTGACGCCCGCTTCCTCCATCGCCGCAAGGATGCGCGCATCCTCCTCGGCGGCCAGTTCCTGGCTGTAGAGCCCGGCCTGGTGCCCGGTCTCGTGCAGCATCTCGATCACCTCGGGGTCAAGCGTGTCGAAATAGGCCTGCCCGCCCAGCCACAGCGACGTGTTCTGCAGATAGGAGATCATCGACAGCTCCTTGGCCTGCTCGTGCAGCTTCTGGCCGAACAGGACCGGCAGCGGGTTCTCGACCCCGTCGATCACGCCCTGCGTCAGCGCCGGGTAGACATCCCCGAGCGGCATCGGGGTGGGCGTGCCGCCCATCGCCTCGATCGCGCGGATCTGCATGATGTTGTTCGGGGTGCGGATCTTCAGCCCGGCCAGGTCCTCGGGCGTCTCGACCTTCCTGGTCGCCAGCAGCTGCCGCGTGCCATAGAGATAGTTCGAGATGACGATGTGGATGCCCTGGTCGCGCAGCGCCTCCTCCTTCTGCTTGAACCAGTCGGATTCGTAGATGCGGAACAGGCTCTCGGCGTCCTCGGTCAGATAGGGGCCGAACAGGATGCCCAGATCGGGGTCGTAATCGGTCAGGAAGCCGACATCGGCGATGGTGATGACGTTGACGCCCAGCATCGCCTGCTCGATCACGTCCTGCTTGGCCCCCAGCTGCGACGAGGGATAGAGGTCCAGCTTCACCTCGCCGTCCGATGCCTCGTCCACCAGCTCGGCCCACCGGTTCATCACCAGGTCGGCAGGCTCGCCGGGGTTGTTCTCGTAGGCGATGCGGATAGTCGTCTCGGCCATCGCAGGCAGTGCCAGCATGATCGCGGCGGTCGCGCCCAGCAGGGCCTTGGTTGCGGTCTTCATTCGGGTCTCCTCCCCCTTGGTTGTCGTGTTCCTGACGTGATCAGCGATCCGGCCGCCGGACGGGCCACAGAGAGATCGGCTCGGGGCCGCCCTCTCGCGCGGCCAGCCAATCGGCCAGGACGTCGCTGGAATGCTGGAAATGGTCGGACAGGGCGCGGGTCAGCGCCGAGTCGTCGCGGGCGGCAAGCGCCTCGATGATGCGTTCGTGCTGGCTGCGCGCGGTCTCGGTGTCCAGCTTCTGGGACTTGCCCACCTCCAGGTAGTAGCGCAGCGGCACCGACAGCACGTCATAGAGCCGGGTCAGCACGCTGTTGCCCGCGGCCTCGACCAGGCCCAGGTGGAAATCGTAATCGGCCTGCGCGGCCTCGGCGGCGGTCAGGGCGTCGGCCATGCGGGCATTGGCGGCGCGGATGCGCGCCAGGATGTCGTCGGTGACGTGGCAGACCATCAGCGGCGCGGCGCCGGTCTCGTTGATGCGGCGGAAGTTCAGGACATCGGTGAAGCTGCGGGCCGAGGTGTCGAAATGCTGCGTCAGCTGGGCGAACATGATGCCGAAATCGGGCTTGCGCACCCGCGCGCCGCGCTTCGTCTTCTCGATCAGCGACAGCGCTTCGAGGTGGATCATCGTCTCGCGGATGGTGTTGCGCGACACGTCGAATCGCAGGGCCAGGTCCCGCTCGTTCGGAAGCAGGTCGCCGGGCTGATGCCTCTCGACGATCTCCTGGCGCAGGATCTCGCGCACTTCCTTGACGGTGGACCGGTCCATGCACCCCCTCCCTTGGGCTTTGGTTGGTTGGACCAAACTACCAAAAGGGGATTCGGGTCAACCCCATTCCGAACGCGATCCGCAGATCAGCCCCACTGTACCGATGCCATCAGCGTGCGCCGGGCGGTCGCCAGGTGGTCGTCGAACAGGGCGCGGGCGCGGGGGCCGTCGCCGCGCAGGATGGCCTGAATGACGGCCAGGTGTTCGCGCAGCGCGGCGCGGTTTCGCGCGGCCTCGTCCCGCTTGTTCCACTGGTAATGGTAATGGACGATGATCGAGATGCGCTGGCCGAACTCTTCGAAGAAGCGGTTGCCCGAGGCATGACAGATCAGCCGGTGGAACTGCGCATCCAGCGCGGGAAACGCGTCCGCGGCAGCATCGCTTCGGGCCAGCATGGCGATGTGCAGAAGCTCCATTTCGGCGATGCGGGGCAGGGCGGGGTGGTCCGGGGTCGCGGTCAGGATGCGCATCGCCTCGCGCTCGATCATTTCCCTCATGACGAACATCTCGGAGGCGTATTCCTTGGTGAAACCCCTGAAACGCAGGGAGGATCTGTCCTCGCGCGCGATCAGGCCGGTTCCCTCGAACTCGGCCAGAAGGGCCGTAAGGATCGGCCGGCCGATCCCCAGATCTCGCGCAAGGGCGGCTTCGGGCAGGACGGAACCCGGGGGCAGGTCGGTTCGCAGGATCCATTCCAGGAAATCCTGGCGGGCGCGTTCCGCGCCGGGCCTGACCTCGCCCTGGTCGAAGCGGTCGGCGGGGGTCGGCAACCGCAGTAGCCGCTTGGTGCGACCTTCCCACCGGATCAGGCCGCTGTCGCGCAGATGCGCAAGCACGGCGCGCGTCGTGGTCCTGCTGACCCCGAGGGCGGCGGCCAGCTCGGCCTCGGACCCCAGGGGGTCGCCCGGGCGCATCGCGGACAGCCTGTCCAGCGCCGCATTGACCGAGGATTTCATGATCTGGTTCTGCCGGGACATCAGTGGGCCATCCGTTTTCTTCTTGAGTGTTCGGTCTTGAATTTATAAAAAACCAACTGGCGGTGTCCAAGTCGGAATTTCAGGACCGCCCAGGAGGAGCAATGACAGATACGATGACCGCCCTGGTCTGCGAAACGCCGGGCCAGTTGCAGATCCACCAGCGCCCGCGCCCTGCCGACCGTCCCGGTCATCTTCGGGTCCGCGTGGCAGCCATCGGCATCTGCGGCACCGATTACCACATCTTCGGCGGCAATCAGCCCTTCCTTCAATATCCGCGCGTCATGGGGCACGAGCTGTCCGGGCATGCGATGGCCGACAGCGCCGACGGGCGCATCGCCAAGGGCGACCTGGTCGTCGTGAACCCCTATCTGACCTGCGGCGACTGCCGGGCCTGCCGCGCGGGCAAGCCGAACTGCTGCGAGAACATCGCCGTTCTGGGCGTCCATACCGATGGCGGCATGGCGCAGGAAATCGTGGTCCCCGAGGGCAACTTGTACCCGGCGGGCGACCTGGATGCCCGCGCCGCCGCGATGGTCGAATTCCTGGCCATCGGCGCGCATGGGGTCCGCCGCGCCGCACCTGCGCCGGGGTCGGATGCGCTCATCGTGGGCGCGGGGCCGATCGGGGTCGGGGCTGCGCTGTTCGCGCGGATCGCGGGTGCGCGCGTCACGCTGCGCGACACCTCGGCCGATCGGCTGACGCTGGCTGCATCCATCATCCCCGACGCCGTGACCGAGCTGGTCTCGGATGCGTCGGACGCGGTCTTCGACACGGTCTTCGATGCCACCGGCAATATCGGGGCCATGAATGCGGGCCTGTCGCATCTTGGGCACGGGGGCGCCTATGTGCTGCTGTCGGTGGTCAAGGGCGACCTGGTCTTTGCCGACCCCGAGTTCCACAAGCGCGAGACGACGCTGCTGGCCAGCCGCAATGCCACGCACGAGGATTTCCGCCACGTCATGGACTGCATGGCGCGGGGCCTCGTGCCGGTCGACCGCATCGCGACGCACCGGACCTCGTTGACGGACGCGGTCGCGGACCTGCCCCGTTGGGCCGAGGATCGCGGCACCGTGGTCAAGGCCCTCATCGAGGTCGCGTGATGGAGCGCCCGACCTCGATCGTGCAGTTCGGGACCTCGCGCTTTCTGCAGGCGCATGCCGACCTGTTCATCCATGAAGGCGACCCCGAATTGGGGATCTCGGTCGTCCAGAGCTCGGGCGATGCGGCGCGGGCGCGGCGGCTGGGGGCCATGGCCGACCCTGCCGGATATCCGGTGCGGATCAGGGGGCGCAAGGACGGGCGCATCGTGGACGAGGAAACGCGCGTCAAATCGGTCAGGCGGACCCTGTCGACGGCAGACGACTGGGCGCGGATCCAGGCGATCGTCACCGACGAGGCGCGGCTGATCCTGTCCAATACCGGCGATGCGGGCTTCGATGCACGTCCCGCCGATGCGCTGCTCCATCCCGACCAGGGACAGTCCTATCCCGCCAAGCTGTTCCACCTGCTGGCGGGGCGGCATGCGGCGGGGGGGGCGCCCCTGACCCTCTGCCCGATGGAGCTGGTCCCCGACAACGGATCCGTCCTGCGTGCCTGCGTCATGGGCGTGGCCGAGGCGCAGGCCGCCCCGGCCGATCTGGTCGCATGGCTGGATCGCTGCATCTGGGTCAATAGCCTGGTCGACCGCATCGTGTCCGAACCGATCGAGCCGGTCGGCGCGGTGGCCGAGCCATACGCGCTGTGGGCCATCGAGGCGCAGCCGGGGCTTGAACTGCCCATCGCGCATCCTGCGGTCCGCATCGTCCCGTCGCTGGAACGGATCGAGCGGCTGAAGCTGCATATCCTCAACCTGGGGCACACGGCGATGGCGGCCTTCTGGCGGCGCGACGGCGGCGATCCCGACGCCATCGTGCGCGACCTGATGGAGGGGCCGGTCGGTCGCGCACTGATGGACCTTATGCGGACCGAGGTGCTGCCCGGCTTCGCCCGCCGCGCCATGGAGCCGGACGCCCGCAGCTATCTCGACGAGACGGTCGAGCGTTTCGCCAATCCCTTCCTCGATCACCGGATCGCGGATATCGCGCAGAACCACCCCCAGAAGGTCGAGCGGCGCATTGGCGCGTTCCTCGACTGGGTCCGCGAGGCCGATCCCGCCTTTGCCGCCCCCGTTCTGGACAAGCTGAGGGCAGAAGCATGACCTATCCCCGCATGATGGTGCTGGACCCTTCGGATTCGGTCGCGGTCGCCCTGACGCCCTGGCCCGCGGGCGAGGATCGTGACGGCCTGATAGCAGTCGAGGATATCGACCGCGGCCACAAGATCGCCCGCCACGACATCCCGCAGGGGCAGCCGATCCTGAAATACGGGCAGGTCATGGCCATCGCCAGCCGCGACATCGCCCGGGGCGCGCATGTGCATGTCCAGAACTGCGCCCTGCCCGAAGGCGCTGCCGCGATGTCGGCGGTCGGCGCGCGTCTGCCCGAACCGCCCGCCCGCCGCAGTTTCATGGGCTATCTCCGTCCGAACGGGCGGGTGGGGACGCGCAACTATGTCGGGGTCATGGCCTCGGTGAACTGTTCCTCGACGGTCTGCAACGCCATCGCCGCCGAGGCGAACCGGACGCTGCTGCCGCTGTTTCTCGGCATCGACGGCTTCGCGCCCATCGTCCACGACCAGGGCTGCGGCATGGCCAACCAGGGCGAGGGCTTCGATGCGCTGGTCCGCACGCTGAAAGGGTATCGCGACCATCCGAATTTCGGCGGCGTGCTGATCATCGGCCTGGGATGCGAGGTGAACCAGCTGACGCTCTATGCCCGGAACGACTGGACGTCCGAGCGCTTCCGCTGCTTCAACATTCAGGAGGTCGGCGGATCGCGATCCGCGGTCACCCGCGCGGTCGAGCTGCTGCGCCCCATCGCCCGGGCCGCCGACAAGGACCGCCGGTCCGAGCAGCCGGTATCCGAGCTGGTGCTGGGCATGCAATGCGGCGGATCGGACGGTTTCTCGGGGATCACGGCGAACCCGGCGCTCGGGGTCGCATCGGACCTGCTGGTCGCGGCGGGCGGCACCTCGATCCTGTCGGAAACCCCCGAGATCTATGGCGCCGAGCATCTGCTGACGGCCCGCGCGACGCCCGAGACCGGCGCCCGCATCGACGGGATGATCGACTGGTGGCGCGACTATGCCGCCAAGAACGGCGCGTCGCTGGACAACAATCCCAGCCCCGGCAACAAGAAGGGCGGCCTGACGACGATCCTGGAGAAATCCCTGGGGGCCGTGGCCAAGGGCGGGCTTGCGCCGCTGTCGGGGGCCTTCGCCTATGCCGAGCGGATCGACCGCAGGGGCTTTGTCTACATGGACAGCCCCGGATACGATCCGGTGGCGGCGACGGGGCAGGTCGCGTCGGGGGCGAACATCATCGCCTTCACGACCGGTCGCGGGTCCTGCTTCGGGGCCAAGCCCGCACCGTCGCTGAAGCTGTCGTCGAATTCCGACCTGGCCCGCAGCATGCCCGAGGATATCGACATCGATTGCGGCCCCGTCGTGGACGAGGGGCTGTCCTTGCCGCAGATGGGGGTGCGGATCTACGATGCGATCCTCGATGCCGCGTCGGGCAGCAGGACCGCCTCGGAAGAGTTCGGCTATGGCGACAACGAGTTCGTGCCGTGGAAGATCGGTGCCGTCCTCTAGGGTCAGGACCCATTGATCTGGTTGCGCGAGCGTGATTCACCGTTCGAAAACGAGCGGTGAACATGTCTGATCTTTTCTGGTTGAGCGATGCGCAGATGGCGCGTCTGGAGCCTTACTTTCCCAAGTCGCATGGCAAGCTCAGGGTTGATGACCGGCGTGTCTTGAGCGGGATTATCTTCATCAATCGCAATGGCTTGCGGTGGCGCGATGCACCAAGGGAATACGGCCCGCACAAGACGCTCTACAATCGCTGGAAGCGTTGGAGCGACAGGGGTGTCTTCGCCCGGATCATGGCGGGGTTGGCGGCCGAGCACGGTGAAGAGACGACCGTGATGATCGACGCAACTCATCTGAAGGCCCATCGTACGGCGTCCAGCCTGGGCGTCAAAAAGGGGGGCGTGCGCGTCTGATTGGCCGAACCAAGGGCGGCATGAATACGACGCTGCACGCGATCTGCGACAGATGAGCCATCTCGCGCCATCGGTCCGAGCGACGATGGCGAATGCCGACCCATCGACCTGTTCCTGACTGCCGGACCCGTCAGCGACTACATCGGGGCGCGCGCCCTGGTGAGCGGGTTGCCCAACGTGAAGTGGCTGCTCGGAGGTCGTGGCTATGATGCCGATTTGTTCCGAGAAGCGTTGCAAAACAGAGGGATATGCCCCTGCATTCCCGGTCGGAAGCAGCGCAAGACCCCAGTCAAATACGACAAGCGCCGCTACAAGCGGCGCAACAGGATCGAGATCGTGTTCGGCAGGCTCAAGGACTGGAGGAGGGTTGCGACCCGCTGTGATCGCTGTCCGCAAACCTTCTTCTCAGCAATAGCACTCGCTGCGACCGTAATCTTCTG
>NZ_ATUJ01000021.1 GCF_000420145.1 Paracoccus zeaxanthinifaciens ATCC 21588
ATACACTGAGAGGCTCGGCGAGGCCGGCATCGAACCTTCCGTCGGCAGCGTCGGCGATAGCTACGACAACGCCTTGGCGGAGACAATCAATGGCCTGTTCAAGGCCGAGGTCATCCACCGTCGCGGTCCTTGGCGCAACTTCCAGGCCGTCGAATATGCCGCCCTCGAATGGGTCGACTGGTTCAACAACCGTCGCCTGCTCGAGCCGATCGGGAACATCCCGCCGGCAGAAGCAGAGGCAAACTTCTACGCCACTATGGAAACAGAAGCCGTGGCCGCGTAACTAACCGAAATCAGCCTCCGGCAAACCCGGCGCGGTTCACCTTCAGGATGCGGCGCAGGCTGGCGGGGTCCATGACCAGGTGCCAGCGCAGGCCGGTCGTGCCGGACACGATGGGCTGGCGCGTGGCGATGGCGGGGATCAGTTCCAGCACGTTGCGGCGCGCGGTCATCGCCGTGCCCCACAGGCCCAGGGGCCGCATGGCCAGCGGCACGCGCGCGGGTTCGCCGCGGACGGGGCTCCGTTGCGCGGGGGGCGGTTGCTGGTCGGTCTGGTCGCGTGCCATGGCCGCAAGGCTATGCAATCGCGCGGCGCCCCGGCAAGTGTTCAGGGCGGGTCATGATGTCGCAAAGAAAAAGGGGCCTCGCAAAGCGGGCCCCCTTCGAAGTCGCGTCCTGAACGGATCAGGCTGCGGCTTTCGCCTTCTCGACGATCGCGCCGAACGCTTCCGGCTCGTTCACGGCCAGATCGGCCAGAACCTTGCGGTCAACCTCGATGCCGGCTTTCGCCAGCAGGTTGATGAAGCGCGAATAGGTCATCTCGGCGTCGATCGCACGGACACCTGCGTTGATGCGCTGGATCCACAGCGAGCGGAAGCTGCGCTTGCGGTTCTTGCGGTCGCGGGTGGCGTACTGGTTCGCCTTGTCGACGGCCTGCGTGGCGGTACGGAAGTTGCGCGAACGGTTACCGTAGTAACCCTTGGCAGCCTTCAGGACCTTCTTGTGGCGGGCGTGGGTAACCTTGCCGGATTTGACTCGTGCCATGTTTCAGTCCTCGATCAGCGGTTGTAGGGCATGTACTTCTTGACGATGTTGGCATCCGCGTCCGACAGGACGGTGGTGCCGCGCGCGTCGCGAATGAACTTCGTCGTGCGCTTGATCATGCCGTGGCGCTTGCCGGCCTGGCCGGATTTCACCTTGCCCGAGGCCGTGAACGAGAACCGCTTCTTGGCGGCCGACTTGGTCTTCATCTTCGGCATTTTCATCTCCTTCATCAGAGTGAACGTGCGACTCGGCAATGCCATATCGGCCGGACGCACGGGATCGGAAGCGCGCCGTATAAGCGCGTCCGGGTGATTTGGCAAGTGCTCAGTCTGCGTCCTGCGGCAGGACCGAACGCAGGGCGGTCGCGACATCCGCGGGCTGGAACGGCCCGGGCTGCAGCTGCGCCCCCGCGAACAGCGACAGGATGCCCGCCACCAGCGCCAGCACGGCCAGCCGCGGCGGCTGAAGCCGCAGCAGCTGGACCACCGCCAGCACCACCGAGGCCGCGCACAGCGCGACCCCGAGGACCATCAGGATGGCCGCGAGGCTCATTCCAGTTCCGACGCGTAGATCAGGCGCTCGTCGCAGGGCGCGATGCGCAGGATGTTCGTCGAACCGGCCACGTTGAACGGCACGCCTGCGACGACCACAACCTGGCGGGTCTCGTCGGCAAAGCCGTAATCGCGGGCGGCGCGGGTCGCGTTGACGACCGCCTCCTTGAAGCGCGACAGGCGGCCCGTGACGACGCAATGCGTGCCCCAGGTCAGGCACATGCGGCGCAGCACCGATTCGATGGGCGACATCGCCAGGATCGGCACGCGCGGACGTTCGCGGCCGACCAGGCTGACGGTCTTGCCCGACTGGGTGAAGACGCAGATGGCGGCCACGTCGGTCGTCTCGGCGATCTCTCGTGCGGCGGTCACGATGGCGTCCGGCACGGTCGACAGGCTGGCGCGGCGCGCCGCGTCGATGATCGAGCGGTAGTTCGGGTCCGCCTCGACCGAGCGGGCGACGCTGTCCATCGTACGCACGGCCTCGATCGGGAAGTCGCCGGCGGCGCTTTCTGCCGACAGCATGACCGCATCGGTGCCTTCATAGATGGCGTTGGCCACGTCGCTGACCTCGGCGCGGGTCGGCATCGGGCTCTCGATCATGGATTCCAGCATCTGCGTCGCGACGATCACCGGCTTGGCGGCGGCGCGGCACTGGCGGACCAGGCGCTTCTGGATCGGCGGGACCGAATGCACCGGCAGCTCCACGCCCAGGTCGCCGCGGGCGACCATGATGCCGTCGGATGCCTCGAGGATCTCCTCGAAGGCGCGGACGGCGGCGGGCTTCTCGATCTTGGACAGGACGGCGGCGCGGCCCTTGGCCAGCGACTTAGCCTCCTCGACATCCTCGGCGCGCTGCACGAAGGACAGGGCCAGCCAGTCCACGCCCAGCTCGCAGGCGAATTCCAGGTCGGCGCGGTCCTTGTCCGAAAGCGCGGCCAGCGGCAGCACCACGTCGGGGACGTTCACGCCCTTGCGGTCGCTGATCGTGCCGCCGACGGTGACCGTGCAATTGGCGAAATCGGCGCCGCATTCGTCGACGCGCAGGCGGATCTTGCCGTCGTTGACCAGCAGCTCGCTGCCCTCGATCAGGGCGGCGAAGATCTCGGGATGGGGCAGCTGCACGCGTTCGCCATTGCCTTCGGCGGCATCGAGATCGAAGCGGAACCGGTCGCCCGGCGCCAGGTCGTGCGCGCCGTCTGCGAACTTGCCCACGCGCAGCTTCGGACCCTGAAGGTCGGCCAGGATCGCGATGGGGCGGCCTGCCTCGGCTTCGATCTGGCGGATGATCTCGTAGCGTTCGCGGTGATCTTCGTGGCTGCCGTGGCTCATGTTCAGACGGAACACATCGGCGCCGGCCTCGAACAGGGCCGAGATCATTTCCTTGCTGGAAGATGCCGGCCCGAGGGTTGCCACGATCTTCACGTTGCGATGTCTTCTCATATCCCGTCCCTTCTCGAATTTAGCGCTATCTATGCCGCAATCGCGACGTGTGGGCAACTGGCGTCTGGCGCGCGGACATCGTAGACAGCCTGCACCATGATGGATGACCACGGCATGACGGAAACCCCCTACCGGACCGAGGGCGCGGACCGCCCCTCGCGCTGGCTGATCACCTGCGACCACGCGACGAATCGCGTCCCCGACTGGGTGGGCGGCGGCGATCTGGGCATCGCGCGGGACGACATGGACCGCCATATCGCCTTCGACGTGGGGGCCGCGGGGCTGACCCGCGAACTGGCGCGGGTCATGGACGCGCCCGCGATCCTGTCCGATTTCTCGCGGCTGGTGATCGACCCCAACCGCGGCGAGGACGACCCGACCCTGCTGATGCGGCTCTATGACGGGACGGTGATCCCCGCGAACCGCCATGCCGATGCGCAGGAACGCGAACGTCGCTTGCGGCTGCTGCACCGCCCCTATCACGATGCGCTGGACGCGCTGGCCGACCGGCATCCGCGGCGCTGCATCTGCGCGATCCACAGCTTCACGCCGCAACTGCGCGGGCGGCCGCCGCGCCCCTGGCAGGTCGGCATCCTCTACAGCCACCGCGATGCGCGGCTGGGTCCGGCGATGGTGCGCGCCTGTCGGGCCGAGGGTTGGATCACCGGCGAGAACGAGCCCTATGACGGGCATCTGCAGGGCGATTCCATCGACCGCCACGCGCTGGACCATGGCCGCCCGAACCTGCTGATCGAGCTGCGCAACGACCTGATCGCCACCCCCGAAGGGCAGGCGGAATGGGCCCGCCGCCTTGCACCCGTGATCGAACGGGTGCTGGCAGACAGCGGGCTGTAAGCGGGCGTCAGACGCCCAGCTTGCGGCTTTCCTCGACATAGATCTCGCGCAGGCGCGTGGCGACCGGGCCGGGCGTGCCGCTGCCGATCTTCGCGCCGTCGATCTCGACCACGGGCATGACGAAGGCGGATGCCGAGGTCACGAAGGCCTCGTCGGCCTCCTGCGCCTCGGCGATGGTGAAGCTGCGCTCCTCGACCTTCATCTGGGCCTCGGCGGCAAAGCGCAGGACCGCCGCGCGGGTAATGCCGTGCAGGATGTCGTTGCTCAGTTCGCGGGTGACGATGGTGCCGCCCTTGACGATATAGGCGTTGTTCGACGTGCCCTCGGTCACGCGGCCATCCTCGACCATCCACGCATCGTCCACGCCGCGCGCCTTCGCCTCCATCTTGGCCATCGAGGGATAGAGCAGCTGCACCGTCTTGATGTCGCGGCGGCCCCAACGCAGGTCCTCGACCCCGATGACGCGCCAGCCGGTCTTGGCGGCGGGATTGTCGGCCAGGCCAGGCTTCGACTGCGTGAACATCACCACCGTCGGCGTCACGTCCGCGGCGGGATAGGCGAAGTCGCGGTCGCCCGGATTGCCCCGCGTCACCTGCAGATAGACGAGGCCGTCGCCGATGCCGTTCTTCTCCAGCAGCGCGCGATGGGCCTGCAGGTATTCGTTGTCGCTCAGCGGGTTGGCGATCTGCAGTTCCGACAGCGACCGCTTCAGGCGCACCATGTGGCCCTCGAAGTCGATCAGCTTGCCGTCCAGCACGCTGACGACCTCGTAGACGCCATCGGCCATCAGGAAGCCGCGATCGAAGACCGAGACGCTGGCCTCGGCCTCGGGCAGATAGGTTCCGTTCAAATAAACAATGCGCGACATCGCGAGCCTCCTTGCCATCCGCGTTCGCGGGCGGTCCTGCGCCCAAAGATGCGGCAGGTCAAGCACGCTGCGGTGCAGGAAAACTCTTGCTGCAATTGCAGCGCAACATTATTACCGTAAACGACATGCAAACTTTATGAACTGGACCCAGTGATGAGCTTTCGCCTTCAGCCCCCATCCCCGGCCCGCCTGAACCGCTGCCAGCTGTTCGGCCCCGGTTCGCGAACCGCCCTGTTCGAGAAGATGGCCCGTTCCGCCGCCGACGTGATCAACCTCGACCTCGAGGATTCGGTCGCCCCCGACGACAAGGCGCAGGCGCGCGCCAATATCGTGCAGGCCATCGGCGACGTGGACTGGGGCGACAAGACGCTGTCGGTGCGCATCAACGGGCTGGATACGCCCTACTGGTATCGCGACGTGGTCGACCTGCTGGAACAGGCGGGCGACCGGATCGACCAGATCATGATCCCCAAGGTCGGCAACGCCTCGGACATCTATGCGGTGGATGCGCTGGTCACGGCCATCGAACGCGCGAAGGGCCGCACGAAACCCATCGCCTTCGAGGTCATCATCGAGAGCGCCGCCGGCATCTGCCATGTCGAGGAGATCGCGGCGGCCTCGCCCCGGATGCAGGCGATCAGCCTGGGTGCCGCGGATTTCGCGGCCTCGATGGGCATGGCCACGACCGGGATCGGCGGCACGCAGGAGGATTACTACATGATCCGCGAGGGGCAGAGATACTGGCCCGACCCCTGGCACTGGGTGCAGGCCAAGATCGTCGCCGCCTGCCGCACGCACGGCCTGCTGCCCGTGGACGGACCCTTTGGCGATTTCAGCGATCCCGACGGCTATGTCGCGCAGGCGCGGCGGTCCGCGACGCTTGGCATGGTCGGCAAATGGGCGATCCATCCCAGCCAGATCGCGCTGGCGAACGACGTCTTCTCTCCAAGCGAGGCCGCCGTCACCGAGGCGCAGGAGATCCTGTCGGCGATGGCCGAGGCGAAGGCCAGCGGATCGGGGGCCACGGTCTACAAGGGGCGGCTGGTCGATATCGCATCGATCAAGCAGGCCGAGGTGATCGTGCGCCAGGCCGAACTGATCAACTGCGCCTGAGCCTGCGGAACGCGGCGGATGCCGCCCAGCCCGCCGCGACCGCGACCGCCAGCGACATCAGCCCGTAGATCAACGGCCTGTCGAACGCCAGGTTGTAGAGGAACCTTTCGACCCCGACCTTCCGCACCTCGATGCCCGCGCGATAGACGTCGATGACCTCGCCGCCGCGCAGCAGGAAGATGCGGGTCTTGTAGTCGCCCTCGATCAGGTTGGCGGGCAGCCGGATGTCGGTGCGGAACAGCGTGTCCTCGACCAGGGTGACGCTGGATTCGTCCAGGCGGTAATGGCCGTCCTGCCGCCGCAGCCGGATCATCGCCTCGGTGAAGGGGCGGGTATCCGCGACCGCGGGGGTGTCCGCGAAGGCGCGCAGCGATTGCGGCAACGAGATGCGGTAGCGGCTGTCCCAAGCGGGGGACAGGATTTCTTCCAGCGGTCCGGTCGTCGCCACGGCATAGAAGCTGGGCGCCGCCCCGATCCGCACACTGTCGGTATTCACCCAGATCCCGAAGCGGCGCTGCTTCTGCCAGATCGTCGCCGGCTGCGAGGGGGCCTCGATGGTGACGATCACGTCCAGATCGCCTGCGGGGATCGGCGCCTCGCGCTTGACCGCGCCATAGATCAGGATCTCGGACCCGTCGAAGCTGGCCGTGATCGAGACCGAAGCGTTCGACAGCCCCGCGACGACCTGCTCGCCCGTCGGGCGCTCCTCGGGGGTGACGGGGCTGCGGGGCTGCCCCGGATCGGGAAACAGCGGCCAGCCGCGATCGTCGGTCGGAAGGATGCCCCCCGTTTCGGGCACGGTCGATCCGGCCCCCTGCGCATGCACGGGTTCGGCCGCAAGAATGGCCAGCGCGGCGATCGCCCAGCGCATCACCGCCCCCCCGCCGCGATCTGGAACAGGTCGTCGGGCGTCAGGAACAGGTCCAGCGCCAGCTTGCCGCAGACCGCCAGCACCAGCAGCGCCAGCAGGATGCGCAGCTGCTCGGCCCGCAGCCTTGCGCCCAGCGTCGTGCCGACCTGCGCGCCGATCACGCCCCCGACGATCAGCAGGACGGCCAGCATCACGTCCACGGTGTTGTAGTTCACCGCATGCATCAGCGTGGTGAAGGCGGTGACGAAGGTGATCTGGAACAGCGACGTACCGACCACGACCTTGGTCGGCATCCCCAGAAGATAGATCATCGCGGGCACCATGATGAAGCCGCCGCCGACCCCCATGATGGCGGCCAGCACGCCCACCGCGACACCCACCAGCAGGGGCGGGATCACGCTGATATACAACCCCGAGGCGCGGAACTTGACCTTCAGCGGCCAGCGGTGGATCCAGCTGTGCTGATGCAGCCGCCGCCTGCCCGCCGCCGGATTGCGCGAACGGGTCAGCGCGCGCACGCTTTCCTGCAGCATCATGCCGCCGATCAGGCCGAGGAACACGACATAGCACAGCTGCACGACCAGCTCGACCTGGCCCAGCCGCTGCAGGATGTTGAAGACCAGCACCCCCAGCCCCGAGCCCACAAGGCCGCCCGCCAGCAGCACACCCCCCATGCGGAAATCGACGGTCTTGCGCTTCATGTGCGCCAGCACGCCGGATACCGAGGATGCGACCACCTGGTTCGCGCCGGTCGCCACCGCGATGGCGGGCGGGATGCCGATGAAGAACAGAAGCGGCGTGATCAGGAAGCCGCCGCCCACGCCGAACAGGCCGCTCATGACACCGACCAGCCCGCCAAGGCCCGTCAGCGTGAAGGCATTGACCGAGACCTCGGCGATGGGAAGATAGATCTGCATCCTGCGCGGCCCGTTCCTGTTGGCGTTCAGGATGACGCGGCGGCGCGGCATCGTCAAACCGCTTTCGCGCGGGTGTCCGACGCGGACGGGTTGAAGCGCGATGCCCGCCCGGCTAATCGTTGGTGGTCTAATCGTTGGTGGTCACGATCGCGCGCGCGTATCGCCTGCCGCGCGGCGCACAACACGGGGGCTGGATGCGTATTCTCATCACCAATGACGACGGCATCAACGCACCGGGCCTCGAGGTTCTCGAACAGATCGCGACCCAGCTTGCCGGCCCCGAGGGCGAGGTCTGGACCGTCGCCCCCGCGTTCGAGCAGTCGGGCGTCGCGCATTGCATCAGCTACAGCCACCCCACGATGATCGCCGAACTGGCGCCGCGCCGCTTCGCAGCCGAGGGCAGCCCCGCAGATTGCGTGCTGGCGGCCGTCGGCGACATCATGCGGGACGCCCTGCCCGACCTGGTGCTTTCGGGCGTCAACCGCGGCAACAACGCGGGCGAGAACGCGATGTATTCCGGCACCATCGGCGGCGCGATGGAGGCCGCCTTGCAGGGCCTGCCCGCCATCGCCCTGTCGCAATACATGGGCCCCGAGACCGCCGTCCTCGACGATCCGTTCGAGGGCGCACGCCTGACCGGCGCCTCGGTCATCCGCCAGATCCTCGACCATGGCGACTGGACGTCGGACGCGGATTTCCGGCTGTTCTACAACGTGAACTTTCCGCCGGTCGCGGCTGCCGACATCCGCGGCCTGCGCGTCGCGCCGCAGGGGCGCCGTCGCGGGTCGCGCTTCGGGGTGGAACCCTATGTCGCGCCGAACGGTCGCCGCTTCATGTGGGTGCGCGGCGGATCGCAGCAGGCCCCCGCATCCGAGGGCAGCGACGTCGCCGCCAACATGGAGGGCTTCGTCTCGGTCACGCCGATGCGGGCCGACCTGACCTGTCACGCCTCGCTGGACGGGCTGTCGCGGGCGCTGGACGCCACGCCGCTGAAAAGGTCCGCCGGATGAACGAGGACACCCCCGAGACCGAGGCCGAGCGCAAGATGCGCTTCCTGTTCCAGCTGCGATCGCGGGGGGTCACCGATCCGCGCGTGCTGGCCGCGATGGAGAAGATCGACCGCGGCCTGTTCGTCAAGGGACAGTTCGCCGATCGCGCCTACGAGGATACGCCGCTGCCCATTCCCTGCGGCCAGACGATCAGCCAGCCCTCGGTCGTGGGGCTGATGACGCAGGCGCTGGCGGTGGGGCCGCGCGACACCGTGCTCGAGATCGGGACCGGGTCCGGGTACCAGGCAGCGATCCTGTCGGGGCTGTGCCGCCGCATCTATACCGTCGACCGACACCGCAGGCTGGTGCAGGAGGCCGAGGACGTGTTCCGCGCCCTGGGCCTGCACAACATCGTGGCGCAGATGGCCGACGGATCGCGCGGGCTGCCCGACCAGGCGCCCTTCGACCGCATCCTGGTCACCGCCGCAGCCGAGGATCCGCCGGGTCCGCTGTTGGCGCAGCTGAAGATCGGCGGTATCATGGTGGTCCCCGTCGGGCAGTCGGACGCGGTGCAGACGCTGATCCGCGTCAGCCGGACGGAAACCGGTTTCGATTACGACGAATTGCGGCAGGTGCGGTTCGTCCCGCTGGTCGAGGGGTTGGGCCAGACATGACCCCCGGCGGGCAGGCAGGCAGAGGGGCAGAACGAATGGGCAAGACCGGACTGAAGGGCGGCATCGCCATCGTCGCGCTGACGGCGCTCGGGGCATGTGCGGGCGGGAATTTCGACCCCGACCTGCGCGGGATCATCGGTCAGGGCGGGCTGGATACCAGCGGCGCCGCCGCGCAGGCCGCGGCACGCCCGGCCCCCGACAGCCGGGGCGTCATCACCTTCCAGAACGGACAGGTCGCGCTGGCGAATGGCGGCGACACGCCCGCAAGCGTCGCCGCGCGCCTGGGGATCGACGCCACGACCCTTGCCCGCCACAACGCGCTGGCGGTCGATGCGCCGCTGAACGCGGGCGCGGTCCTCGTGCTGCCGGGCACGGTGCCCACTTCGGCCCCGGCATCGGGCGGCGCCACCGCGGTCACCGACCCCTTCGCCAAGGCGACCGGCAGCGCGCCGCGCGAAACCGACACGGCCCCGCGCAACCATGTCGTCGTCCGGGGCGAGACCGCCTGGTCCATCGCGCGCAAATACGGGATCTCGGTCCAGGACCTGGCATCGTGGAACGGGCTGCCCGCCGACATGGCGCTGCATCCGGGCCAGCGGCTGATCGTGCCGAAACCCGGCGAGAAGGCCCCCGCCGCGACAGACACGAAGCCCGGTCAGGGCACCCCCACGCCGGTCCCGCCCTCGGCTGCGGCCCCCCTGCCCGACGAGGAGACGGCCCCCGCATCCGAACCCGCGCCCGATGCGCCCGATGTCGATCTGGGTGCGGACCGGACGGCAGCCTCGGGCGGGCGGCGCTTTGCCATGCCGGTCTCGGGGTCGATCATCCGCGACTACGAGAAGGGCAAGAACGACGGCATCGACATCGCCGCACCCTCGGGCGCGGCGGTGAACGCGGCGGGCAGCGGGACGGTCGCCGCGATCACCCGCGACACGGCGGGAACCCCCATCGTGGTGGTGCGGCACGACAACGACCTGATGACCGTCTATGCCGGGCTGGGCGATGTCAGCGTGGCCAAGGGCGACAGCGTCTCGGCCGGTCAGGGCATCGGCAAGGCGGGCGATGGCGGCTCGGTCCATTTCGAGGTGCGGCGCGGCTTCGACAGCCGCGACCCGACCGATTACCTGAACTGATCAGCGCCCGATGAGGGCGCGTTCCTCGGCCAGCGCGATTTCCTTCTTCACCAGCGCGCGCAGGTTGGCCGAGAAGCGCAGCCCCATCTCGCCCTCCAGTTCCTCTCGGACCAGTTCCTGCAGCTGCTCGCCCAGCGCGGCGTCCTGCAGGACGGCCAGCACGACAGGCTCCAGTTCCGGTGCCTCGGGCGGCAATTGCACGATGATGGGCGCGGGCTGCGGGGCCGGCGGCAGGGCTTGGGGAACGGGCGGACGCATCCGCTGGCCCAGCCAGTCGCACCATGCGCGCAGCAGGCCCACCTGCGGTTCGGGCTGGGGTTCTGGCTGCGGGGCGGGTCCGATGGGTTCGGGCAGTTCGCCGTGATCCAGCATCGCGCGGATGCTGCGGACGGTATCGCCGATCTGGGACCGGATCTCGCCCGTATCGGGGCCGAGCACGGCCGCCGCATCGCGGAAGGCCTGCGGGTGGCGGAGGGGGCCGCTCATCGCGACCCCGCCCGCGGATCAGTCGCGCCCGATGGCGCGCAGCACGCGATCCAGGCTCTCGCCCTGCTTGCTGGTATAGGGCGCGTCGCGCACGGCATTGTAGTATTGCGATGGGTCATAGGTCGGAATCCCCAGTTTCAGGTTTTCTACCGTCAACAGACCCATAGCCGAGAGAAGTTGATAATGCGCTAATTGCAGGTTGCTTTCCGCCGTGATCCGGTCGGCGCGTGCCTCCAGCAGCGACTGTTCCGCGTCCAGCACGTCCAACGTCGTGCGCGCACCCAGCAGCGCCTCTTCGCGGACGCCGTCATAGGCCTGCTGCGCGGCGCTGATCTGCTGGTCGATCGCGCGGATCTGGGCGCGGGCCACGTCGATATTGGCCCAGGTCTCGCCCACCACCTGCGACAGGCTGCGCGCGCCGTTCAGCAGCTGGGCGCGGGCCTCGTCGCGATCGGCCATCGCGCCACGATGCGCGGCCGACAGCGCCCCGCCGGAATAGATCGTCTGCGACAGCCGCAGCCCGATGCTGGAACTGTTGCTGCTGGCATAGCTGTCGGGCGTCGCGCTGCTGCGCGGAGCGCGGGTGACGCCGATATTGGCCGAACCGCTCAGCTCGGGATTGCGCTCGGCGGCGGCGGCGGCGACGCCCAGCTCGGCCGCTGCGGCGACGCGCTGCGCCTGCAGGATCGAGGGATGCGTGCGCTGCGCGATGCTGCGGGCCTCGTTCAGGTCCGAGGGCAGCTTCGGCAGCGACGGAGGCGAGGACAGCCGCCCCGGCATCTCGCCCGTGGCGGTGCGATAGGCCTCGCGCGCGATCTCCAGCTGCCCCTGCGCGGCAGCAAGGCTGGCACGGGTCGCGGCAAGCTGCGCATCGGCCAGCGCCACATCGGTCACGGTGATCTCGCCCACGTCAAAGCGGTCCTGCGCGGCCTGACGCTCTCGGGTCAGGACCTCGACCGAGTTCTGCTGCAGGGCGACCTGCTGGTTGCCCTCGAGCACGGCGAAATAGGCGTCGGCGGCGTCCAGCAGGACCTCCTGCTCGACCGCGACAAGCGCCTGGCGGGTGGCCAGCACCTGCTCCTTGGCGGCGTCGATCGCCAGTTGCGAGCGCCCGAAATCATAGAGCGTCATCGAGATGTTCAGATCCAGCGAGGTCGAGCGCGTGGTCGTCCCGCCCTCGATCCGCTGCGCGCCGTGTTCCGCGACCCATTCGACCACCGGACGCAGGGCCGATACGGCGCTTGCGACATCCTCGTCGGCGGCGCGCAGCACGGCGCGGTTCTGTTCCAGCAGCGCGGAATGGCGATAGGCCTTGACCATCGTGTCCGCCAGGCTCTGGGCGCCGGCGGGAATGGCGGTCGCCATCATCAGCGCGGCGGTCGTGGCAATGCGCTTCAGTCCCATCACAGCGAGAACCCCCGTTCGCGCACGAAGCCCGGCAGGACCGGTGCGCTGGCATTGAAGAGATAGCGCCAGCTGACATGGCCCGCGCGCTTCAGCCCCATCCGCACGACACCCAGAGAGCCTTCGCGGAACAGCGCGACGATGCGCCCGCCCTCGTTCAGCTGATCGAGCAGCCCGGCGGGGACCTCCTCGACCGCGCCCTCGATGAGGATGACGTCGAAGGGACCCTGACGGGGCGCGCCCTCGGGCAGTTCGGCCTGCAGCACGGCCACGTTGAAGATGCCGGCCTCGGTCAGGCAGCGCTCGGCCTCGGCGGCCAGCTCGCTGCTGTCCTCGATGGCGACGACGGCCTCGGCGATGCGGGCGATCAGCGCGGCGGAATATCCCATGCCGCAGCCCAGATCGAGCACCATCTCGTCGGGCTGGATGTCCAGCGCCTCCAGCATCTTGCCGATGGTGCGGGGCTCGAGCATGACGCGACCTTCGCCGATGCGCATGTTCTCGCCCAGATAGGCGATCCCGCGCTTCGAGGCGGGCACGAACTCTTCGCGCGGAACGGAAAGCATCGCATCGATCACCGGGAAGCTGGTGACTTCGTTGGGGCGGACCTGCGTATCAACCATCATCGTGCGGCGCGCGGCGAAATCGGTCATCCTTGGGGAACCTCTGCTCGACCTGACATGGGCGCTTATTGCCATGTTTGCGGGAACTGGGCAACGTCGCACGTGGACGCGACCGATGCGCGATCACGTCTTGCACGTCCCGAAGCGATGGGCTATGCCGCTGCCACTCTCGACGGCGGTGGGTTGGCGGAGAGGTTACGCAGCGGATTGCAAATCCGTGTAGACCGGTTCGATTCCGGTACCCACCTCCACGATTACCGACGCGAGGGTCCCGTCCGATGATCCATGCCGCAATCGCCCGCATCGCAGAAGCCGCGCTGCTGGTCCGGCTGGCATTGCGCCCCTCCGACAACCTTCGCGAACGTCTGGTCCGCGACGACCCGCCCGCCCCTGCCGCGATCTGGCTGCATGGCGCATCCGTGGGCGAGCTGACCTCCGCGCGCACGATCATCATGGCCCTGTCGCGCGAATTCCCCCTGATCGTGACCGCCAACAGCACGACCGGGCGCGATCTTGCGCGCGGCTGGGGAATCGATGCGCGCCTTGCGCCGCTGGACATGCCGGGCGCGCTGCGCCGCTTTCTGGACCACGCGGACCCCCGCCTTGCCATCACCATCGAGAACGAGTTCTGGCCGCTGCGGTCCCGCATGCTGGCCGATCGGGGCATCGCGCAGGCCATGATCGGGGCGCGCATGTCCGAACGCTCGGGGCGGCGATGGGCGCGGATGCGCGGGATCGTCACGCCGATGCTGGCGCGGATCGCCGCGCTGTCGGCGCAGGATGCGGGCACCGAGGCGCGGCTGCGGGGTCTGGGCCTGCCCGAGGATTCGGTCCTGCCGCGGCTGGACCTGAAGCTTCTGGCCCCGGCCTCGGTCGCCCCTGCGGATGAAACTGCCCTGCGCGACCGCACGATCCTCGCGGCCTCGACCCATGAGGGCGAGGATGCCGCGATCCTCGACGCCTTCGCCGCGCAATCCGATGCGCGGCTGATCCTTGCGCCCCGCCACCCCAGGCGCGCCCCCGAGATCGCGGCGCTGATCCGCGAACGCGGCCTGCCCTGCAGAATCCGCAGCGAGGGTGCGGACGCCCCGCCCGCGGGCGGCGTCCTTCTTGCGGACACCCTGGGCGAGATGCCGCGCTGGTACGCGGCGGCGGGCATCTGCATCGTGGGCGGCACCATCATGGATCACGGCGGCCATACCCCGTGGGAGCCTGCAGCCCATCGCTGCGCCCTGCTGCGCGGACCGCATGTCGCGAATTTCACCGAAGGCTTCGCGGCGCTCGGGGCGGCGGCGCTGCCCTTCGATGCGGCGCACCTGCGCGCGCTGCTGGCCGATCCGGACCGCAGGCGGGCGCAGGGACAGGCCGCGCGCGACGTTCTGGACGCCCGCGCGGGCGATCCCGCCGCGCTGATCGCGCGGCTGTCCGATCTTGCCAAGCCCGCGCCGCGACCCGATATGTCACCCCGATGACAGGAGCGTTGCGATGATCCGCTATGCCTTGCGCTGCAGCAGGGGACATGACTTCGACGGCTGGTTCCGATCCTCGGACGGGTTCCAGGCCATGCTGGATGCGGGCCAGGTGACCTGCTCGGCCTGCGGGGACACGGATGTCCGCAAGGCGCTGATGGCCCCGTCCGTGGCCGAGAAGAAATCGCAGCCCGACCCCACGCCGCTGGAGAAGCTGCGCCAGCATGTCGAGGCCAACAGCGATTATGTCGGCCCCCGCTTCGCCGAGGAGGCGCGCGCCATGCATGCGGGGTCCCGCCCCGGCCGCGCCATCCACGGAGAGGCCCGCCCCGAAGAGGCGAAGAAGCTGATCGAGGAGGGAATTCCCGTGGCCCCCCTGCCCTTCATCCCCCGCCAGAAGACGAACTGAGGCGGCGCTGCAACCCGCTCTTGCGGTCGGTGTGATCCGTCCCTAAAAGCGCCTGCGATACGCAACCTTGGCTGGAGGCCCGCGATGCCGCTTCTGGTAATGAAATTCGGCGGTACGTCGGTCGGCGATCTGGACAGGATCCGCAACGCCGCGACGAAGGTTCGGCGCGAGGTCGAACGCGGCTATGACGTGATCGTCATCGTCAGCGCCATGTCGGGCAAGACGAACGAGCTGGTCGGCTGGGTCGAACAGACCTCGCCCATGTTCGACGCGCGCGAATACGACGCCGTCGTCAGTTCCGGCGAGAACGTGACCGCGGGCCTGATGGCCCTGACCCTTCAGGAAATGGACGTCCCCGCGCGCAGCTGGCAGGGCTGGCAGGTGCCGATCAACACGACCTCGGCGCACAGCGCCGCGCGCTTCGTGGACATCCCGCGCGACAATATCGATCAGAAATTCGCCGAAGGCATGAAGGTCGCCGTGGTCGCGGGCTTCCAGGGCCTGTCGCCCGAAGGCCGGATCACCACCCTTGGGCGCGGTGGCAGCGACACGACCGCGGTGGCCTTCGCGGCCGCCTTCGGCGCGGAACGCTGCGACATCTATACCGACGTGGACGGCGTCTACACGACCGATCCGCGCATCACCTCGAAGGCGCGCAAGCTGGACCGCATCGCCTTCGAGGAGATGCTGGAACTTGCAAGCCTCGGCGCGAAGGTCCTCCAGACCCGCTCGGTCGAGCTGGCGATGCGTTACAACGTGCGGCTGCGGGTGCTATCCTCGTTCGAGGATACCGACGAGAATTCGGGCACCCTGATCTGCGATGAGGATGAAATCATGGAATCGAAAGTCGTCAACGGCGTCGCCTCTTCGCGCGACGAGGCCAAGATCACGCTGGTCACGGTCGAGGACCGTCCGGGCATCTCGGCCGCGATCTTCGCCCCCCTGGCCGAGGCCGGCGTCAATGTCGACATGATCGTCCAGAACATCTCCGAGAAGGATTACGACGATCACCCCGGTTCGGTGACCGACATGACCTTCTCGGTGCCGATCAACCAGGTCGAGCGCGCCAAGAAGGCCATGGAAGAGGCCCGCCAGGCCGGCAACATCGACTATGACGAGCTGGTCGTGGACACCGAGGTCGCCAAGGTCAGCGTCGTGGGCATCGGCATGCGCAGCCATACCGGCGTCGCCGCGCGCATGTTCAAGGCGCTTGCCGACGAGAACGTCAACATCAAGGTCATCGCCACCAGCGAGATCAAGATTTCCGTTCTGATCGACCGGAAATACATGGAATTGGCGGTGCAGTCCCTGCATGATGCCTTCGAACTGGACAAGGCATAACGCCACCGGTTCGGCCCCCGGCCACGGGGGCCATTCACAGGCAGAAGGCGGCAAGCGATGCAGGACCGCAGCGACAGTGATTCCCGCAGGCTGCTGAGGCGGCTGAAGGAAATCCTCGCCGCTCCGGGCGGCGGACAGGACAGGCTGGACCAGATCACCCATCTGATCGCGGATTCGATGGGGACCGAGGTCTGTTCGATCTACCTGTTCCGCGACCCCGAGACGCTGGAGCTGTGCGCCACCGAGGGCCTGCGCCCCGAGGCCGTCCACCAGACCCGCCTGCGCCTGGGCGAGGGGCTTGTCGGCCGCGTCGCCCGTACCGGGCGCAACATGAACACCGCCGACGCCCCCAGCGAACCCGGTTTCCGTTTCATGCCCGAAACCGGCGAAGAGGTCTTTCCGGCATTCCTGGGCGTTCCGATCCAGCGCGTGGGCGAACGCCTGGGCGTGCTGGTCGTCCAGTGCACGACCGCGCGGCAGTTCACCGACGACGAGGTCTATGGCCTCGAGGTCGTCGCGATGGTCCTGGCCGAGATGACCGAGCTGGGCGCCTTCCAGGGCGGCCAGGCCGACGGCATGCCGCAGGCGCACCGCTTTCCGCTGATGATCCGCGGTG
Source organism: Paracoccus zeaxanthinifaciens ATCC 21588 (assembly GCF_000420145.1). Lineage (GTDB taxonomy): Bacteria > Pseudomonadota > Alphaproteobacteria > Rhodobacterales > Rhodobacteraceae > Paracoccus > Paracoccus zeaxanthinifaciens. Next base: position 16,807 of record NZ_ATUJ01000021.1, read on the forward strand.
CGACCGGCCAGGAGGGCGCCGCCGAGGGCCGCGTCTGGCTGCACGAGCCGCGCGTCGTGGTGGCGAACCCGGTGGGCGACGATCCCGAGACCGAACACCAGCGCCTGCACGAGGGCGTCGAGAAGCTGCGCAGCACCGTGGACCGGATGGTTGCCGCCGCCGACATGGGCGGTGACGGCGAACACGCCGCCGTGCTGGAAACCTATCGCATGTTCGCCAATTCGCGCAGCTGGCTCAAGCGCATGGAAGAGGACATCCGGCTGGGCCTCTCGGCCGAGGCCGCGGTCGAGAAGGAGCAGTCCAGCGCCCGCGCGCGGCTGGAGATGGCGTCCGACCCCTATCTGCGCGACCGCCTGCATGACCTCGACGACCTGTCGAACCGACTGCTGCGCATCCTCAGCGGTCAGGGCACCGATACCGGCGCCGAGATGCCCGAGAACCCGATCCTGGTCGCACGCAACATCGGCCCGGCCGAGCTGCTGGAATACGGTCGCCGCCTGCGGGGCGTGGTCCTGCAGGAAGGGTCGGTAGGCAGCCATGCGGCCATCGTCGCGCGCGCGCTGGCGATCCCGCTGGTGATCCACGCAGGCCGCATCACGACCGAGGCGCTGAACGGCGATCCGATCCTGGTCGACGGCGATCAGGGCGTCGTCCACCTGCGCCCCGAGGAAAGCGTCCACAAGGCGTTCCTCGACAAGATCGCGATGCAGGCGGCGGCGCAGGACCGCTATGCCAGCCTGCGCGACCTGCCGGCGACGGGCACCTGCGGGACGACGGTGCAGCTGTACATGAATGCGGGCCTGATGGCCGACCTGCCATCTTTGGAGGGGTCGGGCGCCGAAGGCGTCGGCCTGTTCCGCACCGAGCTGCAGTTCCTGATCCGCAACCACGTTCCCAGAAGGGGCGAGCTGGCGGGCCTCTATTCGCGGGTGATGGACAATGCGGGCGGCCGCCCGATCATGTTCCGCACGCTGGATATCGGATCCGACAAGGTGCTGCCCTACATGAAGCCCCAGGACGAGCCGAACCCCGCGATGGGCTGGCGCGCGATCCGCGTGGGGCTGGACAAGCGCGGCGTCCTGCGGATGCAGCTGCAGGCGTTGATCCGGGCCTCGGTCGGGCGTCCGCTGCACGTCATGTTCCCCTTCATCGCGGACATGCAGGAATACGAGGACGCGCACCGCATCCTGATGCAGGAACTGTCGCGCGAACAGCGGCTGGGCCACGACATGCCAAGCGACATCCGCGTGGGCGCCATGCTGGAAACCCCGTCGCTGGCCTTCGCGCCCAAACGCTTCTTCGAGATGTGCGACTTCATCTCGATCGGGGGGAACGACCTCAAGCAGTTCTTCTTCGCCGCCGACCGCGAGAACGAACGCGTCCGCCGCCGCTACGACACGCTCAGCGTGCCGTTCCTGTCGATGCTGCGCCAGATCATCGCCCGCTGCGAGGAGGCGCGCGTGCCGCTGTCCTTCTGCGGCGAGGATGCGGGCCGCCCGATCGAAGCGCTGACCTTCGCGGCCCTCGGCATCCACCGCCTGTCCATGCGCCCGGCATCCATCGGGCCGGTCAAGCACCTGATCCGGCGCGTCTCGCTGACCGAGCTGCGCGAGGTCATCGACACCGCCGAGGCGCAGGGCCTCACCAGTGTTCGCGGTCCCGTGACCGCGTGGCTGGCCCGCCAATAGCGGAACCTGCACGCAGTTCAGGCGTTGGCGTCCGCGCAACCCCGCCCATGGGTTGACGAAATGGCGAGAACGCTTGCTGCGATGCGGCGGCAAATGTAATGTGTCCACCAACCTGTCAAAGCATCTCCTGATATGAAGCGTCGTCAATTTCTCAATGCCGCCACCGCGATGGCAGCCGGCGGATCGCTGATGGCGGTCCAGGCTGATGCCCAGTCGCCCGAAGCGACCGAAACCTTCGGTCCGAACCTTCCCGAGCCGTTCAACTTCGAGAACGTCGCCGCCTTGGCCGAGGAACGCGCCGCCAGCGTCTATACCCAGCCGGTGTCGAAGCTGGTCGGCAGCTTTGCCGATCTGGACTATGACAAGTATCGCGGCATCCGCTTCCGCAAGGATCGCGACCCCCTGGGCGGCTCCAAGCAGTTCTCGGTGGACCTGCTGTCGCCGGGCACGATCTTCTACGAGCCGGTGCAGATCAACCTGGTCCGCGACGGGATCTCCGAACACATCCCCTTCGATCCGTCGATGCTGGAATTCGACCCCTCGCAGTTCCCCGACGGTGCCGACCTGGAAACGGTGGGCGACATGGGCTGGTCGGGCTTCCGCATGCGGACCTTCCTGAACCGCCCCGGCGTCATGGACGAATTCCTGGTCTTCCAGGGCGCAAGCTATTTCCGTGCGGTCGCGCGCGGCACGCTCTATGGGCTGTCTGCACGCGGGCTGGCCATCAAGACCGGCAGCCCCGACGGCGAGGAGTTCCCGCTGTTCACCGATTTCTGGATCGTCGAGCCGCAGCCCGGCGACGAGGGTGTGCGCATCTATGCCATCCTCGACAGCAAGTCGGTGGCCGCGGCATATCAGTTCGACGTGACGCCCGGCGCGGTCACGATGGTCCGCACGCGGATGGCGCTGTTCCCGCGCGTCGATCTGCGCGAGACCGGCCTTGCGCCGCTGACCTCGATGTTCTGGTTCAGCCCGGCCTCGCGCCGCGCGGTCGACGATTACCGTCCCGCCTGCCATGACAGCGACGGCCTGCAGATGCATACCGGCGCCGGCCAGAACCTGTGGCGCGGCCTGATGTCGCCGCGCAACCTGCAGATCTCCAGCTTCGTGGACAGCAACCCCAAGGGCTTCGGCCTGGTCCAGCGCGCCCGCGAATTCGAGACGTTCCAGGATGCCGAGGCGCTCTATCACCTGCGTCCCTCGGCCTGGATCGAGCCCGAAGGCGACTGGGGCGACGGCGAGGTGCGCCTGATCGAGATCCCGGTCGAGAACGAGTTCAACGACAACATCGTCAGCTACTGGCTGCCCAAGGACGTCATTCCGGGCGGCCAGCGGACCGAGTTCCGGTACCGGCTCAGCTTCTCGGCGCTGCCGCCAAGCGACCTGCCGCTGGCCAAGGTCCGCCAGGTGCGGTCGGGCCGCTCGATCAATGTCGAGACGACGCGCAGCTACATCATCGATTTCGACCTGGGGATGTTCCGCGACCAGCTTCCGCAGTTCCAGGTCTCGGCCTCCGAGGGGCGGATCGTGCATGCCTATCTGAAGGCCCTGCCCGAACAGCACGTCCTGCGCCTTGCCTTCGAGTTCGAGCCCGGCCGCGCCGAGCTGGCCGAGCTGCGCGCCGCGCTGACCGACAACGAGGGTCTTGCCCTGAGCGAGACCTGGATGAGCCGTTGGGCCGCATGAACATCGCTACCGACATGAGCGAACGTCCCATCGTGCCGCCCCGCGCCCCGGTCACCATGCCGGTGCAGGATTTCCGCAGCCGCCCCGTTGCGGGGCCCGCACGCGCCCATGACAGCTGGCGCGTCTGGGCCGCGCGGCTGATCGCCTTCGGCGGCACGGCGGTCATCGCGGTGCTGGGTTGCCTGCAGATGCTGGCGGCGTTCCGCGCCGACCCGACGCCGATGCAGATCGCGCTGCTGATCCTGTTCGTTCCGACCTTCGCCTGGGTCGGCTTCTCGTTCTGCGGGACCTTCGCGGGCTTTCTCGCGCCGCGGCTGAAGACGCCCGAGGGGCAGAACGATGCGCGCGTCGCAGTCGTCATGCCCATCTATCACGAGGATGTCGCGGTCAGCACCGGCTTGCTGGTCGCCCTGGCCCGGGAACTGGCCGATGAAGGCATGGCCGACCGCGCCGAGATCTTCGTGCTGTCGGACACGCGCGACCCCTCGATCGCGGTCAACGAGACGCTGGTCATCGACGAGGCCCGCCGCCTGTCGCCCCTTCCCCTGTGGTATCGCCGCCGCCTGACGAACGAGGATCGGAAATCCGGAAACGTCGCCGAATTCGTGCGCGAATGGGGCGGACGCTATGACCAGATGGTCGTGCTGGACGCCGACAGCGTGATGTCCGGCGCGACCATCCGCGAATTGTCGGCCCGCATGAACGCCGACCCCCGCATGGGTCTGATCCAGACCATGCCGATGCTGGTCGGGGGCGAGACGATCTTTGCCCGCCTGATGCAGTTCGCGGGCCGCGTCTATGGCCCGATGATCGCGCGTGGCGTCGCGGCATGGTCGGGCAATACCGGCAATTACTGGGGTCACAACGCGATCATCCGCGTCACCGCCTTTGCCGAGGCCTGCGGCCTGCCGCGCCTTCCCGGCAAGCCCCCCTTCGGCGGCACCATCCTGTCGCATGACTTCGTCGAGGCCGCGGCCCTCTGCCGTGCCGGCTGGTCGGTGCGACTGGACCACGACCTGCGCGGCAGCTTCGAGGGATGCCCGCCCACCCTTCTGGACATGGCCGCCCGCGAACGCCGTTGGGCGCAGGGCAACCTTCAGCATTCGCGCCTGCTGGGCGTGAAGGGCCTGCGCGGCATCAGCCGAGCGCATTTCCTGATCGGCATCCTCGGCTTCCTCATGAGCCCGATCTGGCTGGCGCTGATCCTTGTCGGCCTTGTGCTGTCGGCGACGGTGCTTCTGTCGACGCCCGAGTATTTCCCGACCGCCTACCAGCTGTTCCCCGACTGGCCGGTCTTCGATTCCCGCCGCATGCTGTGGCTGTTCGCCGCCGCGATGGCGCTTCTGCTGCTGCCGAAATTCATCGCGACCTTCCGCGCCTGGGCCCGCCCCCTGGCGGTCGCATCGGGCGGGCGCGTGCGCATCTTCGCCAGCGCCATATTCGAGACCGTCCTGTCGGCGCTGATCGCGCCCGTGCAGATGCTGGTCCAGACCCGCCAGATCTTCGAGATCCTGCGCGGCCGCGACAGCGGATGGAACGCGCAGGTGCGCGCGGGCTCGATGCCCGGCTGGGGCATCGTGCTGCGATATCACTGGTGGCACGTGCTGCTGGGCGTCGGCACGCTGATCGTGCTGTCGATCTTTTCACCCGCGCAGCTGATCTGGCTGTCCCCCATCGTCGCGGGCCTGATCCTGTCGCCGCTGACCTCGCGCCTGTCGGCCAGCCCGGTCTTCGGGCGTTGGGCCCGCATGCGCGGCCTGCTGGTCACCCCCGAGGAACGCGATCCCCCGCGCATCCTGACCGAGGCCGCCGCGATCACCCGCAGCCTCTCGCGCATCGCCTGCGCCGGTGACGGGTTGCAGCGCCTTGGCCGCGACCCCGAACTTCTGGCCCGCCACAAGGCCGGGCTTGCCCCCCTTCCCGAAGACCTGCCGACCAATTGGCATCTTGCGCGCATCACGGCCGAGGCCAAGATCGCGAATGCCGACAGCCAGTCGCAGGCACTCTCATGGCTCGACCGGGCCGAGACCGACGCCCTCGTGTCGGACCCGGCCCTTCTGAGCCGCTGGAGCGAACTGCCCGCATGAACCGCATCATCACGCTGGACATGCTGAGGGGCTATGCCCTTGTTAGCATCATGGTCAATCATATGCCCATCTCGGCGATGCGGCATGTCACGCTGCCGAACTTCTCGATCTTCGACGCATCCGAGATGTTCGTCCTGCTGTCGGGCTTCCTCGTCGGCATGGTCTGGCGCGGGATCGAGGCCAAGCAGGGCCGCGGCAAGGCGCAGCGCCGCTTCCTGCGCCGCGCCTTCGAGGTTTGGCGCGCGATGGTCGTCGGCGCCCTGCTGATGGGCCTGCTGTCGGCACTGCTCTGGGCCGTGGACCTGCCGCACACCGCGATCTGGGACCGTTATGCGGTCTGGTCGGTGGATCACCCGCTGCTGTTCATGGCCGAGGTCGGAAGCTTCTGGCTGCAGCCCAACATCATCGATGTTCTGGCCGTCTATGTCGTGCTGATCGCGCTGACGCCGCTGGTGGTGCCCGCGATGCTGCGCGCCTTCTGGCTGTGCGCCTTGGTGTCGGTGGTGCTGTGGTGGTTCGCGCCCCCGCTGAACCAGATGCTGCCGAACCATCGCAGCCAGGGCGGTTTCCTGTTCAACCCCTTCGGCTGGCAGATGCTCTTCTATACCGGCACCGCATTGGGCCTGTTCCGCGAGCGGATCATGGCCGTGCTGTGGCCGCGCCGGCACCTGGTGACGGCAGTCGCCACCGCGATGTTCGCCTTCGGCGCGACCATCGTGATCGCGTCCCGCATCGGCGAACCCGCCCTGCCCCTGCGCCAGGCGCTCAAGGTACTCTACGGTTCGATCGACAAGTGGAGCCTGGACGGCACGCGCTATCTTGCGATCCTGTCGGCAGCATGGCTGATCGCGGTCCCGCTGGCGCGTCCTGCGCATTGGTTCTCGGCCACGAAGCTGGGGGTCGCACTGCAGCAGATCGGCAAGGGCGGACTCTTCTCGTTCGTGGCGTGCGTTCTTCTGTCGGTTCTTGGTGATGCGCTTCAGATGACACCTGAGGACCAGTCGATGACCAGCCGGCTGCTGATCGACCTGTGGGCCTGCGTGACGCTGTGGTGGGTCTCGGCCCTGTGGCTTGAATACGGCGCGCCATGGCAGAAGGCGCGCAAGGCGCGCGCCAGCTAGTGCTCGGTCGTCTCGACACGGTCGACAGTGAAGAAGAAATCACTGTCGGCCGGTTTCTCGACGATCTCGTCGGGAATGACGGTCGGCCCCGCCAGATAGACGTTCGAGCCGAAATGGCCGTGCAGCTTTGACAACTTGCGCATGCGGTCTGTCTGAAGTTCCTGGAAAAATGCGCTGTAGGCGGGTTGGACCTTCAGTTCGTCGATCTTGGCACGGTGGGCGGCCACGCAGCTTTCATGCATCGCGCGGATCTCGGGGTCGGCCATCATGCTATCGTACTCGGCCTGCAGCAACGGGAGAACGGCCTCCATGCGGCGATCCTCTTCGACATTGTGGTTCATCCGGAACCAGTAGGCGAGGCCCTGGTCGCGATCGACATGGTTCACGCGCCCACGGTCGCGTTTGACCAGAAAGCTCTCGACCGAGCGGACGGCATAGTGGTTGAGCGAGGCAAGCTGATAGCCGTAGGTCCCCGAATGCGACCGCCAGGCGTTGCGCCACTGGTCCTGCGGCATCGCCTTGCCGGAACCGTTGATCCAGCGGATGGCATCCAGCGCGTTGGGCTGCAGCCCCTTCGGGCGATGGACGCCCATCTTCTTGAACAGCCCCATATTGCGATAGAGCGTCTTGAAGCCCCATGCCTGATGCGGCTTGTTGGCGAACTCCTTCGCGCAACGGAAGAATTGCTGCGTGATGAAGCCGTCGCGAAAATCCGTAATGTCCGCGTTCCCGAACAGGCGCCAAGTCAGAGAGATAAGGTTGGCATCGTTGGCGGCATCGAACAGTGCCTTCATCGTGCCGTCTCCGACATGGACCGCGATGTATTCATCGACATCCATGCAGATCAGCCAGTCCGCGTTCTTGACCATGTCTTCGGAGTCGGCGGCATGCAGCGCAGCATGCTGCGGCTTCATGTCCACTTCTCGATAGGGGTTCTCGCGCCACTCGCAATAGCCCTTGCGGGCAAGAAGTCGCAGCAGATCGTCCGTCCCGTCCGTGCAGTCGTTGGTATAGACCAAAAAATTCTCGACCCCGATTGCACGGTGATAGGCGATCCATTCCAGGATGAACGGCCCTTCATTCTTCATCGTGGTGACGATAGTCACGCCGTCGCGTCGCGTGCCGTCAGTGTCGTGGCTGGCATTCTCTGCGATATCGGCCTTGGGCTGGCGCAGTGGATCGGCACCCGCGGCAATGGCACGCGCAAGCAGATCGTCCGCTTCGACAAGGCTGGTCTTCGGAACGATCCGGCTGACCTTGCCACTTTCGTCCTGGCCATAGCGCAAGGCCATGTGGCGGATGAAGCGAACCGGCTCGGGCGCGTTCGCGGCCCCCAGAATCCTGTCCCGAACCCAGATCGTATTGCTCGGCAGCCGATCCATGGCCGCGCACCAGCGCCAGTCGCGCGCCCTGCCATCGAAACGCTTGCAGATATGATCGCCAAAGCGCGGAACGGCGTCGTTTCGCACACCCCAAGGATATGCCCTCTCGCCCAGAAGGGACAGGAAGCCGGTTTCCACCCCCTTGGCGGCATCGAAAACCGTGCTGCCTGCGATCGGATCGATGAGGTCGATGGTTTCGATATTCGCGACCGCGGTTGCCGCGCCAAGCAAGCGATGCCGCAAAAGGTCGAACAGCAGCCTGTTCCCCAATGGCGCGGTCCAAGGCTCGGCGGCGGGCTGTTCCATGCGATCCTTGCCGGGGGCGTCGGGCGCGTTCATCGGATGAGCCTCGGGGCCCTTCAGCGGATCGCCAAGCGGAGAATCGAAATCGACGATGGCGATGACCATGGCATCCAGCGCCGCGCGACCCTCCTCGGTCGCCGACATCACGCGATGAAGTTCGGCGGCCTTTCTTTCGGCCTCGCCCGGATGTCCCCTGTCGACAATCAGCGCACCAGTCGCCCTGTGCACCCGGTGATGCCAAAGCAGCCAATCGCTCAGCGTCGCTGCATCCTCGCCGTTGCAGTGGCCAAGCAGCACATCCCGGCCTGCAAGCAAATCATGTTCGGCAGGACTGGGAGCGATCTGCCCGCCCGGCGGCCCGAAGGGCGACGCGACATCCCGACCGTTCGGCACGCGCATCTCTGCCAGCAATGCGCCAGAGAAGCCCCTCATCTGCTGAACGTCGCCCGAACGCGCCGGGCCAAACGCCCGCAGATCGTCGATCTGTTCAAAATACATGCGCACGACATTGCTGTCCGCCGTGGCAAGAGCATCCAAGAGCCGGAGACTGGAGCGCGGGAAACCTTCAGGAAGCAGCATCTCTTGCGAACGGATCGTGCGGCCGATGATACTGCTTCTGGGCATGCGGTCTTTCCCGTCTTCGTGCGCGTTTCTGCGACCCACGGGCAGCAGAAGGGGATGAATTCTCTATCCCATCTGGCAGGCGCGCCTTCAAGCCCCGCGCATTTCCCGGTCGTTCCCGAGTTGCATCATGCGCGCATAGCGTGTTCACTTGTGCCGAACGCCAGAGAACTAATTCAAGAGGGCCGCGTGCAGACTATTCTTGTGACGGGCAGCGCAGGTTTCATCGGTTTCCACGTTTCTCGTGCCCTTCTGGAATCCGGACACCGGGTGATCGGGCTGGACAGCCACAACGATTACTATTCCCAGACACTGAAGGCCGATCGCGAAGCCCAGCTCACGCCACACAAAGGGTTCACGGCCGTTCACGGCAAGGTCGAGGATCCCGGCCTGTTGATGTCCCTATTCGAGGAATATCGGCCGGACGGCGTGATCCATCTGGCCGCGCAGGCCGGGGTCCGTTACTCGATCGAGAACCCCCGTGCCTATGTCGAGGCAAACCTTGTCGGCACTTTCGAACTGCTGGAGGCGGCGCGCGCCTTCCCTCCGCAGCACATGATGATGGCATCGACCAGCTCGGTCTATGGTGCAAACACCAAGATGCCCTATTCCGAGACCGACAAGACCGAAGCGCCCTTGTCCTTCTATGCCGCCACAAAGAAGTCGAACGAGGTGATGGCCCACAGCTATGCGCATCTCTTCAAGCTGCCCATCACGATGTTCCGCTTCTTCACGGTATTCGGTCCCTGGGGGCGGCCGGACATGGCTCCGCATCTGTTCACCGACGCGATCCTGAAGGGCGAACCGATCAAGGTCTTCAATCACGGCGACATGCAACGCGACTTCACCTATATCGACGATCTGGTGGCAGGCATTCTGGGCCTTCTGCAACAGGCGCCCACGGCATCCGCGGTCGAGGGCGACAGTCTTTCGCCGGTCGCCCCGTGGCGGGCCGTGAATATCGGAAATGGCGCCCCGGTCAAGCTGATAGACTTCATCTCGGCGATCGAGACGACGTTGGGCCTGGAGGCCCAGAAGCGCATGATGCCGATGCAGCCTGGCGACGTTTCTGCGACATGGGCGGACGATAACCTGATCGGCCAGCTTATCGGCGGCATCCCGAAAACACCGCTTGCAGATGCCGTTGAGGCGTATGTGGGTTGGTTCGGAAGCTATTATGCATAGACGGCTGAGCAGACTTGTGGCGCATGGCTATTAGGCTCAAGCCTTGGGTAGCGAGGACGTTCTAGTCGGGCGGTTTTTACCCATGCGGATCGCGCGGGGATCGACCGATCTGATCGAGCGTTCCGGTTGACCTGCCACGGGATTTTTCCTCCACCGTTGATTACGCGAGATGATAACTCCGCGCGTCGGGCGTTTGCTCAGCCTGCGCCGATCGGCGTGAACACCGATCGGGCTCCGGTCGCGGTTAGATGAAAGTTCAGTGGCAGTTCACCATGCATCAGCGATCTCGATGCTGGATCGAACAAGCGTTCTTGCGGCTGGCGCACGCGCTCTTGCGTTTGCCCGCGATCACGACTTCCTTGGACAGTTTCGCCGTCGGATGTTTCATCTTGGTGTTTTTCTGTGATCTGTAACGCAAGAAGCCCCGCGTTTTTGCGGGGCGTGTTTTTTGTATGGTTTTGTTATTTTGGTTGCGGGGGCAGGATTTGAACCTGCGACCTTCAGGTTATGAGCCTGACGAGCTACCGGGCTGCTCTACCCCGCGCCATTTTTGTCCTGATCGGGTGTTTTCATCGTATCAGAGAGATTGTCGTCTCT
>NZ_ATUJ01000022.1 GCF_000420145.1 Paracoccus zeaxanthinifaciens ATCC 21588
CAGCGTCTTCTGATCCGTTGCCTCCGAGGCCAATCCCTCGAAGATCCTGGCAAACACGCCCATCTCGCTCCAGCGCTTCCACCGGTTGTAGAGCGTCTTGGGCGGGCCATACTCCCGGGGCGCATCGCACCACCGCAACCCATTGCGGTTGATGAAGATTATGCCGCTCAGCACGCGCCGGTCATCGACCCTCGGCTTACCATGGCTCTTGGGGAAGAACGGCTTCAGCCGCTCCATCTGTTCGTCCGTCAGCCAGAAAAGATTACTCATGATGCCCCCACCTGTTTGGGAGCGTGAATCACGCCGACAGGACGGCATCAAGAAAATTAATGGGTCCTGACCCTGGGCAAGGTCCATCCGGTCGCAAATTTCGCCCGTTTCATCCATGATCGTGGTGCCCGGATCTGCGTCGATGCCGTCGCCTATGCCCCGCACCGTTTGATCGACGTCCAGGCGTGGGACGTCGATTATTACGTCTTCAGCCTCTACAAGGCTTATGGTCCGCATGGCGCGCTGATGTATGGCAAATACGACCTTCTGGCGGAATTGGACGGCCTCTATCACTATTTCTACGGCAAGGAGAAGGTGACCGCCAAGCTGGAGCCCGGCAATCCCAGCTATGAGGCCGCCTATGCCACCGATGGCATCCTGTCCTATCTGAAGGCCCTTGCGCGCCATCACGGGGCGGAGGGCGACGACCGGGCCCTGCTGACTGCTGCCTTCGACCTGATCACGGGGCAGGAGGACGCACTGACGGATCGCCTGCTGGCCTGGCTTTCGGCGCGTAACGACTGCCGCATCATCGGCGAGGCCTCGAACAAGGACAGCACCCGCGTCCCCACGATCGCCTTCAAGTTCGACGATATGGATTCAGGCGTCGTTGCCCGCGCCATGGACGATTACGGCATTGCCATGCGCTTTGGCGATTTCCATTCGCGCCGGTTGGTCGAGCATCTGGGCGAGGACGAGAACGGCGGCGTCCTGCGCGTCTCGATGGTGCATTACAACACGCCGGAACAGGTGGACCGCCTGACCGAGGCGCTGGCGCAAATCGTCGCGCGCGAGGAAGCATGAGCGATCTTGACCTCGTCATCGCTGGCGGCACCGTGGTCACCGCTGCCGACAGCTACGCCGCCGATATCGGCATAAAGGACGGGCGCATCGCCCAGATTGGCACCGGCCTAGAAGGGGCCGAACGGATCGACGCTGCGGGTCTGCTGGTCCTGCCGGGGGGGATCGATGCCCATGTGCATCTGGACCAGCCGACCGCCGACGGCACGGTCATGGCGGACGGCTTTGCCAGCGGCACCCGCTCGGCGGCGGCCGGGGGCAACACGACGGTTCTGCCCTTTGTGCTGCAGATCAAGGGCCAGTCCCTGCGCACCTGCGTCGAGGACTATCGTCGCAAGGCCGAGGGCAACTGCCACACGGATGTCGCTTTCCACCTGATCGTCAGCGATCCGACCCCGCAGGTCCTTGGGCAGGAACTGCCCGCCCTGGTGCGCGACGGCTATACCTCGTTCAAGGTCTTCATGACTTATGACGATCTGGTCCTGAACGATGCCCAGCTGCTTGACGTCTTCGAGGTGGCGCGCCGGGAACGCGCGCTTGTCATGGTCCATGCGGAAGGCCATGATGCCATCAAGCACCTGACCCGACGTTTGGAAGCGGGTGGTCATACGGCGCCATATTATCACGCCGAGGCCCATGCCCAGATCGCCGAACGTGAGGCGACGCATCGCGCCATCAGCCACGCGCAACTGATCGATGTGCCGATCGTCATCGTCCACGTCTCGGGCCGCGAACCTATGGAGCAGGTTCAATGGGCCCGCGCACGGGGCTTGAAGGTCTTTGCCGAGACCTGCCCGCAATACATCACGCTGACCGCCGAGGATCTGCAAGGGCTGAACATGGATTTCGAGGGCGCCAAATATGTCTGCTCGCCCCCGCCGCGCGATGCGGACAGCCAAGCCGCGATCTGGCAGGGCCTGCGCGACGGCACATTCGACATCTTCTCGTCCGACCATTGCCCCTTCCGCTTCGAGGGGGAGGCCAGCAAGGACAATCCACGCGCGCGCACCTCGTTCAAATGGGTGCCGAACGGCATCCCCGGCGTCGAGACCCGCCTGCCGATCCTGTTCTCCGAGGGCGTCGGCAAGGGCCGCATCAGCCTGCAACGCTTCGTGGCCCTGACCTCGACCAATCCGGCGCGGCTTTACGGGCTTTATCCGCAAAAGGGCAGCATAGCGATCGGGGCGGATGCGGATCTGACGCTCTGGGACCCGCAGATGACCCGTCAGATCAGCCAAACCGAGCTGAACCACGGCTGTGATTATACGCCCTATGAAGGGATGGAGATCACGGGCTGGCCTGTCAGGACGATCCTCCGAGGGCAGACGATTGCGATGGCGGGGAATCCGACAGGTGTTGAATTGGGTCGGGAACTGAGCCGTGACGTCAGCGACGTCTATGCAGACAGTGTCTGATTTCGGACTGTCGTGCGGTTTTCACCGCCTAGCAACTGTGTTCACCTGGTAACCCCAGCCCGACTGGTGAACACAGTTGCTGGTTGTGGGGGGCGCCTCAGACGACTTTTCTAGAACTATTCTCAGATAGCTGATTCCGAAATCCTCGTCCGCGTAAGGAGCGAAGTCGTCATTACTGTGGCTAAACGCTTCGAGTTCCGCTGCGCTTTCCTGTTCGAGTTGCTAGGCTCCAGACCCATTGATTTCATGCTTTTCGCGTGATTCAGGCTCCTCAAGGAGACCTGATCGATGAGTAATCTTTACTGGCTGAGCGACGCCCAGATGGAGCGTCTGAAACCGTTCTTTCCCAAGAGCCATGGTAAGCCCCGCGTTGATGATCGTCGCGTCCTCAGCGGCATAATATTCATTAATCGCAATGGGTTGCGGTGGTGTGACGCGCCGAAGGAATACGGCCCGGCCAAAACCCTCTACAACCGCTGGAAGCGCTGGAGCGACAACGGGGTTTTTGCCCGGATCATGGTCGGCCTTGCCGCCGAGAGCGCCGAGCACAAGACGATCATGATCGACGCGACCTACCTCAAGGCACACCGCACGGCCTCGAGCCTTGGGGTAAAAAAGGGGGGCGCGGGCGCCAGATTGGGCGCACCAAAGGCGGTATGAACACCAAGTTGCACGCTGTCGCCGATGCTAAGGGGCGGCCGATCGGGTTCTTCATGTCGGCCGGCCAGGTCAGCGACTACACCGGCGCGGCGGCGCTGCTGGGCGGCCTGCCGAAGGCTGGGTGGCTTCTGGCCGACAGGGGCTACGACGCTGATTGGTTCAGAGACGCGTTGAAAGACAAGGGGATAAAGGTTTGCATCCCCGGACGGAAGTCCCGCAAGAAGGTCGTCAAATACGACAAGCGACGATACAAAGGACGTAACCGCATCGAAATCATGTTCGGGCGTCTGAAGGACTAGAGGCGCGTCGCAACCCGTTATGACCGCTGCCCGGAAACGTTCTTCTCAGCGATCATGCTCGCCGCAACCGTCTTGTTCTGGCTGTGAAAATCAATGAGTCTGAAGCCTAGCTGACGTACGCATGGCAATCGCCCGATGAGGCCGACGGTTGTTGTAGGAGCTTCTCTAAGGCGCTGATGACTTGGCTCGCATGCTGGATGACGCCAAAGTGATGGCCGTGAACAGTACGCTACTTACGTGTCCGGATGATGCGCTCAACGATGTCGTTTATTTTCGGGGGCAGTTCGGGGCGATAGATTTCATCTTTAATCCGTAGCCGCGCACCAAGGCCGTGGAGAGGTGGTCATTGAGCGACGAACCATTTAGGCGCCATCGGTGACCTGCCACTGAACTTTCATCCAGCCGCGTTCGGAGCCCGGTGGTATTAACGCCAGTTGGCGCGACTTGAGCAATCGTCCGACGCGTGGAGCTTTCATCTTGCGCAGTAGTGAGGGCCAGCGCGTAGTCAGCCGGGGTCCGGCAATCCAAGACAGAATGCGCACGTTCAGTGTTATAGTCGGCGGCCCAATCAGTGATCACGACGAGCGCGTGAGCCAAGTCGTGGAACATGGTCTTATTAAGCAGCTCATCAAGTATCCGCCCGTTCAAGCTCTCCACGAAGCCGTTCCGCATCGGCTTTCCCGGCGCGATGTAATGCCACTCGATCCGAAGCTAGGAACACCACCGCAGAACGGCGTTCGGGGTCAGTTCGGTGCCGTTGTCTGAGACAACCATTCTAGGATTTCCTCGACGCTTGATCAGGGCCGATGGCTCTCGTGCGACGCGCCGTTCGGATATCGAAGTGTCCGGGATCGCCGCGAAGCACTCCCTGGTGACGTCGTCGATCACGTTGCGAACCCGGAAGCGTTGGTCGTTGGCAAACTGCTCATGAACGAAATCCAGCGACCAACGTGTGTTGGGCCGCGCCTCGATCAGGATCAGGGCCCGCGTGCCGATCGCTTTGCATTGGGCCTTCCGCTTGTGCGCCGTCAGTGTCGTCAGGAAACGGTCCCCCGGACCGTTCTCTGATCCTCCGCCATCCTCACGAGAGATCCGATTGATGCCTGAAGGCTCCCCCTTGCGGCGCAAGAAGACGAAGAGCCGGCGATCACCGAAGCGTGGGCGTTCGTTGGCCAGCTCTCGCAACCGATCAAGCAGCACCGCGTCCGGCCCTCGCTGCGCCTCGTCTCAGACCATCTTGCGATCCGCCTCGGCAATCCGGCACCCTGGCCGTTCCGAGAGCCCGAGCAGAGATCTCAGATGTGCGACCTCCTCGCGCTACACAGCGGGCGAATCGCCGGGAAGACAGTCCCCCGGGCTGTTTTCTGGCCCGTCTCATGACCACGTTCTGAAAGCAGTTCCTTCATTGCCGCGAGGCCCAGCATCTGTTCGGCCAGCAGCTTCTTCGGCTTGGCGTTGTTCGCCTGGTCTCTCGAACCGGTGGCGTCCACAGGCTCACTTCTCGAGCGTATTCAGTCGCTTTGCCTCCGGCACCGTCATGCCGCCGAACTTCGCCTTCCAGTTATAGAAAGTGCCTACCGACATGTCGTGCTAGCGGCATAGGTCAGCGCAACTAGCATCGTCGACGTATACGTCGACCGTGCTCGCCAAGGATGCCGATGATCTGCTCATTCGTGAATCTTGTGTGCTGAATCGTCCGTTCTCAAGTTGGAGCGGACTCTGATCGACGGTGGAGGAAAGATCCCGTGGCAGGTCAGCTGTCATCATTTACCTCCATGATATTTGCTGCCTTCTTTTTTGATAGGGTTTGGTGACCTAAAATGGGACAGCAAAGACGCCCGCAGCCGACTACGGGCGTCTTCCAGATCGGATCGCATACCTGGACAGGTTAGCCCGGCCTACCGAGGTCTTGGCGATTTGCTTCCTGCTTCGCCGTGTCGGCAAGGCGCTCGGCAGTACTTTCGACATATTCGCGGGCAGACTTCGCCGCGGAATGATCGCCGGGCGTACCTTCGTCCACGGCGTCGCGGGTTTCCTCAGCGATATCCGCAGCCTCGGATTTGACCGCGGCATAGACGGCCTTCGTCTTCTCGGTTTCCTCGTTGAGAATGCGCTCGGCTTCGTCGATCAGTTGATCGCTGTGCTGTCCAAGATATTCGTCCTCGTACCGGGTGCGCGGCAGGCTGCCTGCAAGCGCAGCGCCGACGGCCACGGCAAGGGCTCCGAAGATCAACGGCTGCTGGTCATAGTAGTTCGATATCTCGGTCCCACCACGTCGCGCCTGATCGCCGACCGACTGCTGAGCTGCCAAGGCACGTTCACGGGCCGCAATCACCCGTTCGCGTGCCTCGTTCGACAGATGCTCGGTCCCCTTCGCCAAACGCTCTCGAGTGTCGGAAAGACTGTCGCGCCCCTGATCCAGCAGCCCGGAAGCGCGGTCCCGCACGGCGCCGGCATGGTCCGCGATCTTGTCGCGGCCGGCGACGATACCATCCTTCGCGCTGCCCACGTGCTCGGACAGCTTGTCCTTGCCGGATGCAAGGCCGTCCTTCGCACGGGACAAGCGGCCGGGTTCGTCGCTATCGTGGCCCGTGATGGGCGAGGACTGCGCCCAGGACGGATAGGCCGGACGTTGCGTCAGCGTGGCATCGGAGGGCACGTTGCCAACACGCGTGGTGCCCGTCGAGGCATGACCTACAGCCGGCGCGGCGGCCTGCTGCGAGCGGTTCTGGCCCAAGATCAGCCAGCTAAGGCCCACGCCCGTCAGTGCCAGCGCCAATGGGTTCTGCTTGACGGATTCGCTGACCGATCGCGTGATCTCGCCGCCATGCTGACGGAAGTGATCGCTGACCTCGCGGATCAGGTGATCGGGCGACAGACGGTTCGTCAGCTCGCTCAGCGTCTGGTTCATCTCCTTGCGCTCGGTCTCGATCTCGCGCTGGATTTCGGCAGAGGATTGGTCGGTCATTTGTAGGCCTCCTTGACGCTTTCGACATCGCGACGCAGGCTATGCGTGGTTTTAGAAGGAACGAGATTTCGTGCCTGGAGCGCGTTTTTGCCGCGCATGATCAGAACGACAGCGATGATCCCGAAGACGATGGTCACGATCAGCGACGACCAGCCTGCGCCAAGATCAGTGGCCTCGGCGATCCAGCCCACAAGCGCGGCGCTGAAGGTGTTGAGCGCGACGATCGCGAAGACCAGTGCCACGGCCATCGCGATGATGCCGCCAAGCGCGCTGTTCAGCTTCTCGCTCATCTCGGTGCGGGCCAGATCGACTTCTTTGCGAAGCAGGTTCGAGACGTGATCCATCAGTTCGGCAATCAGATTGCCGGTTCCGGTTTTCCGTTCATCCGACATCAGAATTGCTCCTTCGATGCGATGGTCACGGTATCCGAAGGATTGGTGACAGTGTTGACAGCGGGCGATGCGGGCATTCCTGCGGCGGGGGTCGGTGCTGCGGGCGACGCCGAGGCGGGGTAGGCGGCCCCTGCATTGCCGGTCGCGCCGTGATCGGGGCTTGCCGATGCCTTGGCAAAGCGGGTGGCCGCGAAACCAAGCAGCGCAGCGCCGCCCAAGAAGGCAGCCGGGTTGCGGCGTGCAAGGCCGTTCACGTCGTTCAGCATCTGCCCCAGATCCTTGTTGCGGATCATGTCGGACAGGTCGGCCAGCGCTTCGGCGGCCTGCCCGAAGGTGCGTTCCTGGGCCGAACCCGCGCGGCTCTTGTCGGCCGCGCTGCGCAATGCGGCCGAGATGTCCTGCACCTCGGAGGCGGCGCCCTCCTTGGCCTGTTCGGTATGCTGCGCCGCGCCTTCGGAAAGGCGGCCATAAGCCTCTTTTCCGACCTCGCGTGCAGTATCGCCCAGATGCTCGGCCTCGCGCTTCAATTCCTGGGTATCGGTGCTTTTGGTCGTTCCAGCATTCTGCGCATCCGTGAATTGCGCATTTTCCGCGATATTCGGATCATGGGTCATAATCGAAACTCCCTTGAATTACACTGTGACGCCCGGTGGCACGTCGCGTGTTGCAGAATTCAACTGATCGGGTTTGGGTCAGTTCCTGACGTTTCACATTGGTTTATCGGTGATCGGCCATTATCTGCCATTCAGCCCCGGGAACGGTCGTTGGCGGGGCGCGGCTTGCGGATCGCACGCAGCGCCAGAAGCCCAAGCAACCCGGCCACAAGCGACGGTTTCCGCGATACGACGCCGTCATCGCTGCGCCCTGCGGCCTGTCTGTCGCCGGTGGTATCCTCGGGCAGGTCGGGATCGGTATCGGCCTTGACCGCGCCGCGCTGACCCTGCGGACGGGGCTGTCCGGTGGTCGTGTCCAGCCGGGTCTGATGCTCCATCTCGGAGTTCAGTTCGGCCCCTGCCAGCACGATATAGGCTGAGATCCACAGCCAGGTCAGAAGGATGATCACCCCGCCGATCGTGCCATAGGTCTCGTTATAGCTGCCGAAGTTCTGCGCATAGATCGAGAACCCCACCGTGCCCGCCAGCCACAGGATCGTGGCGACGATCGCGCCGGGGCTGACCCAACGCCATTTCGGATCCTCTCGCGAGGGGCCGAAGCGATAGACGACGGCCAGTCCGAACATCGTCAGCGCAGCCAGAACAGGCCATTGCGCCCAAGAAATGATGGTCTCGACGATGCCGGGCAGAGGAAGGACATCCAGAACGACGGGGACGACCAGGATGGCGCCCATCGAAACCAAGATGCCGAAGATCAGGAACAGGGTCAGCGCGCCGCCCGTCGCATAGAGCGCGACGATACCGCGCGTCTCCTCTTCGTCATAGGCGACGTTCATGCCCTCCATCAGGGTCAGCATCCCCTTGGTCGCGCCATAGAAGGCTACGGCGATGCCGAACAGTGCCGCGATGCCGGTCGCGGTTTCGTCCCCGCCGGTGACGGCGGTGATCTGGTCCTGGATGATCGAGGCTGCGCTCTCGGGCAGGATGGTCACCAGCGAATCCAGCTGTCCGGCGACATCGGCGGGATCGAGGAAGAACCCCGCGATCGAGATCACCGCCGCGATGGCTGGGAAGATCGCCAGAAGCCCGAAGAACGCGACGCCGGCCGATACGACCGACACATGGTCGCTGCTGATCTCGTTCTTGACCCTCTTCAGGATGTCCCACCACCCTTTCGCGGGAATCTCGGTCGGGGCCTCAGCCCTGCGGCCGCGGTGCTGCTTGCGGGGCATTTGCAAATCTCCTGTGCTGACGAATGCCCAACGCAATCGGGGGGATTTGGTCGCACAGGAAATTAAGTGGATGGCCATCCGGTGCGATCGTCGCGCCGAACTGTTCCGTGCAGATCTTTAACATTTTTTATTCAGGGCGATTTGGCGCAGCAATAAGCGCGTTATTCACGCCCTCGGGTCAAAGGGATCCGGTCCCCGCGGTGATTGTTGCGGGAACCGTGGGCGAATGGGGACAATTGGAGGGGCGTGTTCCGAAGGGCGCAAAGACAGATCACGAGGAGAGCGACACCATGAAGATCCTGACCCGCAACCTGCTTCTGGGCACCGCAATCACCCTGCCACTGGGCGGAGCTGCCTTGGCGCAATCGCTGGTGGACATCAACGAACAACAGCTGGAAGGCAAGAGCCAGGAATGCCGCATGCTGGCCGACGCCTATCGCGATGCCGACGATCCGACCGTGATCCCGCAGACCGAGGTCGTCGCGGCGATCAACCGGGACATGGTTCAGGAATGCACCGCGCTGGAAGAACGTCTGACGCAGGGGGCGTCCGATGACGTCACCGAACAGGCGGACGGCGACGAAACAGCCAAGGCCAGCGACCGCGTCGACCTGTCAGAGGATGCGATCATCGAAGGCCAGGCCGAGGTGACCGTGCCCGATCCGGAAGTCGACGTGCAGGTTCCCGCGCCCGCCGTTACCGTGACCGAACAGCAGCCCGAAATCAGCGTGACGCGCAACGCCGCCGATATCCAGGTCAGCCAGAAACAGCCCACCGTCGCTGTCGAGATCCCCGAGATCATCGTGCGCGTCGACAATCCGGCACCCGACATCTACATTCTGAACCCCGATCCCGATGTCAGCGTCACCGCGGCAGACCCCGAGGTTCAGGTCGAACAGGGCAAGCCTGGGGTCAGCGTCACACAGGCCGATCCTGAATTGAATGTCGATCTGGGCGTCGATGCGGACGGCAACCCCGTCCCGCAGGACCAAGCCCGCGACACGACCGAGATCGATGACGGTTCGGTGCAGAACGCCAACGACGATACCGAAATTGCGACCCCGGAACCGCAGGTCGAGATCGTTCAGGCCGAGGGTGAGCCGAACGTCTCGGTCGAGCAGAGCGATCCCGACGTGGCGTTCGAAGGCGCCGAGCCTCAGGTGTCCCTATCCATGGCCAAGCAGCCCACGGTCGAGGTGCAGCAGACCGGGCAGCCGAATGTCGTGATCGAGACCCCCGAGGAGCGCCAGCAGCGTCTGGCCGCCCAAGAGGGTCGACAAGCGGATTCGCAGGAGGCCGAGGCCGAGGCACAACCGCAGGGCCGCGAAATGTCCGTGGCCGAGCTGAGCGACTTGGAGGTCGTCACCGCGGACGGCGAGGATTTGGGCAATCCCGAGGCATTCGTCGATCTGGATGGTGAGCCGAACCTCGTCCTCAGCAGTGGTGGGTTCCTCGGCCTTGGCGGCAAGGAGATCCCGGTGCCGATGTCCCGTGTCACCGTCGATGAAGAGCGTTTGGTGGTCGACAGCATGACCGAGGATGATATCGAAGCTGCAAACGACTTCGAGTATGACAGCGACGCCGTTCTGCCCGACGACCGGATGATCAACCTGAGCTGAGGCACAGAGGGCTGCGTCATACCTTCCCGATGCCCCCCGGTCGCCTCGGCGCCGGGGGGCATTTTCATTTGTAACCGGTTCAGATGGAGGCCTGAGGCTACGAAGAGGCTACCGCGCTTCCGCCTCATGACAAAGGCGGCATGCTGAAGTTTCCTACACCGACCGTCTAGGCATGATGCAGCTTTCACGTGAATGAGATCGGTGCTGCTAAAGCCGCCACATTGCGGTATGCGCCTGGCGAACGTGCATTCGCATCAAGAACTGTGGAGCGCTTTGATGGAATATGAGTCGTCTGGCAGCAGGACAGATCGCTCCGCGTCATGTCGGCTCCCACGGTTTGAACCGCGTCTTCCATCAGGGGATTACCTCTTGAGCGGATTGGCACTAGCCGCATGGCCGAATAGTGTTCGATCCGGCTTGTTCTGGCGAACAGCGCGATAGGTCGTAATCGCCGATCGAAATGGCATTCAGCTTCTTGACTGTTCAGATTATCCTGAGAAGACACGGTCTTTCGAAGGGTTTCCGACCTACGAACGCCAATCGGCCGGACGGTCGCCACCCATTTTCACTACGTAGGTTTAAGCCCGCGGAATGCGCGTTGGCGCAGATCGCGTAGCGCTTGACGATGGTCGGCTGAACGCTGTCGGTGTCAGCCCTGCAGGCGTTCAGCAGAACACCGTCGTTCCGTTCTGACAGTTCCAGCGGTTTCAAAGCGACTTTTAGGGAGCCAAGCTAATTTTATGCGTCGCCGAAGCGCGACCAATCGGGGCTTGTCAAAGGCAAGCCCGCCGGAGACACGACTGTCATCAACATCTGTCCATCTATCGCTTGTTGGGCAGGCAGGTCCCGCCATGCCAGCCGCGCAGCGTTCGGCAACATGCACGGCTCCGATTCAAGTATAAAGCACGTCTCCGGTGACGCTACATCCTGATCGATAGAACAGGGCCGTAAAGATCTTATCCGTCGTATGTTTTCAGGAGCCTGATGGCTTGATCCACTTTCAAGTCTATCATTCTGTCGATGAATATATCGTGCAGCTGCTGTTGATAGGCATCTTGATAGCCGCCCTGCGATGGAGGGGTGAAATCTCGACCGCGCATGTCAGAGCCTTGGGCATCTTCATCCCTGCCATGGCTACTGTTTTTCTTACGCTGTCCAGACATTGCGGCTGCTGAAGCTGACGGTGACCCGAAACCATTCTGCAGTGAGAGAAACTAGCACGATCCCCACCTGGCGCAAAGTCCGGCCAAGCTCCTCACGGAAAAGGAATATGTGTTGATAAATGATGCCGGCAGGAACTGACGGTTGGTGCGGCGGTTTTGACCCTGATCGGCGATTGCAGTGATCGCGGATCGAGCAATTACCGAAAGGCAAGGGATCAACAGCGCTATGGAAATCGGAAGCTTGGTCGAGGGCGCAATATCAGCCTGTCACGGATGCAAAGGTTTCTCGCTGACATACAGTCCGGGAAAGGCGATGGGGTGGTGCGCCTCGGTAAGGATCAGCGGGTCGGATGGATCCGAGGTGGATGTCTCTGAAGAGAGGGAAAGCGCCGACGGCGCCTTGAAGGCACTTCTTCAGAAGCTGCGCTGCTGATCGCGCGGCATGCCCCCTTGCGGGGCCGGGGTCCAAAGACCTCGGGTATTCACGTCCGGTTGCCCAGAAGGGCGCCGGTACCGCAGGGCCCATCTCGGCCGACACGGATCCTTCGACAAAGAGCTTGCTGAGCCAATTGGAGATCATTCGATCCATGAAGCCATTCGTGACCGGTTTCCAAGACATATCGCGGGTTTCTATCGCGATACCCATCAAGGACGAAGCCTCGCGGTTGCCCCGTCTTCTGCACTCGCTCATCCTGTCGGCACAGGGCTGCGATGTTCCGGTGACCGCGACGATCCTCGTGAACAACAGCTCGGACAGAAGTGCCGAGATCGCCAGATCCTATGCGAATACCGCGATCAATGCGCAGGTCCGCGAGGTGACCTTCTCGGCCCGGACTGCCAGCGCGGGTCACGCAAGGGCCGCGGCCATGAGATTCGCGTCATCCAAGGGCGGGTTGATCATGACCACGGACGGGGATGCATTGGTCCACCCGCGATGGATCGCATCCGCGCTGCAAGAGGCGCGAAGCGGTGCCGATCTGGTCTGCGGCCGCATCAGCTCTCGTATCCCGATCCCGCTTCGCAGGGGGGCGCGGGCGCGCATCACGGTGCTGGAAAGCGAATACACCGCGCTGATGCACGAGCTTCGCTTCTACCTCGAACAGATGGCGGGGCTTCTGGATCCGCGCGCCAGGCAGCCGCATTACGTCGAATCCGGTGCCACTATCGCGATCAGGTCGGAAGCGTTCCGCCTGATCGGCGGCTGCCCCCTGGTCCGGCACAGCGAAGACCGCGCGCTGGTCGCGGCAGCACGGCGGCACGGCCTCCGTATAAGCTATTCCGATCGGATGCGGGTGCGCGTATCCGGCCGCCTGATGGGGCGGGCGGAAGGCGGCATGGCCGAATGCCTGCGCGAGCGCATGGCATCCCCGGACCCGCTTGCCGATCAGGCCGTCCTCGACCCCGACCTGCTTCTGAGCCTGTGGACGCTTGGCAGGCGGGGAATGCCCGTGATCTGGCCGGATCGGAGCCAGGTTCACGGATCGAGGCTGCGCGCCTCGGATCTGGAGGTGGCGCTGCCGCAACTGACGGACCTGATGGAGCAGATCGTGAGACCGCAATACGCGGCCTGGCGGGCAATGGAACAAGGGGTTGCGGTTTGAGAGAAGCGACAGTCGCGGCCGAGATGCTGGCAGGGGTCGGCGACGGGCCGGGCATCAAGTTGGCGTTGCAGCAAAGCGGCCTTCTGACGGCAGCATTCCGGGTCGCGCATCAGGCGCCGGATCCCCGGGATCTGTTGCGGTGCCTCGTGACGATCGGCCAGGCCGATCTGTCGGCGGGACGCATCTTCGAAGGGCATGTGAACGCGGTCAAGCTGCTGCTCTTGCACGATGCCCCGGCATCTTCGGTCGAGCATCACGGTCTGTACGGCATCTGGGGCGCGGATGGCAGCAGTCCCGTCAGGATCGAGGACAGGCGACTGCGAGGCTACAAGCTGTTCGCCAGCGGCGCCGACATCCTCGACCGTGTCATCGTGTCCGCGACCACCGAAGAGGGCATCCAGCTTCTGCTGATCCCGACATCCTCGTTGCAGGATCGCCTGTATCCGGAGGAATGGCGGATGTCCGGGATGCATGCGACGGCATCGGGGCGATGCGACCTCGAAGGGCTGTCGCTCGATCATGCGGTGTTTCTTGGCGAACCCGGGGCCTATCTGCAGGAGCCCTACTTCCAGGGCGGGGTCTGGAGATACGCGGCCGTGCAGCTGGGTGCGATGCAGGCACTGACCGCGATCACGCGGGACCAGCTGCGCCGCAGGGACCAGTTGGGCGCGCCGATCCAGCTGATGCGACTGAAGGCGATGACCCTGGCCTGCGAGACGGTCCGGCTGTGGCTGGAGCAGGCAGCCCTCGCCACCGAGCGGGTGGATGCTGTTGAAGGCGACAGCCTGTCCTCGATCTTTGCCCGGTTGCAGACCCAGCAGGAGGCCATGAAGGTCCTTGGTCTGGCCGACGAAGCACTGGGGGCGGCGTCCTTCGCCATCGGACACCCGGCCGAGAAGATCAGGCGCGACTTGGGCCTCTATCTTCGACAGGCGAACCCCGACGGAATGGCGCTCGATGCGATGCAGCGCATGCTTGCAAGCCAGGAACTGTCGTCGAGGTGGATCCCGTGAGCCGCTTTCTGGAACGCGCGGCGGATGCGCCCTGGGCCTCGGTCGATCAGATCGTGGGCGATCGCCCGATCTGCGTACTTGCACCCCATCCCGATGACGAGACACTGGGATGCGGTGCGATCATCCACGATGCTGCCAAGCGGGGGATATCCGCCCATATCGTCTGCGTGACGGACGGGTCCGCATCGCACCCCGCCTCGGTCGCCTGGCCGCCCGAAAGGATCGCCATGCAGCGCCGGCGGGAATTGCTGTCGGCCTGCCGCTTGCTGGATCCGGGCGCCCGAGTGGATTGGCTTGGTTACGGTGATTGCAAGGCGCCGCGCGATCCTGAAACGGCTGCCGAACTGGCGCCGCTGATCGCGCCGAATGCCCTGCTGCTTTGCACCTGGGACGGCGATCCCCATGTCGATCACCAGTCCTGCGCGATGCTTGCGCGGCACATCGCCAGGCTGCGCGACGATATCCAGCTTCTGTTCTATCCGATCTGGGGGCGTTTCACCGACGGGCATGCGCAGGTTTCCCGCATCCACGCGTCGCCCGGGGCGAAGGAAATCAAGCGACAGGCGCTGTCCTGTCATGCCTCGCAGATGACGCCGCTGATTGCCGATGATCCGACGGGCTTCGTGATGTCTCAGGAACATCAGCAGCATTTCCTTGCGCATCCGGAGATGATCATTGCCGCATGAACGCGTGATAGCTCATCTGGAGAACCTCTATTCCCGAAGCGACGATCCGTGGCAGCACAGGACGAGCGCCTACGAGGCCGCCAAATACGCGACTACGTTGGACGAGATCGGTCTTGGCCCCTTCGCATCTGCCATCGAGATCGGATGCGGGAACGGTACCCTGGCATCGTTGCTGCGCCATCGATGCCAGCATCTGACCCTTGTCGAGTGCATACCCGCGGCGCTGAGCCTGGCGCGACAATCGTTGGCCGATGCAAGAAACGTCACCTTCATCGGCGGCACGGCGCCGCACGACCTGCCATCAGCGCGCTTCGATCTCGTGCTGTTGTCCGAGGTCCTCTACTTCCTGACCGTTCAGGAAATCGCCGAACTGGCAGAATGGCTTGGCAAGCATGCGACAGGTTCGGTGGTCGCCGTGAACTGGACAGGCCCCACGGACGAGGAGCTTGACGGGACGCAGGCGGTCGAGGCGCTTGCAGCGAGGCTCGGTGCCTCGACGAGCAGGTCCCATCAGGGGTTCCGGATCGACGTATTCACACGTCCGGGGTAGGGCGGTTCACATCTTGCCACACGCCGTCTTTCGACGACGGGCAGGTGCCGGAATGTTGCCGGCCTTAGGCTCCAGACTCATTGATGGTCACAGCCAGAACATGACGGTGGCAGCGAGAGCGACGGCGGAGAGGAAGACCTTTGGGCATCTATCGTAACGTGTCGCTACTCGCCGCCAGTCCTTCAACCTACCGAACATGATCTCTATGCGGTTGCGTCGTCTGTAGCGTCGCTTGTCGTATTTGACGGGCTTGCCGCGGGACTTCCGGCCCGGGATGCAGGGCCTGATCCCCTTGTCTTTCAGGGCGTCGCGGAACCAATCCGCATCATAGCCTCGGTCGGCGAGCAGCCAGTCCGCCCGAGGCAGGCTGCTCAGCAGCGCGGCTGCACCGGTGTAATCGCTGAC
>NZ_ATUJ01000023.1 GCF_000420145.1 Paracoccus zeaxanthinifaciens ATCC 21588
AAGAACGGCTTCAGCCGCTCCATCTGTTCGTCCGTCAGCCAGAAAAGATTACTCATGATGCCCCCACCTGTTTGGGAGCGTGAATCACGCCGACAGGACGGCATCAAGAAAATTAATGGGTCCTGACCCTAGGCGAAGAACCGGGCCAGCCGCGCGTCCAGCCAGCCCCACAGGGCCGGTGCGCCGCGTTCGACCTGACGGCCCACGCGCTCGGTCACCTGCTGGCGGGTCACGCTGTATTCGGCCCAGCCGACGCCGCCGCCCATGACGTTCTGCACGGCGGGCTGACAGCGATCCAACGCCTTGGCAAAGATCGCATCCGGGGTCGCAGCATCCTCGAACTCGGTCCACAGATCAAACAGTTCGCGCGCCTGCCGGTCCGGCAGCAGCCCGAAGATGCGGCGTGCGGCGGCGGCCTCGGCCTGCTTCACCTCGGCTGCGCCATGGGCCTGCCCGCCCGCGGAATGCAGCGGCACGTCGCCCACGTCGATCTCGACCAGGTCGTGGATCAGCAGCATGCGGATCACCCGCCCGACATCGACGCCCAAGGGCGCCTTCCCCGCAAGGATCAGCGCATAGAGCGCGAGGTGCCAGCTGTGCTCGGCGCTGTTCTCGCGGCGGGAATTGTCGATCAGCAGGCTGGCGCGGATCACCGATTTCAGGCGGTCGGCCTCGGCCAGGAAGCGCATGCGCCGCGACAGGTCGTCATCGGGCAGCGCCACGCCGTCCATCAGTCCCAGGGCGGCCTGCATGAAGGCGGGCCATTCGCCCGACAGCCGCGCGGCGCGGCCCGTGGTCAGGTTGTCGCGCACGATGCGGACATGGTCGGGCAGCGGATCGGCCGCCATCAGCACCTGCAGCACGGGCTGGGTATGATCCATCCGCTTGGCCATGGCCGCGTCGGGGGACTGCCCAGCCTCGAACTCGTGCCACAGCGCGATCAGCGCCTCGGACTGCGGGGCAAGGCCGAAGATGCGGCGCGCGGCGGCGGCCTCGGCGCGCTGCAGCGCGTCGCTGTCATGGCCCAGGTGGATCGGCTGGTCGCCCACGTCGATCTCGACCAGATCGTGCAGCAGGATCATCGCGATCGCCCGGTCCGAGGCCCCCATCACCATCGCCTGCAGCGCGACATGCCAGCTGTGCTCGGCGCTGTTCTCGGGGCGGGACAGGTCCATCAGGACATTCGCGCGGGTGACCGATTTCAGGCGGTCGGCCTCGCACAGGAATTGCATCGCGGAATCGAGCATCACGACCTTTCGGGTGGGACTGCGGGAAATGCAAAGGGCCGGGAAATTCCCGGCCCCCATGCGGTCACGCGAGGTTTCAGCGCGTCGTTTCGGTCAGGCGCCGGCGGACATAGCCCTGCACCATGCCGATCAGGGGCTTCATGTGTTCCTCGTCGTCGCGATAGAAGTGGTCGGCACCCTCGATCTCCTCGTGGGTGATGGTGATGCCCTTCTGTTCCCGCAGCTTGCCGACCAGCGCGTGGGTGTCCTTGGGCGGCGCGACGCGATCGGCGGTGCCGTTCACGATCA
Organism: Paracoccus zeaxanthinifaciens ATCC 21588; assembly: GCF_000420145.1. Classification (GTDB taxonomy): domain Bacteria; phylum Pseudomonadota; class Alphaproteobacteria; order Rhodobacterales; family Rhodobacteraceae; genus Paracoccus; species Paracoccus zeaxanthinifaciens. Next base: position 1,536 of record NZ_ATUJ01000023.1, read on the forward strand.
GCCCCGAGGACGGGCACGGCGCGAGGAAGCTGAAATCGTACATGTTCGCCGGGGGCGAGACGCTGACGAAGCCGGTGATCTCGGGGCGGCGCATCAGCAGCTGCATCCCGATCCACGCGCCGAAGCTGAAGCCCGCGACCCAGCAATGCTTCGAATTGGGGTTCATCGCCTGCAGATAGTCCAGCGCCGATGCGGCATCCGACAATTCGCCCACGCCCTGGTCGAATTCGCCCTGACTGCGGCCCACGCCGCGGAAGTTGAACCGCATCACGGTGAAGCCCATCTTGTGGAACGCGTAATGCAGGTTGTAGACGACGCGATTGTTCATCGTGCCGCCATATTGCGGGTGGGGATGCAGCACGATTGCGATGGGGGCGTCGGGCTTGCCGGGCTGCGGGTGGTAGCGTCCTTCAAGTCGGCCTTCGGGGCCGGGGAAAATCAGCTCGGGCATGGTCTTCCTTCACAGGGCTTCTTGGTTCCTTGACGCCTGCGCATGTGGCTTCTAAGGGGAACCGATATCTGGGCTGTCGGCACGGGATACGCAAGGAACAGCCTGCACGGCATAGCCTGCGGCGGCCTTCGGCGTCAATCCGGACAGCGGCCCGACCGCAAAACCGCGCCACCCGCGCGGAGGGGGATCAGGAGGAGCCGTCATGAAGCTTTCGACCAAGGGCCGCTATGCGATCATCGCGCTGGTCGATCTTGCGATCGCCAGCAAGGACGACCTGACCTCGCTGGCCGAGATATCCCGCAGGCAGGACATCTCTCAGCCCTACCTGGAACAGCTGTTCGTCAAGCTGCGCCGTGCCGGGCTGGTGGAATCCGTGCGCGGCCCCGGCGGCGGATATCGTCTGGCCCGCGCCCCCGAGAACATCCGCGTCGCCGAGGTTCTCGAGGCCGTGGACGAGACCGTCAGCGCGATGCATGTCGGCGCGGGCGCGTCGGGCGGCGTGTCGGGTTCGCGTGCGCAGACCCTGTCGAACCGGCTGTGGGAAGGGCTGTCGGCCCATGTCTACGTCTTCCTGCACAACCACACGCTGGCCGACATATCCCGCAACCAGCTGCTGCCCTGCCCCGCCCTGCCACGCCTTCTGAAGGTCGTGGACGAATAGGGCTCAGCCCGCGTCGGGGATCGGCAGGGCGAAGCTGGCCTTGATCTCCTCCATCGACAGCAGCGCGGTCACGTTGTGGATCTTCACCTCGGAGATCAGCGACTGGTAGAAGCGGTCATAGGCGCGCGCGTTCTTCACCTGCACCTTCAGGATATAGTCGATATCGCCCGCCAGCCGGTGCGCCTCGACGACCTCGGGGCGCTGGCGCAGCGCCTTGAGGAAGCGCGCGGCCCAGTCGCGATCATGTTCCGACGTGCGGACCAGCACGAAGAAGCACGCCTCGAGCCCCAGCGATTCGGGATCCAGCACGGCGACCTGCCTGCGGATGACGCCCGCCTCGCGCAGCTTGCGGATGCGGTTCCAGACGGGGGTCTTGGACGCGCCGACCTTGTCCGCGATCTGGTCCAGCGACAGGCTGGCGTCGCGTTGCAGCAGGGACAGTATCTTGCGGTCAACCTCGTCCAGGCGGACGGGCGTTTGGGGCGATCTGGCTTCGTCGGGACTGGGTTCCGGCATTCTGGTCCACCTTGCTTCGATCTTCCTTATTTCTGCCAGACCGTCGCAAGAATCCAGAATTTTATCCTATATAGGTCGCAATCTGAGGGGATAATCCGATGCAGAACGTCTTTCTTCCGACCCCATCCCGTCCCGGCGTCGTCCAGGCCGAGGATATCGTGAACGGCCGGCGCGTCTGGATGACCGATGACGGCTGGTCCAGCAATCCCGCGATGGCCGTCCTGCACGAGGACGAGGCCATCGCCGAACTGGCGCTGCTGCGCGCGATGGGCCAGCCCGACCGGATCGCCGCCGCCCAGCTGGTCGAGGCACGGCGCGGCACCAACGGGCCGGAGCCGCTGACCGGCCGCGACATGACGCCGGCCTGAGAACGTGCCTGAACGCGGGCCTATTCCGGCGCGGGGGCTTTCGCTGCGGGGTGATAACGACTAGATCGGTCGGGAATTGACACAAGGACCGGACATGCAAGTGGCCGAAGCATCCACCCCCAAGCCGACCCTTCCTGACGCGCAGACCGTGACCTCGGTCCGCCACTGGACCGACAGCCTCTTCTCGTTCCGGATCAGCAGGCCGGCATCGCTGCGCTTCCGGTCGGGCGAATTCGTGATGATCGGCCTGCCGGGCGACAACGGCAAGCCGATCCTGCGCGCCTATTCCATCGCCTCGCCCAACTGGGACGACGAGCTGGAGTTCTACTCGATCAAGGTGACGGACGGGCCGCTGACCTCGCGGTTGCAGCACATCCAGCCGGGCGACCAGGTCATCCTGCGCCCCAAGCCCGTGGGCACGCTGGTTCTGGACGCGCTGCTGCCGGGCAAGCGACTGTGGTTCCTGGCCACCGGCACCGGCCTTGCCCCCTTCGCCAGCCTGATGCGCGACCCCGAGACGTTCGAGCGTTACGAGCAGGTGGTGATGATGCACACCTGCCGCACGGCGGACGAGCTGACCTATGGCCGCGAGCTGGTCGAGAACCTGAAGCACGACCCGCTGCTGGGCGAGCTGTACGGCGCCGATTTCGCCAAGCGCCTGCTCTATTATCCGACCACCACGCGCGAGGATTCGCCGCTGATGGGGCGCATCACCGACAACCTGCAATCGGGCAAGGTCAACGCCGACCTGAACCTGCCCCCCATCACCCCCGAGACGGATCGCGCGATGATCTGCGGCAGTCTCGCCTTCAACACCGACGTCAAGAAGGTGCTGGAAGGGTTCGGCCTGCACGAGGGCGCCAATTCCGAACCGCGCGAGTTCGTGGTCGAGAAGGCTTTCGTCGGCGACGGCGTATAACGCGTTTCGCGATGCCGCCGCCAGGGGGCGCCGGGAAACCGGTGCCCCTTTTTCGTGCACGCGGCTGCCCGCCGATCACGCAGTCTTCACGCGAAGTTCGGGAACCCCCTCGCGGACGCCTCTGTTATGGCTGCGACGAATTGACCGCCGGAGAGGAGCTTCCATGCGACGGATCATCCACAACACCACGGCCATCGCGGCCTGCCTGTCGCTGCTGGCACCGCATATGGCCGCAGCGCAGGCCCAGCCTGCCGACGCGCAGGCACAGCAGGGCCAACCGGTCCCCGCAGATCAGGGCGGCGCAGATCAGGCCCCGGCAGATCAGGGCGCCGTCGAGGGCCTTGCCCGCCAGGCGGGCGAACAGATCGACGCTGCCGAGGACGAACTGAAGAAGGCGCTGCGCCAGCAGGAGGAGCAGGCCACTGAGGCTGAGGCTGAAGCCCCGCAAGCCGACGCCCCGCAAGCAGAAGCGCCGCAACAGGACGCCCCCGCAGCGGAAGCGCCCGCCGAGGCCGAGCCGCAGCCGCAGCCTGCCGAGCAAGCGCCTGCAGCGGAACCCGAAGCTGCGCCCGAGGCCAAGCCCGAGCCGGTAGCCGAACCCGAAACCGCTCCACAGCCCGAGGCCGAGGCACCCGCCGAACGCCCCGAAGCTGCACCCGCACAGGCCGAAGAAGGCCAGCGTCCGGCCCGCAATGCGCGCCAGAAGGACAACCAGCAGCGCCCCGCGGCCAAGGCCGACCGCCAGCAGGAAGAGGCCCCCGAAGCCCGTCCTGCCGAGGCTGCTACCGAAGCGCCCGAAGCCGAGGCTGACGCAGCGCCGGTCGAGGAGAAGCGCCCCGCCCGCAAGGCACGCGAAAATGCCGAGGACACGCCCGAGCGTGAGCGTCCTTCGGAAGACGAGCTTGGCGCCGCTCTTGCCGCCAAGGCAGAGGGCGAACCCGAAGCCGAGAATGCCCCCGCCGAGGAGCGCCGCGAAGCCCCCGCAGCGCAGAACGCCCCCGCCGAGGAGCGCCGTGAAGCCCCCGCGCCGCAGAATGCGACCGACGAACAGCCTGCCGCCAATGGCTTCACCGTCGCGGGCGGCGGCGTCGCGCAGGAACGCGCAGGCGCCCTGCCCGGTCTGGCCCGCGTGCTGAACGACGAAGTCTCGGGCGGTCTGACCGCCGACCAGCTGACCTGCCTCGATGGCAGCGCCGGTCCCTGCGAAGGCCCTGCGACTACCCCGCGCGGTGTCGTGGTCGAACCGAATGGCGGCGGCGCCTTCCGCCTTGCCGCCCCCGAGGCGCAGACCTTCCGCGTCAACAGCGAAGGCGAGCTGGTCCAGCGCGCCGCCGAGGAGGACGTGAAGGAAACCGAAGCCTCTCGCGAGGCCGCCGAGGCGGCAGCACCCTCGACCGCAGCCGCGCTGGAGGCCGAGGAAGGCAGCGGCAACGTCACCGAGGAAGAGGTGACCGAAGCCGATGCGCGTTCGTCCTCGGAGGATTTCGAGACCAGCCTGCGCGATGCGCTGACGGCGGGTCGCGAAGGTGCCGAGGCGCGCGAGGATGACGACGACGACAACGACCTGACCAAGGCGCTTCTGCTGGGTCTGGGCGCGGTCGCGGTTGGAAGCTATCTCAACAACAACCGTCAGGTCGCGCTGTCGACGCCCGACCGTGTCGTCGTGACCCGCAGCGATGGCAGCCAGGAGGTCATCAAGGACGAGGTCGCGCTGCTGCGCCAGCCGGGTTCGACCGTGCAGACCGAGAACTTCGACGACGGATCCTCGCGCACCGTGGTGACGCGTTCGGATGGCAGCAAGGTCGTGACGATCCGCGATGCCGACCTGCGCGTCCTGCGCCGGACGCTGGTCTCGGCCGATGGCCAGACCACGCGCCTGATCGACGACACCGAGAACGTGCAGCCGGTCAACGTGGCCGACCTGCCCGAACCGGCCCCGGTGCAGTACGACAACGGCACCTCGCTGGACGAGGCTGCCCTGCGTGACGCCCTGCGCCAGGAGGCCGCCGTCGATCGCCGCTTCACCCTGTCGCAGGTCCGCAACATCCCCGAGGTCCGCGCACTGGTTGCACCGGTGAACATCGACGCGATCACCTTCGAGACCGGCTCGGCCGCGATCCGTCCCGATCAGGCCAAGCAGCTGTCGGGTCTGGGCAACGCGATTCAGGATTCGATCGCCGAGAACCCTTCGGAGGTGTTCCTGATCGAGGGTCACACCGACACGGTCGGCTCGGACGCCGCGAACCTGGCCCTGTCGGACCGCCGCGCGGAATCGGTGGCACTGGCGCTGACCGAGTATTTCGACGTCCCGCCGGAAAACCTGGTGACCCAGGGCTATGGCGAGCAGTTCCTGCGCGTGCGTTCGGATGGCGATATCCGCGAGAACCGTCGCGCTGCCGTGCGTCGGATCACGGACCTGATCGCGCAGTGATGCGGCGATCCTGATGACGGAAGGCCCCGGCACTGCGCCGGGGCCTTTTTCGTTCAGCCGTCGGCGGCCAGGAACCCGCCCGATTGCCGCTGCCACAGGCGGGCATAGATGCCGCCCCGTTCCAGCAGTTCGGCATGGGTGCCCTGTTCGACGATCCGCCCCTGATCCATGACGATCAGGCGGTCCATCGCCGCGATGGTGGACAGGCGGTGCGCGATCGCAATGACGGTCTTGCCCTCCATCAGCGCCTCCAGCCGGGACTGGATCGCGGCCTCGACCTCGCTGTCCAGCGCGCTGGTGGCTTCGTCCAGCACCAGGATCGGCGCGTCCTTCAGCGCCACGCGGGCGATGGCGATGCGCTGCCGCTGGCCGCCCGACAGCTTGACCCCGCGTTCGCCCACATGGGCGTCCAGCCCCCGCCGCCCCTGGCTGTCGGAGAGGCCGGGGACGAAGCCCTCGGCCTCGGCCATGCGCAGCGCATCGGCGATCTGGTCGTCGGTCGCGTCGGGACGGCCATAGGCGATGTTCTCGCGGACCGAGCGATGCAGGAGCGAGCTGTCCTGCGTCACCACGCCGATGGCGCTGCGCAGGCTTTCCTGCGTCACGCCCGCGATGTCCTGTCCGTCGATCGTGATGCGCCCGCGTTCGACATCGTGGAACCGCAGAAGCAGGTTGATCAGCGTCGACTTGCCCGCGCCGGAACGCCCGACAAGGCCCACGCGCTCACCGGGCTTCAGGTGCAGATCCAGATCCTCGAGGACGGCCATCGGCGGGCTGTCGGGCAACCCGGCATAGCGGAAGGTCACGTTCTCGAAGCTGATCGCGCCATGTTCGGGGCGCAGATCGACCGCATCCGGCGCATCCTCGACCGTGCGGGGCAGCGACAGGCTGGAGATGCCGTCGCGGACGGTGCCGATATTCTCGAACAGGGCGGCGAATTCCCACATGATCCAGTGCGACATCGCGTTCAGCCGCAGCGCCAGCGGCACGGCCACGGCGACGGCACCCACCGCCACCTGCCCCTGCGACCACAGCCACAGGCCCAGCCCCGCGACCGAGGCGACAAGCCAGACGTTCAGCAGGTTCAGCGCCATGTCCTGGATCGACGCCAGCCGCATCTGGCCATGCACGGTCCCGAGGAACCCGTCCATGCCCTGACGCATCCAGCGTTCTTCACGGTCGGAATGCGAGAACAGCTTGACCGTCGCGATGTTGGTATAGCTGTCGACGATGCGCCCGGTCATCTGGCTGCGGGCATCGGCCTGCGCCTGCGCCACGCGGGCAAGACGCGGCACGATGAACCACAGCAGCATGGCGAACCCCGCGGCCCAGGCCGCGAAGGGCAGCGCAAGACGCCAGTCCTGCGAGGCCGCAAGGATCAGCGCCCCCGCGAAGTAGATGAGGACATAGCTGCCCACATCCATGACCTTCATCGACACCTCGCGCACGGCCAGCGCCGTCTGCATGAGGCGCTGCGCGATGCGGCCCGCGAACTCGTCCTGGAAATAGCCGACGGACTGGCGCAGCAGCCAGCGATGCGCCCGCCAGCGGATGCGCTGCGGGAAGTTCCCCATCAGCGACTGGTACAGCACCAGCGAGGCCGCGATGTTCAGGACCGGCATCAGCACCACCAGCGCCAGCGCCATCATGGCGACGCGGGGGCCCTGCCCGGACCAGAACAGCTCTCTCGGGGTGTCGGACAGGCGGTCGATCAGCTCGCCCAGCCAGCCGAACAGAAGCACCTCGACCACCGCCAGGGCGCCCGACAGAAGCGACAGGAGGATCAGCCACGGGATCGCCCCGCGGCTGTAGTGAAGCATGAAGCCCGTCAGGGATTTCGGCGGGATGGCCGGCCGTTCCTGCGGATAGGGGTCGATGCGACGTTCGAACCAGGCGAACATGACGAAACCTTGCCTGCGGCGGTCAGAGATACCTGCCACCGCGCTGAAGGACCTCGATCTCGTATCCGTCGGGGTCCTGGATGAAGAAGAAGCGGGCGATCACCTCGCCGCCCGGCGCGAAATCGACCAGCTTGCGCGGGGCAAGTCCGGCCTCGGTCAGGCGGGCATGCAGCGCGTCCACGTCATCGACCGAGAACGCGACATGGCCGTAACCGTCGCCCAGGTCATAAGGCTGCGTGCGGCCCTTGTTGACGGTCAGTTCCAGCTCGGTGCCGGTCTCGTCGTTGGACAGGTAGATCAGCGTGAAATTCTCGAAGTCGAGCCGTTCGGCCACGCGAAGCCCGAAGCAGTCGCGGTAGAACGCGACCGAGCGGTCCTCGTCCAAGACGCGGATCATGGAATGGATGAGCTTGGCCATTGCGGGCCCCCTTGGTCCTTGGTGTCGCAGGGAACCTAGGGGCGGACCCCGCCGCCGGAAAGAGGCTGCGCGAAAAGAAGTCCCTGCGGGGGTTCCGGAAAGCAGAAGGGCCGCCCTTTCGGACGGCCCCCTGTAACGCGATATCCCGGTCGGGATCAGGCGAGGATCTTCGAGACCACGCCTGCGCCGACGGTGCGGCCGCCTTCGCGGATGGCGAAGCGCAGCTTCTCTTCCATCGCGATCGGGGCGATCAGTTCGACTTCGAACTTCAGGTTGTCGCCCGGCATCACCATCTCGGTGCCCGAGGGCAGCGTCACGGTGCCGGTCACGTCCGTCGTGCGGAAGTAGAACTGCGGACGGTAGTTCGCGAAGAACGGCGTGTGGCGGCCACCTTCTTCCTTGGTCAGGATGTAGGCCTCGGCCTCGAACTTCGTGTGCGGCTGGACCGAACCCGGCTTCGACAGGACCTGACCACGCTCGACGCCGTCACGGTCGATGCCGCGCAGCAGCGCGCCGATGTTGTCGCCGGCTTCCCCGCGATCCAGCAGCTTGCGGAACATTTCCACGCCCGTGCAGGTGGTCTTCTTGGTGTCGCGGAT
>NZ_ATUJ01000024.1 GCF_000420145.1 Paracoccus zeaxanthinifaciens ATCC 21588
CTCCGCCATCGCAAAATATGCGCTCGCCTTGCGCAGGATCTCGTTTGCCTGACGCAGCTCCCGGTTCTCCCGTTCCAGCGCCTTCATCTTCTCGGTCATGTCGGTCGGGATGCCAGCCCGCTTGCCGCTGTCGACCTCGGCCTTCTTGATCCACTCGTTCAAGGTCTGGGGCGCACAGCCGATCTTTGCGGAAATCGACATGACGGCCTGCCAGCGCGATCCATGCTGGCCCTCATTGTCGAGGACCAAGCGCACCGCACGCTCACGCACTTCGGGGGAAAATTTGTTCGTCGTCTTGCTCATGATGCTCCATCCTACTCAGGAGTTGGAGCCTCCGGCAAACCCGGAGCGGTTCAGACAGATTCGTCTTGAACCCTATCCACCAGATGCCGGGACTGAACACCTAGGACCCGGAAGCAAACTCGCAGGACCAAAGCGGGCCTTTCGCAATATTCGAACCGCAGAGACGATAAAGGTGATCCTAGTGTCACGTCTATCGACCCGTACGACACTCGAGGCTGGCAAGTTCCGCTTTAAGCCGACGCGCCGCACCCACCCAAAGCCCGGTTTGCATGCGTAATCAGCGAACGAGGCAGGTGCCTTAAGTGCGTTCAGCCGCAGCTTCGAACCATGCGCGATGCCGCTTCTCATCTGCCAGCGCCTTTTCGAAGAACTCTCGCGATGCAGGTACCGCATCTCCGTGCTGGCGCGCACGATCATAGGCGGTGACGGTGTCTTCTTCGTTTGTGCGCATCGCCTTGAGGATCGCTCCGTCGCCCATCAGATCCGCCAGCGCGATCTTGCCGGTGGTCAGCATCTGCTTCATGTCGCCACCCTCGGGGATGTCGGCATTGATGGACGCCGCGATGTCGCGCAGTTTCTCGAGGTGATACAGGTGATCCTGCCGGAACTCGGCCACGCGGGCGGCGAGTTCGGCGTCGCTCAGACGCTCGATCGTGCTGTCATAGGCGGCGATCGCGTCATACTCCAGATAGATGAGATCGGTGACGAGATCGCCGAAATAATGCTCGGTTCCTGTGGTCGTGGCCATGTCGGTCATCCTTGATACGAAGGTTTCATAGGAACACCCACAGCGCGGCAATCACGATGACGACGATCGCGATGATCGGGGCGGCAAGCGCGATGCCCACCAGCTGCCCCTGCTCCTTGCCTTGGGTGCGGAGATAGTCGGTATCGGACGGCAACCCGCCTTCGGCCGCCGACCGATCCAGCTTGTCGCCCTTGTCATCACGGTGGGATGTGGCGTTCGGGTCGGTCATGGCAGCCTCCGGTTTCGGTTAGGGTTACTGTTGTTCGATCTGCGTGCCGCTATGGGGACGCGCCTTGCCCAGATCGGGCTTCTGGCCAAGCGGCTCGGGGCGCTCGCGGATCGAGAACTCCGAGCGCCCGTCCAACGACGGCCCCGACGTCCAGCGTCCTTCCGGCGTCGGCTCGTCCAGCGAGGTGTTCAGGAAGTAGTAGGAATGCTCCATCGCCTCGTGTTCCTCGGGGGTCGAGTTCGGCACCGGAAGCGCCTTTTCCCAGCCGCCCAGTTCCTCGATCACGGCCAGCCACTGCTGCTGGTGCATCGTGTCGCGCGCGATCAGGAAGGACAGCATGTCCTTCATCCCGCTGTCGTCGGTCATGTTGTACAGCCGCGATGCCAGCACGCGCCCGCCGCTTTCGGCGGTGGCATTGGCCATCATGTCGGCGGCCAGGTTGCCGGTGGCATAGATATGGCTCATGTCGAAGGGGACGCCATTCGCATTCACCGGCATGGCCGACAGCCCCGAGGACAGGATGTGGCGCGGGTTCGCCCCGCCCATGATCGCATTGACGATCGGGTCCTTGGCGGCTTCCTCCTGCACGGTCAGCGGCGCGCCTTCCAGGTTCAGGGCGACGGCATGGCCGAGAAACTCGATATGGGACAGTTCCTCGGTCGCGGTCATCATCAGCATGTCGCGGTATTTCGCATCGCCCCGGGCGCCCATGGCCTGGAAGAAATACTGCATGGCGACGCGGATCTCGCCTTCGACGCCGCCGATGGCCTGTTGGAGATACTTGGCGAATTGCGGATCGGGACGGTCCACGCGGACTTCGTATTGCAGCTTGCTGGAATGATGGAACATCGGTCATTCTCCTACGGGTCAGGTTTGGTGATTGCCGGCCGTCTTCACATTGCAGCAACTGCAGAAATTCCCGCGTCGTTCCGTAGACAAATATAGATTTATCCCGGCGGTTTCATGCCGATGCACGGATGCGGATAAGTTGTTGAAAAACCGGAAAGTCGGTCCGCAAAGCCGGAAGGACCGCTGATCGGCCGCGGGAACCGCGATGGAACGGCTGGCACAAACGAGTGTTGCGCGGGGAATGCAAATCCCTCGAAAGTTCCTGCAATGTCACCATTCCTCAAGCTTTCGGCAGCAGGTTTCGCTGCCACCGCGATCAGCTATGGCCCTGCCCGCATGGGCTTCGGGCTGTTTCTTGCACAGTTCAAGGAAGCCTTCGGCATCAGCACCACCGTCGCGGGCCTCATTTCCGCGGGCGGCTTCGCAGGATTCCTGCTGGGCCTGATCGGGGCCTATGCGGCAACCGCGTGGCGCGGCCCAAGGTTGCCCGTGATCGTCGGGCTGACCTTCGCTACGATCGGAATGATCGTGGTGGCGGTGGCGTCGAATGCGGGCGTCCTGGCCCTTGGCGTGATCCTTGCCATGACAAGCGCGGGCTTCGGCTGGTCCCCCTACAACAACGCGGTGCATCAGCAGGTGACCGAGGGCCTGCGCTCTCGGTCACTGTCCATCGTCAGCACGGGAACCAGCCTGGGGGCCGCCATGGCGGGGGCAGTCGCGCTGGCGCTGATGCTGGGCGGGGCTTCCTGGCGGATCGCGTGGATCGCCTTTGCAGGGGCCGGGCTGGCCGCGCTGGTCGGCAACTGGGTCGCGATGCGCGATGTCGCGGGCAATCCGGGCCGGGGGCGGACGAACTGGCGCGCGATCTGCGTGATGCCGGCCCTGCCGCTCTATCTGACGGCGCTGTCCTTCGGGATCACGACGACGATCTACATCTCTTTCGCGACGGACAGCGTAGCCCAGGCAGGCGGGCTGGCCGGGCTGCCCGACGGAGGATCGCCCGCGGTGATGTTCATCATCTATGGCATCGCGGGGCTGGCCGCGCTTGGCACTGCCGCGATCAAGGACCGGATCGGGTTGCCGCTGCTGGTGCGTGGGCTGCTGCTGGTATCGGCGCTGTCGCTGGCGCTGATCGCGCTGTCCCCGAACAGCTGGATCGGCGTGGGGGCCGCATCCGCATCGCAGGGCATCTTCGTCATGATGATGAGCGCGGTCCTGGCCTTCTGGTCCGAGCGCCTGTTCCCCGAGCTGCCCGCGTTCAGCTTCACCGCAACGCTGTTGGCGGTTGCGATGGGAAGCATCGTGGGACCTGCGCTTGCGGGCTTTTTGTCGAACGCGTTCTCATCAAGCGCCATGTTCCTTGGCGCAGCGGCTCTGTCGGCTGCGACAGCGATCGGCATGCTCCCGCGATTTGTCCAAGAGGAGCCTCTGGATTGCGGTCAGGATGCCAGCCCCCTGCCCGCCCACTAGCTGCCCGAAGGCTGCTTCCGCGAAACCTTGCGTTTCGGGAAACCAATCGGGCGGCTCGCGATTGTGTTACCTGATGCGCACCAATTCCACGGGGCCCCAGGACGATGCCGATCACGATATTGCCCGGAAGCTATTGCGGGATCGCCCCGCCCCCCGAGCTAGCGCTGCGGTCCTGGAACCTGGATCCGGTGCTGCTGGCCGTGATGGCTGTCGGGTGGCTGACCGTCAGACATCGCCCAGGCGGAACGCCCGCGATGCTGGTCCTGCTGGTGGTCTTCGTGTCGCCGCTCTGCGCCATGTCGGTCGGACTGTTTTCGGCGCGCGTCGTGCATCATGTGCTTCTGGTCGCGGTGGCCGCCCCCCTGCTGGCGGCAGCGCTGCCGTTGCGGGCCTCGAGCATGGGGCTGAATTTCACGATATCGACCGCCCTGTTGTGGCTGTGGCATCTGCCCGCCGCCTATGATCTGGCGCTGCGCGACATCGGAGTCTACTGGATCATGCAGATCAGCCTTCTCGGGTCGGCCACGCTGTTCTGGGGCGCGGTGCTGTCGCATCGTGCATCCGCGCAGACAATACTGTGGTCGCTTGCCGGGCTGATCCAGATGGGGATGCTGGGCGCGATCCTGACCTTCGCCCCCGAGCCGCTGTATCAGGCGCATCAGCTTGCGCCATTGGCGTGGGGGATGCGCCCGCTGACCGATCAGCAGCTGGGCGGGCTGATTATGTGGGTCCCGGCGATGATCCCCTATGCCGCGATCATCGCGATACAGGCGCGGCGCAGCTGGCGGCTGGCGGCGACGGCATGAGCATGCTCGAACCCATCGTCCCGCATCTGAAGTCGCTGCATGTCACGATGCTGCTGATCTGGTGCGCGGGGCTTTTCGCCCTGCCCCTGATGCTTGCGCGGCACGACCCCGCCATCGGTCAGGCCGATTACGCGCGCATCAGGAAGGCGACTCATTACGCCTATGCCTTCTTCATCACTCCCGCCGCCGTCATCGCAATCGGCTCGGGCACGGGGCTGATCTTTGTTCGGGGGGTCTTCGTCACCTGGCTGTTCGCCAAGCTGGTCTTCGTCGCTGCGCTGGTCGGGTTTCATGTCTGGGTCGGCTATGTCCTTGTGGACAAGGCCGAACGGCAAGGCGTTCATAAGACGCCGCACCCGACCCTCCCGCTGTTGCTGCTGACCCTGCCCATCACCGGCATCCTGTTTCTGGTTCTGGCCAAGCCGGATCTTGGCCAGATCCCCCTGCCCGATTGGCTGCAGCAACCCTTGGGCAATCAATTGCCTTTCGATGTGCCCAGACGATGATCGAAGACGAGTTTTCCGCCATGCCAGCCCGTGACCATCACGACGATCACCGCAAAGCCCGACAGCAGGATGCCGTAGGGCAGCACCGCCTCTTCGTATCCCTGCAGGCGATAGCCCCAATTGGCCCCCAGGATCGACAGCAGCATTACCGCGATCACGAAATGGGTCCAGGCAGGTGCACGGATGCGGATGCCCGAGACCAGCAGCAGTTCCGCCGTTCCGGTCGCCCCGGCTGCCAGCCCGAACACGAATGCCGTGCCCGCCGCCCAGATCGCCGCGCGCGCCCAGAACAGCTCTCCCGACCACCAGTAGAGCATGTCGGCCCCGAAAGTGCAGAATGTCAGCGCGACCGGGAATGCCACGGTCATGGCGTGCAGTGGGTGGCCCCAGATCCCGACCGTCGTCTCGGTCCGGTCGTAACCCGGATAATCGAGGATAGGATCGACCAACTCCTCGGGTTCCTTTTGCACCATCTTTCGTTCCATCGGCGCCCCCTGCTGCGCTTGTCCCTTGCCTGTCTAACCCCCGCGATGCTGGCTGGTTGCGAAGAAAGGCTGTCGACGGTCCATCCCGCCGGCCCCGCCGCCTCCGCGATCGCCGATCTTTGGTGGGTGCTGCTGATCGGTTCGGTGGCGATCACGCTGTTGGTCGCGGGACTGGTCCTTTGGGCATGGCGCCGCCCCGAGGGCGCGGTGTCGGAACGCCGCTTCGTGATCTGGCTGGGCCTTGCTTTTCCCATGACAGTTCTGTGGGCACTGCTGGCATACGGGCTGTTCATAGGGGAACGGCTGCTGCCGCGCGAAGGCCCCGATACCCTGGTCGTCACCGCAGAGGCGCGGCGATACGAATGGCGGTTCGGATATGACGACCGCCCTGGCGCGGTCACGCGGAACCGGCTGCACATCCCCGCGGGCCGCCCGGTGGATGTGGCCATCACCTCGGTCGATGTGGTCCATGCCTTCTGGGTGCCGCGTCTGGCAGGCAAGCTGGACGCCGTGCCGGGGCATGTGAACACCCTGCGGATCGAAGCGGCACAGCCCGGCGAATACGCCGGCCTGTCGGCCGAGTATAACGGCCCCGGCTATCGCGGTCATGGCTTCACGGTCATCGCCCACGACGCGGCCGGTTGGCAGGCTTTTCTGCAAGGGGAAGCGCCATGAACGCCCTCGAACGGCATCGCGCCCTGTCGCGCATCTGGGCGTCCGACCCCGGCTGGAGGGGATGGTTCACCTCGGTTAACCACACCGACCTTGGTCGGATGTTCATGGCGGTCTCGGCCTTCTTCTTCATTGTGGGCGGCATCCTGGCGATGCTGATCCGCGCCCAGCTGGCCAGCCCGCGATCGGCATTCCTGGGGCCGGAACATTACAACCAGATCTTCACCATGCACGGGACCATCATGATGTTCCTGTTCGCCATCCCCATGTTCGAGGGGCTGGCCGTCTACCTGTTGCCCAAGATGCTGGGGTCGCGTGATCTGGCCTTCCCTCGACTGACGGCCTACGGCTTCTGGTGCTATGTTTTTGGCGGCGCGATGATGATCTTCTCGCTGCTGGCGGGGATCGCGCCCGACAGCGGCTGGTTCATGTATCCGCCCCTGTCATCCGCGATCAATTCGCCCGGCATCAATTCGGACTTCTGGCTGATCGGCATCACCTTCGTCGAGATCTCGGCTATCTCGGCGGCGGTCGAGATCACGGTGACCATCCTGCGATATCGCGCGCCGGGCATGTCGCTGGCCCGCATGCCGATATTCGCGTGGTATGCACTTGTGACGGCGGTGATGATCCTGACGGGCTTTCCGCCGCTGATCCTGGGGTCGATCCTGCTGGAACTGGAACGCGCCTTCGGCCTGCCCTTCTTCCAGGTGGCCCATGGCGGCGATGCGCTGTTGTGGCAGCACCTCTTCTGGCTGTTCGGCCACCCCGAGGTTTATATCATCTTCCTGCCCGCCGCCGGGGCCATTTCTACGATCCTGCCGGTCATGTCGCGCACGCGGCTGCTGGGGCATCAATGGGTGATCGCCTCGGCGGTGTCGCTGGCGGTGCTCAGCTTCGGGCTGTGGGTGCATCACATGTTCACCACCGGCATCCCGCATCTGGCGCTGGCCTTCTTCTCGGCGGCCTCGACGCTGGTCGCGGTGCCGACAGCAGTGCAGATCTTCGCCTGGATCGGCACCATCGCCAAGGGCCGTCCGCAGATGCACCTGCCGATGATGTGGATGCTGTCCTTCTTTGCGACTTTCGTGATCGGCGGGCTGACGGGGGTGATGGTTGCGGTCGTGCCCTTCGACTGGCAGGCGCATGACACCTATTTCATCGTGGCGCATCTGCATTACGTGCTGATCGGCGGCTTCGTCTTTCCGATGCTGGGGGCGCTGTATTACTGGATGCCGCATGTCACGGGCCGCAAGACCTTCTTCAAGCTGGGCAACACGGCCTTCTGGCTGATCGTGCCGGGGTTCCACGGCACCTTCCTGCTGCTGCATTGGGCGGGCCTGCTGGGCATGCGTCGCCGCATCGACACCTTCGATCCGGGGCAGGGGTGGGAGGTGATCAACATCATCGCCTCGGTCAGCAGCTTCGTCATGGCGATCGGCTTTGCGCTGGTGCTGATCGACGTGGTGGTGAATGCCGCCGTGGCGATCCGCGGGTCGCGCGACCCTTGGGGTGCGGGCACGCTGGAATGGGCGATGCCGACGCCCGCCGCGCCCTACAACTTCGCCAGCCTGCCGCAGATCACCTCACGCGAGCCTTTGTGGGACACGCCCGACCTGCCCGTCCAGCTGGCGCGGGGCGAGGGGTATCTGGGCGACCCGTCCCGCAACCGGCGCGAGACGCTGACCGTGGAACCCGCCACCGGAGCGCCCGAATACATCGTCGTCTTTCCCGGCAATACCGCCCTGCCGATCCTGATGTCGGCGGTGACGGGGCTGTTCTTCTTGGGGATGCTGATCAAGGCTTATTGGCTGGTGCCCGTCGCGGCCGTGGGGGTGCTGGGCTGCGCGCTTGTCTGGGCGTGGGGGCTGCAGAGGCGCACCCCCGAAGGCCCGCTGCCCGTCGGACGAGGGCTGTCGCTGCCCGTCGCATCCGAGGTCGCCCATCCCCCCGGCTGGTGGGGGTCGCTGTTCCTGCTGCTGGCCGACGGGACGTTCTTCGGATCGCTGCTGTTCGGCTATGCCTTCCTTTGGACCATCGCGCCCAACTGGCCACCGCAGGTCTGGGCGCAGCCCGGACCACATGCAATCGCGATCCTGGCAACCGGAGCAGTTCTGGCGGTCATCGCGGCCCGATACGCGCGGCTCTGGATCCTGCAGGGATCGGCGATGATCGTCATGGGCGCCAGTGGCGTGCTGGTGCTGCGCAGCATGCCGGATCCGACCGTTCACGCCTATGCGGCGACCGTTTGGGTGCTAGTCGGTTATGCCATCCTGCACCAATTCATCGCCTTCGTGACGGCCGTGTTTCACGGCATGACCCGGGTTGCAGGGCATGACCCCCGCACTGGCCCAGGCCTGCACCGGATCACCGTCCTGTGGTCGGACTATGCTGTCGGCGTATCCGTGATCGGAATTGGCGCCGCAGCCATTCCGGGGTTTGTCTGATGGGGGACCTGCTGCGCATCGCCCTGCCCCTGACGACATGGCTTGCCAGCTTCAGCGCGATCTATGGGTTGAATGGGTGGCTCTGCGCTGCGGGCCCGCAAGGCTTGGCTGGTCGAGGCATCTTGCTGGCGGCGGCAGCGGCTGCCTTGATGCTGCAAGCGTTGGCGCTGGGTTGGGTGCTTAAGTCATCGACACCCAGATTGCGCATGCTGGTCACGACGCTTGCAGTCGTCGCGCTGACAGCCACGGTCTGGACCTTGCTGCCCGGTCTTTTCCTGACCCGCTGTACCTGACCCGGGCCGCAGGACAGCTCGCTGAATGGCTGCCAGACCCAAGTCCGCGGACGCGCCCCCCGGCATGCATACAAAAGCAGGCATGAACTAGGGTCAGGACCCATTAATTTTCTTGATGCCGTCCTGTCGGCGTGATTCACGCTCCCAAACAGGTGGGGGCATCATGAGTAATCTTTTCTGGCTGACGGACGAACAGATGGAGCGGCTGAAGCCGTTCTTTCCCAAGAGCCATGGTAAGCCGAGGGTCGATGACCGGCGCGTGCTGAGCGGCATAATCTTCATCAACCGCAATGGGTTGCGGTGGTGCGATGCGCCCCGGGAGTATGGCCCGCCCAAGACGCTCTACAACCGGTGGAAGCGCTGGAGCGAGATGGGCGTGTTTGCCAGGATCTTCGAGGGATTGGCCTCGGA
>NZ_ATUJ01000025.1 GCF_000420145.1 Paracoccus zeaxanthinifaciens ATCC 21588
TCGCACCGGGCTTCAGAAGTTTTTTCCCAGCATCTCCTTGAGCGTGGCGACATCGAGCATCTGCTCCGCCAGCATCTTCTTCAGCTTCGCATTCTCGGCCTCAAGCGCCTTCAGCCGTTTGGCCTCCGACACTTCCATGCCCCCATACTTCGAGCGCCACTTGTAAAATGTGCCATCGCTGACGCCGTGCTTCCGGCAGAGCTCTTTGGCACCTATCCCGGCCTGGTGCTCCTTCAGGATGCCAATGATCTGCTCTTCGCTGAAACGGCTTTTCCGCATCTTCTGTCTCCTCGTTTCGAGAACAGGCTAACCTCAAACCGCGGACGTTTCAGGGGAGCAGGTCAACGACAAGCGCCGCTACAAGCGGCGCAACAGGATCGAGATCATGTTCGGCAGGCTCAAGGGCTGGAGGAGGGTTGCGACCCGCTATGATCGCTGTCCGCAAACCTTCTTCTCAGCAATAGCACTCGCTGCGACCGTAATCTTCTGGCTTTGAGAGAGAACGAGTCCTGACCCTAAAACAGCGAGAAAGGGCCCCACGATAGGCCATTCAAGCGTACAGAGTTATCTGAAGACGACGGGCGACATGAGCCTTGAAACCCTCGCGCGCGTAAACGATACTTTAACTCTGGAAGTTTCCGCTTCGTCCACCTGCTCAGAGCTAGCCTTTCCGAAGATCAAGGACCTTGCACCGAACGGTGGGACACGATTTTGCTCCAAGGCTCACGCGTAGGATGGGGGGGTGGGGCGCGCAGCAAACACGGTTATGAAATTTCCCAAACGCAATGCCATGTGCCATCGCGCACGCAAAACAGCAAGAGCAGGAATACGCAATGTTGAAGACCATCGGCATGCTCTGGTTGCAGGGGCCTCTTAGCTATCTCGAACAGTTATGTGTCAAGTCTTTTCTCGACGCGGGGCACCGGGTGGTTTTGTATCACTACGGGCCGCTGCAGAATGTTCCGGAGGGGGTGGAACTGGCCGATGCCAATGAAGTTTTGCCCCAAAGCGGTTTTCTTAGGCATGAGCGCACGGGCAGCCCGGCTCTGCACTCGGACCTGTTCCGTTACAAGATGCTGGCGAAGGAAGATAACGTTATTTGGGCGGACACTGACGCCTATTGCATGAAACCTTTCCAAACGCGAAACGGGCATTTCTACGGCTGGGAAGGGAACAAGCACATCAATGGCGGTGTCCTCGGGCTGCCCAAAGACAGCGACACGCTGCGCGCGCTACTCGACTTTACCAACGATGAATTCAGCATACCAACATGGTATGGGGATGAGTATACTCAGGAGCTGAAAGCCGCAAAAAACGCCGGAATGCCAGTTCATGCGGGAGACCAACCTTGGGGAGTGTGGGGCCCGCATGCGGTTACGCATTTTCTGCACGCGACGGGCGAGGTGAAGTATGCCTTACCACAAGAGGCGCTGTATCCCTTCAAGTTCAAGGATCGCCGTTTGATGTTGCGGCGCAATTTCGATACTACGCCCTACATCACTGAAAACACGTATTCGGTTCATCTTTTCGGGCGTCGTATGCGCGCGCGACTAGTAGAGAAAGAGGGCGGCGTACCGCATCGGTCCAGCCTACTGGGCAAACTGCTTACCAAACACGGTATCGATCCCCGCAAGGCCCCGATCCCCAACAAGGGTCGGCCAGAACCGGCCAAAGAGACGCCGACGGGAAGCAAAACCGTGGCATCGACCGCTACACCGCGGCCGACGATATTTGCTCCCCTTCACCCCAGCGTTCGGTACGGACGTGGCGAGGTCAACCTGACTGATCTTGCCGACAAGTATGGCTCCGACAAAGGCTCAGCTAAGCACCGGTATTCCGAACTGTATCAAATGCTGTTCCTGCCGTATCGCAACCGCACGATCTCCTTCCTTGAAATGGGCCTTCAGATTGGCGGGCCAGAGCACGGAAATAACGCAGCTCGTCCTACAACCGATGCACCATCGGTCAGGATGTGGCTCGAATTTTTCCCAAAGGCCAAGATCCATGGGCTCGACGTGTCTGACTTCAGCTGGTTCAAGGACCCGCGTTTTGTATTCCATTGCTGTGACATGGATCGCCGCGAAAACATTCGGGCGGCCACCAGCGATATAAAAGCGCTTGACATCGTTATCGATGATGCAAGCCATGCTTCCCACCATCAGCAGAATGGGTTGTTAGAACTGTTTGGCAAGGTTAAGTCCGGTGGTCTTTATATTATCGAAGACCTGCGCTGGCAGCCCAAAGACTTTGAGACACTAGGATATCCAAAGACAGCCACACTCTTCCAGAACTATCTGGAAGCCAGCGTGTTTAGACACCCTGAGCCTGCGATAGAAAAAGAACTGAATGATATGCGGGTTGATATCTCTGGCTGCTTCTTGTTTCAGGCCCAGTTCCAGAAAAACCGCCGCGACCAGGTTCTTGTGATCCACAAACGCTAATGCCCGGGAAGTTCCGGGTGTGGAGTGATATAATGATGCCACATGCTGTCGCGCTAACCGAAAATCTTAAACTAAGGTTTTCGCGGACCTTTACGCAGCAATTTCTGATGTGCGAAGATGCAGATTTTTCCGTGTCGGGCTTTGACCCATACCGCTTTGACGGCAGGTCGCTTCTCGTAGGTCGGTCCTTGCCCATCGCGCAGGCGATCTCAGAAGAGACGCAGATTATTGTACTAGGCATCGCCGTCGATGAGAAGGGGGCGCTTGCAACCGAGGATAGGCTAGACGCCGTGTTGGCCAACGGGCCTGACCTGCAAGGACTGGAGACCTATATCGCCGGCCTAGGGGGGAGGTATGTCGTGTTTCTTAAACACAAGCAGGCGCGGCGTATCTATCTGGACCCGACCGGATCGATGGGGGTCATGGTCAATCGGGAAACCGGAGCCATCGGCTCCTCTCTCTTTCTTGTGCTTGACCGCCCGCCTTCGCCGTCGCCCGACTACCCGCGAGAACTTGTGTCAAGCCGCTACTCGTTTGGGTACACCGCTGACCGCGATGTCGTAGCACTGATGGCTAATCATTATTTCGATATTACCTCTGGAGAACAGGTTCGTTTTTGGCCGACCGAGGAGACCCCATTTTCCTATTCCAGCTTGGAAGAACTGGACGCGGGGATGGATACGGTAATCGCACGCCATGTGCAAATCATAAGCGCCATCGCAAAGGCGCGCCCACCCTTCATTTTGCCCCTCAGCGGCGGACAGGACAGCCGCATTATCATGGCGATCGCGGCGCATGCAGAACTGACGCCAGACTACGCATTTAGCCATGTGACAAACTATAACACCCGGATCGATGCGGAAATCGCCGCAGAGATGTGTGCCGTGACAGGGTGGGAACATTCCATCATTGATACGATGGATCCGGGTCAGACAATCCAGATGCCGCCGCGTCGCGTTTACAGGTATCTGCGCGAAGCAGCATTGGCGCGGGGACGCCTCGACAACGCTTACCCTCAGAAGCTTAAGAAGCACGAGTTAATTCGGCGTGAAATGCTCGCCACAAATGCCCTGCCATCAGGTGGCGTTGTCATGCGGGGCCATGTGACGGATATTTCGAAGGCAGTTTTGTGGCGCAACAAGGGGATCAGCGCTTACATTGAGCACGGTTCAGAAGGCGTTCCAAATGACGTTGTTGCAGAGCTTTTATTCCACGACCAGCCGGCTTTGGGGGCAATGCCTTGGGTAAAAGGCCGGCTCGCAGCATGGCGAGAGACGTTGCCGACGGCAGCCGGGGCGCGTGTTCTTGATCTCATGGGCTTGGAGCTTTACCGTAATTATTCTCTGGGCTTTTCGTTCTACGGGTTCTGGCGTAACTTTTATATGGCGCCTGGCTGCGATCGCCAGATCATTCAGCACCTTGCCTCGGCCCCGCCGCTGATGCGCTTTCGACTGCAATACAATGACCGTCTGATAGAACGCACGGCGCCAGCCTTGCGCGACATCAGATATACCCGGACGTCGGATAATGCGCTTCGTAATAAAAATTCACCGCTGAGTGAAAGTCTTGAAGAATACAGTCTTCGTTAAGAAGATTTGAAGGGAGTTTTTAAGAAATGGGCCCTGATACGCCGATCCGCACACCGTTGATCCGCGCTCCCCTTTTAGATGGTCGGTTGCTTTGGCTTAAGGACGAAGGGGCGCAGCCAAGCGGGTCCTTCAAATTGCGGGGGGCCTCGCACTTTTTGAGCGTGAATAGAATCTCTTCCGGTGTGGTTACCACCGCATCAACCGGGAACCACGCGATCGGCCTGTCTTTGGCGGCACGGGCCAACGGGTTGCATGCCGTGATCATGGTCCCCCGCTCAACGCCTGCCCGAAAACTGGCCTCCATATCCGCAGCGGGTGGTGAGATCCGTTTGATCGATGGCGACTATCAGGACGCATTGGCAGAGGCGGAGCGTTTTGCGGCAGATGGTACCGCGTACCTTGTTCCTAGCTATGACCATGCTGATATAATCGTCGGCAACCGCAATGTGTTTCTTGAGATCCTCGAGGATCTCGAGCCAGACAACATTTCTATGTTCGTACCCATCGGGGGCGGTGGATTGTTTTCCGGTGCCGTTCAAGCCTGCGAAGGACGCGGTATTCCGATTATTGGCGTAGAGCTGAGCCCTTATGAGCGCGTGACTCGAATTGCTTGGAACAAGCAGGGCGATCTGCCGCACATGGACAAAGCGCCGGAACCCTCGACAGAAGGGGTCGCGATCAGGACGCTTGGCGTCATTCCAACGCGCATCATGCGTGAGGCCAGCACCGCACGGTTCACTAGCGTTGAAGTAGCCGAACTGCGTGCGGCGTGCCGGTGGCTCTGGCACGCGCACGGCGTTCGGGCAGAGCTGGGCGGATGTACCGCACTTGCCGCGGCCCTGCGCGAGACCCCGCCGGGCGGCATATCGGCCTGCGTTATCTCTGGCAGCAACATCGACGCTGACCTGCATGCTGATATCGTTGCGCAAGATGCCGACGATCACGCATCTGAGGTGCAATGAAACTGAGCAGGCGCAACCACATGTCCGATCCCATAGCCGACGAAGCCCCACTTTGGTACCGACACATCTACCCCGGTGGTCAGTTCACGGGCTTTTATCACGCGATGAAAGATCACGCACTTGTCTATGTGGAGCGTTCGCCCTCCACCCTAATCGTCACGTTTGACAACCTCTCGCAGGCGGGTGGGGCTTACTTGAACCGGGATCCATGGGCCGCGAAGTTCATAGCCGATGAAGGACATAGTCACTTAGGTGTCATAGCTAACGGGCCAACCTGGTTCCGCGATCCGCAGTTGATTACGTATCTCGAAAGGCTGCGGGACGAAGGGTTCTTTGAGCGTTTTTCTGTCGTCGCCATGGCAGGCACGTCGATGGGGGGCTTTGCAGCCCTCACGTTTTCCCACCTTGCGCCTGGTGCTCGCGTCGTTGCCTTCAGCCCGCAGTCAACCCTGAACCAGGATCTGGTTCCGTGGGAACGCCGCTTTGTAAAATCGCGACTTCAGGACTGGACGTTGCCTTATTCGGATGCGGCCGCGGACCTGCAAAATCTGGGCAAGGCGTATGTGATTTACGATCCGTTCGACATAAACGATGCCCGGCATGCGGCGCGCATTCCTCCGGACAATGTCACGCTGCTGCGCGCACCCGGATGCGGGCATAAAACCGCGATGGTTCTGCGTAGAACAGAGACGCTGAAAACGGTCATGCGGACTGCGATTGACGGGACGTTGACCGCGGAAAGTTTTGCCCGGCTGGTACGCGGACGCCGAAACACACGCATCTATTGTCTGGAAATGATAGGTCACTTCCAAGCACGCAAGCATGACGACAGAGCGAGTCAGTTCAAGTGGGCGTTTAACCGCCGCCGCAAGCGCATAAAAAAAGAGCAGAAGAATGTCGAAGTTGACACTAACAACACAAACGTCATCGCCGGGTGAAGCGGCGCTGATCGAAAAGGGCGCGCGTGAAGGATTTTATCGAGAGCTAGGCCCGAAACACAGTGTCTTGTTCTCGCAGCGCGGTGGCACACTATTGGTTACGTTCGAGAATCTCGATCACGTTGTAAGCCGGACGGAAGACCAATTGCCTTGGGGCTATTCGCTGGCTGAAAAGAATAACTGGTCTATTTTGGGCCTGATGGCACGTGAATGGAGTTGGTATCGTGATGAATGCGTGCTGAACTTTTTTGATGAGCTGCGCGCGTCTGGGTTCTTCAAGGATTTTGAACGCGTCATTTTCTACGGCGCGTCCATGGGCGCCTACGCGGCCTGTGCGTTTTCGTCGGCTTCTCCAGGTGCGGATGTGATCGCAATTAGCCCTCAAGCGACACTGGATCGCGGTATCGCAAGTTGGGAAACTCGCTATCGCAAGGCATGGCGGCGGAATTTCTCTAATCGTTACGGGTTTGCGCCGGACGAGGTCCGGACCGCCAATCAGGTGATCTTGGTCTTTGATCCCGCGTCGCAACTTGACGCTATGCACGCAGCTTTGTTTCGAGGGGATAACATAACCCATATCAGTTGCCGGTTCATGGGACACCGTATCATGTCCCTGTGGGGCACAATGGGCGTCCTGAAAGAGGCAGCTAGCTGCCTGCTCAAGCCCGAGCCTGACATCGTAGAATTTCGGCAGCTAATGCGTAAACGCTATGCTTCGCCACGTTACCAAAAAGAACTTTTGGCCCAAGTCACTACACGCCGACGTGACGATCTGATCGTTCGGCTATGCATGGCGGTGCTGAGCAGGCGCGGTGCGCCACATTTCCGACATGCTCTACGGGATGCGAGATCGCGGTTGGCCGTCAAGCGAAAATGAGTGCGGAGGGGTAGGCCTGATATCCAAACGTCTCCATCTGCGGGGCGTCTAAGACGGTAGTTGTTGATGACGCAGGAAAGCTTCGCTTTCACAACGAGCCTAGGTGTTTGATCCCACGGTTTGATGGTGTGATCCTTTCGAAGAAATGGAAGGATGAATAGCCCCGAGTTTCTTAGACGCCTTCACGTCTGATCTTCTGCTGCCGCTCGAGCTCGGCGGGCGACAACATCCCATTCCTCGCATGTTTGCGTTTCGGTTTGTAGAACATCTCGATGTAATCGAACACGTCCTGCCTAG
>NZ_ATUJ01000026.1 GCF_000420145.1 Paracoccus zeaxanthinifaciens ATCC 21588
GAAGCAGAGGCAAACTTCTACGCCACTATGGAAACAGAAGCCGTGGCCGCGTAACTAACCGAAATCAGCCTCCGGCAAACCCGGCGCGGTTCAGACCCTAGCTCCTGCTGAAGGAAAATCGTTCCTCACAGCAGACTTTTTCAGCAGCATGCTAGATCGCTACCGGTCTGAGGACCGCCGCCGCTGCGCTTCCACATTGAGCAATGTATGCTCCTCGCGATTTTCCATGCTGCAAGAGAGAAAAGCGTCCAATAACGATCTCACTTTCGCTTGCGTTAATAATACAGAAACTTTTCTTTCTTAGAGCAGGCCACGGGAACCCCAATAAACTTATCAACTTACTTGAACTTGAACTTGAACTGGGAATGCCATCGAAACTAGGCACAGGAAAACAAGCAATACGGCCATGCTGTGCATGATCCAGATTATCACGTACAGCACGATCGGCTTGCACTCAAGCCGCCTAGCACCGCTAGGTTCTATAAGATAAGGATGCCACTGCCCCTGACTTGAAAAGCGACCACTCCGTTTGGCTACCGGGGGTAGCAAAGCATCGAGAAACCGCCACCAGCAAGTTGTCGAGCGGATCTCGGACCAAGTGGAGCGGCAACATGGACAGCTACATTAAATCAAGCAGAGAGCTTGCAGCGCATTGCGCGCATATTCATGCTAACATCCAAACCCTGCGCTCGGACATGATGCGCTTCGAGGTCGCTGACGGCGACTACGACATGATAGAGGGGAAGCTGAAAAGTTCGATTGCAATTCTCGAAGCCCTGCAGAAGAAAATTGAACGCGACAAGGTAGTGCGCGACCACCTGAAGGCAGAAAATGAGAACAGATAGGGTGG
This sequence comes from Paracoccus zeaxanthinifaciens ATCC 21588, assembly GCF_000420145.1. Classification (GTDB taxonomy): domain Bacteria; phylum Pseudomonadota; class Alphaproteobacteria; order Rhodobacterales; family Rhodobacteraceae; genus Paracoccus; species Paracoccus zeaxanthinifaciens. The sequence goes on from NZ_ATUJ01000026.1 coordinate 851, forward strand.
CAGTGACCTGCCCCCCCGAGCTGGTCCCTCATTGATGACGAGAGCCTGCAGGTCGGATTCAGGTATTCCGGTTCCCCGTCCAGCGCGCTTGCTGCGCTGTCTGATTGGCCAGAGATGAGTGCGGCCTGACCGTGCTGTAGTCGTAGCGCCAGAGCACCAGTTGTTACTGCGCATCGTCCAGACTGTCGAAGATCTCCTCGTTTAACAGCTCATCACGTAGGCTGCCGCTGAAGCTTTCGATGAACGCATTCTGCTGGGGCTTACCCGGATCGATTTAGGGCCACGGCACCTCGTTCTCGTCGGCCCATTTCAGGATAGCCCGACTGGTGAACTCGGTGCCATTGTCGCCGACAATGCAACCAGGCTTGCCATAGACACGGATCAAGGCGTTTCGCTCCCGGGTCATCCGTGCGCTGGACAGACTGCTGTCCGCAACAAGGCACATGCATTCCCGCGTGCGGTCGTCGATCACGGCGAGCATCTGGAACTTACGTGAGGCACCGAAGCTGTCGGATACGAAATCCTGCGACCAGTGCGCGTTGACGCTGGCAGCCGCTGGCATTGGTGTCCTCGTGCCGCGCGCCCGTTTCCGGCCACGCCGCCGCTTCACGGACAGCCCTTCTTCGCGACAGGTCCTGCATAGCTTCTTGTGGTTCATGGACATGCCCTTCCGCTCCAACAGGACGCCGATCCGGCGATAGCCGAACCGACGTCGCTTGCCCGCGATCTCCTGCATCGCCTTGCGGATCTCGGCGCAGTCCGGCGTGAACGCCCGCCGGACTGTCTTCGTATCGACATCAACCAGCTTGCAGGCTCTGCGCTGCGAGATGTCATGATTCTGCATGGCCCTGAGCGTCGCCTCTCGCCGCCTGGTCAATGTCGTCAGCTCTTTCCCAGCAGGTCTTTCAGGACGACGTTGTCCAGCATGGTGTCCGCCAGCAGGCGCTTCAGCTTGGCATTCTCCTCCTCAAGGGCCTTTAGCCGCGCAGCCTCGGACGCCTCCATCCCGCCATACTTGGCCGTGAGCTAGTAGAACGTAGCCGGGCTCAAGCCGCGCCTGCGGCACACCTCCGCTGTCGGCATCCCGTCGACGCAGTGCGTCGATCCTGCTCGTTGATCATCCCGATATTTGTTCGTCGGGCTTGCGCGGCCCCATTGGGGCCACGGTCCCTCCTCATCCGTGAAACGGCTCTTTCGAATGTGTCTGCTCCTTCAGTGTTGGCGCAGACGCTACATCACGGCGAGGGATCTCGCGGGGGGCAGGTCACTGGGCATCGCTCAACCAGAAAAGATCAGACATCGTCACCGCACTCTTTCAAGCGGTGATTCACGAACCCTCAATAAAATCAATGGGTCGTGAGCCAAACTTTGAGTCAAGGAGGCCATGATGGGCACGGGCAATTTCACCGACGACTTTAAGCGTGATGCTGTCGCGCAGATCACGGAACGGGGTTATCCGGCGAAAGGGACATTGCCGGAGGTAGAAGTGCACTAAGACATTGCCTGTTCCAAGTCGCCTTGGCCGCAGTGTTTCACAACCCCGTTCTGAAGCCAGCCATACAAGCCTTTGGAGTACGCGGCAAACTCCATAAGGTAATCATTGTCGTTATCCTCCGCAGGTCGGTCACAATCGCAACTGCCATCATTCGGTCGGGCATCCCGTGGAAGACCCAGCCTTGGGAGATGACACAGTCGCTAGTTCACGATCTTCAGCGAGCGGAGGCACTTAACAAGGCCCGTCAGAAGCATGCGCGCCATCGCTGCAGCCACGTCCTCCGATCTTACGCGACGCGCCAACTTGGGTCCGATGACCCAATAGAACCGAATGAACAGTCGTCCAGGGCCAAAGCGTTTCAAATGCCGATCCCGGAACTGGCGCAGAGATACCACATCGGGATGAAGGCGATTGCCATATGCAGCAGTAGCGACAAAGCAGGCCGCCTGCTCGGACATTGCAGGATCATCTTCTTCGGGTTCCTCCTCGGCTGGCAGGTCATCATCCACGACCGAAGACGGATCCTCGCCACTCCCTTCTTCGGGTTCCCCTGGACCTGAGGGCGGACGAGCGACATCATCACCCGGGACATCGCTATCATTATCCGGCCGATGCTCGACCCATTCGATCCGCCCCATGACCGCGTCGATACAATCGAGATAGTGAAGCGCACCTTCCTCACTCGGCAAAACATTTTGATGCTGCGGGAACTCTTCGGTCAACTGATCAAACCCGAACAGCTCCTCGATTTGCAGATCGGTCAACCCATTCAGATAACTTTCAGTGATATCGAAAATCTCATCTTGGGAGCGAAAGTCGATAACTTGTTCCGGGAAGGTCTCGAGGCGGTCAGCTTGGCCCTCGAATACGACTTGCCCTCCGGTCGGTAAATCAATCACAAGATCTTCACCATCTGCACGGCTGGCGGACAAAAGAGCATCCTCATGCTCGAACGCCCCCCAAAGGCCAACGTAATCGTCGTCGCCAAAACCGCTGATATGCGCGCCTTTCGCAGAGCCGATTAGGATAAGATCGCCACCTTCTCCGAGGCTTATCAGGCCCGTTCCACTACCATCACCCAAGACAATGAGGTCATTTCCGTCTCCGCCAGCCACCTCGTCATCGCCAGCGTCAGCGATGAGAACGCCGCCATCGTTCGACGCCGACAGGGTATCATCTCCAACTCCGCCAACGAGCACGTCTCGCCCTGCTCCTCCGTTCAGAACGTCGTCACCCACATGCCCCCGGACGATGTCGTTCCCAGCAGCGCCTGCAAGGATATCATTGGTCATGCCCGAAAATGGGTCGGTCTGGTTGTGTGCACCTTCCAAGATGAGGTTTGCATCTGGATCGGTGGCTAGGATTACGAGCATCTCATTGGGTGATAAGAGGTGCTCTGACAGGGCTGCTGGCCCAGATATGACATTCATGTCACCGCGAGCATCTGCAATTTCGCCGTCCGGGACCGGTTCGGTAAGCGCCTCGTCGTACCATGTGGAGAAGGGTGAATCAGCGGGAGCGAGCGAATGCACTACATAATGCTGTTCATCACTTAGATCGCTAAGGTCAATCGTAACGTCTGTCAGACCATCGTTATAGATGAACGTGACATCGCTGCTGTCGCCAGAAAAGGAAGTGGTCGCCAGATGCTCTGGCAGCACGTCTGCAAGTGCATCGCTCGGACCGTCCGTTGGATCTAGGCCTATGAGATAGCTCTCAGCAATATCGTAGATCTGCCCCGTAGGTGTAGCGATGGCGAGCACTTCTCCATCAGCGCTTTCCTGCGATGGAAAGCGGCTGTCGTAAAGCTTGTTCGACAACCAATCATACGTGATGCCCCAGTGATCGATCCCGGTCACGCCTGCATCTACAAACTGAGAGAACGAATCGATCCATGAATATGCTTGGCCGACCCCCACGGCTGTGTTTAGGCCAACATTGAATTCGGTCAGGAAGAGCTGAATGTCGTCCGGGACATGCTCATTCTGCAAAAAGACCTTCATCGCATCCATGGCCCAAGCTACCTTCTGCTCACTGGCGTTTGCATCGGGATACGAGTGCTGGATCACTGAACCGACCTTCGCTAGGTTCTCAGGACTGATCTGATTTAGAATCGCCGCAGATTCTCGTGCTCCAGTGGCATACCAGGTCCCATCCTCTCTCTGTTCCGCGCGCCATTGAGCTCCTGCTTGAACGCCAATCGCAGGCTCTGACCAGCCTTCGTTCTGAGAGCCAAGGCGATCAATCATGGAGTCAAGATAGGGAATCTGATGATTAGCCACTTCGCCGTACTGCGCCGGGGTAAACGCGCCCCAGTTTTTACTTCCCCAATACTCGTTGCCAATCTCAAAATTATGAATCGAGACGGCTGTAAAATCCGATAGGGCAGCTTCAAGTTCGGATACATAACGTTCGAACCCGATCTCATCGAATTCATTAGATACCAGATTATAGAACTGGAACGTAGGAATGACGATTGACACGCTCGCATTATGTTCTGAAGCATACGACAAGAACTCTCTAAGCGAGATGATATCATCCCCTTCGTTTATGCTGCTTGCCCCAGCGAATATCTTATCGAGACCCCCATTTTGCCAAGTTTGATCCTCCGTTATACCTCCGCCTGGATAGCGGAGATTGTGTACGTTGATTTCCTTCAGCGTAGCGCTGAAAGCATCATCATTGCCGAGACCATCCCTATTGAAGATGACGTTTGCACCAAAGTGGTTTTGACTTACCGTACCCATGCGGCACCTCTGCGAATTTATATTCCGCAGACTTGCGTAGATTGCATTTCCCTAGTGTTAATTTCGAGTAGTTAGAATATAATATTCTATAATTTAAAATTTTCACCATTTGACCTGCCCCCCCCGCGAGATCCCTCGCCGTGATGTAGCGGCTGCGCCAACACTGAAGGAGCAGACACATTCGAAAGAGCCGTTTCACGGATGAGGAGGGACCGTGGCCCCAGTGGGGCCGTGTATTGACCCACTGAAATTCTGCTCATGCTACAAGGGAGAACGTAGCGATGAGTAAGACGATGGAAGACAGCATCAAACGGTGGACGGTGAAGCGAAAGACGGCGCTCGTCATCGAGATCATCCAGGGCAAGACGACCGTGTCGGAGGCGAGCCGGTCGTACGACCTGACACCCTCGGAGATCGAGGGCTGGGTCGATGATGCCACGCGCGGTATGGAGAACTCGCTGCGCGCCAACCCGCTCGGCATCCCGAGGCGGACGGTCTACTACAAGCCGGTCAAAGCCGCGCCGAAGGTCGATCTGATAGCCCCATGTTTCGTGGGCGCCTTTTTCGCTAACTTTGAGGCAAGGAGGCGATGATGGGCACGGGCAATTTCACTGACGACTTCAAGCGCGATGCTGTCGCGCAGATCACAGA
>NZ_ATUJ01000027.1 GCF_000420145.1 Paracoccus zeaxanthinifaciens ATCC 21588
CATCAATCATCAGCGTCTTCTGATCCGTTGCCTCCGAGGCCAATCCCTCGAAGATCCTGGCAAACACGCCCATCTCGCTCCAGCGCTTCCACCGGTTGTAGAGCGTCTTGGGCGGGCCATACTCCCGGGGCGCATCGCACCACCGCAACCCATTGCGGTTGATGAAGATTATGCCGCTCAGCACGCGCCGGTCATCGACCCTCGGCTTACCATGGCTCTTGGGAAAGAACGGCTTCAGCCGCTCCATCTGTTCGTCCGTCAGCCAGAAAAGATTACTCATGATGCCCCCACCTGTTTGGGAGCGTGAATCACGCCGACAGGACGGCATCAAGAAAATTAATGGGTCCTGACCCTAGCCTGCTTCCTGATTGCCTCACGGGCTGAGCCTGCGATCACCTTTCATTCGGACTGCGGGCAGAAGGGACCGTATTCAGTAGAAATCAGTTCAAAGGTCGATGGTCCAGTCCGGCAATTAAAGCACCTGCTGCTGTGGTCGCCGCAGGACCCCCCGCTGGAGGCGCGGGGCGATCTGTTCCTATCTGCCCAGCCCAGCTTCGGCATAACACCAATGCTCCAGCATACCATGGCTTGGAACCCGTTTGAGGAGGGCAGCAGTCCGGGATCGGGGGGAGTGATTGGTATCTTAGCAGAGGTGGATGCCTAACGTAAGCCTCAACGGGGGCCCCAAGCTGCCGTTCACCCAGATCTGCCGCCGCAGGGTGCTGGTGCAGTTATACAGTTGTCGATACTATCACCAAGTTGTGGTTTCACCTATGGTGATGGGCAGTCGTGGGCTGCCCCGCGATACGGTACCGATTGGAAGTCGCGGCCCGTGGAAGACAAGGCGGGTGAAACCCGGATTAGAGGATCAAAGAAACGGCTATGACGAAACGGGAAGACCAGCATGGACAGACGCATCCGTCCGACCTTTACGCACGATTTCTTGAACTGATTGGCCGGAACAACGCACCCGACGTTTCGGATTTCCGGGAAGCTCTGCTCGCTCAGCGGCACCAACTTCACCGCATCGGCTTTCCGCGCCGCAACCTAATGACCGGATTTTCCGCGAACCTTCCACGCCTGTTTCCTAACCTGATTGCCATGGACGAAACGGACATCGACGGCAACGCTCCAGTGATGATGTACGGTGCGATCCTAGACGACTTGTCCAAATCGCATGACAGCACTCGCAATCTGCTTCCGCGTGTGCGTCGCCAAGATCGGGTGCTCTTCTTCGAAATGGGGTTCCTAGCCTCAACCACCAGTTGGTCCGAAGCGCTGGCCTCGCGCGATCCGAGGCAGGCCTGTCTGGGCTATATTTTTGACGACCGCGCCCAATACTACATGTCGGATTACGAAACTCGGTTGGACGAAAAGCTGAACGGCGACTTCAGCCTAACCGTGGAACAGCGCGCCCGGGCCGAGCGCGCGATGCAGCGCATTGTCGATGCGCGCATCTCGAAGTACAATTCTCAGCCCTTTTACCGACCTTCGGTATCGCCCGACTACGCGCACCGCGTGCTGGTCGTCGACCAGAACTTCTCAGATGCCTCGACCTTCTACGGGCGCGCGTCGGAGCAAGACTTCAAGGCGATGCTTGACGCCGCCGTTTCCGAGAACCCAGATGCCGAGATCTTGGTCAAGACCCACCCGGACCTGAATTGGGTTAAGGGTGCCACGCGGCGGGGCTATTTTGACCACCTAACTTCGGAAGGGCGCGTTCGAATCCTGCGTGACAGCGTCAATCCCTTCGAGTTGTTCGATATGGTCGATAAAGTCTATGTCGGCACTAGCGGCATGGGACTGGAGGCATTGCTAGCCGGTAAGCCGGTAGTCTGCTTCGGAGCGCCCCTCTATGCTGGCTGGGGTCTGACCGACGACCGGACGACGGTGCCGCATCGCCACCGCTCCCGCGACTTGGCAGAGCTGTTCTACGCCATTTACATCTGGTACACGATCTACCACCTGCCGGAAGGCGATATGCCCGCCGAGATCGAGGACGTGTTGGATTTCATTGAGACCAACCGTCCGGTCCGCCCATCTCCCCAGGAAGTACAGGACATCCCTGACGTATCGATCGTGATCCCCGTTTATGGTGTGGAACGCTATGTCGCCGAATGCCTTGGCTCAATCCAACGGCAGAGCATGCAGAATTTCGAAGTCATCCTGATCGACGATGTCAGCCCTGACAGGTCGGCCGATATCGTCGAAAGCTTTGTCGCGCACGACCCTCGGTTCCGTTTAGTCCGGCGCACCGAGAACGTCGGACCGGGCTTTGCGCGCAACCAAGGCATGGATTTGGCGAGTGGACGATTCGTGCTATTTATCGACCCCGACGACTACATGCCCGATCCCGGCCATCTGAAGCGCGTCGTGGACATGGCCGACGCGGACGAGGCCGACATGGTGCGCTATCGCAAGCGCTATGAGCAAATCGAGGACGAGCAGGGTAACGTCCTAAAAATGCGGCGTGACACCACTGAGGGGTTCTTCCCCCGCGAGGTCCATCGCACCTCTCTGGACAAGCATCACGAAATAGCCCATTCGCGACATTTCTGGAACTGGCTTTACCGACGCGACTTTCTAGACCGCAACCAAATTAGATTCTTGACCAGCTATCGTGAGGAGCGTGCTTTTCTGCTCCAAGCATACATGGCCGACCCAGTGATCTCGCTCTGCAACAGCAATGGTGTCGTGTATCGTATCCGGTCTGATTCCGCTGTTCGGCGCGCGCAGACTATGGCGGATGTGGACAACCAGTTACAGAACTTCGACCTTGTGGTCCGGCACTTGCGCGACCACGGCGCGCTGGACCCCGGATCACCCCATTGGTGGCTTGCACGCTTTCAAGTGTCGCAGTTTTTACATTATCTGTATTTTGGATTTGCTTGGAAGACCGCAAAAGCCGAAAAGTCCGAGGATGTCTTCATCGAACGGCTTGCCGCCACGCTTGAGCGCTCTGGCCTCGGCCATCAACATCTTCTTCGGGATCCCTCGCAGCTGTCAGCCGTCCATCTTCGCGCGGGTGCTTATGGACTACTGTTCGCCGCAACCCGCCTGCGGCGCCGCGACTATATCGAGCGCGCACATGCTATTAAGCCCATTGATGCGGCTGAGCTTTACAAGGAGTACCTACAGAATCCTAAAAATGCGGCGGAGCGCGATTTTCAGCAGGCGCTGAATACTTACGCCCGCAACAAACTAGTTAAGCCCTCAACATCACCGAACGCTATGCCCTGCAAGCTGCCGCGTGTGATCTTGCATCTTGGCGCCACTAAAACCGGTAGTACTGTATTGCAGCACCTGCTAGAGGACAACCGCCCCGAGCTACTGCGCAATGGAATCTGGTATCCCGAAGTCGGCCTTTTCTGGCAGGCTGACCGGCCGCACAAGCAGGCTGGCCATGTCGGATTTATCAGCGAGGCATCCGACAAACGGCAGATCCTGCGCCAGCACCTGCTGAGTGGGCTGTCGCTGATGGATGGGCGGATCCATACTATCGTGCTGTCCTCAGAGGCCTTTTTCCTCAACCGCAACTCTTTGAATCTTGCTGAGTATTTTAAGAATTTCAACCCGGAGATGGTGGTCTATCTACGCCGCCAAGACGAATGGGCAAACTCCCAGTACTGCGAGTTCGTGGCCGGCGGTGCGATCAATTCGACTTCGGAAAGCTTCGCAAGATGGGTGGCCAAAGACAAGACGCAGGAATTGTTGGACTACGATGGCCTGGTTCGCGGGTGGGAACAGCACCTTCCCCCCAAGGCAATCCACGTACGCCGCTATCTGCGCACGCGCAGTCAAGAATGGAGCATCATTGATGATTTTGCCAGCGTCACTCGACTGCCTTTGATTGCTCGATTGCCCCTGCCCGACCGGCACAAGACCAACGAAGCTCGCGTATCGGCCACACACGTTGAATTGATCCGGCAGTTCAACAAGCGGCCCTTCTCCAACAAGCAGATCTACTTGAAGTTCATCGAGGCGATCACAACCGGCTTGGTCGCTTGGCGGCGGCAAAACAAGTTGCCGATGCCTGCACCTTGGGTCTTATCGGACAAAGAAGCCACAAGCCTCATGGAGGCGGCAGCAGCTGGGAACGGTCGCATCGCACGGGACTACTTCGACTCGGAGGCGATAGATTTGTTCCCTCGACGCGAGGCCCCGCCGCCATCCTGCCCAATTTATCTTGAGGAGTTCCAACTGGCCGAGGCAGCCTATGCAGAAAGCACAACCGCAGCCAAAAAGGCCAAGGCCAAGAAAAAGCTGAAAAGGATTGTGAACTATGGGCCGTTTGGATGGCGGCTCTGGTCCTCGGTTCCTATGATGGCGCTAGTGTATCGTCGGCGCGGTCGAAATGACCTAGCATCCAGCCTAACGGAAAACCCGGCCGCCTTTGCACGCGAACACTGGGAGGGCCGCCATTCAAGGCTGTGTTGGCTGGCCTATTCCAAGGCAAGCCCTCTTGGTCCGCAAAACATGCTACGCGTTTGGCTTCCGATCCTGGAGCCGGTCGTACGTCGGCGCGGCGGCGATACGGCGGTTAAGCATCTGCACAGTACCCCAATTGTCTTTGTCAGGAACATCCGCAACCCATTTGCCAAGCTGGTAGGCCGGCTGATGTTTCCCATGGGCGAAAAATCATAAACACCGTGGCGTCTTTAAAGAACCCGATGACTAACACGACCGCTAGCCGCAAGATTGTGACTCTCGAGGTTCCTGAGGCATGGTTCAGGGACTCCGAAGACGGCCAGCGGCACCGTCTTTTCTACAGTTCGCTGCTTGCAGCGCTGGCCGACCTCGGTGTGCTTGTGGACCCCGTCTGGTTGCCGCGTGGAGCCGAACGCGCGCCTCGTCCCGACGGAGCGGGGGATGCCACGATCAGCTTTCATTCCCATGGCCGGGCTGGCAACATCTTGCGCTGTAAGGAAGGTTATATTTCCCCTTATTATACTATGGACCGGATGGGTTATGCTTGCTTTTCAGAACTGGCCAGTCACCCCGAACGGTTCGCAGCGGAGATCAGTAGAAAGGATGCCAGACAGGCAGGAACCTTTGTGCGGACATTGGCGCAAGGAATGCGCAAAGAAAACCGTTCAAAGTATCTCCAGCCCGAACAGGGTACCGACATTAAGTCGGGATATCTGTTCATTCCCCTGCAGGTCGAGAACGATTCCGTCACCAAAGGTTTGTGGTTGGATAAGTTCAAGGCCGTCCGCTGCATTGTCGAGGCAGCCGCCGCCCAGAAGTTAAGGGTCGTCATTAAGCGACATCCGCGCTGTAGAAGCAAAGCAATCTCGGCGTTGCTGTCCGAGCTCGCCCGGAGGCCGAACGTATCGCTTTCGCAGGCTTCTATCCATACCCTGGTCGCGGACGCTAAATTGGTGGCGGGAGCAAATTCTGGCGTTCTTTTCGAAGCGCTGATTCAGGGTAAGCCCGTCATTAGCTATGCTGCTTCGGATTTTGGACAAGCGACGCAGCAGGTACGCACGTATGATGAGCTGACCCGCGCAGTAGCGGCCCCGGTAACGCCAGATCCGAGTTTCCGTGACCGCTTCTTGTTCTGGTACTTGACAGAATACTGCGTTCAGACAGACGATATCGCCACTATAAAGCTTAAGATCGAGATGCTTCTAG
>NZ_ATUJ01000028.1:2500-4570 GCF_000420145.1 Paracoccus zeaxanthinifaciens ATCC 21588
AGAGGTCTTGCGGCGAAGATGTAACGGGGCTCAAGCCACGAGCCGAAGCTTTGGGTGTGCACTTCGGTGCACGCGGTAGCGGAGCGTTCTGTGATATAGAACGCTGCCTCTTCTGATCTTACGGGATCAGCGGAGGCATTGTTCTGACTGTGAAGCCGGGCCGTAAGGCATCCGGTGGAGTGATCAGAAGTGAGAATGTTGACATGAGTAGCGACAAACAGGGTGAGAGACCCTGTCGCCGAAAGTCCAAGGGTTCCTGCTTAAAGCTAATCTGAGCAGGGTAAGCCGGCCCCTAAGGCGAGGCCGAAAGGCGTAGTCGATGGGAACCAGGTTAATATTCCTGGGCCAGGAGATGGTGACGGATCGCAGAGGTTGTCAGTCCTTATCGGATTGAACTGGCAGCTGAGCGGTCCCTGGAAATAGCCCTCCATGAGACCGTACCCGAAACCGACACAGGTGGACTGGTAGAGAATACCAAGGCGCTTGAGAGAACCACGTTTAAGGAACTCGGCAAAATACCTCCGTAAGTTCGCGAGAAGGAGGCCCGGTTTTTGCGCAAGCAGAGGCCGGGGGCACAAACCAGGGGGTGGCGACTGTTTACTAAAAACACAGGGCTCTGCGAAGTCGCAAGACGACGTATAGGGTCTGACGCCTGCCCGGTGCCGGAAGGTTAAAAGGAGATGTGCAAGCATTGAATTGAAGCCCCGGTAAACGGCGGCCGTAACTATAACGGTCCTAAGGTAGCGAAATTCCTTGTCGGGTAAGTTCCGACCTGCACGAATGGCGTAACGACTTCCCCGCTGTCTCAAACGTGGACTCAGCGAAATTGAATTGTCTGTGAAGATGCAGACTTCCCGCGGTTAGACGGAAAGACCCCATGCACCTTTACTACAACTTCGCACTGGCATCAGGATTGCGATGTGCAGGATAGGCGGTAGGCGCTGAAACCGGGACGCCAGTTCCGGTGGAGCCATCCTTGAGATACCGCCCTTCGCACTCTTGATGTCTAACCGCGGCCCGTTATCCGGGTCCGGGACCCTGCGTGGTGGGTAGTTTGACTGGGGCGGTCGCCTCCCAAACAGTAACGGAGGCGCGCGAAGGTTGGCTCAGAGCGGTCGGAAATCGCTCGTTGAGTGCAATGGCAGAAGCCAGCCTGACTGCAAGACTGACAAGTCGAGCAGAGTCGAAAGACGGCCATAGTGATCCGGTGGTCCCGAGTGGAAGGGCCATCGCTCAACGGATAAAAGGTACGCTGGGGATAACAGGCTGATGATGCCCAAGAGTCCATATCGACGGCATCGTTTGGCACCTCGATGTCGGCTCATCTCATCCTGGGGCTGGAGCAGGTCCCAAGGGTACGGCTGTTCGCCGTTTAAAGAGGTACGTGAGCTGGGTTTAGAACGTCGTGAGACAGTTCGGTCCCTATCTGCCGTGGGTGTTGGATACTTGAGAGGAGTTGCCCCTAGTACGAGAGGACCGGGGTGAACGTTCCACTGGTGGACCTGTTGTCGTGCCAACGGCAGTGCAGGGTAGCTATGAACGGACAGGATAAACGCTGAAGGCATCTAAGCGTGAAGCCCCCCTCAAAACAAGGTATCCCTTGAGAGCCGTGGAAGACCACCACGTCGATAGGCCGGAGATGTAAGTGCAGCAATGCATTCAGTTGACCGGTACTAATGGCTCGATTGGCTTGATTTGATCCGGAAGAAGCAAGACTTCTTCCAAAAGCATCCTTGGACAACAAACGCTGGTCGTCTCTTTCCCGGTCTGGTGGCCCTAGCACGAGCAAAACACCCGATCCCATCCCGAACTCGGCCGTTAAGTGCCGTCGCGCCAATGGTACTGCGTCAAAAGACGTGGGAGAGTAGGTCACCGCCAGACCTGGAAAGAGACGACAATCTCTCTGATACGATGAAAACACCCGATCAGGACAAAAATGGCGCGGGGTAGAGCAGCCCGGTAGCTCGTCAGGCTCATAACCTGAAGGTCGCAGGTTCAAATCCTGCCCCCGCAACCAAAATAACAAAACCATACAAAAAACACGCCCCGCAAAAACGCGGGGCTTCTTGC
>NZ_ATUJ01000029.1 GCF_000420145.1 Paracoccus zeaxanthinifaciens ATCC 21588
CCAGAAAAGATTACTCATGATGCCCCCACCTGTTTGGGAGCGTGAATCACGCCGACAGGACGGCATCAAGAAAATTAATGGGTCCTGACCCTAGGTGGACGATTTTCGCGTGCATTTCTTTCCCTGCTTCGATTAAGCGTCTTTCTGGGACGTCATGCTATAGAGGTGGCCCCTATCTCGCAATGATCTGGCTCTGTAGGCTCTGCATTCGCCAAGCCGATGTAAGTGGGGGCGCAAATGTTTTAGGAGGGTCGGCACCTACCATTCGCTGCGCTTGGCACCAAGGTCTGCTTCGGGCTCACTTCGATCATCCGCAGCGCCTGGCGCGAAGGTCCGGTTAGGGCCGGCCGTGCTCTTGACAGGCTATCGCTTTGCTGTGGTCAAACCTTCTGGAAGACCCTCGCTCCACTTGCGCAGTTGGTCCAAGAAACCCAAGGCTGTTCGCCCGAGATCGGTGATCTCGTAAACCACGGTGATCGGGGCGGTGTCGCACACTTCGCGGCTGACCAGCCCTTGGTCTTCGAGTTGCCGCAAGCGTTCCGTGATCATCTTCTTCGATGCGCCGCCGATCATCCGGGCGAGGTCGTTGAACCGCACGGGCCCATCCTTGACGTGCCACAGGATAGAGCCGGTCCATTTGCCTCCGATGATCCGCATGCCACGTTCGATGGCGCAGGGCTCGGTGCAGGCGTTGGCCGCACGCCGTCGCCCGACACCGTCAATTTCGATCTTTGCGTCCATCGCTTTGCGCTCCGTTGGCTGCCCTGGGAATAGGTTACAAAAAGTATACTGGTTGTTTTTGCTTCCCACCACGTTCATCTCATGCCGGATCCCGCCGAAGTCAAGCGGTCGCAACAACAACGGAAGTTACGAGATGAGCAAGATCCACATTCTGAACGGCGCGCAGCCCTATGACTTTGCCCCGGGCAAGCTGAACCAAACGCTTGCGGAACGCGCCAAGGCAACACTCGAAGCGCAGGGGCACGAGGTCCGCCTGACCACGGTGGCCGCCGGCTACGACGTGCAGGCCGAAGTGGACAGTCATCTCTGGGCGGACGTGGTCCTCTTGCAGTTCCCGGTCAACTGGATGGGCGTGCCGTGGTCCTTCAAGAAATACATGGATGAGGTCTACACGGTTGGCATGGGCGGTCAGCTCAGCAATGGCGACGGGCGCAGCGCAGCCGCACCGAAAGCGAATTACGGCATGGGCGGCAAGCTGGCAGGCACGCGCTACATGATCTCGGCCACTCTGAACGCCCCGTCTGAGGCCTTCGACGACCCGTCTGAGCCATTCTTCGAGGGCATGTCGCTGGATGATCTCCTGCGCCCGGTCCACTTGAATGCCAAGTTCTTCGGCATGACGCCGCTGCCGACCTTCGGGGCCTTCGACGTGATGAAGAACCCCGACATTGCCACCGACCTCGTGCGGTTCGACGCGCATCTCGCCACGACTTTCGGGGAATTCAGCAATGACGCGGCCTGATATCCTTCTCTACACCGCCAACACCATGAACGGGTGGAAGCCGCTGATCTTTCTGCACGAAGCCCAGATCGACTATGAGCTGGTGCCGATCGATCTCGGCAAGAAGGAACAGAAGGCGCCAGACTACATGCGCTTGAACCCGAACGGCCGCATTCCGACCATCGTGGATCGCGGTGCGAATGACTTCGCGGTTTTCGAGAGTGGCGCGATCCTGTGGTATCTTGCCGAGAAATACGATCGGTTCCTCAGCCACGACCCCAAGGAGCGCTCGGAAACCTTGCAATGGCTGATGTTCCAGATGGGCGGGATCGGTCCGATGATGGGCCAGGCGATGTTCTTCCAGCGGATCGCCCAGCCGAACGGTAACGAAGTGCCCTACGCCATCGACCGCTATGTGACCGAAAGCCGCCGCCTGCTGGAAGTGCTGGACACGCGGCTTGTCGGGCGCGAGTGGCTGGTCGGTGATGCGATCTCCGTCGCGGATATCGCGACCTATCCTTGGGCACGCAGCTATTTCTGGGCCACGGTAAACGTTGACGGGCTGCCGCACCTACAGGCGTGGTTCGACCGCATCGATGCCATGCCGCGGGTCCAGCAGGCGCTGCAACTGCCGGAACCGCGACCGTCGGCTTTCGGTCAGGGCGACACGGAGGCTGCGACCATGGCGAACGCGGCCAGGTTCCGCTGAATACCTGACGAACTGTCACTGGAGTTGGTCTGGTCAGCGAGACCTGCTTTCGTTACAGCCCGAAGCGCTGTGCCGAGAACGAAACCATCGCGGATCCTCTCGAAGGCCTGACCAAGGCGCACAGAACGTGGGGCTTCGGCCTATGCTTCCTGTATCTGCGCAATGTCCGTGGCCATGCCTGGAACCACAAGCGCGTTCGCTGGATCTACTGCGAACTGGAACTGAACCTGCGGATCAAGCCAAGGCGGCGCATCAAGCGGCACAAGCCGGACGTGCTCTCGGTTCCAGACGCGCCGAACCTCGTGTGGTCCATGGACTTCATGGCCGACCGTCTGGCCGATGGTCGCCGATTCCGGCTCCTGAACGTGCTCGACGACTTCAACCGCGAGGGTCTGGGCATTGAGGTCGACTTTTCGCTTCGGCCGAGCGCGTGGTTCGGGCGCTGAACCAGATCATCGAGTGGCGCGGCAAGCCCATGGCCATCAGGGTCGACAACGGCCCGGAATACATCAGCGCAACCCTGGCAATCTGGGCCGCAAAGCAGGGTATTGTCCTGACCCACATCCAGTCCGGCAAACCGCAGCAGAACGCTTACGTCGAGCGCTACAACCGCACCGTCCGCCATGAATGGCTCGACCTCTACATTTTTGAAACCATCGCGGAGGCACGGATTATCGCAACCGACTGACTCTCAACTTACAAAAACGATCGACCTAACATGGGCTTTGGCGGCATGACACCCGCACAGAAACTGAAAATGGCTGCGTGAGTTCTACGACCAAACCCCGTTAAAACGGGGAGGATTACCCAGGCTCCAGACTCATTGATGGTCACAGCCAGAACATGACGGTGGCAGCGAGAGCGACGGCGGAGAGGAAGACCTTTGGGCATCTATCGTAACGTG
>NZ_ATUJ01000030.1 GCF_000420145.1 Paracoccus zeaxanthinifaciens ATCC 21588
CGTTACGATAGATGCCCAAAGGTCTTCCTCTCCGCCGTCGCTCTCGCTGCCACCGTCATGTTCTGGCTGTGACCATCAATGAGTCTGGAGCCTAACGTCCGCAATCTTTCATCGCCCCACTGGCGCCGCTGGCTAGGGCGCGCGAACCCTGCTTGGTTCCGCTGACAAGCTTTGCCGAACCACGGGGTAAAGGGCAGGGGAACCAATGGTTCGCCGCGGACGACGGCGCCCAGCTATTCTTTGCGGGGATCGAGCTGCGAGGCTGGCGATCGGTTCGAAAGGTGAAGGATGGTGAAACTAAGGACGACCTCTTTGCCTTCCTGACCTGCCCGCCGAATAGAGAGGTCGCGGTGGTCCATCCAAAAGCAATGCCTATGATCCTGAGCACAGAAGCTGAATGGAGTGCGTGGTTAGAGGGGACCCCAACGACTGAACTGCGGCGCCCTTTACCGGATGGCGCATTGAAGAAAATTTAATCAGAGCTTTGAGGCATATTGAGACGATATGGCGCCTCGGAACTGCAGTTGGACTTCACTCCATAAATATTTGATTCTAATAGATTTCTTAAATTTTAGGTAACAGCTTTCGGCCTGTAGGCTGTCAGTGAGGATATACATTGGTTGCACCTTAAGTGGGTGCGTAAATGAGCACCGGCTAAGGGCGGAAGCGTGCGTTGTTATATGATAAATTGTAATACTATGAACAACTTACTCAGCTTTATGAACGTCTAACAGATAGATTTTGCCGTCGCAGTATTTATCTTGATAAGTAAAATTACTTTTCTAATTTTAACCGCAAGAGCATCCTAGATCTTGGCAGAATCGTCGATGTGAAGCGTCTGATTAAGATTATGCGATCCTGGCAGAATGCCATGACCAGCTCAGATGCCTCGTCGCGATAACAGGGAGGGTCTGCGCATGCCGTATTACACTGCCTTACCGGATGGCCTTGTCACGCTGGACGTCAGCGGAGGGATTGTCGTCGACACTAACACGACATATCTTCTCAATGATTTCAGCGACAGCGACGAATTTGACGAGTACGACGTTCCCGGAAACCAGGGAGCCGGCGTTTCGGTGTCCCCCGGTGATCCGATCACGCTTGTCGACGATGATCCGTCGGATGCTGCCACGGATCCAACGCAGAACTCGCCGAGCGGGACATACTACGGGGATGTGACGCTCTCCACCGCAAGTATCGAGTTGCTTGGTATAACGGTAGAGGTGAACCCCATAAGCGGATCGCTGTTCCAAGCGGATGACGGCACTTTCTACATCGTCACCGATGATCCCATTCGTGAAGATGGTGCGGCATCACCGAGGCTCGGATTGACGGTCACCGTCCCGGCGATTCCGCCGTTGCCCGATACGGTTCTGGATATTCCTCTTTCGGAGCTTGCTACCAACCCACTGACGGCCTCGATCGCTGGCTCGGTACAGACCGAGCTCGACACGGTTGTCGTTACGGTGGAGGCGGATGGCACTGGCTCGATCATCGTGGACGATTTCCTGCCCTGCTTCGTGTCGGGAACACTTATCGAGGCGGCAGAGGGATGCCGTCCCGTCGAGGAACTCAGAACCGGGGACATGGTGCTGACCAAGGATCACGGCCTGATGCCGATTCGGTGGGTCGGTTCGCGGAAACTGACGAAAGGGGACCTTGTCCTGCTTCCCCACCTGCGTCCGATCAGAATATCGGCGGGTGCACTTGGACATGGCAAGCCCGAGCGCGATCTCCTTATTTCTCCTCAGCACCGCATCCTTGTGCACTCGAAGATTGCGATCAATATGTTTGCCGCCTCGGAAGTCCTTGTCGCTGCCAAGCAACTGCTTCTCTTGGATGGCATCGACTATGCGGATGAGGTGGCCGAGGTCGAGTATTTCCACATCATCTTCGACGGGCACGAGATCGTCATGTCCAATGGTGCAGAGACGGAAAGTCTCTACACCGGGCCCGAGGCCCTCAAGTCCATGAGTGCATCCGCGCTCCGCGAGATTCTCGAGCTCTTTCCAGAGCTTGCCCATCAGGACCCGGCCTCGCCCCTTCCGGCTGCCCGGAGGTTGTTGTCAGGGCGCGAGGGCCGCAAACTGGCGCATCGACACGCACAGAAGCATCGGCAACTGCTTGAGTTGCACTAGGGCAAGGACCCATAGCCAATAGGCTAGTTGCGAGGGCGATGGCTGACAGGAAGGCCTCCGGGCACCTGAAATAGCTCGTTGCCACTCGCAGCCAGCCTTGGGCAAACAGTCGCGGTCGTTGCCGGACAGCGGAAAGGCATTGGTCAAGTACTCGCGCTGTCAGGTATTACCATGCGAAGCAATCGGAATCGTGGGACACCTTCGGCGTAAAATGTTTAATTTCATTGATTCCTAGTATTGGATGCATGGGACACTTAATTCTTGTAATCGTTCGGTAAATGCCTGATCTCGGCATCCCTTCACCCGCTCCAATATCTTCAATGAAACTATGTTGTTTCAACGGTTGGGCCTAGGCTCCAGACTCATTGATGGTCACAGCCAGAACATGACGGTGGCAGCGAGAGCGACGGCGGAGAGGAAGACCTTTGGGCATCTATCGTAAC
>NZ_ATUJ01000031.1 GCF_000420145.1 Paracoccus zeaxanthinifaciens ATCC 21588
CCTGTTTGGGAGCGTGAATCACGCCGACAGGACGGCATCAAGAAAATTAATGGGTCCTGACCCCAGGGAACGCCCATGCACAATTGCACCAGCGCGGGCGATGCAAGCGTCCCCTCGCGGACAAGCTCCTTGGCGAACCACAGATGGCCTGTGTCGAAGGCCTCGATCTCGGGCTTGACGCCCAGTTCGGTCATCATGGACCCCATGGCCCGCAGCATGCCGGGCGTGTTGGTCATGACGTAATCGGCCTCGGCGAAATTCATGGTCCCGCAATCCAGCGTGCAGATCTCGGGCAGGCATTCGGCGATATGGGCCATCCGCTCGGTCGCGCCGATCATGTCGGTGGCGTCCGCGTTGACGGGGAAGGGGGCCTCGGACGAGCCGAAGACGATGTCGCCGCCCATGCCCGCCGTCAGGTTCAGCATGACATCTGTATCGGCCTCGCGGATGCGGTCGGTCACCTCGCGATAGAGCGCAAGGTCGCGCGAGGGCGCGCCGGTTTCGGGATCGCGGACATGGCAGTGGACCACCGCGGCACCCGCCTTCGCGGCCTCGATCGCGCTTTCGGCGATCTGGCGGGGCGAACGCGGCACATGGGGGCTGCGGTCCTGCGTGCCGCCGGATCCGGTGACGGCACAGGTGATGAAGACCTCGCGGTTCATGCTCAGGGGCAAGGTTTCCTCCTTCTGGGTATTTCGGCTGTCCCCGGATGTCCATCTTCCGGGGGATGCGGCGATCCTAGGGGTTCACCCGTCACGAATATTGTCTGATAATGCCATCTTCTTGTCCCAATCCGCCCCGTTTCCATGCCCCGCTATGCCGTTTTGCTGTTCGACGGGTTCTCGAACTTCGTCCTGTCCTCGCTGATCGAGCCGCTGCGCGCGGTTCACGATCACGGCTATCCCGAGCTGTCATGGTGCATCGTCACCCCCGATGACGCGCCCGTGCGCAGTTCCAGCGGCTTGCGGGTGGTGCCCGACCTGCCGCTGGCCGAACTGGGAACGCCCGATGCGCTGCTTGTCGTCGCGGGATACGGGTTTCGCGACCATTCCACCGCCCGCGTCGCGTCGCTGCTGCGGCGCATGTCGCGACGCGGCACGCGTCTGATCGGCGCCGATTGCGGGTCTTGGCTGATCGCGCGGGCAGGGCTGTTGCAGGGTCAGACCGCGACGCTTCATTGGAGCGTGCTTGCCGATTTCGCCGAGACCTTCCCGGAGGTGGCGGTCAGCCATCAGCGATACGTGCTGGACGGTCCGGTCTGGAGCAGCGGCGGCGCGGCATCGTCGCTGGACATGATGCTGGCCCTGGTCGGGCGGACATTCGGCCCCGCGGCCGCCTTTGCCGCAACCTCGATGTTCCTGCACGACGCGGTGCGCAAGCGGGCCGGGGCGGGGACGGGGATCGGCAGTCGCGGATCGCAGAAGCTGCAGGAAGCCATCCGCGTGATGGTCGAGCAGGTCGAGACGCCCATGCCGCTTGCCGAGCTTGCCGCGACGATCGGCACGTCGCTGCGCAGCCTGAACCGCATGTTCAAATCCGAGATCGGCATGGGGCCCGGTCGCTATGCCCAGATGCTGCGCCTGACGCGCGCGCGTGAACTGGCAACGGCCACCGAGCTTCCGCTGCGAGAGATCGCCTTGCGCTGCGGATATTCGGATGCCGCCGCGCTGGAAAAGGCGTTCAGCCGGACCTACGGCCAACCCCTGCGCCGCTGGATCGGACGGCGCCCGACCTCGTGATCAGAAGTCTTGCATGGTTAAGATTTGCAGCCTGCAATGCCTGCACCGACAGCGTGCGCCGGCGTCTGGTTGCCGCCAGAGCCGCCGATCCTGAAGGCACTGCGCGAGTATCCGCGCCGGCTCGGGAGTTCCCGCAGCACATGCTCGAAGCCGTGCCCCATCAGGTTCATACAATTCTCACCGTGAGCGGCATTCAGTTCGCAAAGCAGCCGCGGAACCGAAACACCATCTACTCCCGGCCAAGTCGGAAGAATGAACTGAACCGCTCCGGGTTTGCCGGAGGCTCCAACTCCTGAGTAGGATGGAGCATCATGAGCAAGACGACGAACAAATTTTCCCCCGAAGTGCG
>NZ_ATUJ01000032.1 GCF_000420145.1 Paracoccus zeaxanthinifaciens ATCC 21588
TTACGATAGATGCCCAAAGGTCTTCCTCTCCGCCGTCGCTCTCGCTGCCACCGTCATGTTCTGGCTGTGACCATCAATGAGTCTGGAGCCTAGCGACAACAGGAGGCTAGGTATCTGTCTTATTTTCGAGTGTCATACGAGCAACAGTCGTGGCAGATCAACACTTCCCTCGTAGACTGAAGGTGGAGTGACCGTATAATAATACATGTTTAGGAAGTATCTAATGCAGCCCTTCTATCGACGCCGGTCACAGTTTTCGTGATCGCAGACTGAGGCTGGATGGGAGAGCCGCTTTCGAAACCTTGTATTGAGAAAGGCTAAATTTTGCGTCCTATCCTTGAAGCTGGGAACAAGGCCCTCAGCGCCCTAACGTCAGTTGGTGAAATCTGTGCAATTGGAGCACTTGGTTGGGCCTTCTTTTTTCCCGAAGACGCCGCCAAGAAAGTGGCAGAATTTCAGAACAAGGTTGAGGCCGCTCAAGCCGAAATGCTGGGGAAGTTAGAAGAGGGCAACAAGATCGCCGAGGCGATAGCAGCAAGCAATCGCGCTATCGAAGTTAGCAACCGGGCTATCGAAGCGAGCAGCCGTGCTCTTGAGGCAAGCAACGAAGCCATCGTTGCTAGCACACAGATCATAGCACGCGAAACCGCTGCTCAAACTCCGATTCTACAAAGCACAGAGAACAACACCGCAGTAGCGGCAAATGAGGCACTCAGGTTGTCCGCTGTAGCACAGGGATTGAAGGTCGGTGCGTTCATGATGAGCGACATCGATGGAAGCTATGATTTCGGGGCAGGAATAGGAAACTCAAGCACTAGCAGCCTTGCAGATGTGCAACTTGAGATCCTTACAAGTCAGGGCAACCGCATATTCTCCAGCAACTTTGGCATGGTCAATCGCGGGGATGAATCGCTAGTCGAAGGCACGCTCGATACGACCGATATCGATCCATCTGATCTACTATCCTTGAGTGTTTGTATTCGCGGTCTGCCAGAGGGAGAAAGCGAGTTCTTGTATGTGCAGGCTAAGATAGAACCAACCCAGCCCGCTAAACTCATGGAAGCAGGAGCAACTGATAACGTCTTTGTCGAGTGGGTTTCAGTTGGCCTTCCGACTGTATCTGAGGCTCCGAGTTCTAACTGCATATAATAAATTCCGAACACGGGTAAGCCGTCTGGTGCTCAGAGATTCTTTCACCTAAGAACTTTGATGACGGCACCCGTGGCAACTATCTCCGCCTTAACTATGTAGGAGGCCGCGCTCCTTCACCTCAGGCACTAGCCCGAAGAACATTGTAGACGCTTGCTCGGCTGATCCCGAGGCGCCGGGCGATCTCAGTTGCTCCAACCCCTTCTTTGGATAACTCGGACACTTGATCCGCTTTGCGCCGTGCAGTGGGAGCGCGACCCTTATACTTTCCATCAGCTTTAGCCTTAGCGATTCCTTCACGTTGGCGCTCCAGCATGATGTCTCTCTCGAATTCTGCGACGCCGCCCAAAACGTTGATCATGAGCCGTCCCGTGGGGGTGTTCGTGTCAATCCCCATCCCTAGGATATTAAGCGCCGCACCCTTCGCAGAAATGCGTTTCAGCAAGTCGTGCATGTGGGGGACAGAGCGGGCCAGCCGATCCAGCTTCGTTACTACAAGGGTGTCGCCTTCTCGGAGAAAATCTAGCGCAGCGGTTAGTTGTTCCCGCTTGACCGCGTCGACTGACGAGATTTGCTCTCGGAATATCTTTTCGCAACCTGCGGAGAGAAGATCACGTTCCTGGGCTTCAATGCCCGCGAGTTGTTCGAGAGTGGAAGTGCGAGCATAACCTACAAGCAAGGGAATGGGCCTCATTTGTCTAGCAAGATTCTTAGATTATCTTAGACCTTTGTCTAAAAAATTCAAGTGCATTCTAATTGGACAGTAATGGTTGTCCCGGTGGATGTTCAACATGGGCACGCCCTAGGCTCCAGACTCATTGATGGTCACAGCCAGAACATGACGGTGGCAGCGAGAGCGACGGCGGAGAGGAAGACCTTTGGGCATCTATCG
>NZ_ATUJ01000033.1 GCF_000420145.1 Paracoccus zeaxanthinifaciens ATCC 21588
GTTACGATAGATGCCCAAAGGTCTTCCTCTCCGCCGTCGCTCTCGCTGCCACCGTCATGTTCTGGCTGTGACCATCAATGAGTCTGGAGCCTAAATTATGTTCTTCCGGTAGATCTGCTCTACCGTGATTGAATGGGCGCTGTTACTCTGCCCGCACAGCGTAACGCCACGGCATCAGCTCGTCGAGGCGAGTGATCTTGTGATCCGCAATTCGGGCGAGAACCCAAGTGAGCCATGCTTGTGGATCTACGCCGTTCATCTTGGCAGTTTCGATCAGGGTATAGGCGATGGAAGCCGCTTTTCCGCCGCCCTCGGAGCCGACGAACAGGTAATTTTTGCGGCCTATCGCAATTGGCTTCATCGCCCGCTCCGCGGAGTTGTTGTCAAGTTCCAAGATGCCGTGATCCAGATAGGGGCACAGCTTCTTCATCCGCGTCAGAGCATAGCGGATGGCCTTGGCCAGTTCGGATTTGCCCGGAATCCGTGCCAGCTGCGCGGCCAGCCAGGCTTCCAGATCATCGAGCAGCGGCTTTGACCGGGATTGGCGCAGTTGGCAGCGCCGCTGAACATCATCGGGACAGAACTTTGCCGCTCGTCCTCGGACAATGCGAGAAGTTGTTCGGGCAGATAGTCACGATACTTTGCAACTGCATCTTCATCAGCGTGGGCGACGCTGACGAGAAGAATCAAGAAGATCAAAGCTATTCGAAACATGCTGGCACTTTCAAAAAATTACGTAACTATGCATTTGCGCGTTTAAGGTATTCCGAAAGCGCCGCTTCCAATATCGCCTGGTGCGTCTGGTCCGTTTCGGCGGCATGAAGCCTCAGGCGCTTGTAGGTCTCGCCATCGAGGGCCAGTGTCAGCCGTTTCTCACCTGGGCGCTTCGCTGGTTTCTTGTCCTGAGCTGCGCCCTGCCCTGCCCCGCGTTGCGGTATCCCGGTATCGGTTGGGCGGATTTCTGTGTTCAACAGGCCATCGAGGGCGACAGGTTTCTTAGCCATCCAGAATCCCCTTCACGTAGTCCCATACGGCGGCAATCTCTGCCCCCGCCTTGTCGTCGGTTGTCTCAGATACCCCTTGGCCGGTCGCGCCGGTCTCAGCATAGGCGACACGTTGCGCGATATTTACCGGGGCAACCCTGCCATGTTGCGCCAGGACGCGGGCCGCTTCTTCCGTGATCCGCGCACGCGGCGTCTGAGACAGTGCAAAGGCGAACGGCACCTTCGCGGCATTCACGGCGGCTATGGTCGCGCCTACGGCCCGCAGATCGTCCGGGGAAGGTCGAACCGGGATCAATACTAGGGTCAGGACCCATTAATTTTCTTGATGCCGTCCTGTCGGCGTGATTCACGCTCCCAAACAGGTGGGGGCATCATGAGTAATCTTTTCTG
>NZ_ATUJ01000034.1 GCF_000420145.1 Paracoccus zeaxanthinifaciens ATCC 21588
GAAGCAGAGGCAAACTTCTACGCCACTATGGAAACAGAAGCCGTGGCCGCGTAACTAACCGAAATCAGCCTCCGGCAAACCCGGCGCGGTTCAGAACCTCTCCATCAAAGAGGCCACAGTGGAGCGCTTTCAGTACGACAGCCACGACCAACTTCGAACGCACCTCACCGACCTCGTGGCAGCATAGAATTTCGCGTACAGGCTCAAGAGCCTCGGCGGCCTCACTTCTTGCGAATACATCTGCAGGATCCGGACATCAGAACCGTACAGATTCATCCTCGGTCCGTTCCACCAGATACCGGGACTGAACGTCTGGAACTACGCTTCTCCCGCGATCAATCGTGTGGCTCCGCTTATGTCGGGCAGCACCTCGCCGTTGGCCAGACGTGCCAGGATGCGACGTTCCTCGGCCTCGACTTCGGCTGCGTGGATGGCCGCGGCCTCGGCCTCGGCCTCGGATGCGGGCATTATCAGGATGGCGTTTTCATCCGCAAGGACGGCATCGCCCGCATTGACCACGACCCCACCAACCGAGACGGGATGGTTCATCGCGCCGCTATCCATGCTGGCCCTCACTGTCGAAGACCAACCGCACGCTCCCGCACTTACGGAATAAATCTTTCGTGGTCCTACTCATCATACTCAATCCTACTCAGGGATTGGAGCCGCCGGCAAACTCGCTGCGGTCGATAGGCACTTCGGTGAACTCGCGCACTTAGCTCGCATTAGGTTCCATAGTACCGAAGACCGCAGGTTTGAAAGATGCATAATCTTGCTTATTCGTCAAACCGGGACGCATTCAGTCTACAGCCAGAAGATGACAATTGCGGCAAGCACGATCGCTGAAAAGAAGGTCTTCGGGCATCTGTCGTATCGTGATGAAACGCGCCGCCAGTCAGCAAGCTTTCGAATTGCCCCTGCGAGGTCGTGACCGTCGAGTGCAAGGACTGCGGGGCGCTTCCCATTGCGAAGCCCGCGCAGTGGTTCAAGGATCGCGCGTTGTATCCTTCGAATATCCCGGCGCTATGGCGGCCACGGTCGTGAAATCCGACACGGTCGTAATCGACGCCCGATCAATCAGGCATCCAAAGCGGCGGTCGCTGGCAACCATCCATGCAAGACAACTTTCATGGTATGACTAAAATATCCTAGGGTCAGGACCCATTAATTTTCTTGATGCCGTCCTGTCGGCGTGATTCACGCTCCCAAACAGGTGGGGGCATCATGAGTAATCTTTTCTG
>NZ_ATUJ01000035.1 GCF_000420145.1 Paracoccus zeaxanthinifaciens ATCC 21588
CGCACTTCGGGGGAAAATTTGTTCGTCGTCTTGCTCATGATGCTCCATCCTACTCAGGAGTTGGAGCCTCCGGCAAACCCGGAGCGGTTCAGTTCTAACAACGGTAATCTAACGACATAGCCGGACTAAAGGAAAGGTTGCGCTCGACACTACCACATACCGCTATGTCGGCTTCCCTGCGCACTGCGGCCTTCGACCCACCGGACGATCCTGTATGGCGCCACGAAAGGCCGCTTCAGTGAAGCCGCGCCGCAGCGATGGCAATCCCGGCGAAGGTCCGGAGTGGGCCGAAAATTGTCCGGCGATGCTAGGGATCGCTCGATGCCGCGTCGCCCAGCCCTTTCCTGCGAAGCTGCAATGAACTCTGTTCGATCTGCTTTCGCATTCAGGAGCCTCTGATCGCGTCTTCCTATACCCCTGGCTCACGGATTGAAGCGGGGAGGATAGCAGACCGTTGTCTCAGGTAGTTAGTGCGGTGCGGGGTACCGCCTGTAACGCTTCCAAACTACGTCAGCTTTCCTGCCGCAAAGGAAGAATTGTGGCCACTTGAGGAAGACTTCAGTGGCAATCGACAAACGTGTGAATTGTCACTCAAGTCTTCCTTAGCGCCACATGGATACCAATGGCTTAGCATTAATGAGGTTCACTAATGCTGCCTTCTTTGCCAATGAAACTTTCCTCAATGCGAACCGTGGCTATGCGCGGTGCGGGTGTCCGATATACGGTCTATCTATTGGCTACTGCCCCTGTCTTCTACACGCCCGCCATGCGGCGCAGCGCGGTGCGGCGGCGTACTAGATTGCCTGACAACATTGAGATCGGTATTCGGAACTGGTTGTCTGCAGGAGAAAAGAATGCCGCGCATTGATATGATGGAGGCCCTCTCGGGTTTCGATAAAGCCCTAAAGGCAAGGCAGATCACTACCGTGCGCATGCGCGGCAATGACAAAATTCATATTCATCAAGATATGCCGAAGCCCGACACTCCTCGACTTACCTAGGCTCCAGACTCATTGATGGTCACAGCCAGAACATGACGGTGGCAGCGAGAGCGACGGCGGAGAGGAAGACCTTTGGGCATCTATCGTAAC